>JAOPWC010000024.1 GCA_025965895.1 Mycobacterium sp.
CCAGTCCGCCTGGGCCGAAGGCGCGGAGCTGTCTACCGAGGAGGCGATCGCCTACGCACAGCGCGGCCGCGGCGAACGCAAACGCCCCACCAGCGGCTGGGGATCCCTCACCCCCACCGAACGCGACGTGGTGCGACTCGTCAGCGACGGACTGGCCAACAAGGACATCGCCACACAGCTTTTCGTCTCACCCCGCACCGTGCAAACCCACCTCACCCACGTCTACACCAAACTCGGCCTCACCAGCCGCGTGCAGCTCGTCCAAGAGGCAGCCCGCCACACCTAATCCCGTGGGTGCCCAAGCCTTTCCACCGGGTCGGGGTATCGGGCCATTACAACTAACGGTGTTGCATCGACCTCGCCTAGACAGCGTCGCAACCCACGGTGTCAGCGAATCGCAATGTGCGCCACTGTTCTCACTGCTTTGGGGGGTTATCGGTGGGCGCAGTTTGCGGCGTAGCGCGCTGGCGGCTGGTAGCCGAGCGCGGAGTGGGGCTCCTGTCCAGCTCGGACAGTCATACGAACACCGATAGTCATGTGTCGGGCGCGCCGACGGACAACCGACTTAGCTTAGCGGCTACTTCCGCGACAGGCGCTCTATCAGGACACCGCGCCTGGCATATCCGGACACGCGGTTTTGGGGCGGCATCCCTGTGTACTGATAAGTACGTTAAGAGACCATATAGAATCTTGTGAATTCACCACAAAGGACAGGACGGCCCGTGACGGTACAGCCGGAGAAGAGCACGAAGGGCTCCATCAAGGGCGAGATCGCTGAGTTCAAGCGCAAGCAGATTCTCGACGCTGCTGTCGAACTGTTCCTCAGGAACGGCTACCACGGAACGTCGGTCGACGCCATTGCCAGCGTGCTCGGCGTCTCGAAGCAGTTCGTCTATTACCAGTTCAAAGACAAGCCTGCGATCCTCGATGGCGTCTGCACGACCGGCGCCGAATTGACCCTCTCGGCGATCAGCGACAGCGACGAACTAGTCGGCTCCACCGTGGACAAGATGCGTGTCTTCTGCCGGCGCCTGACCGAGATCGTGATCGACCACGGGAAGTATCTTGCCGTTTATGCCAGCGAAGTCAGCACCCTTCGTGACGAAGACCGCAAGCGGACCCTAGCGATTCGTGCCGAAGTCGACGATCGAGTCAGTGAGCTGATCGCCCGGGGATGCAGGGAAGGGGTGTTCGTCGCCGGGGATCCGCTAATCGCCGCTCGCGCCGTCAACGGAATGATCTCGTTCATGTGGACCTGGGCACATCCCGATGACCCCGCCAGCCGCGCTGCCCTCATCGAGCAGATGACGCAGATCGCCCTCCGAGCACTGGGAGTCAACGAGTAGGCATGAGAGTCGTTGAACTCATGCGGCTTCCGGGTGCAGCGGCGTGGCATACGTGAGCTCGAACTCGGTGAGATCCGGGCGACGGGTCATGTGGAAGTAATCGACCATCCGCCATGGCAGTACCATGCGGATCTTGCCGAAGGCGTCGCGGTAGTAGGGCAGCATTCCGGGATGGCTCCAGACGAGCTGCGCGTGTTCGGCGTCGACGCGCTCGATGTAGCGGTCGTGGACGGACTGTTTGACGTCGATCGCGGCGATGTCGGAGTCGGTGGCCTGACAGATCGCAAGGCCGATATAGCGCGCCTGCATCTCGGAAGTGAAGATGAGGCTGCCGCCGTGTGCGAGTCCTGTCGTCGGTCCCTGCATGATGAAGAAGTTCGGGAAGTTGGGAACGGTGATTCCCAGGTATGCGCCAATACCTTTGGCCCAGGTATCGGCCAGTGTGACGCCTCCGCTACCGCGGATGTCAATGCGCGAGGCGTTCCGGGATACGTCGAAACCCGTTGTGAAGACGAGCAAGTCGGCTTCAGCAAGCGAACCGTCAGTGAGTCTCACGCCCTCGGGCTCGATCCGCTCAATGGACTGCGTGACCAGATCGACGTTTGGTTTGCAAAGCGTTTCATACCAACCGTTGTCAAGCAGGATCCGCTTGCCGTAGGGCGGGTAGTCGGGCACGCACTTGGCGATCAAGTCGCTGCGATCGCGCAGCACGTCGTGGATGTGTTGGGTCATCTGCTGGCGATGCCGGTCGTTGACCCTGTTCATCGATCGCTCTGGATGTGGCCACGCCGGGTCCTTACGCAATGTGGCGAGCAACCCGTCGCCGTAGCGCCAGAGCATCACGAACCGGTACCAGGCCGAGTAGTAGGGCTCTTTCTCGAGCAGCACCTGGACGTCATCATCGATGAGCTCGCGGAATCGGGGTATCGGGCGCACCCACTGCGGTGTGCGCTGCAGGATGGTCAATCGCTGCACCCTGTCGGCGATCTCCGGGGCGATCTGCATGCAGGATGCGCCGGTGCCGAGGATGGCCACGGACTTTCCGGATACGTCGAGATCGTGCGGCCAGGCTGCTGAGTGCAGGGCCGGCCCGGAAAAGCGTTCCACACCGTCGATGCGTGGGATCTGTGGTTCGCCGAATGGACCGATGGCGCTGACAAGGAAACGCGCTTCCAGAAATTCTCGAGAGCCGTCGTGCTCCAACAGGACCCGCCATTGAGCGGTGTCTTCGTCCCAGGTCGCGGACACACAGCGGGTGTTGAAGCTGATCCGGTCGCGTACTCCGAACTCATCAGTGCAGCGGTGCAAATAACTCTGAATTTCGCCGCGCTCAGAGAAGAACCGGCTCCAGCGATACCGGGCGCCAAACGAGTAGGAGTACGAGTGGTTCGGTGTGTCCACCGCGCACCCCGGGTAAATGTTGTCGCGCCAGGTACCGCCGATCATGGCGGCCCGCTCGACGATCCGGTAGTCCACGCCAAGGTCGTTGAGAATCGCCCCCAGCACGATCCCGCTTTCGCCGGCACCCACGATGAGCACGGTGGGACTGTCCGCAGCCGGTACAGACTCGCGGCGTCCTTCGTCGCCCAGAAGCGACGTCAAACCCATCTGCTCGCGCATCATCGGTAGGTACTCGCTTGGCACGCTTTCGCCGAGGGCGATGCGCATCATCTCGAGGAACATCACGTCGTCGGGTTGGGGGACGACCGGATCACCGGTGCCGGTCAGCACCGCCCTTGCGGCGTCCCGAATTTCGTCCTGAACGTCCGCGGGCAATCCGGCATCCTCGGGCGCGATCAACCGGATGTCGCGCACCGGGCGGAACCGCTCGCTGAGCCAGTATCGATCGCCCGTGTGATGAAACAGCATCATCAGCAGGGCTCGCATGTCCGCTGCGCCGACGGCGCGTCGGGCAACGTCGGGGTCGAGCGTCAGTCGCCCGGTCACGTTGCGATCCGTGTTGCGGGTGCTCATCGTCGATCCTCACCGTTGCCGGCGCCACCGAGAGTGAAGGTGTTCAACCCGAGGCCCCCGTCGATGGCAATCTCCTGGCCTGTGATGTAACCGCTGGCGTCGCCGCCCAGGAATGCGATCAGATCGGCGACCTCGGCCGGCTCGCAGAACCGGCCCATGGGCATGGCCGCCATTACCCGGTCTCGCGCCTTGGTCGGAAGTGCCTTGACGGCCGGTGTCGCGACAAAGCCGGGCAGTACGCAATTCGCGGTGATGCCGTACGTGACGTTCTCGATCGCGACGGTTTTGATCGCGCCCTGGAGTCCGGCCTTCGACGCGGCGTAGGCGACCTTTCCTGCCATGCCCGTCTGTCCGGCCAGGCTCGAGACCGCGACAATGCGGCCGTAACGCCGCCGGCGCATGCCGGGCAGACAGGCTTGCACGACGCGGAAGGCGCCGGTGAGGTTGACGTCGATGTCACGCTGCCACTTCTCGGCGGCCATGCCGTGTGCTGGAGCGGTGGTGTCAACGACTGCGGCGTTGCTGACGCAGACATCGACCTGGTCGAAGATTTCGGCGGGCAGGGGATCGTGGACGACATCGACAGTGAGATCGACTTCGCCGGCGATGTCGAGCGTGATCACTCGCAGGCCGTCCCTGCGTAACCGTTCGACGATCGCCGTTCCGATGCCGCCGCTGGCTCCGGTGACAAGGGCAGTGCGTTGGCCCATGGCTATCCCTTTCCTCTCGGCTTCATAAACGCTAGGACAGGTCACAGCAGGCATCATACCAATCAGTATTAAAACATACGCTACGGAACGGTGGTGCATGCGGTCGGAGATCCCGCAGAAAACATGCCTCTTGCAGAGACATTCGTGCGGGTCTATTCTAATACCCATTCGTATGCGTTCACAGTAATACCGAATGGTACAGGATTTAGCGGCGTCCGACGAAGGAGAGCTAAGGGATGGCCAAGATGCTGATCGCCGGGGACGAAACACTCTCTCTGCGTTCGCAGGCTGGGGATTACGGGACGCTCTGTGAGGCGTTTCAGGCCGCTGTTGCCGCCAGGGGCGATGCGCGCGCGCTCGTCGACTCAGAGTCCGGCGAGCAGTGGAGCTGGGCAGAAGCGGGCCGCGACGTCCACCGCATCGCCGGTGGTTTGGCCGGCCTCGCTGTGTCCAAGGGCGACACCGTTGCCTTGGCGCTGCGCAACCGTCCCGAGTTCAATCTCGTCGATGCCGCCGCGTTCCATCTGGGCGCCGTTCCCTGGTCCGTCTATCTGACGTCGGCCCCTGAACAGATTCACAGCCTGTTGGCCCAGGCTCACAGCAAGGTGGTTATCGCCGAGGCGGATCTGCTGCCTCGGCTGCGGGAGGCCGCGGCGGGCACCGATGTCGAGCACATCATCGACGTCGAACACCTCGATGCGCTGCCTAACCCGCCCGGCGGTTTTGACTTCGACACCCAGTGGCGCGATGTCGAGCCGGAAACACCGTTGACCATCATCTGGACGTCAGGGACGACGGGTCATCCCAAGCCGGTCGAGCTGACGCATCGCTCGATGCTGCATCTGCTGGATGCGATCACCCACGTCACGGGTGTGCAGCCGGGTGGGCGGATGTTGTCCTACCTGCCGTCGGCCCACGTGGCAGACCGGTGGTCAGCCCACGGATGGTGGATGACGTTGGGCGCAGAGCTGACCTGCGTACGCGACATTGCGAATCTCATGGCGACGACGGCTCAAGTGCACCCGACCATTTGGGGCTCGGTGCCGCGTGCCGCGGGTGTGGGAGAAGTTGCGCGCTGCCTTGGAGGCTCAGGGCATTGCGGAACCGGCACGTCTTCCCGAAGAGGCCAAGCATGCGGTTCGCTCCAAGCTCGGGCTGGACCAGGTCGAGATCCTCATTGTGGGTGCGGCACCTCTCGCTCCAGAAACGTTGCGCTACTTCGAGAATTTGGGCCTGCCGATCTGTGAGATCTGGGGTTTGTCGGAGACGAGCGGCATCCTGACGGCCAACCCGCCGGGTGCCCGCCGGATCGGCACTGTCGGGTTACCGCTGCCTGGCGTCGAACTCCGCCTGGCAGAGGACGGCGAAGTCTCTGCACGCGGCCCCATGCTGATGAGTGGCTACCGGGATCAGCCGGAACTCACCGCCGAGACGATCATCGATGGGTGGTTGCGAACCGGCGACGTCGGAGTGATCGACGACGACGGCTTCGTGGTTCACGCGCTTGCGACACCAAGATCGCCGCACGCGGGTCCGCGCACCCTCGCTGATCGATGGCCGTCTCGCTACTTGTCACTGTCGGGGCGGAGGAGGGTTCGAACGAGGGGGGTGATGAGTCGCAGGATGTCGTCGGTGTCGGCGTCCTTCAGGACGGGCATCCGCAGGATGTAGCGCTGGCTGACGATGCCCATCAGCATCGCGCCGGCCAGGGCGGCGCGTAACCGCGCATCGGGGGAATCGATGGTCGCGGCCATCGCGTCGATCGACTGTGCGGTGATGTGGGTAGCTAGGCAATGTACGCCACGCGATGTCCGCCGGTGGAAAGCTATTGCTACTTGAGATGGTGATGCCCGGACGAGCGGCACCGCATATCGGAATGATGATCGACGTGGAGATGCTCGTCACCCATGGCGACCGGGAACGTACCGCGCTGAATGCGCCGACCTGTTGGCCCGCGCCGGCTTCCGCCTTACCCGGGTGATTCAACACCGCCAACCCAATGTGGATCAGCGAGGTGGTCCCCACCTAGTTGAGTCCGCTGAGTCTGCTGGTGAGAATGCGATCACCGGAATGCGTCTGCATGTCGCCGACTTCTGGTAGTGGCCGTAGGGGTCGGAGACCTGTTCAACACGCCGAAGGGCCTGTCGCGTTCTGCGCCGGTGACTTCTTCGGCGAGGATACGGCCGCTGAAACCGTGGGCATGCAACGACACTTCAGGGCGTCGTAATACCAGGCCCGATTCGGGAGGAACCGAAGTTCAAAGCCATGACGATCACCCGCCCGCCGTCAGTGGAGTAGACCACCGTAGCGGTGTGACTGGTTCCCGACTTGGGCCGGTGTGAGTGTTTCCAGCGCGGGGAAGGCCAGGACAGACGACAGCCGGCCGCCGGTGGGCCATGTCCGCGAGCTTATGTAGCTCAGCGGTTACCGGCTATGGCGGTTGATCAAACCCCTTCGATAGATCTGAAATCCCACTACCCGCATGACTTAAACCCCTTTGGCAAGGATGGCGACGCGGCCGGCTCGTGACCATACGTTCGACAGTGTGATTGCGCATCGCTGTCCATTCGATACATCTGACCAGCCGAAATGGGCTTGACCGAATTCTTCGAACGTGAATCGGAGCTCGAGCAGCTCACGGCGCTGCTCCTCGCGGCGCGAAGTGGCCACGGCCAGACGGTCTTGATCAAGGGCCCCAGTGGAATCGGTAAATCGCTGTTGCTGGAGCACTGTGCCGAGCGGGCGGCCGGCCTGGGGCTACAGGTGTTGCGGACCCGCTGT
>JAOPWC010000035.1 GCA_025965895.1 Mycobacterium sp.
CGCGACAACCCCGTCGCCCCCGCCCGCCGAT
Source organism: Mycobacterium sp. (assembly GCA_025965895.1). Lineage (GTDB taxonomy): Bacteria > Actinomycetota > Actinomycetes > Mycobacteriales > Mycobacteriaceae > Mycobacterium. Next base: position 32 of record JAOPWC010000035.1, read on the forward strand.
CCACCGACGCCGCCACCAAGGCAGCCCGCAAAACCACCACCGACACCGAACTGCCCACCCACAGCAACCAAGGACTACACAAGCACCTGGGCACCCAGACACGCAATCAAGTCCGCTTCGCCGGCGCCGACACCGCCGTCCCCGTCCTCGCCGAGGCCACCGACACCCAACGCCGAGCCTTACAGCTCCTCGGCACAAACATCCCGATCACCCTCCAGTAGCCAAAACAACCACAACCGAAAACTGCGAACCCCCAGCTCAACTGGGGGTTCGCTCAATCTCCGCGCCGTAACTTCGGGCTAGACGCTCCCTCGTGGTAGCACCCACCGGTGCTGGAACGTCAATACCGTTGCGGCTGTCTCGAAGTCAGCGTCGTAGTGAACAACTGTGAGTTGGTGTGCGGCGGCGAGGGTCGAAGTTAGCAGGTCCGCCATGCCGACGGCGGGATGTTGGCCCGTTCTTGCCAGTGCGCGCTGCACGCCCAGCGCGGTGTGCCAATGCTCGTCATTTGTCGGCAGATACTCATAGGCGGCGCGGCGGTCGGCCCACAGCTGCTCGTACTCGGCCGGCCCGCGTGCACTGTAGAGCGCTTCGGCATCCAGCGAAGCCGTAGTCGCGACTACACCGCCCTCGATCAGCGGCCGCAGGCGCAGAGACACCGCCGCGTGGCGCATCCTCGCGGCGGCGCTGGTATCAATCAGATAACGCGCGATCAGCGCCACACTTCCCCGCGATCATCCGGGTCGGCCATACTCTCCAGGCCACCCTGCTCAAGCCATTCGATCTGGCGCGCCCGAGCGGACTTGGCAGCCACTTGCTGCAGCGCGGTTCGTACCGTGTCCGAGACACCAGTAGTGCTCAGTTCACGCTGCGCCGCTGCGAGTAGGTCGTCGTCTAGGTCAATCAATCGCTTAGGCACGAAGGCCCCCTTCAACGGGTATATACTGTCTGCGTAACGAGTATATAACCCTGTCACTGGTCATTCCTGAAGGAGCGGGGCCGGTCAAGACCCCTTTACTGGTTGTTTTCGCTGTTCTGCGGTCTTACTCGTCCTGGCTTGGGCGCGCTGAAGTAGGCGTCGGGGTCAAGGCTCGGGCGGAGCGAGACTGCACAGCGCCCGTAGGGCCTTGACACCGGTGCCTTTCGGCGGATGCTGTTTCAGGACAGGAAGATGGACAGGGTTTGTGGTGCTTTCGGCTGGTGGGTATGTGGTCGTTGTCGTCTTCATTGCGGGTTTCCCCGGCTGGGGCAGGCGAGAGGTTGCCGGTCATTCCTTCGCCGCGTGTGGGCGGCTTGAAGCGGTTCGCAGGGCTGGTCGGTCGGGGTCAATCAGAGGCCGGCCTCGCCGGTATCGAAGGTCATGTCCTACACGACCCGCGCCGACCGGGTACCGCATTGTCATGTCGCGCGGGAACCGTGCCGCGCTGAGCAACCAGCCCCGCTAGCCGTCCTCCGCATCGCCATGGCCAGCATGCTGTCGGGTGGGGCTCATGCCGCCCAACCCATCGCGTAGAACAGCGGTGGGACAGTTGGTGGCGTTATGTGCAAGCAACAATCGCTCGCTTCGTCCGTGCGTGCAGCTGGGTCCCGATCCAGGACTTGTCCAAGGGCTTTCGCGAACCGTAACGCTGTAGTTAGTTCAGTCAATCATCGATCTGTTTCCGATTCCGGATGCCGGATCGTCTCGCTCCGAAGCTGACGGTTCTTCATGGGTTCGCGCGCCGACTTGTGGTGGTCAATCTGACGAATCAGCTCGCGCTTCGCTTCGCCCAGGGCTCGCGCCAGGTCCCGGTCGTCGGCGACCGCCACTAGCGGCGGAAGACCCGGCAGGGTCGTACGGAGCGTGACGCGCTGCTCCTTACCGCCGCGATCCTGTACCGAGACTTCCACATCCACCTCGTCGGGATTCCACCTTTTCAGGTGCGCCCCGAGCGTCGCCAACGTCTCTAATACTTGCGGGCGCTCCTGCTCTTTGAAACCCGCACCCACATGTATAGCGCGCTCGTCGAAAACGTTTCGCCGCGCCTTGTCAGCTCTACTCACTTGGCCTCATCTCCCGACTCCACTTCAACGGTAGACCCCGGTTCGACGACCGGTGGGCCGGAGCTCTCTCAAACTCCGGCCCAACTGGCCGACCCGTGGGCTCAGCGCAGACCACGGCCACGACATCGTGCTCGTCTTGGACCCCGGCGTGGACATCGACAAGGTCACGGTCACCTACACGGCGACCGCTGGGCAAGCTGTCGCCGATCTACGAGATTGGCCGGGTGAGCGTTTCGGGCACCGGTGGCTGCTGGAGCGGGCGTGGCGTTTGCGGGATTCGATACGGGGTTGGGATGCGTTCTACGTAGCGCTGGCGGAGGCGTTCGATGCCACGCTACTGACTCTGGACGGGCGGCTCGCTCTCGCGCACGGGCCAACCTGCCGGATCGAAGTCCTTGGCGGCCGGGACTGACTGGCGGTCCCCTTGTGCTCGATGACTGCCATATACGGGAGGCGATGCGCCCATAGCCGCTGGATTGGATCGGTCACACGTTTGTTGAACCGCGCGATGGTGCGCATGGCGAGCGGGCCCAGGGATGACGCGATTCGAGCCGGCAGCGCGGCAACCCGATCCGCGAATCTGCTCGGCATGTGCACCTCTCGCCCTAACCGGGTGGCCCACTGGCGCGCTCCAGGTGCGGTTCTACCAAGACCGACTATTGGGACAGCCCAATATCTCATGTTCGGTCAGAAACTTTAGGCCGACCGTCTGGTGCCCGGTGCGGCACCAACCTACGGGAGCGCGCCCGTTTCTGTGACTTCTGTGGCGCGTCGGTCATGCCGACGCGTGAACCCGGGCGCATACAGGCAGAACTTCGAGGGCCGCGAGTAGCGCTTCGAAAAGGGGGCCGCTGCCCGTCACGTTTGGGCACGATTGCGATTCGAGTAGTGAATTACCCGCGCTACCGATTCCCAGGGCGAGACGATTGATGTCCGACGGGGACGGCGCCGCACAAAGAGGCGCTCACCGCCACCACGTTCCGATCACGCGGTTAGGGAGGCATTGTGAAGCGTCTGCCGATTGTCTACATCCGAGGGTATGCCGGCCCCACCACCGGCGTCGACGTACAGGTCGACGATCCGTTCTACGGCTTCAACAGGGGTGCCACCCACGTGCGGGTGGGCGGATCCGGTGAGCCAGCCTTCTATCAGTTCGAGGGCCCGATGCTGCGGTTGATGATCGATCACCAGTATCACCTGCTGGTGCAGGGGGATCAGCACGCCTACCTGCAGAACAGCGACGATCGCAGCGTCGCCGCCGATTCGATCTGGGTGTACCGGTTCTATGACCAGGCCGCCACGACGTTTGCCGACCCGCCCCGTCGCCCATTCTTTGAGCGGATCTTCACCGACATCGGCAAGCACCTCACCGCTGACGGATTCAACATCGAGTCCGCGGCAGCGGGCCTGTATGACTTGATCAAGTTGATCCAGCGCAAGATCGACGCCGACGACAAGCGTGTCGTGCTGGTGGCGCACTCGATGGGTGGGTTGATCGCGCGTTGCATGATGCAGAAGGTCGCAGTCGAGAAGAACGATCCAGCGAGAAACCTTGTGGCCAAGCTGTTCACTTACGGAACGCCGCATGGTGGCATTGTTTTTCAAACGGGCTTGATGAACTGGTTCGAGGACGTCATCGGCCCGGCGGGTGCGGATATCTTTGCGCCGGAAAAGATGTACGGATATCTGACGAAAGACCACAAATTCGGCGATCTGGCGCCCAAGGATTGGGATCCGCAGTCGATACCACCGGATGTATTCGACCCGAACGACGTTTTCTGCCTGATCGGCACCGACTCGAAAGACTATGGCGTGTCGAAGGTTGCGGTAGGCCCGAAGAGCGACGGGCTGGTCCGCATCGAGCACGCCTACGTCCGGAATGCCAACCGCGCTTTCGTCTTCAAGTCGCGCTCAGGCAGCTACGGTGAGGTCAACTCCGAAGAGGGCTACCAGAACTTGCGGCGATTTCTGTTCGGCCGGTGGCACGTGCGTGTGGATTTGGCCGGGCTACCTGCCTATGCGGACGTCGAGGAGGCACAGCCGCCGGCGGTCTGGCAGGCGGATATGCGGGTTTCGGTGCGCGGACTGTCCGTTGTGCTCAGTGAACAACGGGCCGACCAGTACACCCCAATCCAGCTCAACGCCGAACTGCAGCAGCGCAAAGACAGCCCGGACAATCCGGTGCCACTGCTGACCACGTTCCTCTTCGACCAGACCACCGCGTCGGGGACCACGTCGACTCCGGATGAGATAGACGCGGCCAGGCACCAGGGCCGCGTGCGGTACAGCCTGACACTGCGGGTAGCGAAGTTGACCCAGCACGACAACAGCTTCGACTTCGGCGAGCACCTTGAACAGGTCCCCGATTGGGCCGACTCGGCGATCTTCGACGTCGGGCCCAACGCGACCCGCGACGGCTTGGCGGCGTGGGCTGCGTGGAACAGCGAGGTCGAAGGGACCAACGACCAACAGGATCCGATCACCCCCGACCCGAGTGCGCTTACCCACACTGACGGTCACTGGCAGTTCCAGTTGCCGCTGCCCGCCGCGGCGCGGGCGCTGCCGATCCTGGGTGACAACGCCACGCTGCTCGTCACGGTCACCGACCGCGATCAGGCAGCTGCGCAAGACCGCGGCGCCGAGCTTGGCCAGGCGGGAGTTCGCGGCCAGGGCGGCTGACGGGTCACCACTTCCGCCTCGTTCCCCAGCACGACGGCAACGGCGGACCGTCGCGGTGCTATTACTCTTCGTTTCACTAAAGCTAGTCAGCCGACTTAAAGTGGAGTGGCTCTGCGAGGCTGGCGCGGGATTTCACTCTAGGCGGCGAAAGGTGTTCTGGTAACGCGCCATATTCGAATTGGTCGTATTCGTGAACCGAGGCGGCGCTTCGTCCACCCGGTTGGGGTCACGTTGCGGGAGGGCCACACGTCACGTCAGGCGCATGGGCGGCTACAGTCGCGGACGTCGTTGGAGGTGTCCGCGCTTTGAACTTGATAACTCCCGCTTGGCTATCTGACGCACCGACCTGTTCCCTCACCCCGACAAAAGCCGTCGGCCGTCCTGTGGCGAATTACGTGCGAAAACTGACAATCAAGATGCGTTCAGAACCGATAATGGTCGACACCAGAAGTATATCTGCGTCTGGAGAACGAAATGGCATCAAGAACGCTCCTACAGAATCTTTTCGCTCCCAGCCGCGGGTTCGCGATGACCATCGCGGCGGTGCTCATCTCCGCCTATCTCGTGGCGTGTCTAGCGCTGTTTCTCGGCGCGTTCGATGCCCAGTGGGATCATCGGACCAAGGCTTTCGAGGCGTTGGGCTCGCTAGTCGGCCTGGCAGCTGGCTGGGTCTTCGGCAAAGAAGTGCACCGCATGGAGGCGCAGAATGCACACGATTCTGCTAAGACAGCCCAGGCGGAAGCCTATAAGGGGCATCAGCTCGCCGGGGCGATCAGGGCGCTCTCGAGCCAGGCTGCCGGCGAGGTGGGCGCCGAAACGACAGCGGTCATCACGGGCGATGCGCCTTCGTCGACGTCGTCCCCCCTTCAGCCACTGGCCGACCTAGTCGACACTCTGTTTCCCCCCGCCTCGCCCGAAACCCAATCTCAGTCCTCAGCTGGAGCTCCTCCCAACGGTGGCGTTTAGCGCACAACGCGCTGCAACGCATCGTCGTGGGCCTGGCCGGACTGTCACCTTCGGCCCAGCAGGAAATCCTCGACCACACCGAACGGCTGCGCCGCCACCAGCACCTTGACGGTTAGGCGGCGCCCGGATGCAGCTGTAATCGTCTGCGCCACAGTCGATTATCCTGCGGCTGGAGAGATTGGGCGGCGCGAGATCGCGCGAACCCCCGGAGGAGGAAGGAACCCCGAGATGGATGTCCAGTTCATCGCCAGCGTCAGTGTGATCACGGCCGATCCCGTGCAGAGCCGCCGGCTTTATATGCGGGCACTCGGACTGCCGTTGCAGGCGGCCGAGGGCGATGACTATTTTCACAGCGAGAGCATCGGCGGAAGCAAGCACTTCGGTGTGTGGCCGTTGACCCAGGGGGCGCCTGCCTGCTTCGGTACCGACACCTGGCCGGCAGACCGGCCAATCCCGCAAGCCAGCGTGGAGTTCGAGGTCGAGGACGCCAGGGCGGTACAAGCCGCGGCCGAGGAGCTCCGCGATGCCGGCTACACGCTCCTGCACGATGCCCACACGGAGCCGTGGGGCCAGACGGTCGCGCGTCTTCAGACGGTCGAAGGCCTCATCGTAGGCATCTCTTACGAGCCATCGCTTCACCAATGATGGTTGGCGCCGGAGGCCGTTGGTTGATGGGAAACAGCGCGAGGACGATGCCGCGAAGTTCGAACGCCGCGAACTGGCCGTCGTCGATGATCTGTGGCCAGCCGAGGTTGCGGTAGACGTCGCGGAGGCTGACGAAATCGCGCGCGCCGAGGGTGATGAGATTGGCGAGGGGTGCCGAGGTCTTCGTGGCGGAAGTATGGACCGGACGTGCGACGTGGGAGTCGAAACTAGCGGCTGGTTCTCAGCGCGCTCGACCTCGTCGTTGCCGCCCAAGCAGTCCCGAGCTAACACACCGCCGACGCGCCGACCTCACTAAGCCCAAACGCTCGCGAGGCTCTTCGCTGGCTTCGCGCGACGAAAACACGACGGAATCCATGCGCGGCATTGCGGCCATTCGCCTGCACATACGTGCCCAGGCAACGATTTCCGCCGCGGGAAGTCATTCATCGACCTGTCGGCAACGGCAAGATTCGGGCGCAGCATCAGCACCAAGTCAGTAGCGATCGAGCTCGATCAACCGCTCGTCGCTGATCCCGAAGTGATGTGCGATCTCGTGGAGCACGACGTGCCTGACCTCGCGGCGTAGTCGATGCGCGTCGCCGGCAGCGAGTCGCGTGATCGGCCCGCCGAAGATGCTGATCTTGTCGGGAAGCACTCCGCTGTACGTGCTGCTCCTTCGCGGCAGCGGTACGCCGCGGTACAGGCCGAGCAGCGGCTGCCCGTCGGGAGGCTCGTCCTCGACGACGATCT
>JAOPWC010000207.1 GCA_025965895.1 Mycobacterium sp.
GCAGCACGATCGCCACCCGATCACCCCTGCGCACCCCCCGACCCACCAGATCCGCGGCGATCGACAGCGCCTGCTGCCGAACCTGCGCCATCGGGACCTCGTGGTCTTCCTCGCGGCGGTCCACAAAGACCAAGCGCTCACCACTGTGCGCAGCCGCGGCCAGCATCTCCGTCAGCGTCGCGTACTTCGGAACAATCGCGGAAGCACCCCTCACGATCACTCCTCGATCCGCTGTGCAGGCGAAGCTGCGGGATCGACCGATCGTTCCCCAGCCCGAACGCGTGGTTTTGTTTCTGTTGGCAACTTCATTGAAAACACCCCCGGATTCCCCCTGTCAAAGATAGCGGACTTTGCTACTTACGTCGACGTAAATGATAAGCGCGCTTACGTCGGTTCCGCAGCGAATCCGTCGAGGCTCAGGAAAGTGCCTGGATTTTAACGGCGTGAGCCCGCCGCGCAGGCCAGCCAGTGGGACAGGAGAGGAAGCCGTGGCTGGTCGGCCAGTTGAGGACGGCGGCGAATGACAATTCATCGAAGGTGCTGGACAGCTACGCAATTTCGGGCAGGACGAGTAGTTCAACGGCGTGAGACCCTGGCCGGGCTCGCCGGGCGCGTCCGCGTGCAACGCCGCGGAGTAAATTAGGTGACCACATACTCTTGATACGTGGCGGAAAATCGTGTACACGTGCGCTCCGCAAAATCTGGTAGCGCTTGCAAACGGTTGGTGTCGAAATTGCGGACATTGCGGACAGTGCCCGCAGGCCCAGGTCGTCGCGTTCCTGGTCACGGTCACCGCAAACCAGGGCACGGCAAGGAGCGGCACGAAAGCTCGGCTGGTGCGTAACACGACCGGGTCACGCTCAACAAGCGGCCCTTACCGTGACAGTCAGCTGCAGCAGTTCGGGTCCAGGACTGAGCAGAGGGCGGTGAGGGCATCTCGGCGTGGGCGGTGGTAGACGTTCATGCCACGCCGTTCGGATTCGACGATGCCCGCCCGCCGCAGTTGAGTCAGGTGATGGCTGACGGTCGATTCGGTAAGACCCACAGCCGCGGCCAGGTCACAACTGCATTCCGCGCCCCCTGACGAGTTGAACAGCAGCGATACCAGCCTCACCCTGACCGGGTCGGCCAACGCTTTGAGCCGTAACGCGATTTCGAGGGCCGCGGCGTCGTCGAGTGGTCCGGCGGCGACGGGTGTGCAGCAGACCGGAGCGGAGATGTCGACCATCGGCAGCGTCTTGGGCATGTAGCAATCCTGCCAGGGACGTTGACATATATCAAAGAGGTCGGCATGATCAGGCCCATTGGATTCGATATATGTCTCACAGGAGGTCTTATGTCCCGCGTTCAGCTCGCCCTCAACGTCGACGACCTGGATGAGGCGGTCAAGTTCTACTCGACGCTGTTCAACACGCCTCCGGCCAAGCTCAAGGACGGCTACGCCAACTTCGCCGTCGCCGAGCCACCGCTCAAGCTCGTGCTGCTGGAGAACCCCGGTAAGGGCGGCACTCTGAATCATCTCGGTGTCGAGGTCGAATCGAGCGCCAAGGTGCACTCTGAGATCGAGCGGCTCACCGGCGAGGGTCTCTTCACAGAGGAGGAGATCGGCACCACCTGTTGCTTTGCGACCCAGGACAAGGTGTGGGCTACCGGGCCGGCCGGCGAGAAGTGGGAGATCTACACCGTCCTGGCCGACTCCGAGAAATTCAGCCACAGTGCCCAATCAGCCGCCGGCCCAACGGGGGGGTGCTCCTGCACCGCGCGCGACGCCGCCGGCGACGCGGCAGAGGCCAATGCCCGGACCGCGTGCTGCTGACGGGATGACCGGCAGGCTCGGCGGGCATCGCCGAATGGCCCGGCGGCTGCTTGCCGAGTTCGTCGGGACGGCGCTGCTGGTCACTGTCGTGGTCGGGTCCGGTATCGCCGCTGCTCAACTATCACCCGGCGAGGTAGGGCTGCAGCTGCTGGAGAACTCTATCGCGACGGTGTTCGGGCTTAGTGTGCTGATCCTGCTCTTCGGACCGGTTTCCGGCGCTCAGTTCAATCCGGTGGTCTCCGCGGCAGACTGGTTGTTAGGTCGGCGGGCCGGCACCGGGGTCAGAGGTGCAGTTGTCTTGGCCTACACCGTCGTTCAGGTCGGCGGCGGAGTCATCGGTGCGATGCTGGCCAATCTGATGTTCGACCGGCCAGTGTTCGAGATCGCGGCCAAAGAGCGCATCACCACCGGGCACCTCGTCGGGGAAGTCGTCGCCACGGCCGGGCTGGTCGCTCTGATATTCGCCCTTGCCCGGACCGGCCGCGCGGCGCTGTCAGCGGCCGCCGTCGGTGCCTATATCGGCGCGGCGTATTGGTTCACCAGCTCGACGTCGTTCGCCAACCCAGCCGCCACCGTCGGCCGGATGTTCTCTGACAGCTTCGCGGGAATTGCGGCGCGCTCCGTACCGGGCTTCATAGCGGCCCAGATTGTCGGCGCTCTCGTCGGGCTGGCGCTCGTCGCCGCGCTCTACCCCGACGCTGCACGCAGCGCTGACAAGGCTGTCGTTCCACACCACACCCAGGAAGACGATCAACGATCTCGGAGTACGGCAATGACGAAACCAACAGTGCTGTTTCTGTGCACCCACAACGCCGGCCGATCCCAGATGGCCCTGGGATTCTTGACCCGCCTCGCGGGGGACAGGGCGGTCGCCTACTCAGGCGGATCGGAACCCGCTGACCACGTCAACCCGACCGCCGTCGCCGCGATGGCCGAGAAGGGGATCGACATCACCGCCGAGCATCCCAAGCTCTGGACCGACGAGATGCTCCATGCCGCCGATATCGTCGTCACGATGGGTTGCGGTGATACCTGCCCCGTCATTCCCGGCCGCCGCTACGAGGAATGGCCACTGCCCGATCCCGCGGGCCAACCACTCGAGGCCGTTCGCCCGATTCGGGACGAAATCGAGAAGCGGGTCTTTCGACTGCTGACCGAGCTCGGCGTCGAAGTGGGAAGTGAGTAACCGATTCCTGCCAGTGGCGTGGGGTTCTCCGCAAGTGCGGTGACACGTGCGCTCCTGATCCCGAGTCAACGCGGTAATTGGTATCCAGTTCTGTTTGGCAGTCGTTCCGCTTGTCGCGTGCCACTAAAAACAGCTTGCATCCCCGGGGTCGCAGTTCCAGTAATCCGACGTTTGTGGTTTGAAGCGCCTTCGCGTTGGCAACCGGAACTGGGCCGGTCGCGCTGAGCTTGGCATATTTTCGAATACTCGCCGTTAGCTGCATGTGCTGGACGGCCGCCTGCGGCGTCATCGACGAACGGCATTGAGCCGTGGGTTCCAGGGGACCATGTCAGATCTGATGGGGCATCGCGATAGCTTCTTAGCTAGGGCGACGCCAATAGGCGTGGATACGAGCCCGTTTGGAGCTGATGGAGCAGCCAAAGAGCGGATCAGGTCCTTATCGTCTAGCCGCATTCGGCCGGATGTCCGAGGGCCCTTGTACCGGACTCGCGACATCTAGGTGGGGAGAGGCACTGTAAGGGCGCTCACGTTTCATTGAAGCCGGAAGCAGCTAAGTTATTGATGATGGAACTAATCTAAACTGGCAAAGCGAAAATCACCCGCCAGCAAAGGCAATAGCTGCGATGATGTGGACGCTCCGTGCGCCTTGGTTCACTTGGTGGGGGACGTGGTGGGGAAAGTCAATCGAGATTGTGGTGTTTCGGACGGGCGGGTGCTTCGCGGGAGCGAGGTGGTCGGAATATGCCGCGGCCTCCCCGACCCCGGTATCGCGGTGCCAAAGATCGCCGTCCCGACGGTTCTGGTCTGGCTGGGTTCGGCGACGGCGTGGACGGCGGCGTCTGCGCTGGTTCTCACCGACCTGAGCCGGTGGTGGCTGATGGTCACGATTCCTGTTCAGGCGTTTGTGACGTTTTCGATGTTCACCGTCTTGCACGAGTCGATCCACCACACGGTCGGCCGGCTGGCATGGGTGAACCCGCTCTTGGGCCGCTTGTCGATGCCGTTCGTCTCGTTGTTCGGGACGTTTCCGATGCTCAGGTACGTCCACGTGGAGCACCATCGCAACACCAATGAGGATTTTCGTGTTGATCCGGACGCCTGGTCCGCTCAGGCTCCCTGGTGGCAGCTGCCGGTGCGCTGGATGGCGGTCGACGCCTGGTATTGCTGTTTCTATCTCACCAGCATGCGCCGCCGCCCCCGCAGGGAAGTCGTCGGTTTCCTATTCAACCTCTTCATCGTCATTCCGTTCGTCTGCATCGTGGTCGACGCGGGCTACGGGTGGGAGTTCTTGCTCGTCTACGTGGTTCCGGAGCGCATCGGTCTCGGAATTCTTGCCTGGCTGTTCGACTGGCTGCCGCATCATGGCCTCGCCGGGACCGCGAAGACGGACCGATTCCACGCGACGAGGATTCGCGTGGGGTGGGAGTCCGTGATGAATCTGCTGTTGTTCTATCAGAACTATCACCTCGTGCATCACATCCAGCCGGCAATCCCGTTCTACCTGTATGTGAAGGCATGGCAGAACACCGAAGCCGACTATCTCGACCGCAGCGTGCCAATCACCACGCCGTGGGGACGCGAGTTGACGCCCCTGGAGTACCGCGCATGGCGCGAGAGCACCTCATGGCGCGACCCCAACGCTCCCGCGCAAGCGCACTGGCAGGAGCGCACCCGCTTCCACTCGCTGCGGGTCGCGGAGCTTCGCAGGCTCACCGCGAAGTCGGTGTCGATCACCTTCGACGTTCCCCCTGAACTGGCGGCGATTTACCGCTTCCAGGCGGGGCAGAGCATTCTCGTCCGTGCGAACATCGACGGCCAGAAACAGCAGCGCAGTTACTCGATCTGCGCTGCGGCAGGTTCGGGAGTGTTGCGCATCGCGGTGAAACACCTTGAGGGCGGCGTATTTTCGCATTACGCCAATACGGTGCTGCGACAGGGCGACGTCCTCGAGGTAATGCCTCCGTCCGGGCAATTCACCTTGACGCCGGCTCGAGCAAGGGGACGAAAGGTCGGAGCGATCGCCGCCGGCAGCGGCATCACACCCATCATCTCCATCCTTGGCAGCGCTCTGGCCGCCGAACCGCGCACCCATGCGACGCTGCTGTACGCGAATCACGACAGCGCCTCGGTGATGTTCGGCCCCGAGCTGACTATGTTGCGGCGCGAGTTTGGAGCCCGTCTGCAAATCACGCACTTTTTTTCCGGTTCCCCGAACGCGGACGTGGCGGTAGATTCAGAAATCGCGCCCGGACGTTACCAACGGGTCGAGTCCGGTCGGTTAACGGCCAATCGACTTGCTTCGATGCTGACGGCAGGGCGCGGCGGCCGCCACGCAGTCGACGAGTGGTACATCTGCGGGCCCGAAGAGCTGACCGCAACGGTGACCAATACGTTGACGGCCCACGGCGTGCCCGACAGCCACATTCATCGAGAACTGTTCGTCTCGAAGAATCAGACTATGTTGCGCGACAACGCCGCGGTCCGGTCCGCGGTCACGGTGACGCTGAACAACGCGATAACCCGCCTGACGACCACGGGGAACGAGTCGCTGCTGGAAGCGGCGCTCCGCTCAGGGATCGATGCGCCCTACTCATGCAGCAGCGGCGCGTGCGGAAAATGTAAGGCGAAACTCCTCCTCGGCAACGTGGACATGGCACCGACTCACGCACTCAGCGAAGCCGACGTCGTCGATGGATGGATTCTCACCTGTCAATCCAGACCGGTAACCGAGGCCATCCACGTCAACTACGACCGTGAACAAACCCGCAGTACCAACAGAACCGGTCATCGTCACCGGGTCGCCAAACTCTCATCACGTCAGGTTGGGATTCGCGGCCAAATCAGGCAACGCCTGATGCTCGACGATGCCCGACGCGGTGGGGGCGTCGTCAGCGAGAAGACATCGCTGTAGGGCATGGTTGTCCCGGATCCGAGCTGCGCGCTCTTGGTGGGATCGACAGTCCTGAGTAGCTGCTGTACGTTCGCTGTTGAACCTGCACACCGGCATTCACACATCGGACTGCACGCTTTGGGATCACCCGCCGAAGTTCCGCGCAGTACCGGTGTTCTCACACGTTCGGCGGCCGTTGGCCATCAAATGGCTTCAGCAATGCGCCGACCGGCCTAGTCTGAGTGTCTCGGGCTCCTGCAGACCCGCTCACCAGTTGCGACCGCCACCCGGCGGCCATGCTTTCTGCCGCGCTCGAAAACCCAACTGCACAGAATCGATCACATCAATGCGAAACCAACGGTTATCCGGCTGTTGGCGGTGGCCTGCGTTGCGCGACTTGTGTCGGAATCTCTGTAGTCCAACGTCTTTAGGAGAGGACCATCATGGCGAGTCCGTCTGTTGGGCCCAACGGTCAAAAGGCCAAATCTGCCAGCCAGGCAGCACGAGCGGGGTCAGAGCACGCCGTGATCCGGCGCGACATTTTGCCGATTCCCGACGACAAGCATGTCGGTGTGACGACCTATGACGCGAAGGACCCGGACACCACGTATCCGCCGATTGTGCCGTTGCGGCCGCCCCAGGGGGCGCCCAATGTGTTGATCGTGCTACTCGACGACGTCGGTTTCGGCGCCTCGTCGGCTTTCGGCGGTCCCTGCAATACCCCGACCGCCGAGCAGCTGGCCGCCGGGGGGCTCAAGCTGAATCGTTTCCACACCACCGCGCTGTGTTCGCCAACGCGCCAAGCAATGCTGACCGGTCGCAACCATCACTCGGTGGGCATGGGGGGCATCACCGAGATCGCCACCTCGGCACCCGGCTACAACAGCATCCGGCCCAAGGACAAGGCGCCGGTCGCCGAAACCCTCGTGCTCAACGGCTATTCGACCGCCCAGTTCGGCAAGTGTCACGAAGTGCCGGTCTGGGAGGTTTCGCCGGTAGGGCCGTTCCACCAGTGGCCCACCGGCTCGGGTTTTGAGTACTTCTACGGCTTCATCGGTGGCGAGGCCAACCAGTACTACCCCGGACTATATGAGGGCACCGCACCGGTGGAGCCGGAAAAGACACCCGAGCAGGGATACACCCTCACGGAAGACCTGGCCGATCGCGCGATCACCTGGGTGCGCCAGCAGAAGGCGATGACGCCCGACAAACCGTTCTTCATGTACTGGGCACCCGGCGCCGCACACGCCCCGCACCACGTGCCGAAGGAGTGGTCGGACAAGTACAAGTACAAGGGCAAGTTCGACGCCGGCTGGGACGTGGCGCGTGAGCAGATCCTGGCGCGGCAGAAGGAACTTGGTGTGGTGCCCGAGGAGGCGGAGCTGACCCGGCGGCACGACGAGATCCCGGCGTGGGATGACATGGCGGCCGACCTGCGGCCGGTGCTGGCCCGGGAGATGGAGATCTACGCCGGATTTCTCGAGCAGACCGACCACGAGTTGGGGCGGATCGTCGACACCCTGAGCGACCTGGGCGTTCTCGACGACACGCTGATCTACTACATCATCGGCGACAACGGCGCCTCAGCCGAAGGCACCCTGCAGGGGTCGTTCAACGAAATGTGCATGCTGAACGGGATGCCAGGCGTCGAGACGACTGAGTTCCTGCTGTCCAAGATCGATGACTTCGGCACCGCGAAGGCCTATAACCACTACGCCGTCGGGTGGGCGCACGCGATGAACACGCCGTATCAGTGGACCAAGCAGGTGGCCTCCCACTGGGGTGGCACTCGCAACGGCACCATCGTGCATTGGCCCAACGGCTTCGCCGACAAGGGGAAGACGCGCAATCAGTTCCATCACGTGATCGATGTCGCCCCGACCATCCTGGCGGCGGCCGGACTACCCGCACCGATCTCGGTCAACGGCATCCAGCAGGCACCGCTGGAAGGTGTCAGCATGTTGCCCACCCTGCGCGACGGTGATGCGCCCGAGACGCACGACGTGCAGTACTTCGAGATGTTCGGCAACCGCGGGATCTACTACAAGGGGTGGACGGCGGTGACAAGGCACAGCACGCCTTGGAAGACCGATCCCGCGCCGCCGTTTGACGACGACACGTGGGAGCTCTACGGACCTGACGACTGGACCCAGGCCCACAACGTCGCCGCAGAAAACCCCCAAAAACTTGCGGACATGCAGCGGCTATGGCTGATCGAGGCGGTCAAGTACAACGTGGTGCCGCTGGACGACCGTAGATTTGAGCGTCTGAATCCGGATCTGGCCGGGCGCCCCCAGCTGATTCGCGGTAACAGCCAGCTGCTGTTCCCCGGCATGCGGATCAGCGAGGCGTGCGTGGTCAATGTGAAGAACAAGTCGCACACCGTGAGCGCTGATGTCACTGTGCCGGAGTCCGGCGCCGCGGGCGTGATCATCACCCAGGGCGGCAGCGCCGGCGGCTGGTCTCTGTATGCGCACGAAGGGCGGCTCAGGTACTGCTACAACTTCTTCGGCATCGAGCACTACATGACCACGGCCGACACACCGATTCCGGCTGGAAAGCACCAGGTGCGGATGGCATTCAAATACGACGGCGGCGGCCTCGCCAAAGGTGGCGAGGTCACCCTCTACCACGACGGAGAGGCTGTCGGCGCCGGCCGCGTTGAACATACCGAGCCGATGGCGTACTCCGCCGACGAAGCCTGCGACGTCGGCGCCGACACGGGTTCGCCGTCTTCCCCGGACTATGGGCCGACCGGCAATAAATTCAACGGCGAGATCGACTGGGTACAGATCGACATCGGCGACGACAGCCAAGACCACCTCATCAAACCGGAGGACAGGTTGACGGTCGCGATGGCTCGACAATAGCTGCCGGCTGCGCCACAACGGAAATTACGTCCCACTGCCGTTCGCCCAAGTCTGTTGGGTTGGTGTGCGCTGACTTGGCGGAGGACGTTGTCGTGACGAGAATCCGGGTGCTCCGGAAGCAATGTTCTGGACGGGCGGTGATCGTGATGTGCAGAACGCAACGGGGTGCGAAGATCAATTGCCGCTTGCCCGCCCAACGCACACGAGGCGAAGTACCGATGAAGAAGGTCCTTAGGTTGCCCGCCATCGTCGCACTGGCCGTGGTCGCGGCGTGCGCGTCGCCGGCGCCCTCGGTGCCCTCCGTGCCGACGGAAATTCCCCGCACTGGGCAGAGTTCGAGCAGCAGTCCCGGGCAACCGCCCAGCGAGGCTTCCGCCGCCCCGTTGGCGGATCCGCCAACGGCGGCTCACCACGCCGTCAACTTCCGACGGGAGTTCGCAGTACCGCCGTTGCACAACGGCAGCGGCGATCTGGCCGCTCAGATCACACGGGGCACTCAGGTTTTCCAGCGCGCACAACAACTGAACGTCGACGGCGGCACGGCCGCCGCGGCCTTGGGGAACGCGGAGGACACGGTCAGCGTGGGGCGCGGCATTCTGCCTACCTTGTTGCGACAGCCGCTGCCGAAACTGACGTTTGACGGCACACGACTCTCGCAGCTGAGCGCGCTGATCGCCACCGCCGGCCCGGCCCACGTCACGGTGGTCAGCCGAACGTTGCACGCCGATACGGCGTTGACCATCACCGGGGAAAACGTGGTCGTCGATTTCGCTGGTGCGGTGATCGAGGTCGGGGCGGAGCCACCGGTCTGGTTGATCAGGCTTGTGCATGCGCACAACGTCGCGGTGACGAACGCGAAGATCAACGGCGGCAGGAACGGGCTTCTGGTCGATAGCGGGACGGACATCGCTGTCGAAGGCAACGATGTCGGCGGCCTGACCGAAAATGGCATCGTGGTGACGGGTTCGTCGTCGAGCCTGCAGATCCACGGGAATCATCTGCACGGGCTCCGCCGCGCGGGCATCATGATTCATGGTCCGGTAACAGAAGCGCTGCTCGAGGGCAATGATATAGATCATCTGCTCGGTCATTCGAATTGGAATGCAGGCATTCTGTTGACGAGCCGCGGCGGCGATATCGCAGCGGATCCGGATACGTTTTTTCTGCCGGATCGTTATTGGGTGGTTACGACCCCGCTGGTCGAGCGCCTGCAAAATCCCACGCAGAACGTGATTATGGCCAACACCATCCACGAGGGCCTCTCCTCGGGCATCTATAACGACGGTGCGATCGCCAACGTATTTCTCGACAACCGGATCGCGGGAAACTCAAAAGAGGGTATCTGCTTCGATAACGGCGCCACCGCGAACGTCTTTTCCGGTAACCAGGTGACGAACAACGGCAATCGCTGGGGACAGTCCGATTCCGATTTGGCACTGGACTCGGTGCTCGGTGCCGGCCGTGCCCCCGACGGGACGTCAATGGCCAAGCTGCCTGGCATCTCGGTTGATAACGCGCTCTACAACGAGGTTTTCGCTAATGACGTCATCCGAAATTTCGGTGGTGGCGTAAAAATGGTGCGCACCGGGCTATTCAACACGATCGGCAAGAACGTCATAATCGACAACAATCTCGGCGAGAACACCAAGTTTCACTTTTTCGGTGTCGAACTAGGCGCTGCCCCCGCCGACAAACCTGCCGGGGACCTAGATTTTGTCGGATCATCCGGTAACATCATTTTTGGCAACGCAATTCGTGGCAGGCATTATTCGGGCATATTTTTCGGGTCCGGCTCCGTGCAGAACGATGTATTCGATAATGGGCTCTTCGGAGTTGACGCCTTCGCACTGGAATCTGTGAGTCGACAGCTTAACTATAGTATGAACAACCTCACCATATCGCATTCTCGGAATATTCCAGCCGGAATCGTACCCATGTGCAAACCGCTGGCGCCTCGCCTATGGTAATTCGGAAGCGAAGGTCTATGTCGGGTACGCCGAGCGCCATTCGGCTATCCCGGAGTTCTCCGTTCTTGTGACACCCTCGTGACAGGATGGCCTGGCGTCGTGTGTGTGGCCGGTGTCGCTGAGCTGAGCCGGTCGACAACCGGGCAGTGGGTGGTGAGGGCTCCCGCTGCCGGCACATGCTCGAAACTTGACGAGTAGTCTGCTACTCGATTTCTGCTGATCGCCTGTAAGCCGCTGTGCCGAGGCCTAACATTCAACCTGGCGGGGAATCGTCAGCCTGAATCGACAGCTGCAACGTCGCGCAGTCGACTCCACAGACTGGCCGAGCCCGCCGCGCGCAGCCGTAAACTTTCGGATGCGGGCCCCTGTTGGACTTATGACGTCGCCGCAGCAGGCTACGGGTGGATCGGTTGGAAGGTGTAACGAAAATGGTAAAGCTGTCGTCGACGAAACTGGTTGTCGCGTTGGGCGGTGTGGCGCTGTCGCTAACCGCGGGGGTAGGGGTCGCGTCCGCAGACCCTGATTACGGCCCGCTCATCAACACAACGTGCACCTATAACCAGGCCATAGCGGCGCTGAACGACCAACGGCCCGACCTTGCCAGGCAGTTCGACGCGAACCCGATGGCGCAGTCCCTGCTCAGCCGGTTCCTCGCGTCGCCCGCGGATCAGCGCCAGCAGATCGTCCAGCAGGCGCAGAGCAACCCGATGGGGCGGCAGTACGTCGGACCGATCATGCAGGTCGCCGGCAGCTGCCAAAACTACAGGCCCTGAGGATTGGCTGCGGCGGGGAGCTGGCCGCCGGCAGGCACTTCCTGTCAGCGGCCGCGATGGCCGTCGGCGGTGCTACTTCCGGCCTGAGCCGAGAGCTGGTCGCACAATCGCCATCGGGTATCTGTTCGCCGCCGCCGTTGAACCCGTCGACGAACGTCGGGATATCAACGGTCGCCCATAGCCTCAGCGAGGTACTCCGCTATCCCCGCCTGTGAAGTGATCACGGGCGGGCGCCGGGGCGCAGAACCACACTCGTCTCCGCTTGATAGGCGAAGAGGACCTCGCGTTTGTCGGCCGGGCGGGCAGGGCGGGCGTTGGCGCGGCGGTTGCACGAGGCGGGGCCGTCCCGCTGGTAGGCACGCTCGAGTCAGCCCTGGCCGGGCTGGCCCAGGATGCCCCGGGCGTGATTGTCAACACCGTCGGCCCCTTCACGACCACTGCCAGGGTCGCAGCCGGCCGGGACGCCTGGGAATTCAGGTAGTGGGCGACCTCGTGCTCGTTAGCTGGGATTTGGCCATCGGCCCGCCATCCCTTTCGGGCGGCGGGCCGACAGCTTGTAGTTAGGAGTGTGCCCGTTATAGGAATCGTTTGATGAAGGTGAGCGCGGGGTTGGCGACGTCGGGCCAGCCGTGGTCGAGGATCAGCGAGTGGCCCCGGCCTTCGACCTCGACGTACTCGGTCAATTGGGGGTTCTTGCGTTGCTTTTCGTAGCTGCCCTTGGTGAACGCGATCGGGGCGGTGGTGTCGTTGGTGCCTGCGATGATCAGCAGGGGGCCGCGGTTGGGATTCTTGACGTCCACTTTGGTGTCCCCACCGAGCATGAAGTTGGCGAAACCCGCCTCAAACAGGGGTTCTCCGGACGCCGGTACGTGATAGGTGTCGTAGAGCTTGCGGGCCTCGGCCTCATCGAGGTTGTTAGCCCAGCCGTACTGGAACTGCTCGAAGGTTAGCGCGATGGCCTTGTGACGGTTGGCCGGGTTGCGCAACACCGGCGAGCCAGACTTCAGCGCGCTCAGCGGCAGCGGCAGCACCCCCTTGATCGGGGCGTTGTCGATGGCCACCGTCGCCGCCGCGGCGCCCTCGTCGGCGATCTTCTGCACGATCAACCCGCCGAAGGAATGCCCGATCACCGCCGGTTTTCCGGTCAGCCCCGAGATCACCGCCAGATAGTGGTCGGTGACGTCCTGAACCGACTTGCCGGCGAATACCTCCGGGTCGGCGTAGGCCTGCTCGCGGGTGCGCGGATCGTCGGGCCACCCGGGTGCGAGAGTGACGTAGCCGTTGTCCTCGAACAGCTTGCGCCAGCCGTCCCAGCTGCTGGGCAAAAGCCACAACCCGTGCACGAACGCCACCGCCGGTAATCCGGAGTTGTTGGCGCGTTCCACCTCCGCCCGCTCCCAGTCGGTCACATCGGTGGGATTGGTCTGGTTCCTCTTCGCTGTCGTCATGACGCTGCCTGCCTATCGTTCGTGGTTGGTAGACACTCACGCTAGGAAGAACGGCGGGCCAGAGTCTTGATCGTTTCTGCACTGAAACCGAGCATTTCCTGCACAGAGCCTCGCTAAGGGCCACGCGCCCGCGATCAGGGCCGGTCGTGGCGGCGGCGGGACTCGCTGGGGCTGACGCCGTATTGCCTGCGGAAGGCGCGGGTGAAGTTGGCTTGGTCCGAAAAGGCCCAGCTGTGGGCAATGGTGGCGATGGTGTCTGCCGGTTGGTCGATCCGGGCGAGGTCGCGCGCGGCGCCTTCGAGGCGCTGGGTTCTGAGCCAGTCGGCAAGGGTGATGCCTGACCTGGACAAGATGAGGTAGGCGTAGCGCTCGGAGATGCCGTGTTCGTGGGCGACGCGGGTGATATTCAGGTCGGGGTCTTTGATGTGCATTTTGCAGTATTCGATTATGCGTACTGCCAGGGTGGCGTGGAGTGGTTCGCGCGCGCGGGTTTCGTCGCCGGCTGTCGCGGTGAACAGTGCGCGGAGCAGATCGATCGTCGGCTGTTCGAGTGCTTGTCTGTCGGCTTCGGGTAGATAGATCGCGTGCGCGCCGAGGTCCGCGAGGTAGCGGGAAACGATGCGGCCCAACACATGACCGGTATTGATAGTTCGACCGAGTTGAGCCTCGATGACGTGGTCGGGCAGGCCGAGGGCGCTGTAGTCGACCATGAAGGTGTGCTTGGCGACGTCGTCGAACGTCGCGCTGTAGGGCTTGGTTGAGCAGTACGCCACCACGTCGCCACGACCTGCGTCGGAAACGCAGTTGTCGTGATGAAAGATCGAATGGCCTGAGGTCACCACGCTGATGAACATGGTGCGTTCGTGGTCCTGTCTAACTCGCGGTTCGCCCCGATGCACGACGGCACCGCGGCCGTTACACGACACGAGGAAAAGCCGTCCGAAGAAGTCGGAGACCGTCGATACATGCAGCCGGTCGACCGCGCTGGTAGTTACGTCGATCGGGACGGGTATCTGGCCCAACAGGTCGTGCAGCGCGGGCTCGCGAAGCGACATTTCGATGTCATCGAGGTCGAAAGTTATGGGCACCGCGGCGGCCTCTCGTACAGGGAGTGCTCGGTCTCAGTGCAGAAGGATGAACTCTCTGGGCCCGCCGGGCTCCGTAGGTCAGTGTCCACCCATCACAACCAAAAGGCACGGTTCTGGCCGCAGTGAAGACAGGCGGCAGGTCCAGAACCGCTGTGACGTGACCGGCTTCGAGTTCGGCAAGTACCACCCAGGTGTCCGCCCACCCGCCGTTGTCCATGCCGCGGGCCGGCAGCCAGTACATCACACTGCGCCGCTTCAGCTCCTCGAGCGGCAGGACGTCGGAGTACATGGGACCAGCCTGCTGCTCGACGTGGGCATCAGCACAGAACAACATCGGCTCTGCTGCTGGAAAATGGTTTGACTGGCGTGCGCCACTCGGCCGCCGACCCGCCCGATCCGTGGGCGGGGATCGACGAGCGGTGGTCACGGTTGCGTGATGGCCGCCGTTGTGGGAGCGCCGGCGGCTGGTGGCGAAATGCCCGGCGTAATGCCGATACGAAGCCCCTGGCCTAGAGGTTAACGAAAACGGAGGTGGCGTAACCTGACGCTTACCGCCACCAACTGAGCCGACTGGCACAGTGAGGCCATGGCACCGCGCCCCCAAGTTCCTCCGAAGGACTTCCCGCGTCCGCCGGCGCGGCAATACGCTGGTACACGCGCGGACGCCGCCCGCTGGGTCCGCGACGTGTTGCGTAGCCAGATCCTTGAGGGAGCGTTCGGCGGTTTGGCTGCCGCCCGGCCGGCGCTGCCCTCCGAGGCCGCTCTGGCCGCCGAACTGGGCGTCAGCCGTAACGCGATCCGCGAAGCCCTGACGCTGTTGCGCGGCGAGGGCTTGATCACCCGGGTGCAGGGCGCAGGCACGTTCGTGACCGGAGCTAAGTTGCGTCAGCATCTGGACCGACTCGAGGGGCTCGCCGAGTCTCTAGCCGGTCACCGTTTGCCGGTGGATAACCAGGTGCTGTCTGTACGGGAGTCCACCGCGACCCCGTTCGTGGCCGCCAAGCTCCAGCTGCCCGAGAACGCGCCGATTCTGTTCATTGAGCGACTCCGGTTGGCCGGCGGTCTCCCGCTGTCACTGGACACCACATCGCTGCGGATGGGAGCCATCCCGGTGGACGCCAACCTCGATCACGACGATGTGTTCGCACTCATCGAGAAAGAACTCGGGGTGCGGCTGGGGTGGGCTGAGATCACCGTGGAATCGGTGTCGGCGGACCCGGCCACCGCAAAGCTGCTGCGGATCCGCCCCGGCGCGCCGTTATTGCTGCTGCACCGTCTGGCTTACCTGGAAGACGGCACACCCTTTGACCTGGAAACGGTGCGCTACCGCGGGGACCGGTGCGCTCTGGTGACCAACACCCCACGCGGGCCGGTGGCACAACCACCGTAGGCCGCACGCGCCGATGCGACCGACCCCGAAACAGACCGAAACCATTGAGGTACCGAAACATGTCTGATCAACCGAACATCGTCTATTTCCATGTCGACAACCTTGGGCTCGGCGAACTGGGCTGCTACGGCGGGGGAATACTCCGCGGCGCCCACACCAAACGCATCGACGAGTTCGCCGCTGAGGGACTCAAGCTGTCCCACTACGTCGTTGAGCCGCAGTGCACGCCCACCCGGTCAGCGCTGATGACCGGCCGGTACCCGATCCGCTCCGGCAACCACACCATCGCCCTGGGCGGAAACGACGGGGGAGTGGTCGCCTGGGAACGCACGATGGGCGACATCCTCTCCGAGGCGGGATATGCCACCGCCTGCTTCGGCAAATGGCACATCGGTGCCGAGGACGGCCGCTGGCCCACAGACCACGGTTTCGACGAATGGTACGGGCCCGCGCGCACTTACGACGAATGCCTGTGGCCCGACGACCCTTGGTATGACGGGGAACGCGACGGCTACTCCTACATGTACGACGGCACCAAAGAAGGCGGCGTCCAAACCACCGATCAACAGCTCACGGTCGCTCTCAAGGGCGAGGTCGACGCCGAGTACGACCGTCGGGCCCGTGCCTTCATGAAGCGCAGCGTCGACGCCGGAAAACCGTTCTACCTCTACCACAACCACTCCCTGATGCACTTTCCGATGGTGGTGCGCAAGGAATTTCAGGGACAAAGCAGCAACGGCGAATGGGGCGACTCCCTGCTTATGCTCGACCACGATTTCGGAAGCGTCCTCGACACATTGACCGAACTGGGGATCGAGGAGAACACCATCGTCATCTTCGCCGGCGACAACGGTCCCGAAGATCACCTGCTGGGGCGAGGCACAGCGGGCTTCTTCGACGGATCGTACTTCAGCTCCGCTGAAGGCGGAATCCGCACACCGTGCCTCATCCGTTGGCCCGGAAGGGTTTCCGCGCGGGAAAGCAACGAAATGGTCCACGTCACCGACATGTTCCCCACATTGTTGCGGTGGGCCGGCTGCGAACCACCCACCGACCGTGTCATCGACGGGATCGACCAGCGCGACTTCTTCGGCGGGGCCGATACGTCGAACCGGGAGGGATGCATGGTGTGGCTCAACGAAGAGCTCCACGCTGTCAAATGGTCCCAGTTCAAGATTAGTTTCAAACGCCAGCAGCACTTCCACGATCCTGAGATCCCGCTGGGATTCGCCCGAATCATCAACCTTCTCGAAGACCCCAAAGAGCGCGAAGCGGTCAACCAAACGTTTGTGCGCTGGTGGGTGATGCAGCACGCGCGCCGCATCATTCGCCAATTCGAGGAAAGCATCGAAACCGAGGAACTCATCCCCGCCGGCGCACCCATCGATTTCGTTCCCCGCCGGGGAGACGAGTGACCGGGGCCCGCACCATCTGGTCTGGGAGGTTGTGGACAACGCCGTCGAGAGCGTGAAGCGGTAATCAGGCTCCACCATGCTTTCTCCCGGCATGTCCTCTCCCGGCGAAGTCGATGCACGGGCTTCCCTCCACGGTCCTAGCTTTCGCAGCGCGCAGGAAAGCGCCGTGCCGCCGCTGGTGGCGTAACTCCGGCTTCACCTCGAAGTGGGGGGCGTGTTGCCTCACGTCAAGATGCGCGCGAGGGTGGTTTCGTTGCCTCATGTGATTGTGCGCGCTTGGGGACTCGGGCCCGGGTGGCGGGTTGGGACTTGCTGGTGGTCATTTTGTGAAGCTGTGCG
>JAOPWC010000043.1 GCA_025965895.1 Mycobacterium sp.
GGCAGTGTTGTCTGTGTAGTTCGGCATGCAACTGTCGTCACGGTTGTCGTCAGCGCTGTCGTCGGCGACGCGCACGCCCGAATCGAATCAGTGACTTTCTGTGAGATGGTTTGGGGCACAGGCGAATTGCAGTTGGACTGGTCGAAGCGATGCGGACCGGTCGAATTGGACCCCTCGGGAGCACGTGTTCCGAGAGTTTGGCCGGATTGTGGCCGGACTTCGACGCTCGTTCAAGAACCCACGGAGCGCAATTGGGCGACCAGGAGTTCGATGCGATCGGTGTCGCGGCCGGGGCGTAACCGTTCGTTGCGGCTGAGTGTGGTCAATCCGTGCAGGGCGGCCCACAGCACCTCGGTGAGGGTGTCGACGTCTGGCCAGCCGACAACGGCAGCGACTGCCTCACGCAGCTCGGCGAACCCCGCCGACAACGGCTCGGGGGTGTCCGCGGCACCGAATCGCAGACGGGTAGCACGGGTGAACATCGCGTCGTACAGCGCCGGGTTATCGGTGGCGAAGTCGCTGAACGCGTGGGCAACCCGGCCTAGCGCTTCCTCGGGGTGCCGCCGCACCGCGGCGGGCCGCGCCGGCATCCTGATCTCCTACCCCGACCGCGCCGACGCCACCGAGGTCACCACCGCCTACATGGCCAGTCCAGAATTCGCCGCAGACATGGACGGCTTCGACCCCAGTAACATCATCAACGTCGAAGACCTACTGCTAAAACCGAGCGATGCATCACCACTCCGCTGACTCCACCACGCAACGACGGCACCCGCCGACGACGCTTCGCGAAGTACACGGCAGGTCGGACGAAGTTAGTCGACGAATACTTTCTCGCCGCGGCCCACGACGGGATCCGGCGGGCCGTGATCCTCGCCGCCGGCCTGGACGCACGCGCTTGGCGACTCCGCCGCATCGATGGCCTCCACGATCTGCTCACTCCTCGTGACGTCGACGCTGACGAAGATGCCGCCGACATCCTCGGCAACTTCTGCCCCGCGATCCTCCTGCATGATCAGCAACGATCACCCTGGCTCCCCTTGCGGCCAACTGCCGCACAGATGCTGCGCCGATACCCGACGCGCCACCGGTCACCATTGCGCTAGCTCCGTTGATGTCCACTACGACACCCACGCCAGCTCGACCCGTCGCCACCCGTTGAGCAGCGCCGAGGGATTGTGTTGCAGCGGAGGGCCAGTCAGTTGCAGATGGTCGAGGTATGGCAGCAATCCACCGATCGCGGCGGATGGCGACGCACCACAGCACGCACGCGTCACCGGCCTCATGGTCCCAGTGCGTCAGCTCGCTGACCGCACGGGCCGCCTCCACCAGTGCGGCTTCGTTGTCGAGGTAAGCCAACGCGAGTGGTGCGCATCAGCGACCCGTTGCCCGCAGTGCGGCCAGTGATTTCGTGCAGCGCCGCCGACTCCGTACGTGCTGTCGGCTGACATGAGCATGCGCACGATCGAGTTGGGCGTGCCGATCACCGACGCCGCAGTCGACGCGAAGACCACGACGATCTTTTGCACGCCCGTAACCCGGAATCCGCGCTGCCCAGACTGCGGCCGCGGCGGCCGCTACCGCGACACCATCAGCCGGCCACTGACGACCTACCGGTCGCCGGATACCCCCTGGTCCTGCAGGTCGCCGTCCCGCGCTACCGGGTTCGTCACGCTGATCATCGACTCAACCCCGACTCACGATCAGACCGGCCCGGTGCGGCTGCGACCTGGTCGACGGACCATCAGCGACCGCGCTGGCGTCGTGCCTGGCCGCCCAACCCGCCTCCTTCGCCCAGGCCGTGGAAGTCATTGCGATGGACGGGTTCGCCGGCTACAAGACCGCCGCCACCGCGCGTCCGCTTATCGTAGGTGGTGCACGTCGGTCGTCGTCCGGGAAGGGGCCGTGGTGAGGGTGAGCACCGTTACCTGGACGCGAGTCATGATGGTTCTGGCCGTCGTGGCGGTCGTGACCGCCGCCGTCGTGGCCGTCGTGCGAGTTGTGTTGAATCGCCGATGGGGGTTCGGCACCTGCAGTGGCTCCGCTAGAAACATCCGAGCCGGTCCCTGTTACATCCCCTGCGGTTCCGACTGCGGCGGTGGCCCCGCCACCTCCGGGGTTTCCGGACCTCGATGGGTTCACTGACGTGTCGCAGGATCACGATGTGTCGCGCTACTACCCCTTGGCAATATTTACGAGTCCGACGGGCTTGCAGTGCGCGATGTGGAGCAGCCGCGGAGATACGGCAGCATTCTGCTTCGGGGCCATTCCCGGCCTTGATCATCCCGCAAACCAGGTCTATGCAGGGGACTACAAAGCATCTTTCGATGAGAACAAGCCTCCCGACACAGACAAGCTGAACGGGAAGCCCTTGGCATCAGGCGAGAAGGTGATCTTGGGCGCCGGAGGAAGCCTGATGGGCGACGACCAGATCACCTGCGGTGTACAAGATCTCACCGTCGCGTGCAAGGTGATCAGGGGATTCCGCCAGAATCACGGCGACGACACCGCCCAACGGCACGGCTTTGTCCTCAGCCCACAAGCCAGCTGGACTTTTTAGGCTCGCGGCCCGCGCAGGTCACCAAAGAGACGGGCTCGTCGCAGCGATGCCATCGACACCTGGCGCCTCCCCATCGTTATGTGACGTAACCCAGGGCTTCGCCGACAGCACGCCCGGCGGCCACCTTGGCCGGCTCTAGACATCTGCCATAAGACTCGACTCTCCTGCGCGCCCAGAACCTTTCGCCGCGGCAGAACGATGTCATGATCGGCCGGCCCGATTGAGCGAGTCGACCTCCGACAGAGAATTCGTCCAGTACATTGCGTCTACTTGCCGTTTGACAAATCGGTGAAGGGGGATCACATGCCGGAAAAGAAAGCCAAGAAGGTCGCCTCATCGGGGCGCGCGGGCACTGCATCGAAGAAGACGACACAACGCGCCGCACCGAAGAAGACGACACGACGACGTCCTGGCAAAGTCAACCGGCCACTAGCAATACCCGGGTCAGGCCTCGAACCGCGGCGGACACGAGCGATGGCTTTGCGGGAGCTGCAAGAGCTGCCTCAGCCCGTCCGAGGCGACGCCATAAATTTAGGGCCGATTGCCGGGACCGGCTCTCCCACCGGCGCGCTGGGTGCGGGGGGCACCGACCTATGCGAAATATCACCTGGCGGTCTTGTTGCCCTGGCTGGCGACACGTTCGCGGGAAACGGTGCCTTCCAGGGAGCGTGGAGCCCATCGATGGGCCTGCATGTCCGGCCGGGCACCCTGAACGGCAGAATCCAGTTCGACCGCTCGTTCGGCGGCAATGGCACCCTCTACGCCGAGACCTGGCCTCATGTGCCAGGCGGTAGCCAATTGCCGGCCGGTACCGTCCAGGTCTTCGGCGTCGACTATGCGTTTGTGGCAAGGGTGGCGGACCTGCATCCCAGGGATACGCGTCTGGTACGAATCGACCCCAACGGCGGGGGTTGGCCCACCGTTCCCGGGTCCGTGAGGGACGCCGGTTGGCAGGACTTCAACCAAACGCAGATCAGTGGCTACCACGCGCCCGACGGTTGGGTGTATATCGTCGCCGACGGGTTCGCCCGCGATCACAGGGTGTGGCTTTATCGGTGCCCGGCGGCGAACTTCACCGACCGGAACTCGTGGCACGCCTGGGGAATGATTGGCGGTGGCCCAGACTGGGGTTGGGATGTGGCCCCGACACCGCTGAGCGATGACATCTGGGGCGAGTTGAGTCTGCGCTTGATCGAAGGCAAGGCGGTGTTGTCCGGATTCAACTGGAGCACAGGGAATGTCGAAGCTCGAGTGGCTGACGATGTGACGCAAGTGTTGGCGCCGTGGACACCAGTTACGGTCATTGCGACGCAACAAACAGTTCCGCAAAACTACGGCGGCTACATCGTTCCGGGCTCCACCCTGGACCAGGCGATCATTCTGGTGAGTCAGTGGAATACCGCGACGGGTAATCCGTACAACGCGCAACAGTTCGTCGCCAATCTCCATCGCTGATACACCGAACCGCGGGATGTTGCGCTGATCGGAGGAACGCGAGAGTGGCGACTCGTCCGCCTTTCTGTCACAGCGCCAACCCAGACGCGTGGTGTAAGAATTCGCTCGATCGCGTGACCCTTCGGGGGACCGGAAGTGCCCACGGGATCAGACTTTTGGGGGACCGCTTCGACACCGTCCAGCCGCGGGAATGAGTGCGGGCGCGCGTCGAACTCGTCGAGTATGGCCGGGTGTGAGAGCCATCGTTACCTCGAATCACGTGCGTCGAAACTGGATGGGAGACTGTGAGATTCGAAATCGTCATATTGATGATTGTCGGCAATTGAGTGAAGGCTAGACATTGTCAAGGTTTCGCAGCGACAGTGGTGGCACTTCTCACTTCTGCTGGTCACTTCGGTCAGCCGGGATGGCCAAGCGGATGCATACCAGACATACAGAGGGATACGCGCGATATCCCTGCCTCGGACCACAATTCGCGGACGGAACACGCCTCACAACAGGTGGCCGGACGACGGTTACGGCGGGCGCGGTAACACGGTCCGGGTCAACCCTTGCTGCGCAGTAGGCCGAAGGCGAAGTTGGTGCCGATGCCGCGACGCAGCGCAAGATGAATCCAGATCAGCGCGTACGGCTCGAGCAGGCGCGCCAACCGCAGATCGCCTCACGGCGCACGAAGCCGGCGCTGAATGCGTTTGCCATCACCTTCAACGGCCGGATCACCCCGACCGGTAAGTAACCATGCCAAGGTCAGATCCGCCGTTGACGACTCGGAGTGGGCGGCGATAAAGGCGACCTCGGGCCCAGCTGGGGATGGCCCCGAGACACTGCGCAAGTGGGTGCGCCAAGCCGAGAGCGATGCCGGTGAGGCGGCGGGGTGTCGAGCGAGGAGAGGCGGAAGCTGCGTGAGCTACGTCGCAAGACCGCGAGCTGGAGAAGCCCAACGCCGATCACTAGAGATCCCGCTTATGGCGGCCCACAGTTAACGACGTGCACCATGACCACTGAGGATGTCCCGAGTTCCGTGGAACTTCGGCGGCGGCCCGGTGAGCATCAGGCTGCGTTCACCTCATCATTGTGCACGACGGATCCGACAGATTTGGCAGTCTCGCGCTCGAGCGCGGCGCGGAGTGTGGGTAGGTGCAGGTGACCGTTGACGCGGCGGAACTGCTTGCCGGCCTCGATCATCCCGGCCGCGCACCAGCGCAGCGCCATCTGCCCGTCGCGCCAGCGCTTGACGTTGCCGGCGTGTTCACGGCAGACCGAGATCATCGACTCGATGCAGTTAGTCGAGCGCAGCGTGCGGGCCAGGGTGGGTGAAACGTTGAGGCGCAGTACCGTGAGCGTGTCGTCCAGGCCCTCGCGCAGGCTGGCTGCCGCGCCGGGGTGGGTGCGGCCGAGTTCTGTGGCCAGGGCCAGCAGGGCCGCCTCGGCCTCCAGCGCTGACGACGCGTGGTAGGCGTCGGTCATCTTACGGCCGACGCTGCTCCGAAGTCGTTGTGGGAGATGGTCTTTCACGTTTCTGATCTTGTGCAGTTGGCAGCGTTGGATGACCGGGTGATCGAGCACGTCGAGCACCGCCTTGCGCAGCGCCTTGGAGCCGTCGAGGCCGACCAGCATCGGGCGGGTGACATCCAGGCCCCGCTCCCGCAGGTCCACCAGCAGGTCGGTGACCAGCGTCGCGTTCTCCGTCGAGCCCTCCACCAGCGCCAGCGGATGCTTGACCCCGTCGATGCCGATGCCCAGAGCGACGATGCAACACGAGTCGGCGAAATGCACGCCATCGATCATCAACGCCACCAGATCCAGCCCGGACAGGTCGGCGGTGAGCAACTCGGCCAGAGCGGTTTCGGTCATCGCCACGAAGCGGCGGGAGACCGCCGACTTGGTTGTCGCAGAGGATGTTTCAGCGACCCGCTGCCCGACCGGCTCCAGCCCGACCGCATACCGGCGGGTCGAGAGCCCGGCGAGCATCTTCTCCATCGCCATCTTGCCCAGGATCTCCGTCGAGCTGAACAGCTCATACGACGCGATCGGCAACTCGCCCGCCCCGTCGGTGGCCCGCACCCGCGGCCGGGTCACCGGCACCCGGCGCCCACCCAGGGTCACCGACCCGCGCTCACGGCCGTGCCGCACCGCGGTCCGGGCCCCGTCATGGCGGCCCTTCGGCCCGGCCAGCGCGGTCACGTCAGCCTCCATCAACGCCGCCATGACCTGCAAGCCGGCACCCACGGCCAACGCCAGCAGACCCTCGCCCATATTCTCGGCGATCTCGGCCATCGCCACACTGACCCGCTCTGGAACCGCGGATGTGCTCGCGTCGGCGGACTGAATTTCGCTACTCTTCTTCATGGTGGTCCCCTTGCTGTAGGAGTTCTTGGCGGAACGCCCGACACCTACCACACGGCAGGTCTCGAGCGGGGGACCGCCACCTCAACTTCTACGAGACCCGGGACAACCTCATGACCACTCGTTCGCCTTCTAACCTAATCAGTATCTGCGGCTACCGTCCGCTAACGCTTCCGTCCGCCGCCGCAGAGCCGGATGTCGTCGCGGTGACCAGCTATAGAAAGCCGCTAACACGAAGCCGCTAACAGCAAGTGGTGCGAAGTTTCTTCCTTTCATCAAGGCGGGTGCTCGACGTGTTGGGTCATCCGGTCATCCAACGTTGCCAGGTCCACAAGGTCTTGTGCGCAATGGCTACCTGCTACGTGAGCGCCGTGAGGTCGTTGTCGAGCCAGCCCGCGCCGGCGATGAAGAGCTCGTGCACGTGGTCGTCGGTGCCGATGAAGAAGACGTGCTGACTGTTGTCGCTGAGCCGGTAGCCGGTCAGGGCGCTGGCGGGCGTGGGTGTCACGGCGCCGGCCAGGGTGGTCAGGTCGTTGTCGTCCCAGCCCGCGCCGGCGATGAAGAGCTCGTGGACATGGTTGTCGGTGCCGATGAAGAAGACGTGCTGACTGTTGTCGCTGAGCGGGTAGCCGGTCAGATCGCTGATGGGGGTGGGTGGCACGGCGCCGGCCAGGGTGGTCAGGTTGTTGTCGACCCAGCCCGCGCCGGCGATGAAGAGCTCATGAACATGGTTGTCGGTGCCGATGAAGAAGACGTGCTGACTGTCGTCGCTGAGCCGGAAGCCGGCCAGGGCGCTGGCGGCGGCGGGTGCCACGGCGCCGGCCAGGGCGGTCAGGTCGTTGTCGTCCCAGCGCCCGCCGCTGGCGATGAAGAGCTCGTGGACGTGGTTGTCGGTGGCGATGAAGAAGACGTGCTTGCTGTCGTCGCTGAGCCGGAAGCCATCGAGGGCGCTGGTGGGGGTGGGTGGCACGGCGCGGGCTAGTGCGGTCAGGTCGTTGTAGACCCAGCCCGTGCCGGCGGTGAAGTAGAGCTCATAGACGTGGTTGTCGGTGCCGATGAAGAAGACGTGCTTGCTGTCATTGCTGAGCCGGAAGCCGGCCAGGGCGCTGGCGGGCGTGGGTGGCACGGCGCCGGCCAGGGTGGTCAGGTCGTTGTCGGCCCAGACCGCGCCGGCGGTGATGTCGAGTTCGTGGACGAATTTGTCGGTGGCGATGAAGAAGACATGCTGGCTGTCATTGCTGAGCGGGTAGCCCTCGAGGGCGGTGCCTGCTATTGGCAAGGGCGGCCACGCGGTACCACTGACGTTGACAACAGCTGGGCCGTTCGGGTCGTTGCTGACGATCGTCAGCGTGGCAGTCGCGGATCCTCGGTTGGTGGGCTGGAATCGGATCGGGACCGTGATGGAGTCGCCGCCGTCGACGGTGAGGGGGAAGCTGACCACCTGGGGTGTGACGAAGATCGGCGCCGACGAGACGATGCCGGTGACGCTCAGTTGGCATGGCCCACGGCTGTTGATGACGAGGTCGCGGTCGGTGAACCTGCCCAGACGGACCTCACCGAAGTCGCCGTTGTCGGGGACGACCAGCGTCAGCCTTGGCGCTGGTGCTGTTCCTAATACGACCACGGTTTTAGGCCCGGTCGGGTCGTTGCTGTGGACTGTGATTGTCGCTGCGTCGGGTCCGAACGCGGCCGGTGCGAAGCGGATCGGCAGCTCGTACGTGTCGCCAGGGGCGATCGTCAGCGGCAGCGCCGCGATCGACGCCACGGCGAACGTCGCCCGGTTCGACACTATCGACGTCACGGTCAGCGGGCACGCTCCCGAGTTCGTCAGCATCAGCTCGCTGTCGAGATGGTCGCCGAGGCAGGCCTCGCCGAGGTCGCCGCCCGGCGGGGTCGAGACGTCGAGCTCCGGGGCGCCGGCCCGGGCGGTCGCGGTGACGTCGACGAACGGCGCGTCCGGGTCGTCGCTCGAGATGCGGATGACCGCCGCCTCGCTGACGTTCGGCCGGGTCGGCCGGTAGGTGAGCGTGAAGACGAGCTGTTCGCCCTGCTCGATGAGGATCGGCGTCGCCGGCTGGTTCTCGACCGTGAAGTTCGATGAGCCGAGCAGCACCGCGATGCTGTCCACGCGCAGTGGCCCCTTGCCGACGTTGGCCAACTCGATCGTCAGGTGGTCGCCCGCCGGGCAGACCGCCCCGAACTCGAGCTGCTCCTCCAGCGTGACTGCGATCGCCGGCCAGTCGGGCTTCACGAACTCGAACACCCCGCGTCCGTAGGTCGCCACGCGCAGCGTCTTCGGGTGTTGGGAGCCGCTGATCGCGAGGTCGGTCACCGGTACTCGGGGCAGGTGGATGTCGTCGACGACCATCCACGACGCACCGTCGTTGACCGACCGCAGGACGCCGAGGTCGCAGCCGACATAGATCGTTGTCGGCAGGTCCGAACCGTCGAGCGCCAGGGCGCCAAAGGGCACGTCGAGCTGGACGAGGACGTCGTCGATGCTCGCGGCCGGCGAGATGTCGGTCCACTGCGACGCTCCGAGCGTCGTGCGGAATACGTGACCCGCGGCGCCGCCGCCGGCGTATCCGCCGAGCACGGCGTACAAGCGCGTCGGGTCGTTGGGGTCGAACTCGACGCGCGTCACGCTGCGGCCCGGCGGTGGCACCGCCGGCGGCAGGTTGGGGGTCGGCGTGAACACGACGCCCGTCGTGGCCAGGGCGTTCTGCGAGACGAACACCTGGGAGCCGGCGGTGACGGCGACATAGTTGCCGTCACTCGGGGCGACGGTGACGACACCGGGCGCCCCAGGTGAAAAGATATTGGTCCAGTTGGCGGAGGCGTTCCGCGACTGCCACAGGTTCGTGTTGCCGGTGATATAGACAACACCGGTGTTCGATGGGTCGACCGCGAGTGAGTTGAGATATTGGCCGTTGGCGTCCGCGCCGCTCCATGGCATCGCGACGCTGGTCCAGTTCTGTCCGTCGTCGATCGAGAGATACACTCCGCCGTTGGTCGCGCCGTAGGCGCGGTCGTTGGTGCCGATGTCGTAGACGACGTCCCAGCCGTCAGAGGCGCCGGGGCTGGTCTTCTTCCATACGCCCGGGCCAACACCGCGGAGGAGGCCATTGTCCTGCAGGGTGCCCATCATGGAACTCGGCGGCGGGTCGGGCTTGCCGTCGACGTTGTAGAAGAGCGTCGTCTGGACACCGCCGGCGTTCAGCGATGTCCAGTTCCACGTGGCGATAGGGGTCCCGGAAAGAACTTTGTCACGGTCGGTGGACTTCATCAGACCGCCGTCGGTACCGCACAGCACTACCGGCAAATCGCCAGCTACGCGCGGCGGAGCGAACGCCCAGGCGTGGCTGTCGGAATGCAGCCCGTCGATCGAGCTGAACGACACGCCGGAGTCCCTGGTCACACCCTGGTCGCGGGTGCCGACGTAGACGACGTCGGACACGCCGTCGCCGGGAGAGGATGGGTCGACCGCCATCGCGAGGCAGTAGCGGCCGTACGTCTGGACCGGAAGGCTCGTTGCGCCCAATGCCGGCGGCTGCTGCTGCGTCCAGTTCGCCCCGGCGTCGGTGCTGACCCAGAAGCCCAGCGGGTCGGTCGCGCCGCTCCCGCCGGCGCAGCAGTAGATCACCTGGATGCCGGTCGCGGCCGGCGGCGACGTCGGCGGCGCGAGGCGGGCGATGACCTTCTGGGCGGCGGCCGGCAGGCTCAGGACGGACGTCCAGTTCGCGCCGCCGTCGGTCGATCGGAAGACGCCGCTGCCATTTACGCCGGCGTAGAGGACGCGCGCATTGGCCGGGGTCGTGGTGTCGAGCTCGAGGCTGTCCACCCCAGCCGGCGGGGTGGCCGGTACCGGGAGCGGCGGGAGCCCGGCGCCGAGCGTCCAGTTCAGACCGCGGTCGGTGGACACGTGGACGCCGTCGTCTGCCGCGACGTATAACCGGTTACTGTTCGCGGGATCGACGATGACCTCGGTGATCGAGACATTGGCAAAGTTCGTAGCGTTGCCGGTGTTTCCCTCCGGGAAGCCTGAGCCGAGCAGCACCCAGCTCGCCCCGCCGTCGAGCGAGCGGTAGAGCCCGCGGCGGACGATTGTGGCGATGAACGGGGCGCTGAACGACCGTTGGAACACGTGGTCGCTGATCCCGACGTACACGACGTCGAGGTCGTTCGGGTCGAGCGCGACGCCGCCGGCCTCACCGATGCCGCGGCCGTCCTCGTGATCGAACAGCGCGCGCCACGTCGCGCCGCCGTCGATGGTCTTCCACAGGCCGCCGCTGTTCGTGCCCCGATAGATGATGTCGGGGTTCGAGGGGTGCACGACCACGCAGGTGACGGTCCCGTTGTCCTCGCGGCCCGCGTCGATGGGGCTCGGCCCGACCGGCCGCCAGACGGTCCCGGTGACGGTCACAAGTCAGGGTCCTGGTTCTCGTCGTAGCCGCTGGCCGGGGCAGCAGGTCGGTTCGGCCGGATCTGGGCGGGGCTGCGGACGACCGCGCCCGGCAGCCGCTGCCACACCTCGATCGCCCGGTCGAGAATCTCGGGGGTCGCCTCGGCGCCCCCGCCGAAGTGACTCGCGACGAACGCCGCGTGGGCCCCGACCGACTCGCCACGCTCCTCGGTGTCCCCACCGTCGTTGCCGTAGCCGCCCTTCTGCTGCTTAGCCGGCTCATCTGCGTCGGACGCCGAACGGGGGCGTCGCTTCCGAGGTGGTTTCCCTCGCTGCTTAGCCGGCTCATCTGCGTCGGACGCCGAACGGGGGCGTCGCTTCCGAGGTGGTTCGCCTCGCTGCTCAGCCACGACCAATCACCCTTGCCGGACTTCGCAGTTGCTGGTTGCGC
Organism: Mycobacterium sp.; assembly: GCA_025965895.1. GTDB lineage: Bacteria > Actinomycetota > Actinomycetes > Mycobacteriales > Mycobacteriaceae > Mycobacterium. Next base: position 11,215 of record JAOPWC010000043.1, read on the forward strand.
CAAGCCCCTCGCATCTGAACCGTCTGCTGCCGCGCCGGATGCAGCAGTAAAACCGAATCCGGCGCGTAGAATCGACCATCCTTGTCGGGCAAAATGGCCTCCAAACGGTTATGTTTGGCGAAGCAATCGAGCGATCCAATAAATCAATACCACAGGACCGCAGTGCGAAAGCGACATATCCGAAAAATGGTTAGTCGGGCGCGTAGGCAGAGCATCAACACCGACGACACCCTCGCTCCCCACCACGGCGGCCGCAAAACCATAGCTCAAGTTGCAGGCGGAGTAAGAGAATCGAGAGTCGCGTGCACCAGGTTGTCAGTCGTTGTCAGTCGTGTTCTTGTCCGCCGAATGCACACACTCGGGCGCGCAGGCACCAGTGCTGGTTCAGGTCCGGTGGAGTCGTCCAGCGCAACACCGCGACCACGCTCTGCGACGGTGGATGTGCTGGGCGGCCGTGGCATCACCCGGCTGTTGCGAGATGCCGCTTCCTCTCCCATCCGGCGACAAACGCGAGGGCCAGTGCGCTGACGGCTAGGCCGGCGACGATTGCCCACTCGAGCGCGCCGCTGCCAACGTCCGGATCAACGCCGAACAACAGCTCAATCCATTCTCGGGTTATGAGCGTCAGAATGGCTAGCGCGGCCGCAATCACGGCCAGTGCGACTTCAATCCAGAATCGAATTCGCCCATTTCCCACTCTCGACCCCCTTGTTTCGGAGTGACGGCTTGGCCAGTTCGGAGCTTACGCGTCCTATCGCTCGCACCGGACAGATTCGGTTACTTTCAATGTGGACCGGCCGGGGAAATCGGCGGGGCGTTTCGTGCGACAGTGAACGCATGCCCCGAGGGTTTGCCCACCTGGCCGCGACCGTGCCCAGCCGTCCTGCCGGCGATCTCGACGACGAGCAGCTGCTAGCCAAAGCGCACGGCTCCGCACGTTGGAACCTCAGTGTGGTTGCGGTGGATCATCTTACACCGCGGATGCTGCGGGTCACCATGTCGGCCGCCGGGCTCGATGCGATGGAATGGCAACCGGCACAAGACCTTACTGTCCTCATAACACGAGCGGGCGGTCGCGATATCCGCCGCCGTTACACCATCGCGGCCCAGGCGGCTGACTGGGTGCAGCTCGACGTCTACCTGCACGGTGAAGGCATTGGCACGGCATGGGTGCGGGCTCTACAGCCGGGCGACACGGTGAGCGCGATCGGGCCCCGCGGCAAGCTCCTGCTCAACCAGGACGCCGATTGGCACGTGCTGATCGGCGACGAGACGTCCCTGCCGGGAATCCGCGCAATGCTCGCCTCTACCGACCGTCCCGCCCACGTCGTTGTCCAGGTCGACGACCCTGCCCAGTGGCGGCGCCTTGATCCGGGCGCTCGCCCCGCAACACGGTGGAAGTGGGTCGCGCGCGGCCCGTCAGGACACGCCGGTGAGGATTTGGCGCTGCCAGCCGGGGGCTTTGGTCACGCATACGTCTCTGGAGAGGCCGGCTGGGTGCTCGCCTGGCATAACCAACTCGAGCGTCTCGGTTTTGACGAGTCAGCCATTTCCCACAAGGCGTATTGGGGCGCCGGCCGCGCCAACGCCACCCACGGTGAGCCCCTGGTGTGAGCTTCCAGGTCGTTAGCGCAAGAGCTGACCCGCCCTAGGGAGCGCTGCGTATACGCCCACCCGAACATTCGCGCCGTCAACGCATCGAATGCGAGCAGCGGCTGTCGATACGCTGGGTTCCTGTTTTTCGTTTCCCCCAGAGCGTTTCATGCACAACCGCTATTGTTCATGAAAACGTACGCGTCAGTTTTGGCACTTCTCAAGCTCGATTCAAACGCCTCCGCTCGACCGCAATTTGGGCCAGTCGCCGCGACCGCAAAGGCTTTGTCGATCTTGGGTGGCAGTGATTATTGCTCATCGATTATTGCTCATCGAATTATGGAGTAGTAGCGGCTTACACCATAGCCCACTTCATCTCGGTGCAATACTGAATTTCGATGGCTCCTGCGTGTGATTCACCGGAGCTATCCGCGCTCCGAAGCGGGAGGCGTTCGCGGAATTGGATCGGGGCGCACGGAACGAGATCGGTATCGAGGTCCGAGCAGGGAAGACTAGGTGACCAGTATCAAAACGGGTCCCACGGCCCACGGTGCTGACATACAACCGCGTGAGGTTCTCAGCTTCGGTAACTCCATCAGGTCCGCCAGCGGAGAGTACACATTCGTTGTCCAGAGCGACGGCAACCTGGTGCTCTATCGACATCGCGACAAGCGACCGCTATGGGGATCCGGTACAGACCGCCCAAACCGTCACCGTCATCAGTAAAACCGGCCACCACCTCATCGCCAGCCACACCATTGACGCCGACAGCAACTACTGGCGCAACCAACAAATGCCCCGGCCGATGGCCGGGGCAGTCTGTAACCAATGACGCGACTCATCACAAGAGTGGAGCTAAGGGGACTCGAACCCCTGACCCCCACACTGCCAGTGTGGTGCGCTACCAGCTGCGCCATAGCCCCGTGAAGTTGTGCCAATCGAAGCTACACCACCTGCATAAGCCGCTCAAAGCCGCAGGTCAGGGCACCTCCCCACCGGCGTAGGGCCCAGTGCGCGCATCGGCGCCGGCTCTGGGTTCGGACGCATACGCGTCTCGGATGCCCTCACCCACTCGAACGCCACAATTATCAGGACGACGCCGTAGATGACGAACGACCAACCGAACGACACGTGCTCGGCGATCTGACCGACCGTGAACGAGCCGACGATCGAACCGATGTCCGCCATCACCTGTGACGCCGGTAAGCGGCTGGCGCACCGCGATTCGCACTGTAACCGCCGGCTCCGCCTGCTGCTCGGGGGTGGCGAGCGCCGAACGGCAGGCTGAATAACACGACCGCCGCAGCGACCGGAAAGGCGGCGCCGTAGATCCCAAACGGCGCGCTCCGCCCGAGTCCGGCCGTCACAGTGCCCGACACCGAGGGCCGCCGACGTACGCGCCGCTCCCCCAGCCGCTGCACCAGCAGTCCACCGACCGGCGCGAAGCACAATCGCATCAGCGCGGGCGCGGTGATCACGAACGTCGTCGCGGGGATACTGACGCCGTAACCGAGCGCGATGACCGCCTTTCGCGCTGATCAGAACCCAGACTTCGGCCGCAACCGCTCTTGTTGCGTGCGACAGTCGCCCTCCGCGGGTGCGCTCACGCGAGCGCCTTCGACACCACCTCGCGGGCAGCGTCCTGTACCTGACGCAGATGTTCGGGGCCGCGGAACGACTCCGCATAGATCTTGTACACGTCCTCAGTGCCCGAAGGGCGCGCCGCGAACCAGGCGTCGGCCGTCGTCACCTTCAGTCCGCCCAGTGGCGCGCCGTTGCCGGGTGCCGTCGTCAGCTTGGCCGTGATGGGTTCGCCGGCCAGTTCGGTGGCGGTCACCTGATCCGGTGACAGCTTTGCCAACCGTGCTTTCTGCTCCCGATCCGCGGGCGCGTCCACACGGGCATAGGTTGACGCCCCGTACTTTTCGGCCAGCTCGGCATACCGCTTCGACGGGGTCTGCCCGGTGATCGCCAGGATCTCCGACGCCAGCAGCGCGAGGATGATTCCGTCTTTGTCGGTGGTCCATACCGAGCCGTCCTGGCGCAGGAACGACGCACCTGCGCTTTCCTCGCCGCCGAAACCGATGCTGCCGGTGATCAATCCATCGACGAACCATTTGAAACCCACCGGCACTTCCACCAACTTGCGGCCGAGCCCGGCGACCACCCGGTCGATGATCGACGAGCTCACCACCGTCTTGCCGACTGCGGTGGAATTAGGCCACGAAGGGCGATTCGAGTAGAGGTACTCGATTGCGACGGCGAGATAGTGGTTCGGGTTCATCAGCCCCGCATCGGGCGTGACGATGCCGTGGCGATCGGCATCGGCGTCGTTGCCGGTGGCGATCTGGTACTTGTCACGGTTGGCGATCAGCGATGCCATCGCGTTCGGCGAGCTGCAGTCCATCCGGATCTTGCCGTCGGTGTCCAGCGTCATGAACCGCCACGTCGGATCCACCAACGGGTTCACGACCGTGAGATCCAGCTTGTGCCGTTCGGCGATCGCGCCCCAGTAGTCGACGCTCGCACCGCCGAGCGGGTCCGCCCCGATGCGCACCCCTTCGGCACGGATGGCATGGAGGTCGACCACATTGGGCAGGTCCTCGACGTACGCGTCGAGATAGTCGTGCCGCTGGGCGGTCGTCAGCGCCCGGGCCAGCGGAAGCCGCTTGACTCCCTTCAATCCGTCGCGCAGGATCTGGTTGGCCCGCTTGGCAATCACGCTGGTCGCGTCGGTGTCCGCAGGGCCGCCGTTGGGCGGGTTGTACTTGAAACCGCCGTCGCGCGGCGGATTGTGCGACGGTGTTACCACGATGCCGTCCGCCAGCGCGTCGCGGCGGCCGCGGTTAAAGGTCAAGATCGCGTGACTGACCGCCGGGGTCGGGGTGTAGCGGTCGGCTGAATCGATCATCGCTACAACGTCATTGGCCGCAAGCACCTCGAGTGCCGACACCCACGCCGGCTCCGACAGCGCGTGGGTGTCACGGCCGATGAACAGGGGGCCGGTAGTGCCCTGCGCGGCCCGGTACTCCACGATCGCTTGGGTAGTGGCCAGAATGTGCGCCTCGTTGAACGCGCCGTCGAGGCTTGAGCCGCGGTGGCCGGACGTCCCGAAGACCACCTGCTGCGCCACGTCGGCGGGGTCCGGCTCTCTTGCGTAGTACGCCGTCACCACATGGGCCACGTCGATCAGATCTTCGGGTTGCGCCGGTTGACCGGCACGGGGATTAGCCGCCATGGTCATCGATTCTGCTCCTCGGCTCGCGGCGCTGTCCGGCGGTCCCGCACCTCGGCAAGCCATACTTTGCGTCATGTTCGGTTACGACGGACGCGAGTTGGCCGCCGTCTTCGCGGGAGGCGCGATCGGCACGGTAGCCCGCGCCGCGGTGGGAACACTCGCAGGAGCCGATCCCGCGAGATGGCCGTGGGCGACCTTCATTGTCAACGTCGTCGGCGCACTCCTGCTCGGTTATTTCACCACCCGACTGCTGGAGCGGTTGCCGCTGTCGAGCTACCGTCGCCCGTTGCTGGGCACCGGGTTGTGCGGGGGACTGACGACCTTTTCGACGATGCAGGTCGAAACGTTGAGGATGCTTGCCCATCAGCACTACGGACTCGCCGCCGGCTACACCGCGGCCAGCATTGCGGCCGGGCTCGCCGCCGTGTACCTGGCGACTGCCATGGTGCGGCGCGTGCGTGTGCGCCGATGACGATCGCGCTGTGGACCGGTGTGCTGGCGCTCGGCGGCGTTGGCGCGGTGCTGCGATTTCTGGTCGACCGTACCGTCGCGGCCCGTGCGCCGGGATCTTTTCCGTTCGGCACGCTGACGGTCAACCTCACCGGTGCCACGCTGCTCGGGCTGATCAGTGGATTGACCCTGAGCCACAACGCCGCCCTGCTGGCGGGCACCGCGTTCGTCGGCTCCTACACAACCTTCTCCACCTGGATGTTGGAAACCCAGCGGCTCAGCGAGGAAAGGCAGTTCTGGCCGGCGGTGGCCAACATTGTGGTGAGCGTGGTGCTGGGCGTTGCCGCCGCCGTGCTGGGCCAGTGGATCGCGGGACGGCTGTGAACAACGACGACTGCCTCAAATTGACCGCCTACTTCGGTGAACGACAGCGCGCTGGACGCGGGTTCCTGGCCGAGCACCTGCTGAACCTGTACACCGAGCGCGCGATCGCGACCAGCGTGATGCTTCGCGGCATCGCCAGCTTCGGACCGCGCAAGCAGCTGCGCAGCGACGAGTGGCTGAGCCTGTCCGAAGACCCGCCGGCGGCGGTCGCCGCGGTCGATGCCCGGGACAAAATCGAGCAGCTCGTCGGCGATGTGGTGACGATGACGCCGCGGGGTCTGGTCACCCTCGAGCGCGCCAGACTCGTCACCGATGACGTCGCGGGGTTCGCGGTGCCTGCGCAGTTGCGCGACGCCGTCAAGCTGACGATCTACGTCGGGCGCCAGGAGCAGGTGGACGGCGCGCCGGCGTTCTCTGCGGTGTGCGACCTGCTTTACCGCGAGGGCGTAGCGGGAGCGTCGGTGTTCCTCGGCGTCGACGGCACCGTGCGCGGTGAGCGCCGTCGTGCGCGCTTCTTCAGCCGCAACGCCGACGTGCCGGTGATGATCATCTCCGTCGGCACAACCGAGCGCATCGCGCGCGTCGTGCCGCAGCTCGGCGAGATGCTGCGCCGCCCGCTGCTCACCGTCGAACGCGTCCGGGTGTGCAAACGCGACGGCGAACTGTTGTCCCGCCCGGACGCGCTGCCGAACGTCGACGAGCGGGGCGTGCCGCTATGGCAGAAGCTGATGATCTACACGTCCGAGGATGCACTACACGACGGGGTGCCGATCCACCGCGCGCTCGTGCGCCGGCTGCGCCAAACCGGCGCCGCCAGCGGCGCGACGGTGCTGCGAGGCGTCTGGGGCTTTCACGGCGACCGGAAACCGCACGGCGACAAGCTGTTTCAGCTGGCCAGACGGGTGCCGGTGACGACGATCATCGTCGACCCGCCGAACCGCATACCGCGCAGCTTCGACATTGCCGACGAACTGACGGGCGAACACGGACTGGTGACCAGCGAGATGGTGCCGGCGTCGATGCTGGTCGACGGCGACGAGCGCATCGGGGGCAGCCGGCTGGCCGATTACCGCTATTAAGTGGCGCCGTCGCGGCTGTCGGCGCGCACACTCAGAAGCACCGCGGAGTCCTCCACGGCATCGAGGCTGTGCCGTCCCGGCGGAATCGCCAGGAAATCACCGACGGCGCCTTCCCATGAATCGGAGCCGGCGTTGACCTTGATCGTTCCCTCCAACACCTGCAGCGTGGCCTCGCCCGGACTCAGGTGTTCACCGAGCTCGCGGCCCGCGATGATCGCGATCACCGTCTGCCGCAGGAAATGGTCCTGGCCACCGTAGATAGTCTGTGCGGCGCGGCCGCTGCTGGACAGACGGGCGCGGGCCAGTTGTTCGTCGACGACCGCGGTAAGTGAAATAAACTCCATAGCTCCTCCTGTCGGCGCGTCACATGGCCAGCAGCAGGACGCCCGCAGCCAGCAGCGCAATGGCCTTGATCACTTCCAAACCGATGTACACGTAATGCGCCCGCGAGCGGGGTCCTTCGTGTCCGGTAAGCACGGCATCGGACCGGCGGTTCAGCCGCGGGCGCACTGCGAGCAGCTGAACAGCCAGCGCCACAAGTGCGACGATAACCGCCGCGACGATCCGCATCGGCGGCAGGTCGAACGACAGCCCCACGAGCACGATCGCAGCCAGGACCAGCTCCGCCCCGTTGAGCGCATGAAACACGATTCGGCCGATGGCCAGGCCGATGCGCAATGTGACCCCGGGCGCCCGGAACTTCAGCGGAGCCTCCATGAATGAGATCGCCACCAGCATGCCGAGCCAAACGAAGATCGCCGCGGTGGCCACCGCCCATGCCGGGTTCAACCCAGTGCCGGCATCCATCGGCGGGCGAGGCCGCCGACCCAGTCGCGAGCTGCCGCGGCGTCGTCGGGTGGACCTTCCACGATGACCAGCTCGTCGATGCCGATTCTCGCCAGCTCGGGCACGTCCGTCGGCTGCGGATCGCGCAATGCCGCGGCCAGATGCAGGTCGCTACGGTCACGCCCGGCATCGGCAACAAGCCGGCCGATCAGTTCGACGCGCTCGGTTACCGCCGCCACGTCGGCGAGGTTGAAGCCGTACCAGCCGTCGCCCCAGCTGACCAATCGCCGCATGGCCGCGTCGCTGTTGCCGCCCACCATTATCGGGATGCGCCGGTTGCGCACCGGCTTGGGATTGACGCGGATGCGCTGGAAGTTCACGAATTCACCGGCGAATGAGGCGATGTCGTCCTGCCACAACGTGCGCATGGCGGCGACATACTCTGCGGTGCGCCGGCCCCGCCGCTGGAACGGAATCCCGAGGGCGTCGAATTCCTCCTTCGACCAGCCGATTCCGACGCCCAGCGCGAACCGTCCGCCGCTGAGCCGGTCGAGGGTGGCGGCCTGTTTGGCGATTAGCACCGGGTTGTGTTCGGGCAGCAGTAACACGCCGGTGGCGATGCGAATCGTCGTGGTTGCCGCCGCCGCGAACGCGAGGCCGATCAACGGGTCGATCCAGTCGGCGCCCGACGGCACCGCGATCTTGCCGTCGTCGGAGTACGGATACCGCGACTCCGAGGCGTCCACCATCACCACGTGCTCGCCGGCCCACAGCGTCGCGAATCCGTTCTCCTGTGCGGCGAGTGCCACAGCGTCGATGACGGCCCGCTCCGCTCCGGCGCCGATTCCCAGCGCATGCAACCCCAGACGCACCTCGGGATCGTCTCACAGCCGGTGCACGTTTAACCGCGCCGCAGATGCGCAATCAATGGGTCATGGAGTCTGCATGGGAATGCGTCGTGGTCGGCGGCGGCGCTGCCGGGTTGAGCGCAGCACTGGTGCTCGGCCGTGCGCGGCGCCGCACGCTGGTGATCGATGCCGGTGAGCAGAGCAACCTTGTGGCGCACGGCATCGGCGGCCTGCTGGGTCACGACCAACGGCCGCCGGCAGAGCTGTACGTGCAGGGTAGGCACGAGCTCTCGCGCTATCCCAGCGTCGAGCTGTGCAAGGGTCGGGTGGTGCGCGCGACGGCCCGCGACGAGGTGTTCGAGCTCGAGCTGGAAGGCGGCGAGATCGTGCGGGGACTGCGGGTGCTGTTGGCCACCGGCATGGACTACCGCCCCCCTGGGCTGCCCGGGCTCGCCGAGCTGTGGGGCAATTCGGTGTTCCAGTGCCCGTTCTGTCACGGCTGGGAAGTGCGAGATCGGCCGTTGGCTGCGCTGGCCCCCGGTGAGAAAGGTTTGCATGCGGCCTGCTGCTTCGGGGCTGGAGTGACGACGTGGTGCTGCTCACCGACGGCCCGACCAAGCTGGCGGAACCGGATTTGGAACGGCTGGCGGCGGCCGGGGTGTCGATCGACCAGCGCCGGGTGGTCGAGTTAATCGGCAGCGACGGCGAGTTGGCGGCGATCGCCTTCGCCGACGGCGACCGGCTGGAGCGCGGCGGCCTACTGGTCGCGGCGCCCCTGCACCAGAGTTCCGAACTCGCCAAGCAACTCGGCGCGGACTGCAGCGGACCGGGACCGGTGGCGGTCAACGCATTGAGCGTCGACTCGCTGCATCGGACGAGTTCGCCAAAGGTGTTCGCTGCCGGCGACGTCTGTACCCAGATGCCGCAGGTGGCAGTCGCTATCGCGGCCGGCTCGCAGGCGGCCACGATGCTGGTGCAGAGTCTGTTGGCCGAGGAGTTCGGCCTGCCCTTCCCGCCAAAGGGTTCAGGCGAGGTGTAACGGCGCGAGCAGGAGGAGTGCAGCTGCCCGGAATCGACCCGCTGCAAACTGGCGGAAAACAGCTCTTCAGCCGCGGAATGCAAACCACGAAGACGCTCGACGAACCGGCGCGTTCCCGAACGTGTTGATGTCGTCAACGAGGGACGTCGTTGCCGCCGAGCAACACATTGCGCTGTTTCCCAGTGCCGACCTCGTGCCGGTGCGCGCCCGACGACTTCTCATCTCAGCTCAGCGCGCAGGCCGCCTGGATCAACGCGCTGGTCGGCGAGCCCGATGAGCGCAGCTCGCACCGCCGACGGTGATTTGCCTGAGCTCGACGTCAACTCATTGGCTGCTTCTCCTGGGAGCCGTTCAACCGACGATCTCGGGTTCACCGTGCAGAGCTACTTGGTCGTCGAGCCGGGTGCCCCGGCGGTCAGAATCTCCCCGGCACGCTGGTCGACGTACCTGGTCACTGCTTGCTGACCCGCTCCGAACACCACCGCGAGCAGCAGAATGCCCGCCCACGTGTGGGGCATCCCAAGCTGCAGCGCATCTGCGCTCAAGATGAACAGGCCGACCACGGCGACGAGTGGGCCGAACACGATCTTGAGCAAGGCCTGTTGCAACGGCAGATTGAAGGGGCCGTAGTCGGATGGGATCTTGGAGATCGCCGGGATCGCGGTGAATAGTGCACCGACCGCCCCAAAGAGCATAACGACGACGAGATACACCCAGGCCGGTCCGGCCCAGTCTCCGGGTGGTTTGAGGAACCGATTGTCATGCAACAAGTGTTGAGCCCCGACGATCAGGACTACGAACGTCAGGCTGAATGCGGAGGCGAGGATCAACCTGTTCCGCAGATAACGGGCCTCCTGGTTGATCCGATCGGCCTCTGCGTGCGATGCGCGCAGAACTCCAACGATGGACGAGCGCAGACTCGGCGGCGTCGGAGGAGTGGCAGTTGACGCTTACGTGCGCAGCGCCTCCAGATGTTGCGCATGCTTGTCGTCACTGTTGAGGTAGACGCTCGCGTGCGCCGAGGCGTCGGCAGCGCGTGCAGGGAGCTCGTCGTCCGGCAGCAGATCAACGGTGCGCTCCTCGACCTCCCGTAGCCGCGCCCACGCCCGCTCAATTTCCGTGCCCCACCACCACTTCCCCAGACCCACCCGCTGTTGTGACGCCGTGCCCGCGTCGTACAGCAGGCTGTTGATGAGAAATGCTCGTTCCTCCCGCAGCGCGGGATCGGCGAGCTCGAGCCGCGCTAGGTCATCGAACAGCATGGTGCGGCGCCGCTGGACGGTTTGTCTCCACGGTGCGGTGAAGGCCCACTTCTTCGGCAGTGCGGCGTCAAAGCCGCGCCAGGAACCACCCGTCGGGTCGAGCTGTTGTGCGGGTTGAGGCGCCGAGGCGCCGTCATTGGCTTCCGGACGGAAGGATCATTGCGGTGATCTTCGACTGTGGACATATTCGGCTTCTCCTTCACCCTTGCGGATGATGCTCAGAGATTTGGGTGATAGCTGGTGCCGGAGGGTCTCGAGCGGTCCTCCCGCAGCTGTGGGCGCGAAACCATTGCTGCCTTGGCAACTGGCATCGCGACACAGGGTTCAGTGAAGTCGCGGCCCTACTCGGTCGTTCACTGGAATTGGCAGTGACGTCATATCTCATCGCTGTGCGGTACCTCGCCTCGCCGGCATCGTGGGGACGCCAAGGTCGGCCCCAGGCGCCACTCGGAAATCATGCCGCCCACAGCAGGCCCCGTCGTGAGTAGCCAGCTACTCGAAAACAGCGGCCGCGGCTTGCTGGCGACGCCAACCATTTCAAAGCCGGCGGGAAATGGCCGGATGGGCGGCACTTCGCCGGTTGGCGGGAGGCGCACTGCCATGCTCCAACATCGATGACGGTCGCTTCGAGCGGGACATCGCGGTTGTTCGATCAGCAGCTCCCGCCATTGCCGAGGCGTCCAGCACCATGCCGCGGGCCTCGCGGTCTGGTGACGTGTCGAACTCGTCAGGAGCGTCGTTGAGCGCCGCCGTCACCGCGTCATGGCGAACGCACCAACCGCTGCAGGGCCTTCAGCCAAGCTGAGCTCGACGTCGGTTGTCGGCGCCAGCTGATAGGCAATGGCGGTCTGCGCCAGCGCAGAGATAATCAATCCTCGCGGGCCAGCCTGCTTAATGCCCAAGACCTCCACGCCGCGTGGTAAGGCAGCCGCGAAGCCGAAGGCGCGTCGATGTTTTCTGGGCGGTTACTCGACATGTAAAGGGCGATCAGTCAGGTAGTCCACTACTCGTGGCCGTACCTGCTCCCCCTGTCAGTATTCGGGGTGTATTCAATCCGTCCGCGGCATGCCGACGGCGAAAGCGTTCCAATCCAATTTAGAAGGTGACTGACATGGGAGTGATCACGGAGAACGGCTGGTTGCAGTGCGCGCGTGACGACTGCGAGACATTGCTCGTCCCGGGCACCGAGGACCACGAGGTCCGCGTTGAGCTGCGTGCCGGTGATGCGGCGACCGTTTTGACCGCCTGGGCGGCGTGGTTTCACCGCAATGTGCGCCCGATCAACAACGAGCCCTTCCGCAACTGGTGGGGTTGGTCGGCCACGAATGATGTATGGAACTCCAACCACCTCTCCGGCACGGCGGAGGACCTGTGCGCTGACCAGCTGCCCTGGAAGCGATACACCATGTCGCAGGACCAGGTGGATATGGTGCACCGAGGGCTCGGTCTCTTTGAGGGCACCGTCTTTTGGGGACGCGACTGGGGTGCGGGCCAGCAGGATGAGATGCACTTCCAAGTCGGCTACAACATGGTCGACAATCCGCGGTTTGCCGAGTTCGCCCAGCGACTGCGCGACGGTTACCTCAACATCTTCGGCCCCCCCGACCCGCTGGCGTTCCCGCTGCCGCCCGGCTACTACTATGGGCCGCTGGACGGGCCGCCCCAGTCGGTCTCCGGCGAGTACAAGGCCGATTCCCAGTACGCCAAGGACGGGCTGGGACGTTGGCAGCAGGCCCTAGGTCTCCCGGCTACGAAGAAATGGAACGACGGGATAACCCCGAAGGCCGCGAACACCCTTCAGCTTGCGAAGGGCTGGCCGCCCAACCCCGCATTCGGCTACGGCGGCGTCTATCTTGGTGAGTGGAATGCTGTCATGCGCGAGGGCTGGCGGCTTCCGCAGGGCTGGAGTCCCAATCAGGTTGCGGAGCCGCAGATTCCGCTGGTCAAGTGGGGCGACTACTCCCAATATCAAGGGGCGTTTGTCGACGGCTCCTATCCCTATCCGATCATCGCCTTCCGCGCCTCGATCGCCGACCAGACCGACGAGAAGTTTCTGGAAAACATGCGCCGCGCCAAGCAACTGGTCGCTTCCGGCAAGCTCAAGAAGATCATCGCGTACCACTTCTGGGTGCCCGGGCGCGACAACTGGGGAACCTTCCAGAGCCAGCTGGATGCCAGCGGCGGAGTGTTCCCCGAGCTGGCCTACATGGTCGACGTCGAGGACGGCGGCACCAAGTGGAACATCCGCGGTGATCAGACCGTCGGGGTCAAGGACTTCGTCAAGCGAGGACAGGACTATTTCGTCAACCCCCAGGGGGCCTCGATCTACATCAACTTCACCGCGAACCCCGACCTGCTGCCCAACCTGCCGGGTGATTCAGATCTGCGCGGGGTAAAGCTGATCGTGCCGCGCTACGCCGGGCCGGACGAACCGCCGGCGGTGCCTGCGGGCGTCCAGGTATTCGGCCATCAGTACGCCAGTGACGAGGACACCCCGCCGTTCGGGCCAACCGATATCAACCAGTCGAAGATCACCCTCACGCAATGGCTTTCGGCATGGGGAACCAACGGCGCCGTTACGCGGCCTGTTGAGCAGCTTGCTGCGAAACCGGAGGTCCGCACCCCAACGCGCCGGCAACCCCGAACCCAGGCACGCACGCGCGAGGTCGTCGCACAAACCGCGGGCAACGGCGAAGGGCGCGACCGGCCGGCCCGCCGCAAACCCGCGCCGTCCGGCAAGAAGCCGGCCGCTGGCAAGAAGAGATTGCCGGCTGCAGGCAGTTGATGACGATCGCCGACCGCTGATATCCGTCCACCTTTTCAGCACGTGACGGGCGGGGATTCGCGATGCCGTGTAGCGGGCCACCGCCCAAAGACGGCGATCTGCCGATGCCGCGGTGTTGGTGGCCGGCCTCTGCCAGGGCGTAGTGGAGGGCATGTACATTTGAGCACCGCAGTCTATTTCACGGCGTCAGCGGAAAACACATTGGGAAATGGAATTCGCCGATGTGCCGAGGCGGTGATGGGCAAACCCGCATAGCAGTTAGTTGCCCAGACAGACAGGCCTGCCCTTTCTCGAGCGCCGCCAGCGGCGACGGCAGCTGCTCGCAGAACCACCGGGCTGTTTTCCGCGTTCGGCACGACCAGCCTGAGATAGCGAGCCAAGGCCGACGGTCCGTTAGAGCGGAAGGCGGCACCGGCGCACCGACATTCAGCCTCGGGTAATGCCGGATCCCCCGTTGGGGCGAGTGTGACGCTGACGCTGCGCCGAGCTCGCCGATGAACCCACCACATCACTTCGCTCGAAGTACTACGAGCAGGCTTCGCGCGCCCAGGCTGTAGGTCGAACCGGCTTGCAGCACAACTGCATCCGCGACGCTGGTGCCTTCAGCGTCGGGCGTAGAACCCGTCGGTGTCGGCCGGCCCGGCCGCACCGCTATCAGATCGCGGCCGTCGGTCGTCGTCGTGGACTGCGTCATAGCGGCCCCTTCCCCGGCTGGCCGACCCATCGATGGCTGCGACGACAAGCGTTGGACGCTACCATGATTCGTGCGCCGATTGTTGTCGCGGGAAATGGAGCCTGGCTGGGCTCACCAGTGAGCGGACCGGCGCCCAGGGAGTAGTAGCTGATTTGCACGCCGTGGCCGTGCAGATGATATCGGTGTGGCGAGCCGGCATCGTGGACACCCTGCGATGCCTCGGCGGACATTGATCGCGGTGTTGACATCGTGACCCTTTCCGCGTGTGCTTCGAGCTTTGATCGTCAGCAAGGCCGGTGCGTACCGGCGCGACCCAGGTCCATTGCGCATCGATCGGTGTTGTCAGACAGGAGCGCGGTCCGCTCAGCAAACCGTAATCGTGCCGGCTGCAACAGGTTCCCTGGAATTCACGCATCGCCCGCCTCGGTATGTGGATATCTCCACATCACTGGCCAACGGCTGCGAACGTAACGGAATGCACGATGCGGTGTACCGTTGGTGCCGGAGGCGACGATGGCCGGAATCGAAGTCAACGGTCAGGACGTCGTCAGCGCTCGGATCGGCGACGACATCGTGATTCGGCTTGCTGAGAACGCCACCACGGGATATCGGTGGGCGATTCAAATCAACGGGACCGCAGTTGTTTCCACCGGAGACGAATATGTGCAGCCGCCCGATGCGCAGATCGGCGCAGGCGGTCAACGGGTGTTCACTGTCACCGCCACCGCGCCGGGCGCTGCTGATATCGTGCTCCGTCTCGCTCGATCATGGGAACCAGACCCCATCGAACAACGGGTCGTGCACGTGACTGTGCAGGACCATTAGGGCGCCAGATCCATCCTCCTTTGGATGTCGTTGATTGATTTCGATTCCGGGCGAATTCCCAAAACAAGTAGCGGACTACTCGTGTTCGCATATGTCGGCGGTCATAGCCTTGAGCTCGTGAGCAGCTGCGCGAAACGAGCACCACCCAAAACCGCGGTGCTGTTCAGAGCGACAACTTCAGATTGACCGTGGGAATCACGGCAACAGCCTGCTGGACCACTAGCTGCTCATACGTTCCCTTCAACAGCGAAGAATCGAGAATGCCATGGCCACCCTTGATATCGACCAACTCAACCAGGACATTCGCGCCGCCAATGCGGGATGGATCTCACGTCTCACTCCGCAGTCCTTGTTGAGTACCGAGGAAAAGCGCGCGCTCTTGGGCGTCGTTTTCACAGAATCCGACCTCGCACTTGCCGCGGCGCCGCCACAGCCCGCCCTGCAGGCAGAGGTGGGCGCCTTTGCACCGGCGGTGGACTGGCGTAGCCGCAACGGCAACCATGTCACGTCGGTCAAGGACCAGCGGAACTGCGGTTCTTGCGTGTCGTTCTGTTGTACCGCGGTCGTCGAGTCGATGGCCTCGATCGAGCAGGGCCAGCTCCTGGATCTTTCGGAGGCCGATTCTCACTTCAATTCGAGTCATGGCGCCTCGTGTGGCGGGTGGAATGCCGATGCGTGCATGGAGCAAATCAGGTTGCGGGGCGTCGTCGGCGATGCCGCGCTACCTTACCTTGACGCGTTCGACACTCCGCCGCAGACTGACCCTGCTTCGCATTTATGGATTCCGCACGTGCGTGCAACGCCAAATCGACCCACCAGCCAAGCGTCGATCACCAGCCATGAGTTGATCACCGACATAAACGCCCGCAAACAGTATCTGACCGACGTCGGGCCCTGCAGCGCATCATTTGACGTCTACGACGACTTCTACTCCTACCATTCGGGCGTATACCGACACGTCAGCGGATCAAAGGTCGGTGGTCATTGTGTGGAGGTCATCGGCTATTCCGAGGCTGAGCAATGCTGGATCGTCAAAAACTCGTGGGGCACATCGTGGGGCGACGGGGGCTACTTCAAGATCGGGTACGGCGAATGCAACTTCGACGTTTACGCATTCGCGACTGCTCGGGGGGTGAAGTTGCCGCCCCACGCCTCCTGGCATGGCTGGGAATCGTTGGGTGGCGTACTGACCTCCAAGCCCAGCGCGACCTCGTGGGGACCGGATCGGATCGACATCGTCGCCCGCGGACTGGATTCGGGGGTCTGGCATCGGTGGTGGGACGGCGCCCATTGGGGCGGCTGGGAGAGTCTGGGCGGCGCCTGCCAAACCGGCCCGGCGATCTGTTCATGGGGCAGCGGCCGTCTCGACATATTCGTGGTAGGCAACGACCATAAGCTGTATCACAAGTGGTACTCCGGCGGATGGAGTGGATGGGAGTCGCTGGGTGGCACCCTGTCGTCGGACCCGACTGCCGTTTCGTGGGGGCCTAACCGCATCGACGTCTTCGCCCGGGGAATGGATTCCGCGATGTGGCACCTGTGGTGGGACGGTTCCCACTGGGGCGGCTGGGAGAGCCTCGGCGGCACACTCGATTCCGGTCCGGCCGTCTCGTCCTGGTCGGCCGGCCGACTCGACACCTTCGCCAAAGGAACCGACAGCCAGCTCTACCACAAGTGGTACGACGGCTCTTGGAGCGGTTGGGAGAATTTGAAAGCCTATGTCGGCGGGGACATCGCTGCGGTGTCGTGGGGTCCGGACCGGATCGACGTCTTCTACCCCGGCTCGGGGTTTCACATGATGCACAAGTGGTGGGACGGCTCCGGTTGGAGTGGTGAGGAGGATCTGGGGGGTGTCCTGTCCTCGGGCGTGGGTGCCAGTTCATGGTCACCCGGCCGGTTGGATTGTTTCGGGGAGGGCACCGATTCGGCCTTGTACCACAAGTGGTTCGGATAGCGATAACGGATCGCGTCACACAGACCTTCGACGTTGAACTGGACTCGGTACCGACGACGGGCCATCGGTAGGAACCGACGGGTCTGGCGCCCGCACAGAACTGGTGGACAACAGTTTTGCCGCACCAGCTGACAGCTCGAGCGGTGCGGACGGAGTTCAACGCTTCCGGTTCAGGGTCAATACCGTTGGCGACTTAGAGCTCTCGCTCGTGGCGCAACCAGACAGGGACAACCGCCGAGGTTTGGCCATATCGAGTAGTGCTCTACTCGTGCCCTCGAGCCCGCCGGCACGGATGCTTGACTCGTCCGACGATCAGCGCCCGGCATATGGGCGCACGAGTTGAGGGAGGGCGTCATGCCCACACGCTGTGGCTGCTTCATCGTTCCCAAGAACGTCCTGGAGAAGCTTGCCGAGGATCAATCAATACCGGAGCAGTCACGCCAGGCGCTGCGCGACACCCTTGCTCTTGAGCCAGTGTGGCGGAAGCTGCGCGTCGCGCAAACACAAGCGGCGCAGGCCCGCCTCCTCGCCGGCCCGGTCGCTGAGGGGATTTCCGGCACGCTTGCGGCACAGCCGTCGGCGACCGTGTTCGATTGCAAGAACACGAAATCGTTGCCGGGCGCGCCCGTTCTCGATCCTGACACTTGCCCGGATGTCACCGCGAAACGGGCGTTCGACGAAACCATCGCCGTAGCTGAGTTCTACCAGAAATTCTTCGACCGCAACTCCGTCGATGCCGCGGGCATGACCCTTGTCTCCTCCATTCACTATGACCTGCGCTATTCCAACGCGTTCTGGAATGGTGCGCAGATGACCTACGGGGACGGCGACGGGCAGATATTCATCGACTTCACCGCGTCCAGCGATGTGATCGGCCATGAATTAACCCACGGCGTTACCCAGTTCACTGCTGGCCTCACCTACGTCAACGAGCCCGGCGGTCTGAACGAATGCATCTCGGACGTGTTCGGCTCGATGTTCCGTCAGTGGCGGAAGAGTCAGACTGTTGCGCAGGCTGACTGGCTGATCGGCGCGGACATCATCGGTCCGGCGGCAGCGGCGAAAGGGTATACGTGCCTGCGCGATATGGCTGATCCCGGTGCCGAGCACTGCCTCTCGCCCCAGCCGTCGAATTACGCGGATTACGTCCCCGGTGGAGATCCACACGTCAACAGCGGTATCCCAAACCACGCTTTTTATCTCGCCGCGACGGCGATCGGCGGGAACTCCTGGGAGAAGGCCGGCAAGGTGTGGTACGCGGCGCTGACCAGCCCGAAGGCCACCAAGAATATGAAGATGAGCGCTTTCGCCAAGCTAACGCGACAGGCTGCTCAATCATTGTTCGCGCCGGATCCCGCCGTGTACAGTGCCGTCGACAGCGGGTGGACGGATGTCGGCATCGCATAGCCTGAGGTCTCTTTGGTCCGCGGCCAGGCACTACCGGAATGGGACCCATGAATCAGTACCTCATCGAACGGCACGGCGGCTTTGCAGGTCTAAAAGCGACCGCCACGGTCCCAGGCGATGCCCTGAACCCGACGGATCGCGCAGCCTTGGACCAGCTTCTCGACACGAAGCAGCCACTCGCCAGAGACCCTGGCGCCGACCGTTACACCTATGTCGTCACGCGCAGGGGCGCATCGGCAGAGACCACGCGCGAGGTGCCTGAAAGCATGATGCCCGACTCAGTGGCAAGCCTGGTCCGAGAGCAGATCTGAGCGACGGTAGACCGCAGCGCGTTAAGCGGCGCGCATCTAAGGGCGGTGCTCGAAGCCGATGCCTGGCTCTGGCGACTCACCGTGAGCAGATTTGTGCCCGGCTGAAGCACCGTCATCGCTCGGCACATTCGAGTAGTCGGATACTCGAGTGTCGGCGGCCCGCCGACCGGACACTCCTAAGTAGAAGCCGATCACACGCTGACACCAAAGAACCAAAAGACACACACATAGCTCACCTCGGCCTTGAAGGGACACGCTCATGACAATGGTGCACGCCAAAAACGATCTGATCGCGGTTACCGCCTACGCCGGGGACGCGAAGACGCTGCTCGCGTTTGACCTTACGGCCGACTCCGCGCGAACAGGGCTCGGCGGCTTCACCATCCAGGTACACCCACCGGAAAAGGATCCCTATTACATCGACAACAACTTGCGGCTGGCCCCGTCGCCCGAGCATGCCCAAGTCGCCAGCGAGTCTCCGTTTTCCACGGCCAACGCGCCGATCCACAAATTCCGCTGGGTGCACGTCCCCGGCCTGGTCCACCAAGGCGGCACACCGTCTTTCGGCACCTACACCTATGTGGTGACGCCCCGTTACTTCACCGCGGCGGGGGCGCTGAAGCCGCTCGACGCGTCAGCAAGCGTCTCGGTGGACGTGCCCGTCGGTCCGTTCGTCAAGGGACCGCTTACCGTCAGCTTCACGCGCGGCTACGTCCAGTCGCAGGCGTTCGTCCGGCACTTCGGCCCGGCGGCACACATCCGTCCCAACGGCAACGACCTGATCTACGACACGTCGGCGAGCGCCGGCACCAACGGAGCCGGAGCCACCGTCACCTACGCGCAGGAATACGAATGGCTGGGCTTCACCGCTCGCCAACGGGTCTTCGACATCCTGAACGAGGTCCAGGCAGACCCGTCGCTGACCCTCGACGTGTTCGCCTACGACCTCAACGAACCCGACGTCGCCGGCCTGCTGTTCAAACTGGGCAGCTCCGGGCAGGTGCGCATCATTTTGGACAACGCCGCACTGCATCACAGCACCAGCGCCCCCAAGCCCGAAGACGCGTTCACCACCACCTTCGCCTCGCACGCCGGCGACGCCGCGATCAAGCGGGGCAAGTTCAACCGGTACGCCCACGACAAGGTCTTCATCATCTCCGACCACGACGGCCCGCGCACCGTGCTGACCGGCTCCACCAACTTCTCGGTGACCGGGATGTATGTCAACGCCAATCACGTGCTGGTGTTCGACGACCGCCAGGTCGCGGCCACCTACGCCGACGTCTTCAACGAAGCCTGGACCACCGGTGTCAAGGCCACCCCGTTCGCGCAGTCGAGCTGGGGCAGCCAATCGTTCACGTTCGGCGGCAGTGGAGACGGCCTCCCGTCGACCTCCGTCACCTTCTCGCCCCATCCGGCGTCCTTCGCCAGCCAGATCCTCGACGGCCTGGTCGAGCGCATCAACGCCGAAAGCAACGTGAGTCCCCCGGCGGTCGGCACGGTATTTTTCGCAGTCATGGAGCTTGGGGGTCCTGGCGACAACCCGGCCTATACCGCACTGAACGCTGTCCACTCCGATCCCAACACGTTCAGCCTCGGCATTTCCGATGCGCCCCAGCATGTGTCGCTATACCCGGTTGGGCAAAAGACCGGTGTGCTCGTCACCGGCAAACCCGGCACCACCCTGTTGCCGCCGCCGTTCAACCAGGTTCCCGGCATCGCCGGCCACGAGATCCATCACAAGTTCGTGGTCTGCGGGTTCAACGGCGACAACCCGGTCGTCTACTGCGGCTCCTCGAATCTCGCGCTCGGTGGTGAGCAGGCCAACGGCGACAACCTGCTGGCCATCCGCGATGCGGATGTGGCGACCGCGTTCACAATCGAGGCGCTGGAACTGGTCGACCACTACAACTTCCTCGACAATATGGCCAAGAAGACCGCTACGACCCCCACTGCGCCAGCAGAGGCGCTGTCCGCCAACAAACAGCAGGCATCAGCGGCGGCCGGGTGGTTCCTTGGCACCACCGATCAGTGGACCCAAAAATACTTCGATCCCAACGACTTGCACTCCGTTGACCGTCAGCTGTTCGGCAACTGACGGGACCGAGTTACGCGCCAGCGCCGCAGCGGGACACAGGCGGTGCGGTCGGCTGCCGGGCTGAGTCAGTGACCGCTTCGCGATACCCGCCGACCATCACTTCGGCACGTATCGGTATGCCCCCAATGTCGACGGCTAGCCGTTCATCGGCCGTCCCGAAAGCCCGGCGCTCGAGGCGGCTGACGCCGGAGTTGTTGACGCACAACCCGAACTCGGTGCAGCCGATTCGCCTCGGCGGCCCTGATGAGCAGGTGACCTGCGATCAGGACCACGGGCTACCAGGCCGAGCAGCCGGCCTTTCACGGCGGAGCAATGGACCAGTTTCGTCGAGCACACCGAAGGGAAGCCGTGCCCGCGGCCGGCCTTCAACGCGGCGGGCCTGGTGATGCGCTACTACGACGGCAACACGGTGACCGCGCTGTGGAACGACGCCGAGCACTACGCGATGAGCGAAAACTCAGGGTGTGACCAGACAATTCGTGCCCGGCGGTCAGCCGGGGGATGTCGGCCGTCTGGGCGTTGCGTGAACGCCCGGTGCGATCAGAGGTTGACCGCGGCTCCCTGGCCAAGTCCTGTCGCGATGGTGTCGTTCAGGGTCGCCTTGAACTGCATCGCCCGGTACGGCGAGCCCGTCGCGGTGTTCCACTGGGAAACCACCAGACCGACACCACCCGGCACGTCCAGTTGGGCGCCCGGCAGAACGTAGCCGCCGTACAACTGGGCAACCCTATTGTTCGCATGGTCCTCATCACCCCACGAGGCACCGACCACCGGCGTCTGGACCGGCGCCGCGTACAGGTCGGCGACCGGCGAATCGATGGTTCGGTAGCCCAAGGCATATTGGGAGGACAGGAACCCGCCGAGGATCCATTTGCCCCGCTCGAGCCGGCGCAAGCACAGCTCGCCCCAGGTTTCGCCGCCGGGTGTGATCGGCGTCGGTTCGTTATCCCAGGCCCACTGGTTATTGGCCCATCCCCAGCCCGAGTACTTGAACATGTCGCCGATGTCCGCGGGGCGAACTCGCCTCAGGATCAAGCCTTTGTCGCGCTGGAACCCTGTCGAGACGATGTACACCCAACCGTCGTCCGGGTCGTAGTCCCACGACCAGCACTGCGCATAGCCGTTGTGCAGCCCGCCCGGAAACGCGGCGGTCGGGCCCATGTGCTGCCACGAAACGCCGTTGTCGAGCGAGGACCAGATCTCTGTCCAGATCACGTTGCCGAAGCCGCGGTTCACGATGGCATGCAGGTATAACGACTGCCCCACGCGCAGCAAGTCGGAGGGAATCACGGTACTGATGCCGCCGCGGGTCCACCCGCTGCTCGGGTCGTCGTGGATGTAGTCCCACAACTGCCGCGCGTAGTTCGGATCCGCACCACCGGCAATTTCATAGTGGATCTGGTGATCAGCGTCTCCGGTACCGATCAACGCGACCGGGGAACGCCAATCGCCTTCCCCAACCCTGTTGCCGGAGAAGGTGTCTCCGAACACCGACACCAGTCGGCCATTCGGCGCCACGATCGACACGCCCAGGTCTGTGGACGTCACACCCCAGCTATCGGTGATGGCACGGCCGGTCATGTCGGCCACTTCGCCATCGACCGCTGGGAGCGGGGGCATCACCATCGCCGTTGGTGCGGTCGTCACGGTTCGTGGCGCCCTCGCCGCCGGCTTGGCGGCCGCGGGGGCATTGCCCCGTTTCCACCGATACAACGTCGAGCTGCTGACGCCGGTTTCAGCGGCGATTGCGGCGACGTTTTCGCCGGACCGCAGCCTGGGTAGAACCTGACGGCGCAGGGTGGCCGTATCTGTGGTCGACATGTGTCCTCCTTGTGTGGCAGGGGGATCTGATTGAACTGGCCACGTTTGGCTCCCCTGGGTCCATTCCGGGACGCGAGTTGACTAGATGACAGCACTGAACCATCGGCGAAGGGACGCCACACGAGTAGTCGGCTACTCGAATCGGCCGCTGGTGGGGAGGCGAGCTGCATAGCAAGTGGGCGGAATAGCTGGTGCGTCACGCAGCCGGGCGAATCCGAACGCATCCGCCGCACACATCAGCGCACCACAATGGTGTGCTCTTCGCGCGGCACAAGCTCTCCGATGACGGGCGCGCCGGGGATCTCGCCGGCGATCAGCAGGCCGCCGGAGGTCTGTGCGTCGGCGAGCAGAAGCGCCTCCTCCGCCCCGACGGCGGACAGGTCGACGTGCGGGGCCACCCAGTCCAGGTTGCGCCGGGTGCCCCCACTGACGTAACCCGCCGCCAGCGCCTCGCGTGCCCCATCCACGTACGACACCGCAGTCGAGTCGATCACCGCCGTCACGCCGCTGGCCCGGGCCAGCTTATGTAGATGTCCCAGCAACCCGAAACCGGTGACGTCCGTTGCGCATTCAACGCCGGCCGCCAGCGCCGCCCGGGCCGCCTCAGCATTGAGTGTGAGCATCACGTCGATGGCCTCCGGGAAGCGTTCTCCAGTGGCCTTGTGTCGGCTGTTGAGTACGCCGATCCCCAGTGGCTTGGTCAGCGACAGCGGTATGCCGGGTTTGCCGGAATTGTTGCGCAGCAATCGGTTGGGGTCCGCGATACCGGTCACGGCCAATCCGTACTTGGGCTCCGGGTCGTCCACGCTGTGCCCGCCCGCGAGATGGCAGCCCGCGAAGCTGCAGACATCCAGCCCGCCGCGCAGGGTCGCGGCCGCCAGCTCGATCGGCAGCACATCCCGCGGCCACCCCAAAAGGTTGACCGCGACCACGGGCCGCCCGCCCATCGCGTAGACGTCGGACAGCGCGTTGGTGGCGGCGATCCGGCCCCAATCGTATGCGTCGTCCACCACCGGGGTGAAGAAGTCAGTCGTCGCGATCAGCGCTGTGGCACCTTCAATGCGCACGGCGGCAGCGTCGTCGCCGTCCTGTAGTCCGACCAGCAATTCTCCGACCGGATTTCGCGGCGCGGCACCGGTCAGCCCGCGCACCACGTCCTCCAGCTCGCCCGGCGGGATCTTGCATGCGCAGCCGCCCCCGTGGGCGAACTGGGTCAGTCGATAGGCGGCCATGGCCTCCATGCTGCCCCACCGGCTCGGCCCGACAGGGGAAAGCTTGTCATGATGGTCGTCATGGTCCAGGGAGGCGTATCCGGTCTGGTGACCGGCACGGTCTTCAAAATCGTCGAGCGGCAGCACCTGTCGCTGGCGGGTTCGATTCCCGTCCGCCTCCGCCACGCTCCCGGGGCCTGACATGGGTGATCCGCGACGCCGCGTGCCCCGCACCGACGTGCTGCTCGCCGATCCCCGCCTCGCCGAGGCCGAGCGGGTGCTGGGTCGCATGCTGGTGAAATCCGTCGTCGCCGAGGCACAGCAGCGAGCGCGCCTCGGGGAGATCGAGCCGGAGCAGGTGGTTGAGCACGCCGTCGCCGCGCTGCCGGTCACCGCGACGAGTCTCCGGCCCGTGGTCAACGCCACCGGCGTGGTCGTGCACACCAACCTCGGCCGCGCCCCGCTGTCACGGGCCGCGCTGGACGCGGTGGTGACCGCGGGCCGCGCCACGGACATCGAATTCGACCTGCCGACCGGTCGGCGCGGCCGCCGTGGCCGCGGTGCGCTGGCCGCACTGGCCCGCGCAGTACCCGCCGCCGGCGACGTGCACGTGGTGAACAACAACGCCGCCGCCCTGCTGCTGACCGCCATCACCCTGGCTCCCGGCAAGGAAATCGTGCTCAGCCGGGGCGAGCTGGTGGAAATCGGCGACGGGTTCCGCATTCCCGAGCTGCTGGAGTCCACCGGTTCAGCGCTCCGGGAGGTCGGGACGACCAACCGGACGAGCCTGCGCGACTACGCCGAAGCGATCGGACCGGACACCGGCTTTGTGCTCAAGGTCCACCCGTCGAACTTCCACGTCACCGGGTTCACCTCGGCGGTCGGGGTCGCCGAGTTGGCAAAGCTCGACGTGCCGCTGGTGGTCGACATCGGCTCCGGGCTGCTCGCTCCTCATCCGGTGCTGCCGGACGAGCCGGATGCGACGACGGTGCTCCGTGACGGAGCGGACCTCGTCACCGCGAGCGGCGACAAGCTCCTCGGTGGTCCTCAGGCGGGCTTGCTGTTCGGCAACTCCGAGCTGATCGAGCGGCTTCGGCGGCACCCGGCAGCGCGTGCCCTGCGTGTGGACAAACTCACGCTGGCTGCCCTCGAAGCGACCGTGTCGGGTCCGCCCCCACCGGTGGCGGCGATGCTGACCGCCGATGTGACGGAGCTGCGTGCCCGCGCGGAACGGCTCGCCACACAGCTGCCCGACGCGCAGGCGGTGGACTGCGTCGCGGCCGTCGGCGGGGGCGGTGCGCCGGGGGTGGAGTTGCCGAGCGCAGGCGTGAGCCTGCCCGAGTCCTACGCCGTCGCCCTGCGTACCGGGAGCCCCCCGGTCGTGGGGCGACTGGAGGCCGGCCGGTGCCTGCTCGACCTGCGCACGGTGGCTCCGGAGGAAGACGAGCTGCTGTTGACGGCGGTGCGGACATGTTCGTCGCCGTCCGCGGAGCGGACATGTTCGTCGCCGTCCGCGGAGCGGACATGTTCGTCATAGCCACCGCCGGACACGTCGACCACGGCAAGTCGACGCTTATCCACCGGCTCACCGGCATGTGGCCCGACGGGCTCGCCGAGGAGCAGCGCCGCGGCCTGACGATCGACCTCGGCTTCGCGTGGACCGAGCTCGGTGGGCAGCAGTTTGCGTTCGTCGACGTGCCCGGCCACGAACGGTTCGTCCCCAACATGCTCGCCGGGGTCGGATCGGTGCCCGCGGTGCTGTTCGTCGTAGCCGCCACCGAGGGCTGGATGCCGCAGTCCGGTGAGCACCTCGCCGCCCTCGACGCGCTGGGCGTCCGCCATGCGCTGCTGGTGATCACCAAGGCTGACCTCGCCGACCCCGCACCCGCGATCGCAGAGGCGCGAGAGCGGTTCGAACGCACCTCGCTCGCCGATCCGGCCGTCGTGCTCGGCACCGACCTGGACGGGGTACGTGGCGAGCTCATCGCGCTGGTGGACCGCCTGCCGCAACCGGACCCCAACGCCGACGTGCGACTGTGGGTCGACCGCTCCTTCACCGTGCGCGGCGCAGGTACGGTCGTCACCGGCACGCTCGCGGCGGGCACCATCCGGGTGGGCGACGAGCTCGAACACGCCGGGCGGCGCGTCACCGTTCGCGGCATGCAGTCCCTTGGCCGGGACCGGGCTGTTGTCGGCGCGGTAGCGCGCGTCGCGCTGAATCTCCGGGGCGTGGATCACCAGCACATCGGCCGCGGCGACACTGTGCGCACTCCGGGCGTGTGGCTGGACACCGAAGAGATCGACGTCGGATTGCGGTCGGTGGGCGGGCTGCACCGCCAGCTCGTCCTGCACCTCGGCTCCGCGGCCGTAGCGGTGCACGTCCGTCCACTGGGGACCGCCGCGGCGCGGCTGCGCCTGACGCAGCCGTTGCCGTTGCGCGTGGGAGACATCGGGTTGTTGCGGGATCCCGGGGAGCACCGGATCGCGGCCGGCGTCGAGGTGCTCGACGTGCGACCCCCGCCGCTGCGGCGCCGCGGCGCGGCGCGGGCCCGGGCCGAGGAACTGGCGAGCGGACGCGTCCACCCACCGGAGTACGCGCGGGCGGGCGAGCTGCGCGCTATGGGCTTGCCGGCGAACGGTTTTCAGCTCGGCGAGTGGATCGTGGACCCGCAGTGGTGGGCGAACAGGCGTGAACACGCGGCGGCGGCGGTGCGGCGCTGGGCCGCCGGGAATGAGATCGCGGCGGGGATGCCGCTGGAGACGCTGCGGCAGGAGGTGGGGCTGCCCGCCGGCGAGCTGGTGCCGAAGCTGCTCGAGGGCACCGGCCTCGAGGTGGCCGACGGGCGGGTGCGCCCACCGGAGACGAAGCTGCCCCCACGGGTGGACAAGGCGGTGCGCACCGTGGAGGACTGGCTTGCCGCGGAACCGTTCCGTGCCCCAGAGGCCGACGAGCTCACCGACCTGAGGCTCGGCGCCCGCGAGCTCGCCGCTGCGGTGCGGGCCGGGCGGCTGACCCGGATCGCCGACGGCATCGTGCTCGGGCCCGACGCGTTCGACCGTTCGGCCGGAATACTCGCGGCGCTGCCGCAGCCATTCACCGTCAGCGAGGCCCGCGGCGCACTGGCCACCACCCGCCGGGTCGCCGTGCCGCTGCTCGAGCAGCTCGACGCGCGGCGGATCACCCGGCGAGGCGGCGACGGCACGCGGACGCTGATCATTGCGAAACCCTGAGCGCGAGAGTTTGATCGGAAGAACGGTCGGGTAGCCGCGAGCCAGGCTCGAGGGAGGGGCGCGCCAATGGACATCAGGAAGTGGATCGAGTCGTGGCCGGTCTACCGGCAAGTGACCGGTTCGGACGCGTTGGGCCGCGGCAAGGCCGCCCAGTCCGCCCGCTCCGCCGGGCTCACGCCCCGGACCGAATCCGCCGACCACGTCGCCCACTCCGTGTGCCCCTTTTGCGCGGTGGGATGCGCGCAAAAGGTCTACGTCCGCGATGGGCGCGTCATCCAGATCGAGGGCAACCCGGACAGCCCGATCTCCCGCGGCCGCCTGTGCCCGAAGGGATCGGCGAGCAAGCAGCTCGTGACCGGGCCGCAGCGTGAGCACAAGGTGCGCTACCGCGCGCCGTACGCGACCGAGTGGCGGGAGCTCGACCTCGACACTGCGATGGGCATGCTTGCCGACCGGGTGCTCGATGCGCGCGACAAGGGCTGGCAGGAGATCGACGGCCACGGTAGCCGGCTGCGCCGCACCATGGGCATCGCGAGTCTCGGCGGCGCGACCCTGGACAACGAAGAGAACTACCTGATCAAGAAGCTCTTCACGGCGCTGGGCGCACTCCAGATCGAGAACCAGGCCCGTATTTGACACTCCGCCACGGTTCCCGGTCTGGGAGCCTCCTTTGGTCGCGGCGGGGCGACGGACTCCCAGCAGGACCTCGTCAACTCGGACTTCATCGTCATCATGGGCTCGAACATGGCCGAGGCCCATCCGGTCGGGTTCCAGTGGGTGATGGAGGCCAAGGCGCGCGGCGCCGAGGTCGTGCACATCGACCCGCGGTTCACCCGGACAAGCGCAGTCGCCGACCGGCACGTGCCGCTGCGCGCCGGCAGTGACATCGCCTTCCTCGGCGCGGTCATCAATTACATCCTGTCGAACGAGCTGGACTTCCGGGAGTACATCACCGCGTACACGAACGCTTCGTTCCTCGTGGACGAGCGGTATCAGGACACCGAGGACCTAGACGGGTTGTTCAGCGGGTTCAACCCCGACAACTCCGCCTACAACCCGCAAACCTGGCACTACGAGTCGACACACCCCGGTGGGCGCGGCGGCGCGGGCGCCAGGGAGCGGGCAGCGCCCGACCAGCTCGGGTCGGGTGGAGTCGTGATCGAGGGTGCTGCGGGCGACATCCCGGCCGACCCGACGCTGCGGCACCCGCGCTGCGTGTACCAGATCCTCAAGCGGCATTACGCCCGCTACACCCCGGACATGGTGGAGCGGGTGTGCGGCGTGCCGGCTGAGCAGTTCGTCGCGGTCGCGAAGGCGTGGACGCAGAACTCCGGCCGCGAGCGCACGGCGGGGCTGGTGTACAGCGTGGGCTGGACCCAGCACACGGTGGGCGCGCAATTCATCCGCGCCGGGTCGATCATCCAGCTGCTGCTGGGCAATATCGGCCGCCCTGGCGGCGGGGTGTACGCGTTGCGCGGGCATGCAAGCATCCAGGGTTCCACCGACGTGCCGACGCTGTTCAACCTGCTGCCCGGCTACCTCGCGATGCCGCACGACGGCCACGCCACCCTGTCGGACTACCTCCACACAGTCATGGGCCAGAACCAGAAGGGCTTCTGGCGCAACGCCGACACCTACATGGTGTCGCTGTTGAAGGAGTATTGGGGCGAGCGGGCCACCGCGGAGAACGACTACTGCTTCGACTACCTGCCGCGGATCAACGGCGACCACGGCACGTACCGCACGGTGATGGACATGGTCGACGGCAAGGTGTTCGGCTACTTCCTGCTGGGCCAGAACCCCGCCGTCGGGTCCGCCCACGGGCGGCTGCAGCGCCTCGGCATGGCCAACCTCGACTGGCTGGTCGTGCGCGATCTGGTCATGATCGAGAGCGCCACGTTCTGGAAAGACGGTCCGGAGGTCGAGACCGGGGAGATCTCTCCGGAGACCTGTCGGACCGAGGTGTTCTTCTTCCCGGCAGCGTCTCACGTGGAGAAGGCGGGCACGTTCACCCAGACGCAGCGGATGCTGCAGTGGCGGGAGAAGGCGGTCGACCCGCCCGGCGACGCCCGCTCGGAGCTGTGGTTCATGTACCACCTGGGCCGCAGGCTGAGGGAGAAGCTGGCCGGCTCGACCGACGACCGCGACCGTCCGCTGCTCGACCTCGCGTGGGACTACGCGATGGAGGGTGACGAGCCGTCGGGCGAGGACGTGCTGCGGCGCATCAGCGGCATCGACCTCACCACCGGCGGGGCGGTCAACAACTACCTCGACCTCAAGGCGGACGGCAGCACCTCGTGCGGGTGCTGGATTTACAGCGGCGTCTATGCCCACGACGTCAACCAGGCGGCGCGGCGCAAACCGCACGACGAGCAGGGGCCCTACGAGTCGGAGTGGGGCTGGACCTGGCCGATGAACCGGCGGGTGCTGTACAACCGCGCGTCGGCCGACCTGCAGGGCCGCCCGTGGAGTGAGCGCAAGAAGCTGATCTGGTGGGACGAAAACAAGGGCGACAAGGGGGAGTGGACCGGGTACGACGTTCCCGACTTCGAGAAGAACAAGTCGCCGGAGTACCGCCCGCCCGAGGGCGCGGTGGGCGTCGACGCGTTGCGCGGGGATGACCCGTTCATCATGCAGGCCGACGGGAAGGGCTGGCTGTTCGCGCCCAACGGCCTGCTCGACGGCCCGCTGCCCACGCACTACGAGCCGCAAGAGTCTCCGGTGCGCAACGCGCTCTACAAGCAGCAGGGCAATCCGGCACGGATTGTGTACGGCCGTAAGGACAACCCATCGAACCCGTCGCCGCCTGAGGCGCACGGTGAGGTGTTCCCGTTCGTGTTCACCGCGGCCCGGCTGACCGAGCACCACACGGCCGGCGGGATGAGCCGGCAGCTGCCCTACCTCGCGGAGCTACAGCCGGCGCTGTTCGTGGAGGTGTCGCCCGAGTTGGCGGCCCAGCGGGGGCTGGCGCATATGGACTGGGCGCATGTGATCACCAGCCGCACCGCGGTGGACGCAAGGGTGTTCGTGACGGACCGAATGACGCCGCTGCGCATCGAAGACCGTGTCGTGCACCAGGTTTGGATGCCCTATCACTGGGGCTACACGGGCTTGATCGACGGTGACGTGGTGAACGATCTACTGGGGGTGGTCGCCGACCCGAACGTGTTCATTCAGGAGAGCAAGGTGGCCACGTGTGACGTGCAGCCCGGGCGGCGGCCGCGGGGGCCGGCGCTGCTGGAATACGTCGCCGACTACCGTCGCCGCGCAGGCATAACGCAGGAAACGGGTACGCACGTTGACACCACCCGGCCCGACGGGGTCGCGCACACTGAGCCGGAGGAAAAGCCATGAGCGACAACAGCTTTTATGGGCCGTTGGACGACCCGGCGGGAAACGCGGGGTATGACGAGCACCCGCCGCGCGTCGGGTTCTTCACCGACACGTCGGTGTGCATCGGGTGCAAGGCCTGTGAGGTGGCCTGCAAGGAATGGAACGGGGTGCCCGACGACGGGTTCAACCTGCTCGGGATGTCGTTCGACAATACGGGCATGCTGGGCGCGAACACGTGGCGGCACGTCGCGTTCATCGAGCAGCCTGAGCCCGAGCCGGTCGAGCTGGGGATGCCGGGGTTCTCGCGGCCAGGCGATGGTTCTGGCGCAGAGGCGCGCACGGACTTCCGGTGGCTGATGAGCTCCGATGTGTGCAAGCACTGCACTCATGCGGGTTGTCTGGATGTGTGTCCGACGGGCGCGTTGTTCCGTACCGAGTTCGGCACCGTGGTTGTGCAGCAAGACATTTGCAACGGGTGCGGGTATTGCGTGTCGGCCTGCCCGTATGGGGTGATCGAACGGCGCGAGGGCGACGGCCGGGCGTGGAAGTGCACGCTGTGCTACGACCGGTTGCGCGACGGGCTGGAGCCGGCGTGCGCCAAGGCGTGCCCGACGGACTCGATCCAGTTCGGCCCATTAGACGAGTTGCGGGAACTGGCGGCGCTGCGCGTCGAGGAGCTGCATGCGCGTGGGGTCCCGGAAGCGCGGTTGTACGGGCACGACCCGAACGATGGGGTCGGAGGCGACGGCGCATTCTTCCTGTTGCTCGACGAGCCGGAGGTGTATGGGCTGCCGCCGGACCCAGTGGTGCCGACACGCGACGCGACGGCGATGTGGAAGTACGCGGGGATGGCGGCGTCGGCGTTGGTCGCCGCGGCGGTATCGGCGTTCGTGGGGCGGCGATGACGCGCGAAGACCTGGCGGTGCCGCGGGCGGAGTTCCGCTCGTATTACGGGCGTGCAGTGCTCAAGCCGCCGGCGTGGGACTGGAAGATCGCGGCGTATCTGTTCGCGGGCGGGCTGTCGGCGGGTTCGGCGATGCTGGCGGCCGGGGCGGACATGACGGGCCGACCGGTGCTGCGGCGGGCTTCCCGGCTGGGAGCGTTGGGAAGCATCGTGGCGAGCATGTACTTCCTGGTCGCGGACCTGGGCCGGCCGGCGCGATTCCACCACATGCTGCGGGTGGCGAAGCCGAGTTCGCCGATGAGCATGGGCACGTGGATCCTGTCGGCGTACGGTCCCGGCGCGGTTCTGGCCGGGGCCGCGGAGCTGATGCCAAAGTGGCTGCGGCGCATGTGGATTGGTCGGCTGGCGGGCTGGTTGGCGAGGCCGGCCGGGCTGTGGGCGGCTGGGACGGCGCCGGGGGTGGCGTCGTATACGGCAGTTCTGTTGTCGCAGACGGCGGTTCCTGCGTGGCGGGAGGCGCACCCTTATCTGCCGTTCGTGTTCACTGGCTCGGCCGCGGCGAGTGGCGGGGGCTGGGGGATGGTTTTTGCACCGGTCAGTGAGGCTGGCCCGGCGCGGCGGATGGCGGTCGCGGGGGCGGGGCTGGAAGTGGTCGCGTCGCGGCTGATGGAGCAGCGGCTCGGGTTGTCTGCGGAGGCGTATACGACCGGGAAGGCGCACCGACTGAGGAAGTGGTCGGAGTACTTGACGGTCGGCGGCGCGTTGGGAGCGGTGGTGGCGGGCCGGAGTCGGCCGGCGGTGGCGGTGTCGGGATTGGCACTGCTGGCCGGGAGTGCCCTGCAGCGGTTCGGCGTCTTCGAGGCGGGGGTGGAGTCGACGCGTGACCCGAAGTATGTGGTGGTTCCCCAGCGCGAACGCCTCGATGCTGGCCGCCCGGCTCGGGGTGACGATCGGCCGCCGCCATCTCAGATGTTCGTGGAGACGGCTCGACGGCTGCGCGCGGGATTCGCGCGGGCGGCGGCTCGGTCCTGAGCTACGTCGGCGTCCAGTGGGTGTGGCTCCACTTCTCGGATTGCGTCAGGCGCAGGAGGTACGCCAGGGCCGGTAGCACGATGACCCCCGCCAAGGCGACGACGACGAGCAGTGCGGTGAGGGTGGCCCTGGCGCCGGCAGCGTCGTTGATGGTCAGCTGATCGACCAGCATCCACGGGTACTGTCCGACGCCCCACCCCGCCACCACCGCAGCGACGGCCGAGGCCGCGAAAAACCGTGCGATCGAATAGCTTCGGCGGTAGAGGAGAAACAGCGTCATGGCACCGGCAAGCGCGGAGATCACCATCAGCGGCAGTGCGGCATGGAGCAGTCCGTGGCTGAGCGTCGGCGCGTCGAGCAGGATCGGATAGAGGCCTGCGAACACGATTGCGCCGGCGAGAACCCCTACCGCCAGAGTCCGCACGCGCAACCGTTCAGCCAGCGCAGGGTTG
This sequence comes from Mycobacterium sp., assembly GCA_025965895.1. Taxonomy (GTDB): domain Bacteria; phylum Actinomycetota; class Actinomycetes; order Mycobacteriales; family Mycobacteriaceae; genus Mycobacterium. Next base: position 43,952 of record JAOPWC010000043.1, read on the forward strand.
CCTGTCCGGGCGGCGTCGGCGGTCAGGAACACTCCGGCGAGGAAGGCGCACGTGGAGATTGCGAGGCAACCGCCGACCAGCGATGTGGGGTTGATCCATGATCCGACTCTGTCGCCGTATCCGCCGGCAGGCACGCGGCCCGAGGCGATGGCGCCGGCCACCGTGCCAAAGAAGAACGGTGTGATGAGCGACGAACTGGCGAAGATGGCGCCGAACAACCGCGCTTGGGCGAAGGTGGCGGCGTACTTGCGAAACGCGAAGTTGGCCCCGCGCAATACAATTCCGGCCAGCGCCAGCATAAACGGGATGAACAGCGT
>JAOPWC010000045.1 GCA_025965895.1 Mycobacterium sp.
ACTGTTCCGTGGGTGGGTTGCTGATCTGAGAAGGCGCACGTCGTTGTCGCTTAAGGTTTCTGGCTTGTCAAGGGTCAGGAACCAAGGGAGCGGGCAACGACGTGCGCAATGTGAGGTTATGGCGTGGGCTGCTGGGTGTCCACCACCGGACGGTGATCGAGGACATCGAACTCGGTGAGGAGGGCACCGATGGCTCCGCGCTGGTGGTCGCCCGGGTGCGGCCGCGAAGCGGTGTGTCGCAGCGCTGTGGGCGTTGCGGGTGCAGGGCGCCCTGGTATGACCGGGGCGAGGGTCGGCGCCGGTGGCGCGGGCTGGATTGGGGCACGGTCCCGGTGGTGCTGGAGGCCGACGCGCCGCGGGTGAATTGCCCCGCCCATGGGCCGACCGTAGTGGCGGTGCCGTGGGCGCATCATCACGCCGGGCACACGTATAGCGTCGATGACACGGTGGCCTGGCTGGCGGTGGCGTGCTCGAAAACCGCGGTGTGTGAATTGATGCGGATCGCCTGGCGCACGGTGGAGGCGATCGTGGCCCGGGTGTGGGCCGACACCGAGAAGAGAATCGACCGGTTTGCGGGTCTGCGCCGGATCGGCATCGATGAGATCTCCTATAAGCGCCACCATAGGTATTTGACGGTGGTGGTTGATCACGACAGCGGCCGGCTGGTGTGGGCCGCGCCCGGCCGTGATACCCATACGCTGCGGCGGTTTTTCGATGCCCTGGGTGTCGAGCGTTGTGCGCAGATCACCCATGTGTCGGCCGACGCGGCGGACTGGATCGCCGACGTGATGGCCGAGCGTTGCCCGGCGGCGATGCGCTGTGCGGATCCGTTTCACGTGGTGGCCTGGGCTACCGAGGCGTTGGATGCCGGGCGGCGCCGGGCCTGGAACGATGCGCGGGCACTGGCGCGCACCGAGGCCACGTGGGGCCGCGGCCGCCCCGGGAAGGACACCGCGCCGCGTCCGGGCCGTCAGCGGGCACGGCGGCTCAAGGGCGCCCGCTACGCGTTGTGGAAAAATCCCGAAGACCTCACCGAACGCCAGAACGCCAAACTGGCCTGGATCGCCAAGACTGATGCCCGGTTGTATCGGGCCTATCTACTCAAAGAGGGCCTGCGGCATGTGTTTTCGGTCAAAGGCGAAGAAGGCAAACAGGCCCTGGACCGGTGGATCTCCTGGGCGCGGCGCTGCCGCATCCCGGTGTTCGTCGAACTGGCCGGCCGCATCGTCCGCCACCGCGAGGCCATCGACGCCGCCCTCGACCACGGCCTATCCCAGGGACTGATCGAATCCACCAACACCAAGATCCGACTCCTGACCCGCATCGCCTTCGGATTCCGCTCCGCCGAAGCGCTCATCGCCCTAGCCATGCTCGCCCTCGGCGGCCACCGCCCCACCCTGCCAGGCCGAACCAAACACCCACGGATCAGTCAGTAGGGCCGCAAATGACCCGGAATCGACCGAAATTGCCCGGTTCTGGCCAGAGTCCTTGGGCAACCAATCACCTTGTGAACAACAAAAAATGGGAACCAACCGGACCTATCCAGACCCATGGGTCGGTAATCCGTTGATGGCGGGTTCGAACCCGCCCGCCCCACAAGGCATTTGTGCAGCTAGAGGCGCTGATGAGCCGGCCACCCACGCCCACCACGTCGCGACCCCGTTGCGCGCGGCATCGATGCGAGGTGGGTCTGCGGGATCACCCGACTCCGGTTTTTACAACGGAAGGGGTCTGCCCTCGGCGACGCTTTTCATGACAAGGGTTGACGTGAGGCGTTGTACGCCCGGCAGGGCTGCAAGTTGTTCGTCATAGAGGCGTTGAAAAGATGCTAGATCGCGCGTGATGACTGCGGACCCGAGGTGCTTTAGCGAGGCCCCAGTGAGAGAACGCGTCGACATCCCAGTGCGTGAGCACCTTCTTGTCGATCAGGTCGGGCGCCAGGCGCTCCTGATCCCTAGGTCGCCCGTTCGAGTTGGGCCGGGGGCGCAGGTCAGAGCTATTTTCGCCCGCCCGGCAGCGACGTGCTCGACGTGCGCGATGTGCAAGCCGCACAAGCGTCGCGGCGCCGGCCGCGCCGAAAGGAGCCCACAGCCGTGCTGCGCAAGCTCGGGAAGAGCAGGCGCGTCAGCCGCCGCGATCTCGGCTCATAGCGGCGCCACAAGGTTTGGCATTGGTTCAGCGGCGCCAGCCGCATCCGACGCCGTGGGTGTCTGGATGCCGGGTGATAGAGACTTGGCTGCCTGGGCCACGAACTCCGATCGCGCAGCACCAAAAGAGCTGGCCCGCTGCGTTTCAGCTCGAGTTCGCCGGGGCGAGGCGCAGGACCGGGATGGTCCGGACGCCGCGCGCACGCCGCGCGTAGTTCGCGTACCCAGCGTAATGGCCGACGGCGAGCGCGAACAGTCGGTCGCGCTCCGCGCCGCCGGTCTCACGCGCCACGAAGGGGCCGCCGCGCGCTCCGACGTGCAGTTCGCACTTCGGGTTGGCGATCAGGTTGTGGTACCAGTTCGGGTGGTGGTCGCGCCCGTAGCTTGACGCGATCAGGATGATGTCGTCATCGTCGGTGAAGTAGAGGAGTGGCGTGTCTCGTGGTTGGCCGGTACGAGACCCGGTGGACGTGAGGACGACCAGCGGGATCGCGCCGACCGCCAGGTTGACCCGCCCCCCGGTGGCACGCATGATCGGGGCGTCGAGCGGGGCGGCGATGGTGCGGTGGAATGCCGTGCCGGGACCGGTGGACACAAGCCGCACGATCGCCCGCTTCCACACCGGGCGGCCTGAGGGCCGCGGGTCGACCCGCGGAATCCCATTGATCTCGTCGATGGACACGGCGGTCGATCGTACGCCGATTGCGCGGGCACCGAAGAGAAATGACGGGCTTGAAGGTGCTCCACCGACCCAAAAGCGATGCGCGCGTGCCAGTTTAGTAGTCTAGGTCGCGACCGGGAACTGTGACGTGCACGCTTAGGGCCGTCGAGAGCGCCCACCCGACAAAGACGTAGCCGAATACCGCCCGGGACAGCATGCTTCACCTGAGACTGATCAGGTGAGCGCTCGACGCGGCATCTGGCCACGCGTCGTCCTGGCCCTCGTCTGCGCGCTGCTGGGCATCGGCGGCTGGGACCAACCCGCCGTCGTCGATCCAGCACCGCCGAACGGCACTGGGCTGACTCTGCACCTGGACGGCCCCACCCAGTTCGCGGTCGGCGAGCAAGTGTTGCTCACGCCGACCGTGCCCAACGGCACCGCGGGGGTTTGTCGAGTCGTCACAGATTCCACGTCAACGGTGGTGATCACCGCGGTGGAACGCGACGGCAAACAGGTCTATCCGTTGGTCAGCCGTATCCTGCCGTTCACCGAGATCCCTTCCCCCGTCGCTGACGTTGCGGCAGGGGGAACCACTCGGCTGGCCGCGATGACGGCTCCGTATGGAGCCATGGAAGTATGGTCGTCCGCCGACCGCGGCGCCAAAATCATCGCCGGTTGGGACGTCTCGCAGCGACTCGACGACCCCGGTCAATTCCCCACCCTGTTCTGTGGCGGGCTTGGACCGGAGCGCATCGCTTCCACCGGCGAGCATTCGCTGACAGTGTTCGCGTTCGACCGGCCGACGGGTGATTTCGAGTTCACCCCATCGCTCCGGTAACGCCCGTGCGGTAGTCGTCTGCCAGTCCGCTCGGCGTACGGTTAACCTATGCGCGTTGTCATTGCGGGCGGGCATGGCCAAATCGCGTTGCGCCTAGAGCGGCTGCTGGCGACCCGCGGTGACGAGTCGGTCGGGATGATCCGGAAGCCGGAGGACGCTGAAGACCTTCGCGCCGTGGGCGCCGAAGCGGTGCTGTGCGACTTGGAGTCCGCTCAACTTGCCGACGTCTCGCGCTATCTCCGATCCGCCGACGCAGCGGTCTTCGCAGCGGGAGCCGGCCCGGGCAGCGGCATCCTTCGCAAAGACACGGTGGATCGAGCGGCGGCGGTTCTGTTCGCCGACGCCGCGGAGGCCGCGGGCGTGCGCCGCTTCCTCATCATCTCGTCGATGGGCGCTGACGCCGAGCCGCCGCCGGGCACCGACCCGGTCTTCGCCGCATACCTTCGCGCCAAAGCCGCCGCCGACGCCTACATCCGGTCCCGGGATGGCTTGGACTGGACCATCCTGCGGCCGGGTCGCCTCACGAACGATCCCGGCACCGGCCGGGTGACGCTGGCCGATTCCACCGGCCGCGGCGACGTCAGCCGCGACGACGTCGCTGCTGTTCTGGCGGCGCTCCTTGACGAACCCCGTACGGCACGCCGCACCCTGGAGCTGATCAACGGCGATACGCCGATCGACGAGGCCGTGAAGGCGGTCGCCGGGGCCTGATCCGACTAGGGCATGTCTCCCAATTCAGTGGTGCCCACGCGGGCGTGAATGACTGCACAGGCCAGTAGGACGCCGCCGAGGTAAGTCAGAGCGTATTTGTCGTAGCGGGTCGCGACGCCGCGCCACTGCTT
>JAOPWC010000044.1 GCA_025965895.1 Mycobacterium sp.
TCGCGATGGTTACGGTCGCACGGATCCGATCAGCTTCCGTCGGTGCAATGCCGGTTGTCGGGTCCGGTGTGACGTCTCCTACGGTGAAGATCCCGAACTGCATGCCCGACATCGGATCTCCTTCCCCACTTCTCCACTCGACACGGTACCGGTCGCGACTACCCGGCACATCGCTTCCGGACGTCATTCGCGAGTGGTACCTTCCGGCCATGTCCTCGCTCTGGCCGGCGCTCGACCTGTCCGCATGGAGCGCCACCTGCGACACCCTGCACGCCCACACGCAGATCCTCGGCAAGCTCGCCGTGGTCCTGGCGCCGCCGGAACCGCAGCTTCAGCACGCAGCGCTGCGGCTGACCGCGCGCGGCTGGGAGACCCCCCCGCTGCCCGCGCCCGACGGTTCGGGCACGCTCGTCGTCGCGCTCGACCTGCGCCAGCACGCCGCCGTCGTGGAGCACAGCGACGGGCGCGCGCAGCGCATTCCGCTCACCCCCGACCGCGCGGTCGCCGACGTCACGCGCGACGTCCTCGCCGCGGCCGGCGATCCGAAAATCGACATGACGCCGCAGGAGGTCTCCTGGGCCGTACCGCTCGATGAGGACCGCGAGCACACCACCTATGACGCCGCCGCGGTCGCCGACTACTTCATCGCCGCGACCCGCGCCGCCCAGGTCCTGACTGAGTACCGGGCCCCGTACCGCGGTCGCTTGACTCCGGTCAACGCCTGGTGGGGCTCGTTCGACCTCGCCGTGAGCCTGTTCTCCGGCCGTTCCGCGAAGCCGCCGTCGAACGACTTCATCATGCGCAACTCGATGGACGCACAGGAGGTGGCGGTGGGCTGGTGGCCGGGTGATGCCCGCTACCCCCACGCCGCGTTCTACGCCTACGCCTATCCCGCCCCCGACGGATTCGCGGCAGCGACGCTCGAGCCGGCCGCCGCACGCTGGGACAGCTCGCTCGGCGAGTACCTGCTCGATTGGGACGATGCCCGCGTTGCCGACGATCCTCATGCCACCGCGCTCGCCTTCGCCCGATCCGCCTACCGCCATGGCTGCACGGTCGGCAACTGGGACGCCGCGCTGGCAGCCAGCGGCGAGGGACAGCCTCCGCCGGTCTCGTAGATCGACATGGGCGCGACGGTTATGCCGCCGTCGATTCCTCACGTCGCGGCTACTGTTATGTCCCGTGAGCGCAGCAATCCTGCAGTCAGCGGTCGCCCGCCTCGCAGGGTCGGTGATTGTCGGAGCAGTGATCGGCGTGGGTGTTGGCGTCCTGACTGACGCAGCGCTGGGCGTCCTCGCCGGACTCGCGGCCACGGGCGCGATCTTTGGTGCTGCCGGCTCGGAAGCCCTACAGCTTGTTCTGGGCTGCAGCAGTACGAGGTCGGTGCCAGCTGCGGTGACGTACCGCTGGGAGGTCACCATGGACTCGTGGCCCAGCAGGTTCATGAGCGTGTACACGCTGACAGCGGAGTTGGCGAGTTCGGTGGCGAAGGTGTGGCGCAACCCGTGGACGACTGCGCACCGTGCGCGGTCAGCGTCGATGCCCGCGCGACGAAACGCGCGCAACACCCTGTATTGCCGGGTGCCTCGGGAGATCCGCTCACCGTCGGCACCCACGAACAACGGCGCCGCCGCTGGCGGCCAGGCGGCCCCCTGGCGGGGGAGGGCTGTCACGGGCGCAACGGCCGATGGCGCCAGACGCCGCCGCGATCATGTTCCGCCCGACTCCGATCGCAAGCTCCCTCACCGGGCGTTCGTTGGGTTGATGCCTTTGCGTGTGAGCAGGAGGTTGGTCAGTCTCGGGACGAGGTGGGGTTCGACTTTCCGTGGTCAGAGCCGCTAGGCCTCCACCGAGGCGCTACGCGATCTGTTCGCACTCAATCTGGAGACCACCGCCGCCATCACCACGCCACTCTGGAGCGCGGCCAGCGTTAGCCGCAGCCGGTCTGGTCGTTCGGGTCGAAGCCGCATGGGTTCTGCGGTGCTTGGCTTTTGACGCGTGGGCCGCTCCGTGTGCGCCGGTGTCCCGTTGTGCGGGCAACGCGGCGATGATGCGACCGGCAACCTGCTGGCTCAGGAGCATCCCCAGATGGCCGACGCCGTCAACCGTCACGGTCTCCACTTCGGCTGGGACCGGCACCGACCGCAGGCCCGGCACGATCATGTCGAGTGTGGCCGTGAATGCCAGCCACCGCACGCCGTCGGGTAGCGGCGCGGAGGCGAGTCGGCGCAATAGGGGCGATCCTTCCCGCAGCGCCCGGATAACCGCCCCGATCGGCAGCAGGTTCGCCCATGGCGACCCCGCGAACGGTGCCGCGAGGGTGACGACCGTGTCGACCAGCCCTGTGAGACGACCCCCCCGCGATGGCCTGCGCGATGACCACCCCACCCAGGCTGTGTCCGACAAGATTGCACCTTGTCTGCCCCGGTTTGAGACAACAGCCTCTCAACCTCGACCACGAGTCGGTCGGCGAGCTGCTCCACCGAGGTTGCGAAGGGCGTGTAGGTCATCGCGTCGACGGTCAGGCCTTGGGCACTTAGGGTTCGCGCGATGAAGGACCAGTTCGACTTGGTGCCCCCGAAGCCGTGCACGAGCAGCACCGGACGAGCCGTTGGTGCGGTGTGCGCCTGGACGGGCGGCAGCGCACCAGATGCCGCGTCGAAGCTGCTGCCGGCCAGGTGCAGCGGCGCCGTCGCGGCTACCGATGCCATCAGCCCCACTTCGTATGCCTGCACTATTGCGGCCCGCCCGATCGTCCGGATGAGCTTGCGTGCGCTCCCGATTCGGCCGAGCCGCGCCGGCATCACGTCTCTGGGTATCGGCGCACCCACCGGTGCCGATGGGCGCCTTCTGTCGATCTGCGGTTGCGACATGTCTCACCCCTCCACGTGACTTGTCTCACTTTGAGAATCGCGGTCAGTGCGTCGTGTGTCATCGACACCAACCGCCAACGGTGTTTCCGGCCCGTCGGTGTCGCGCGCTAGCGGTTAGCCGGAAGCGGCGGCGCCGTTCGGTAGCGTGCGGTTCGGTGACGAAGTGGCGAACACCTGAACCTGAGTCGGCCAGCACAGATTGCTACTATTCGTCGAGATTGCCGTAGAACTTCACCCCGGATCCTGTGTGAAATTCAGTACGGGAGCCACTCCGGCTCGGACGCCCCTATTGGCACGACAGTCGGGTGACCCGGTACCACCCGGTAGCCAGGGGTCTTGGAGTAGGTGACGCCGGGCTCGAGGCGGACCTGCTTGCCGAACGCTCCGTTGATCTCGAAGCCAGATGGAGGGATGTGCTGATGGTCCGGTTTGCGGACGGTGTCGAGCATGTAGGCGCGGTCGAAGACACCCAATTCGGAGTACCACATGGAGAAGCGTGAAAGCGACGTGCGCACGTGATAGCTTCCCCCGTATTTCGCCCGCAGGATCAGCGCCGCCACTACACCCAACGAGGTCAGATATCCGGCGAGGTAATCATTGAGGATCACGGTGGCCGGGAGTTGTGGCGCGTCCGCGGTTCCCTCCAGCACGGTGTATCCGGTGCTGCAGTTGGCGTCCATGTCGAAACCGCCGCGGTCCACCCAGGGGCCGTCCCAGCCGAATCCGCGAAGCGAAGCGTAGATGATGCCGGGGCGAAGCTCGGCGACAGCCTCTGCGGATAACCCGAATTCGCCGAGCTTGCGCCCGCGGTAATTCTCGACCACCACGTCCGCGCCGCGGAGGAGGTCGACGGCCTTGTTGAAGTATTGCTTTTGCCGCAGATCCATGAATGTCGAGCGGAATCCGACATGGGTGTCTTGGACGAGCAGGCCCACTTCCAGGAGGGGGCTGGCCAAGTCCAACACCTGGGCGCCTTGCTCGGCGAGCGTGCGGCAGGTGACCGGACCGGCGATCACGTGAGTGAACGACGCGACTTTGATACCGGACAACGGCCGCTTGGCGTTGGTGAGAGGGGGAAGCTCCGGTTCGCTGTCGCCGATTTTGATGATCTCGATCAGCGGGGTCTGAGCCAGGATTTCACCCTGCGGGTGGGCATACCATTCCTCCGGCGTGCGGCACATCGCGCCGATCATGCCGCGCTCGGCCGCGGCGTTCTCGAGGTCGAGCGCATTCCATTGGGAGATGGCTTGGGAAACCGACTTAGCGTCCAGACCGCTCTTGAGCAGTCCGGCCCAGTCCAGCCACATGCGGGGGTAGACCGCCGTGGGCAGATACCACCGGTCGTCCTTGGTGGGGTAAATGTTGAACGCCATAGCGTTTGACGGCGTCAGGAGCGGCGAATGGAGTGGGTACCCGCCCGCGGTGGGTGTGAACAAGAACAGCGGGTTGATATGAGCGACGGCCTTGCGTAAATCCACCGACAGGTCTTGTGCCGGGCCCCCGCGCAAGCGGTAGAGAATTTGGGTCGCCACGGCGGGCCCCATCATGCCCATGGCCATGATCGCACCGAGCCGATGCCTGCTCGGAAGAATGGGGTCCGCACCGGTGAAGCTAACCTCACCACCGGTGGCGCTTGGGTCGAGCCCGACACCGTCCAACAGCTTGCGGAAATCCCTATGAATATCGGGCGCAGACGTGAGATTTTGGGTTACGGGTATCACTGTTGCGGGGTGTCCGACGTTGGTGCCCATGGCACTCCTTAGGTTAGGTTGTCGACGTAAGTGTTTTGCAGCCCGTCCACCCGCTGTCACCACACGAGCACGGATGCCATTGCCGACATGGATGTTTCGTCGACTTCTCGATGATCACACGGGTCAGTCGCTGGTGTCGTTGTTCTGCCAGACAACGTGGCGCACCTTTTGGTGGCACCGTCAACACCATGGAGTTCGTCGGACGTTGCCGAAGTGTCGTCGGCACATCGCCTTCGGCCCAATCGAATTCGCCGATCACGTCAGCCGATCTCTGCCCGCGGCGCGCGGCCCCACATCGACTGCATCACAGCGGTAGATGGATGTCGGGTCCTCGAAAACGCGGCGCGCGTTCGCGACCTGCGCCTCGGTAAGGGCGCCCGCCAGCGTTGTCGATGCGTTTCCAGGTTCTCATCAGCGTGCGTGAGCCCGGGTCCCCGCCGCCGAACACCCCGGCGACACCTTCATTCCTAACCTCTTCGTCGCTGTCACAGCGAACAACGATCGCCCGGCCATTGCTGTCACCGCGCACACGACGCACCAAGCACCGCTGGCCTAGGCTGGTTCGCCGTTGTGGCCCAATCAATCACGCGTTGTGGGGCCCTTATACGCGCTGTCGGTCGCGACACCACTGCGGCAGCGATGCTGTTTCAAACCACAACGCGATTGTGTCCGGCCGAGAGCAACATGAAGTTGGCCTCGCCGTGCAGAGGTCGGCATCGCGGCTTTCTGCGCTGGGCGCCAACACAAGACAAGGCTTCACCAATCGAGTGGATGTGAGAACCAATGGATGACACCAGTCGCCACGCGACAAGAACACCCTCTGGGCCAGCGGGTCGTTTCTTCGAAGACGCCGTTTCCAAGACACGATTTTGGTGGCTGCTTCTTATCACCGGCGTTGCCTGGGTGATTGTTTCGATAATGATTCTGCGTTTCAACTACACCACCGTTGCGGCTATCGCCGTACTTTTCGGCGTGTACTGCCTTGCCGCGGGGGCGAATCAAATCATGGTCGGCGCGGTGTCAACGTCGACGGGCTGGCGAATATGGCACTGGCTGCTGGCGATTCTGTTCGTGGTCGTGGGTGTCGTGTCATTCTTAGTGGCGGTGCGGCTGCGGGAACTCACTCTCGTCGGTTATCGGCCGTCCGCGCCTGAGCAGTTCGGAGACGTTCGGCCAGCTGATCCAGGGCTTGATAGCAGTGGAGAAAGTTCTCACCACTTCGCACGCACGCACGGGCACTAGGCACGCACGGGAACCGCACGGGCGTTGCCGAGCACTGAAATTGGCGAAGACGTCTTCTCTTTCGATGCACACGAATGTGGTCTTGGCACGTGGTCACGCTGACGGTGTCGTCGGCTCCGTGGCGGGACACCGAGCCGGCTGCCGGTACGGCTCCGTAATAGCCCTTACGACCAGACCCAATCGGCACGGCGCGTTGGCTTGATGCCATCGAGCGCCGCGTACTCGGCTTCGTCGATCGCTCCCGCCGCTGAAATCGACGCTATAGCGCCGAACAAACGGGGCATTCGCTGCCACGAGTGCACGGTGATCCCATGACGCTTTTTGAGTTATAAGTACCCTTTGCCAGTCAACGGGCGAACTGTGTACACACCAAAACTTTCCGAGTACGGCAGGTTGCGGTACCTCGACGGACGTTAATGGTGTCGTCTGTGCTCATCGTGACGCTCAAGTCGTCGGATGTGGAGGCTGTGCTCTCGCAACAGAATCCAGTCAGCGCAGGATCTTCAGTTATTCGCCCGAAGGCGTGTGGATGCACACGCGTTACGAAGAGTCCCTGTCTCATGACCTAGCAGTACAAGTGCTACGGCATGATAAGGGGCTCGTCCTTGCGCAAAGCGGCGATCGTGTCCCGGTCGAGGTTAAGGGTGGCCGCTACCACTTCAGGGGGAGTCAGGCCCAGCCACTGGTTGAGCGAGAAGTCCTCGAAACGGTCGCTGCGGAACATCTCGAGCATCTGCACCGGTTCGTCGCCCACGTTCTCGAAGTAGTGGCCCATGGCGCGTGGGACATAGCCGACGTCGCCGGCGTAGTAGTCGAAGGTTCTGGCTTTCCCGCTGGAGCCGAACACCCCCATTCGGGCGTGTCCTGAGATCCAGTACTGCCACTCGTCGTTGTTGGGATGCCAGTGCAGTTCGCGCAGAGCACCGGGTTGGAGTTCAACCCACGCCGCGGCGATGGTCGAGGCGGACGGGAAGTTCGATGAGTCGGTGATGCGCACATTGCCGCCCGGGACCTCGATCGGGTCTTGGGCGAGCATGTGGTGACTCATCCGCTCGGCGGTACCGGCAGGAGATCTCATCGCCTCGATGTCGGCGACCAGTGTGCCCGGCACCTCGCCGGCGAAGATGTATCGGGTGTGCTCGATTTCCCCAGCGGCGGGGATGTTGGCGAACGCCGACTCCGGGACGCCGAAGTTCTTGGCCAGCACGTGCTTGGGTGTGTGAGCGAACCAGTCGGTGACCAAGAAGGTCTCGTTCTCAGAGAAGTTCCCGTCATCGAACACGAGGAGGAACTCGCAGTCCTCCAGCGCCTGAATGGAATGCGGAAATCCGGCCCGGAAGTTCCACAGATCGCCTCGGCCGATGTCGTCGATGAAGTTGCGGCCTTGCGCGTCGATGGCCGCGATACGGGCAGTGCCTGCCAGCATGAACGCCCACTCGGCCTCCTTATGCCAGTGCAGCTCACGGTAAGCGCCCGCCTTCAGCCGCATGTTCACACCCGCCAGGGTCGTCGCGACCGGCAACTCTCGTACCGTTATCTCCCGTGCCCAACCCCCCGGCAGCAGGCGGTTGTGCGCAGCGGCGTATGGGAACTTCAGGTTCGGAAGGCTTCCCGAATCGGTCCAGGGCGCGCCGGGGTTCTGCAACCCGATCGGCACGTTGTCAGGACCAAGTATGGACGCGCCGTCCTCGCCCCGAATCGTCAGCACTACGTCCTGCTCATCAGTCGGTTCCATTGAATGCTCCTTTTTCGCACAATAGTTACAGTTTCCGTTGCCGATATGAAGTTGCAATTTATGAGCTACGACAACGTCCCACTGCCATTTCGGCCAGAGTCGAGCTTTCGTTCGGAAGGACCCCGCACTTGCATGCTCCTAGTTCAAGCCGGCCTGCCGCAGGTCAAGGGGCGACCGTCGCGGTCGTCGACGGTTTCGCGGCGATCTGAGCCGCCCGCCGGAGCCACCACCGCCCGGCTTTGCCGCTGCTCTGAGTCGCAGCGAGACGCCACCACCACGGTCCACCTCCGACAAAGTGCTCCTGACCGCCCATCATCGAATAGCGCCTGACACCGGTCCCGACGACGCCACGCGGGCCGGGCCGGCTAAGCCGGTCACGGGTCATGGTCCGCAGGGCGTGCCCCTGGCTTGGCGGTAGCTTTCGTCACGGGGGGATCCCCGTTCGTAGCCCCGAAAACAATGGCGAGTAATCGCCCCGCACGCCCGGGAATATTGCACGTTGGAAAATGTGCGCTCTGCTAATCAACTGGGCGGAGTTGCAACGCTTTCTGAGCATCGCAGGATATGGGTCCGGCCCGGTGACCAGCCTGTGAAAAGATCGGCGCGTGGCCGAACGACTGGGTGGTATCGGAATCTGGGAAACCGCGATGCGGTACGGGGACCCGGCCGCGGCGGGCGACCACGCTGCCGAGGTCGAGGAGCTCGGGTACTCGGCGGTGTGGATCCCAGACGCCGGCGGGGACCTCTTCGGCGCGCTCGACTCGCTGCTGGCTTCGACCAGCTCGATCACCGTCGCCTCCGGGGTCCTAAATCTCTGGATGCAGGATCCGACTCGCAGCGCGGCCGGCTTCCACGAGCTTGTCGCGAAGTACGGGCCTCGGGTGCTGATCGGGATCGGGGTCAGTCACGCGCCGGTGGTGGACGGTGCGGAGCCAGGGACCTACCGGCGTCCGGTGGCCCGAATGCGGGAGTTCCTCGACGCCCTGGACGCTGCACCCGAGCCGCTTCCGGTCGGCGACCGGGTGTTGGCCGCCCTCGGGCCCAGGATGCTTGAGCTGGCCAGGGACCGGGCCGGCGGTGCGCACCCCTACCTGGTGACCCCCGAACACACCGCCACCGCCCGCGACATCCTGGGGCCCGGCCCGCTGCTGGCCACCGAGCAAGGGGTGGTCCTCGAAACCGATCCCGCGCGGGCCCGCGACATCGCCCGCACGAACATGGCGGTGTACTTCGCGCTGCCCAACTACGTAAACAACTGGCGCCGTTACGGGTTCGACGACGCCGACGTCACCGCTCCCGGCAGCGACCGCCTGATCGACGCGCTGGTTGCGTGGGGTGACGAGCAAGCGATCGCCGAGCGGGTGCGCCAGCACCGCCAGGCCGGTGCCGACCACGTCTGCATCCAGGTGATGTTCGACCGGGACGACATGGCGGTGTTCCCGGTTCAGCAGTGGCGTCGGCTGGCGCCGGCGCTGGCCTAAGGACAGGCGCAGACCCGCTGAAGGAATACCGCACGTTTCGAATAAGTACGCTCTGCCAGTCAATCGGTTTACACGCCAAGGCTTTCCGAACAGTGCAGGATGCTGAACGGCGACGTCACTAGCTGGCCCGGGCTGGGTTTCCGCCCTGAATACCGAGCGCGCGCCGACTTCTGGGCCTGGTGTTGGCCACACACCGGGCCGGTCGGCCTTCGGGAGTCTTGATTGACCGATTGCCGCCCGCGCGCGCGGGTATTCCGGCCGGGCGCTATCGCCGGGGAAGCGGTTGGCTGCGTCTGAGCGTTGTGCGCGCGGATTTATCGCCCGTATCGCGGCAGCGGCGCGGTAATCGTGTGGTTCAGAGCTTTCTCAGTCCGCGAAGGATCTTCGCGAACGGGATGCTCGAGACCATCCCGTTGCGCAGGCTCTTCTGCACCATGCTGAAGTTGATGACGACCAGGTAGCGCAGTCCGTGACGTCGGTGTTCCGCGACTTGGTCGGTGACCTCCTCGGGTGTGCCCTGCAGGAAGAATTCGTTCAGCAGTGAGGCCGGGACCTTCTCCGCGTAGGACAAGACTGTCGGTTCGTCCAAGGTCTGCGGGATTAGATCCTGCAGGCCGGCGAAGTTCGCGCCAAGCGGGTGATGCGCACCGTGGCGTTCCCAGTCCCGGGCGGGGGCGGTGAGCGCCATTGCCCTGACGATAACGGAGTTCAGCGCCTCGTCGACCTCGTCGCGGCTGCGTCCGGTGATGACGAACCGGTAGCTCGCCGGGATGATCGCCGTGGGGTCGCGCCCCGCGTCGGTTGCCGCTGAGCGCACGGCCTCGAGATTGGCCGCGTAAACCTCCGGCCGGAAGGCGATTGCCGGGAGCCAGGCATCGGCGTAGCGCCCGGTCGCTCGCAGCATGCGCGGCCCATGGGCTGCGATCCAGATCTCGGGCCATTTCCCGCGGTAGGGCGGAAGGTCGAACACTGCGTTGTGTAGCGGGAAGAACGGCGAATCGCGCGTGACAAGTTCGCCGCCGGAGTCCCACAACGCGCGGATGGTGGCCATCGCCTCCTCGAACCGAGCCACCGGTTTGGACCAGTCCACGCCGTACGGTTCGTTGCCTTCGCGTTCTCCGGTACCGATGCCGAGAATCGCTCGTCCGCGCGTCAGCAGATGCAGGGTTGCGGCTGCCTGTGCGGTGACTGCTGGGTTTCGGCGACCGGCATCGGTCACGCCGACGCCGAGCCGCAGCCGCCCTACCCGGTTTCGGCCGGCCAAGTGTCCCAACATCGTCCACGGTTCAAGGCTGGCATCAACCTTCGGTATCAGTCGCGCCGCCCCCATGTACTGAGGCGTGCCGATCGCGCGTGGCATCAGCGAGTTCAGATGGTCAATCGCCCAAAACGAGTCCGCCCCCGTCGCCACAGCAGTCAGGTAGTTGGCACGAACCAAGGCGGTCGGCGAGGGCCGCGCATTCACGGTTGGGTCGACCACACCAAACCGAAATCGAGACATACTCAGCGGCCCTTCCACGCAGTCTTACACGTCATGTTCTGCGATCTAGTGTCGCGCCTGTATGTGCGGCTCATGGCGTAGTCGAGTACTTCAATTTGCGGCCGGCGCTTCCACCAGCCCTCGAGCATCGCCGCCCGCCGTTCCCTGTCGCAGCTAATTCGCCGCTCCGCAGGCACATTCAAACGTCGGGACAGCGACCGAGAGGTTCCTGGCGTGGACAATGGCCTGGACGATACAGCACAAGGTGCCTACCGGGGATGACACGATATCGACCTGAGCGACGGTTCGGACCGTTCCGCGCGAGACAGCGACGCCCGCCTTGGGGGTGGTGCATCGATCGGTGAGCTGCTGGATCGGGGCGGTGGCGGCGATCAACCGTGGTGATCGGGTGGTCGCCACTGTGCTGCCGGGCAGGTGCTGGCCGTCGACCATGGGACATTGACGCTGAGGATTTGCTCACCGCCCCCAGCAGTGGTGGTGAGATCCGGCGCCTGACGATTTTGGCAGGTTTGGTTGATTCGACAGTGTTGTCCACCCTGGCGGAACCCGACACCTACGGGCTGGTGAGGGTCTTTTGGCGGTATTCGGTCACCCCACGGCCCGTGAGGACGATGTACGTCGCGCGGTGGTGGCGGGGCTGGAAATGACCCGCGAGATGTCCCGGATTTCCGCACAAGCGATGCGTCGCTTCGGGTTTGAGATCACTGCGCGGGTGGGGGTACATCGCGGGCTGATGTGTCCGGACACCGCCCAAGACGATGTCTACGGCCTTGGAGCTAACCTGGCCGCACGAGGACTACGTCGACGGCGCGCAACCCTACTTCGATGTTCCGGCGAACTCCCTCGCGGATTGGCCGTTCAACGACCCCGGCTACCGGATATTTCCGGTATTAAACCTTGCGGTTGCTGGTTCGGGTGGCGGCGACCCCGGGCCGGGTACCTATCCGGCGGATATGCTCGTCGACTGGGTACGGGTCTGGTAAGACATGGCACACCATGTCAGCCGGCAGCCCGTGTTGTTGGGGGTGTTGGGCAACGTAAACCTCCCAGATCCCCGGATCCCAGCAGCCGCACGATGGTTTAACCCAAACGTTGCCCTTCAGCCAACGACATACAGGCCTGTTAGCCAGGCAGCTGGCAATGCTGGGTCGTTAAGCGCCGGGCGCCGCCCCACGTCGTTGACCACTCCTCGCCTGCGCCTGTCGTTCAGCACGGCCCCTCGATGAGCTCGGAGAAGGTGTCGGGCACGTGGCAGCGGACTGGCAGATTTTCACTGCGGGTGGGTCGCCAAATAGTCGGTGACTGGGATCGGTGAGGTTGCGATGTAACCGATGGGCAGGAGCACGTCACCTGCGGTCGTGTGGTAGTAGATATCCCACCGGTAGTAGCCGGCGAACGCAGCGGGATCGGTTGCGAGCACGGCGGCGTAGTCGTTGACCGCGCGGACGTACCGGTTGGAGTTGTCGTACCGGAGGATGGCGTGGTCGTGGTCGTCGGCGAAGCCGTTGGCGGCGAGGTAGCGACCGGTCGCCATGATGCTGTCGTGGGGCGAGAGGATGTCGCCACCGTCGCCGTATTTGGCGAACGTCGAGGGTAGGAACTGCATGGGGCCTTGGGCACCGGCCGAGCTCACGCCGACGATGCGACCGAGGCCGGTTTCGACCAGGTTGATCGCCGCAAGGTAGTTCCAGCCGACGCCGGTCGCGGCCTCCGCTTTGCGGTAGTAACCGAGCAGCTCGGCGGCCGGCGCCGGCGGATCGATGCGCCACGCAGGCAGCGTCTCCTTCGGTTGGCCCGCGACCATGGCGGTGAGCTGCCGGCGCGCGTCGACGTTGCGGTCGTAGACGTCGAGGAGCGACGGCGGGATCCGCGGACGCGCGAGCACGTCCCACTCAGAACGCCAACCGAGGGCGCGGTAGGCCGCTTGCTGGCGGCGCGCCGCCCCCATCAGCGCGGCCTCCGACGACAACGGCTGGCGCAGCGCCTGCTCGTCGGCAGCGAGGTCGCCGGCGAGGTGCGCGGGGTCCGATGCCAGCCGCGGCTGCGCGGGCGGGAGCGTGGTCGCTCCTGTGGGCGGCGTCGCGGACGTCGATGCGGTCGACGACCTGGTCGACTCTGAGCAGGCGACGAGCGCGAACGTTATCGTGACGACCAGCAGCGTCATGCCTAAACGCATCACACGGGATCGATGCGCGGGATCATGCGTCAACCGAGAGCGCGTCTGCGCCTCCATGAAGGCAGCGGAATGCGGCACCGACATCGTCGACAGCGACGTGAGACGGTCGGGAAACTGTTGGGCGACCTGCCATGCCACGGCGGCGCCGAACTTGTAGCCGACCAGGTGCACCGCCTGCGCGCCGCTTGCGTCGATCAGTGCACCGACGTCGTCAGCAAGTTCGCATACCCGGTAGTCCCGGCGCCGGGCGGGCCGGGCACCGGGGGAATAGCCGCGCTGGTCGGGCGCGAGACAACGGTATCCCTCAGCGGTAGGCCGAGACATGACGGAGTCCCATCTGGTGTTTGCTGAAAGGCGCCGCGCGCAGCACCGCCACCGGTCCGTCGCCAGGGCCGGCGCCGATGACGTCGAAGACCAGATCACCGCGGCGATATTCTTTCATGCGCCGAGTCTGGCTCGTATCGGGCCGGTTCGCACCGCGGTTGACCATATTGCCGGCTGGCCGCCTACAGAGAAGGGTGGATCAGGCGGCATGACCGCGAATTTCCACCTGGCCTCTCGGCCGACGCGACTGCGGCGCCTCGCCGAAATTTGCTCCCTGAAGCGTTGACGCCGCCGCCGGGCATTGCCCGGCCGGTGCTCAGCACCGACATGAACCGTGGCCCCGGCTGGGTCAGGACGCGGAGAAACGTTTCGGCCAAGATGTCGGTAGCAAAGCGAAAACGCGTCAACCAACGGCTCCGAATACCCGGATTCGGCGGCCCGGAATTACGGTGCGGCGCTATCGTCTGGACTCGTGGCAGTCTCACTGGGCGACACCGAGCCGTACTACGACCTCGGCGCCTACCATCGGACGGTGGACACAGCGTCCGCCCAGGCGCAATTGTGGTTTGACCGGGGCATGGTCTGGGCGTACGCGTTCAACCACGAAGAGGCCGTGCGGTGCTTCGAGAAGGCACTGGGTCTGGACCCCGACCTCGCGATCGCGCGGTGGGGCATCGCGTACTCGGTCGGCCCGAACTACAACAAGGCCTGGGACGCATTCGACCCGGTCGACCTCGCGGCGTCGCTGGCCCGGGCTCGCATGGAGCTCGAGCTGGCCGCCAATGGCCGCGCGACGGCTACCGAACGTGGCCTTATTGCCGCGCTGGCTGCCCGGTTTCCCACCCTGGACGGGGAGCACGCCGACGCGCTCGCAGCCGGTAATGCGGCATACGCGGATGCCATGGTGGCACTGGCGCCGGCGTGCCCGGACGACATCGATGTTCAAGCGCTCACGGCGGATGCGCTGGTCAACGTCACGGCCTGGGCGCTGTGGGACACCCGAACCGGCGAGCCGGCCCCCGGGTCTCGGGTGATCGAGGCGAAACGGATCCTCGACGACGCCCTGAACACCCCAGCCGGCCGCGGGCACCCGGGCATCCTGCATATCTACCTGCACGCGATGGAGTTGTCCGCCCATCCAGAAGATGCCCTGCCGGCCGCCGATCTGCTGCGCGGGCTGGTACCCGATGCCGGTCACCTTGAACACATGCCGACCCATATCGACGTGCTTTGCGGCGACTACCGCGCCGCGGTGGCGTCGAACCGCTCGGCGGTGGATGCGGATCGCAGGTTCCTCAAGCGCGAAGGTCCGCTGAACTTCTATTCGGCGTACCGAGCCCACGACCTGCACTTCGTCGTGTACGCGGCGATGTTTTCGGGCCAATCGCAGATCGCGCTGCAGGCCGCTGATGAACTCGCCGAACAGCTTACGACCGAGTTGCTGTCGATCGAATCACCGCCGATGGCCGACTGGCTGGAGGCGTTCGTTCCGCTTCGGGTGCACGTATTGGTCCGGTTCGGCCGCTGGGATCACCTCATCACCGAGCGGCTGCCCTCGGATCCGGGCCTGTACTGCACGACCACGGCGACGATTCACTACGGCCGCGGGGTAGCCCACGCTGCCAAGGGACAACTGGCCCAAGCCCGCGCCGAGCGTGAATCCTTTACCGAGGCTTACGCCCGCATTCCAGAGTCACGGTATCTGTTCAACAACACCAGTCGTGACATCCTGGCCGTGGCCGGCGCGATGCTTGACGGTGAGATCGCTTACCGGGAAGGGCAATTCGATTTAGCCTTCAACCACCTTCGCCGCGCCGTGGAACTCGACGACGCCCTTCCCTACGACGAGCCCTGGGGCTGGATGCAGCCGACCCGCCACGCCTATGGTGCGCTGTTGCTGGAGCGGGGCCACGTCGAAGAGGCAGCCGACGTGTATGCGGCAGATCTCGGTCTCGATCCCACGCTGCGCAGATGCTGCCGGCATCCGGGCAACATGTGGAGTCTGCATGGGTACCACGAGTGCCTGCAGGAGCTGGGTCGCACCGCCGAGGCGACCGTTATCGAGCAGCAGCTCACCCTGGCGCGGGCGCGCGCCGACGTCCCCCTTACCGCGTCGTGCGCCTGCAGGCTCGACGTGACCACGGCGTGCTGTGAGGAGTGAGGTTGCGACCGGGTAGTCACGCTGCGGCAGGTCGGTGGCGAGCTGGAACAACGCGGTGAATCGAAATTTGCCGGGATTGGATGCCGAGCTGGCGGAGTAGTTCGTGCTCCAACCAATGTTGGCTCACCAGCACCCCAATCCGTCGCGCTGCGTTTGCCGCGAACGACTATGGCCGAGCTGTTGGCGACCGTGACGCCCCTTCAGGAGCTCGCCACCAAAGGAGGTGGTGACTTTTGAAGGCGCCACGACGACGAGCATGCTGCCCGCGTGCTAGACACATCGATTGGAGAGTTGCACGATGCGTGTGTTGATCACCGGAGGCACCGGATTTGTGGGCGGGTGGACCGCCAAGGCGATTGTCGACGCCGGACATTCCGTACGGTTTCTGGTCCGCAATCCCGCACGTCTGCACACAAGCGTCGCCACTCTCGGCGTCGACGTCTCGGACTTCACCGTCGGCGACATCGTGGACGGGGATTCGGTACGGCGGGCACTGCGCGGATGCGACGCCGTTGTACACAGTGCCGCGCTGGTGAGAACCGATCCGCGTCAGACCGCACAGATGCTGACGACGAACATGGAAGGCGCCAGAAACGTTCTCGGCCAGGCCGTCGAGCTGGGACTCGATCCGATCGTGCACGTATCGAGCTTCACGGCGCTGTTTCGTCCCGGCCTGCTGACGCTGACGGCTGACGTGCCGGTCGTCGGTGGAACCGACGGGTACGGGAGGTCGAAGGCGCAGGTCGAGATCTATGCTCGCGCCCTGCAGGACGCCGGCGCACCGGTGGACATCACATATCCGGGTATGGTTCTCGGTCCACCCGTCGGTGACCAGTTTGGTGAGGTTGGGGAGGGCGTCAAAGCGGCGTTGAAGTTCCGTACAGTACCGGGTCGACGTGCAGCGTGGATGGTGGTCGATGTTCGAGATCTGGCTGCCGTGCACGCGGCGCTTTTGGAACCAGGCCGTGGGCCGCGCCGCTACACCGCAGGCGGTCATCGACTTCCCGTGCAGAAACTCGCAGGCCTGATGGCCGAGGCGGCCGGCATCCGGGTGCTCGCCGTTCCGGTTCCCGACACTGTGCTGCGTGCAGCAGGGCAACTATTCGATCGAGCCGGCCAGTTTCTGCCCTTCACTACGCCGGTCACCGGCGCGGGGATGCAGTACTACACCCAGATGCCCGCATCGGATGATTCGCCCAGCGAACGAGAACTCGGCGTCACATATCGCGACCCCTACGCCACCGTCGGTGACACGATCGCCGCCCTTCGCCGCGTCGGACACTAAGCGTGTAGCCCTCTCCCAACGGCGGGACAGCGGCGGTAGAGCCTCGCGTCTTTGCCCCGCTGGATGTGGTTGCCTCAAAACCACTGTCCCGCGAGGCATCTCGCATCAGCGGCGGCGAGCCCCCGCACGAAAGCTATCCCAGCGACCGCGTCTCTTAATCTTCTTGACGTTTCGTGTGCTTGCCAAGTCATGATGGTCAACTTACAAATGGGCTCGGCGATGACGGCGTGGTGCCACTTCCGGTGTCCTGCGGATGTGTGTGGCGGTGTTGCTGACATGGTTCGATGGCCAAATTCGCCCTCAGTCTGGCGCTGCATACCGGGCAGGCGCCCCGGCCTTGCGGTGCTCGAGTGACCTCCGGATCGCGAGCTGGTCTAGTCGGGCGCCAGGTCGGCGAGGGGAACAACGCAGTCCGCCGTGGCGCTCCCTCTCGTAAGCTTGCACGCTTTCATCTGCACAAGCGGGTCGCTGCAGGGGGTTACGACTGCGCCGGCGACCTTGTCTACTGCGGGCACACCACCACCGGATTCGGTTACCGTGCGCGCGTCGAGCTCTCTATGAGCAGCTAGCCGAAATCGGCTGCCGTGCTTCACTATTCCGCGCGATGCAGCCTGACGCACATTGCAGCCGGGTGCGGTGGGTCGAGGCTGTGGTGGTTGGTCGTGTGGAGTATCGCAGTTGACTGGCCGGCTTCGCCACGCCGCGTGGAAAGGCGTCGAATTGGTCGATCCGCGGCTCGCTGTCGTGCCTCCGCGGCTGTAGCGGCCAGCAGATCAGGGGTACGACCGGGATTGTGTCGGTCCGCCCGACGGGTGCGGGCTGCTCACAGATCGTCAACGCTGACGATTCCGTCCTGAATGGCGCGCGCGACGAGCGCGGCCTTCGTCGAGCGGGACGACCGGCGGACGCGTATTTGGCCCGCAGCCGCTGCAGGTGCGCACGGTCGTCGGGCAGGCCTGCGCGCACCACATCTGCAGGCCGGCATGGATCACGTCAGATCGTCGATGACCGCGATCAAGACGTCCGGCGTCGACTGTTGTGCGGAGATGGCGATCGCCCCCTCCATTGGATGGCCGGCGCCGCAGATTCTGTGGCCCCACGGTGACGGCGGGCTGATTCTATGGCGGCGCCCCGATCACCCGAACCGATTTCGGTGTCCGCCGAACGGATGACCAGCTCCACGCGGCGCCCGACCACTTCAGTCAGGCTGTGTCGCGGTGATCGGTCAGGATCTCTCGCTCGACCTGCGTCAGCGCCTCGATCGGATCTGCCAGGTTGCGCAACATAACGGCTGCCGCCAAATCGGCGAGTTCCACGATGAGGTCGATTTTGCCGAGGCCGGCGTCATCAGCCTGGCTGATCAGGTCAATAACCGCGGCTCGTCTGCCCGGATACGGGTTGGGTGTCGCGACACGGCGCAGCATCTGCGCAC
This sequence comes from Mycobacterium sp., assembly GCA_025965895.1. Classification (GTDB taxonomy): domain Bacteria; phylum Actinomycetota; class Actinomycetes; order Mycobacteriales; family Mycobacteriaceae; genus Mycobacterium. The sequence goes on from JAOPWC010000044.1 coordinate 17,962, forward strand.
GCAGGATCCGCCAGGCGTAGACGCGTTCCTCCGCGGCGCAGCCGATCTCCGATTCGGCAGGCAGCCGATATTCCATGTCAACCTCTTCCCATCGGCAGGCGCACCCACTGTGCCGCCAGCCGGTCGGCGTGAAACATATCGCCGCTAGCTGCCCGTCGTCGCGAGTAGTCGGCTACCCGAGCGCAAGCCATCGCGTGCGCTCCGTCGCCGGGAAAGGCAAACGCTTCCCGGCAGTGACGACCAGGCAGACGTCGACGCGGTGGACGCGGCACGGCGCGACGGTGGCCGCGCGCCAAATCCCCGGGGCGCTGCGGAGCCGGCCGGCAAAGCATTGATGGCGGCCGCTGGTGTAACGCACGGTCGCCGCTGGTCTGCTTTTCAGTATGGCGCCACGATGGCACCGCCCACGATCTGCCATCCCCACACGGGTTTACTGCACGAAGCCTGGCACGGTCCGGTGCGCCTACCGCCGTCAGCCGTCGAATCGATTCACGCACTTGTGATCTGGACATGATGCGGCGAACAAACGAATGGGTTCAGGGAGCGCCCGGCACGCCGCCGGAGCCGCAGCCGACGCCCGGGACGCAGCCGCTGCCGCCCGGACCCGGCCGTGGAGCGGGGTCGTCGATCGGGGCGAAGTATGTGGTCGCGGGGCCAGTCGCAGGCCGGGCCAAAGAAGCGTCGGCCGCCGCCGTCGGTGCGGCGGCAATCGCCGTTGCAACAGCTCCAGCCAGGAACAACGGTCCAATGAACTTAGCTGTAGTAACCATATTGTCCGCGCACCACCCCGGTGTGGATTTCAAACACCGCGACTCTGAGAGTCCCATGAGAAGCGTCGCGTTCATGGCATCGTGGCTGTCGCATCCCAATTGCGGTGTTGGCCGTACATGGCGATCATGGCGGTTGCCAGGCAATCGTCACCCCCAGGGGACGCCACGGCTTCCGCGTTAAAGACGGCCGAAGGGGAAGCCAAATTCCCCGGAAATGTGCGTCACGCAGACGAAACAACGGCGGTGCGCGGGTAGATGCAGCGGCGAGGCCAGGTCGATCGTGTGCTCATTCATGGCGATGGTCGTGATCGTGGTGGTCGTGGACGACGTCGGGTGAGCCGCCCATCATCCGCAGCATCGGGATGCCACCGGTGCGAATGAAGCGGATGACGAGCACCGCCGCAAGGAAAAGGAAACCGATGTTGAGCCACGTGGTGTAGTTCCAGGAGATTTCCGCCATCATCACCATTGCGTTGCGCTCACTGGGGATGAGACCCGTTGTGCCGAAGAGCAATTCGACGACGTACCCGGCACCCACCATCGAAACATAGAAGGTGACGAGCAGCACGAGCATCATCTTGACGCCGTAATACTTACGGTAGATGTTGAGGATAGGCAGGATCAGCAGGTCCGCGTAGATGAACGCAATGACCCCGCCGAAGCTGATGCCACCGTTCCACAAGACCGCGGCGAGGGGCACGTTGCCGATCGAGCAGACGAATGACGCCATCGACACGATGGGCCCCACGATGGGTCCCCACAGCGCGGACAGGGTGGGGTGGTCGGTGAGGAAGAAGTTCTGCCAGAACGAGCCGGGCACCCAGGCCGCGATCGCGCCGGCGATCAACAAACCCAGGACGAGGTCCCGCAGGATCGCCGCCCACTCCATGACGAACACGTGTGAAACCGCGGTAAGGCCCTGTGGGGAAGCGAGCCGCCGCCACAACGGTCCCTGTCCCGGCACGGACATGTCCATTGCGGCGTGGCCTTCCATCGATCCGCTGATCCCGCGCTCGGCCTGTGCGCGCGCAGCTTCGAGGGTTTTGGAGCGAACGAATAGCCGGAAAAGGACAGCCAAGACCACGATCATGATCGGGCCGCCGACGAATTCCGCGGCGGTGAACTGCCAGCCCATCAACAGGGCGAGAATGACCCCGAGCTCAACCACCATGTTTGTCGAGGCGATCTCGAACGCCATCGCGGCAGTGAAGTTCGCGCCCTTGCGGATTAGTGAGCGCGCCAGCGCCACCGCGGCATACGAGCACGATGACGACGCCGCGCCCAGCACGGCGGCGACGACCAGGGTCCGGGGCCGGTCGTCGCCCAGAAGTCTCACGATCGTGGACTTGCGCACCACCGCCTGCACGACGGCGGACAGGAAGAATCCCAGGATCAACGCCCACAAGATCTCCCAGGTCATCGAACCCGCCAGCGCCAGCGCATGTCCGATCGCGTGCATCATTTGCGGCCGCCTTCCGATAGCCCTGGCACGGGTCGCACCTACCCAAGTTATACCCCCAGGGGGTTTATGTTGGGTAGGTGGCACAACCGCGAACCGACTACCCGGAATGACCGGGGCGCTCCCGGTGGTGCTGGCTGGTCAGGCCGGAAACGTCGGGCACGCCGACAGCACGTCGGTCGTCCGAACGCGCTCGACAAGTCGAAGACCGCGCTGGCACGCCGGGTACACGGGCAGGGTGAATCCGCCCACGACGATTGCCGTCGACGCCGGGTATGAGCCGGGCAACGGTCTATCGTGTGCTGGCGGAGCAGCCGGATGATTAGTGTCTGACTAACCTAAAAAGACGTTTGATCGCCCAGACGACACGACCACGCTGGTAGTCGCGGTTTCAAGGATCAACTTTCTACGCACTCACAGTGGGACTTTTGTCACTTGGAACAGCGACCAAAGTGCGCTGTGCAAACGAAAACCCTCCACTACTTTGCGAAGTAGCGGGCGAACCGGTACAGGCCGGGGGGGAACACCGCGGGTGAAACCCACCGCTCGGGACGCGACACATGCAACGGGGTCCGCCCTCACAACATCATTCCTGGGCCAACAAGGGGTTATTTAAAATGAAGGACTTCTCTGCCGCAGTTGCCGTTTCAGGTACTCGGCCCGCAACGCGGACGACAACGCCACGTTCAGAGCAAGGTTTGGTTCACAGCGTGGCCGCCGAAGCCCGTATCGCGTGGGTGTCAAAGGCACGCTGTCGCTCCAATGATCCTGACGACCTTTTCGTTCGCGGTGCCGAGCAGAGGAAGGCGGCAGTGATCTGCCGGCACTGTCCCGTCATCGCCGAGTGCCGCGCCGACGCGCTCGACAACCGGGTGGAGTTCGGTGTCTGGGGCGGCATGACCGAACGCGACCGGCGGGCGCTGCTCAAGCAGCACCCTGAGGTGGTCTCCTGGGCCGAGTTCTTCGCCGCAGCACAAACCCCGCAACGTCGGCGATCCGGTGGACCGGCCACCGCTAAACACGGACCACGACGGCATCGCCATGTGAGTGCTGGAAAGAGGTCGCCTTTGCAGGTGACAACATCTTCACCGTTAGTCAAACGATCCTGACGAAGCGCGTGGTCCGCAACCAGGATGACCACGAATCGACGGAGGTCTGCGACCCGCACTTGCCTCGCTCGGTCTTGCAGATGACGGCGCGGCCGCCTGGGCCACGACGGCGACGGTCAGCGGGGCCAAGAACATGGCCGCCTGCCGCGATGCCCAACGCCTGCCCGAGTGCGAGATCGGCGGTGCGCGTGGTGCTTCCGACGTGACAATGGTTTTGGGTGTTGACGGTTTTCGGCGATAGCTAGGTGACGGGCTCTGGTTGCACGAGCGCCGCGTATTGGCGCTCGAGCGCCTTGGCCGCGCCGCTGCGCCAGCTCTGCGCCATGGACTGTGACATCGGATCGGGGAAGATATCCTCATCCCCGTTCGCCACCCCGTCGAAGATGGCTCGCGCGACGGACTCCGGAGCGGCCTTCGGTATGTCGAGTTCGCGGGACATCTCCGTGTCCACGGGGCCGGTGAGGACGGCGTGTACCCGCACTCCCCGTCCGGCCAAAAGAGCGCGCAGCGACTGCGACAAGGAGAACGCCGCCGCCTTGGAGATCGAGTAGGCCGGAATAACGGGCAAGGCAGCAAAGGCCGTCACGGACAAAACGTTGACGATGGCTCCCCGAGAACGAGTCAGCAGCGGCAGGAAAGCCTGGGTCACACCATAGGTGCCGAAGAGATTGACGGCGAGCTGCGCCTCGAGCGCGGCACGGTCGCTCAAGTCGTCATAGAGGGCCAGGCCGGCGTTGTTGATCAGGATGTCGAGAGATTCGACTCGCTCGACCGCTGCCTGGGTCTGCGCAGCATTGGTCACGTCCAGGGTCAGGGGCGTGACACGAGCATCCACGTGCGCCAAGGGCTTGCGCGTACCCGCGTACACCCGCCTTGCGCCTCTGCTCAAGGCTTCCTCGACCAGCGCCTGTCCGATACCGCGATTGGCCCCGGTCACCAGAACGGTTTTGTCTGCGAATGTCATCAGCCCTCCTAGGCTTCCCGACGCGCTCGGATCGTCCGAGCCGTCGAAGATATAGGTGCCTCGGCGTCGGGAAACTGGGCGCGCAACATCCGCCCAGTTCGCACCTCGACCGGTGTCGATACGATACTGGGAGGGGGTCGAGAGCACCGTGAACGTCTGAAGGCGACGTTGATCAGCTCCAGGCGGATCCGGACGCGTGAGCTGCGCGATGTCGCGTGCTGTTGGGCTGGCCCACGGGCGGACGACCCCGGAATCTGCGGCCGCCCCGGATTCTGGTTCCGAGAAGAACACCGCACCGCCGTCACAACCCTCGTCCTCGTCGCCACCGCGCACTGATTTCTGGCGGCTCAGATGCCGCGTACGCGACCGGCGTGCCATCGGTCGACAGAGGGTGGTGGGAAAAGCGACCCGGAGCACTTCCGATCAGTGATCGAGATCAACCTCAACGGCTCCTATTGGGCCGCCCAGGCGTGCGCGCGGGTCATGCAGCCGGGAAGTTCGATCATCAACATTTCCAACGTCGTTGGCCTGCCTCCGCGGGCCTGCCGCAAGCGGCCTACAGCGCGGAGCAAGGCCGGCGTTCTGGGACTGACGCGTGATCTCGCCCAGCAGTGGGGATCTCGAAAGGGCATACGTGTCAACGCCGTTGCGCCCGGATGCTGCCATTCCGAGATGACCGAGCAGTTGCCGCCCGGATATATCGAGAACGTGAAGGCCCGGGCAGATCATTGCTCATGGAGGTCACGGAATCGGCAGGCAGGGTTGGGGCAGGAAGCTTCGGGTCCGAAATACCGGGCGCAATACCTGCCCCGAATCTGTCGCGCCGCTGACTCGCGCCAGGACGCAAACGCCTACGCATCGACACTGGCGGAGGAAAGCGATTACGCGCAGCACCGCCGGGGTAGACAGGCTGTGGTCGTATCGCGAGTGAGACAGGAGGAGTGACCATGAGTGGCAGCGACAAGGCCAGGAACAAAGCTCAGCAGATCAGGGGCAGGGCCAAAGAGACCATCGGCCGGCTCACCGGAGACCGCAACCTCGAAGGCCAGGGCAGCACCGATCGGGTCAAAGCCAATTTGAAGGATGCCGGCGAAAAGGTCAAAGACGCGTTCCGCGGGCGCGGTAACCGACGCCCCTGAAATCCCCTGGCCCCCGGCGCGGCCGGCGACCGTGGCGCGAGCAGGGCCGCAGCCTTGCAGGCGGCTTACCGGTTGCACTTGTCATGAAGGTTGGCTTGGTAAGCGGGCCGCAACGTCGGCAACGGTGCGCATTGGTGAACGTCAGCGCCGGCGCGCATGTAGCAGTTCGGCGGCGCCACAGCCAGCCGGAGCCAATAGGATGGTCAGATGGCCACCTTGGAGGAGTTGGAGGCGCGCATCGCGGCGCTCGAAGCTTCGCAGGCCGACTACCGTGCGGTGCTGGCCGCCGTCAACGCGCTGGGTGCCAATCAGCGCGACCACGCTCTTGGTCTCGCGGGAGTCAGAACCAATGTGCAGGAAGTCGAGGCGGAATTGGCCGGCTTTCGTCACGAGACCCGGGCCACCTTCCGCTCGATAGACGAGCAGCTCGCCGAGATTAAGGACCTGATCACGACCCGCGGCAACGGCCGGTAAGGCGCACCGCCGGAGCCTTCACCTCGACGGTGAACCGATCAGGTCGGAGCGACGTGACCATGAGGACGCCGCCGGTGACAGAACAGGTTGTGGCAAATGGCTGAAGACACGTATCGGGCCGGTGTTGCTCCGCGCCCGCCTGTCGACGACTCGTCCGACATCAAGTTCCCCGTCCGTGCGCCCATCACAGCGCGGGTAAGCGCGACATTCTTTTCGGCACGGCTGGACCACCAGGTCGAGTCCGGCGCCGTCGCACCTGCGGGCAGTACGCTCGCCGTGCACGCCGCACGGCTGACCTCCACAAGGGAGCGTGAGCGGCTCGCGCGTGCGCTCCGCCGGATCGCCAGTGACGCCCGAAATCCCAATCCGGGTATCCGCGTGGGCGTCGCGCCGCACGGAGCCGCGATCCTGGCCGTCGAGGACCTTGTCGATGAGGTGACGTTGCTTCTGCGCAGACACGGTCCGGTCCGCGCCCGCGGCATCGCCCGATTGCGAATGCTGTTGTCCGAAGGCAACGGACCGCTTTACCGGTCGGGCCGCGGCAGCCTCGCCGCCGCGATGCGTGGAGTGATCGCTGCGCTCTGAGCGCTTGTCAGTCGTGGGTGTCGCGCACGGCCAGCACGGGCCACCGGTTAGGCACACCTTTCAGTTCGTGGCTGCCACGATCGGCGAAGGCGATCCGCGACCCGAGCACCAGCGGCGGGATCGCGCCCGATACGAGCACCTCGCCGGGCGCCGCGAGCGCCATTATGCGCGCAGCGATGTGTACCGCGATGCCGTGGACGTCTCCATCGGCCATCTCGACCTCGCCGGTGTGCAGGCCGGCGCGGATGCTGAGGCCGACGTCTTCCAGCGCGTCGCGGATCGCGCAGGCACAGTTGATCGCCCGTGCCGGGCCGTCGAACGTCGCGAGCGCGCCGTCGCCCGTGAATTTGACGACGGCACCCCGCGCGCCGCCCACATGCCGCATCACGACGCCGTTATGTGCGGCGAGCGCGGTCGTCCACGCCTCGTCTCCCAACTGCGCGGCGCGTTCGGTCGATCCGACGATGTCGGTGAACAGCACAGTCGACAGCACGCGGTTGGACGGTGTGGCGCTGCGTCCGCCGGTGAGAAACGACTCGATCTCGTCCAGCACTCGGTCAGAGTCGCCGGCGAACCACACGTTGTCGTCGCCGTCGAGCTCCACCAGTCGCGCGTGCCGGATCCGCTTGGCGAGATCCTGCGCATGTTCGCCCCGCACGTGCCGATCGCCGCGGGGGTGGAGCAGCAGCGTCGGCGCTTGAATGCTCGCAAGCGCCGGGCGGACGTCGGTGCGCAGGAACAAGTCGAGAATCGCCTTGAAATACCCTGGACCGCCGGAGAGTCGCTCGCCGCGGGCCCACCAGCGCCGCCTTGCGGCGTCGCCCGCCCAGCTCGGCGCCAGCAGGTCGACGAGCGCACCGGTCCCGACGGTGTGCTCGAAGCTGTCGACGTACCTCACGAGCGCCGGCTCGGGCATACCGAACGGCTGGTCGGGGGCGCGGAGGAAGCGCGCGAACGGGCTGCAGAGCACGAGCGAGCGAACGCGTTGCGGATAGCTTGCGGTGAGGAGCATGGCAGGGAGCCCCGACTCCGACCATGCGAAGACGGACGCACACTTGCTCCCGACGGCGTCAAGCACCGCCAGGAGCCCGTCGGTCCAGGACTGCATCGCGGGACGGTCGTTGATCGGTACCGCGTCGGAGCTCCCGCTGCCGAGGAGGTCGGTCAAGATCAGGCGGCTGAACGAGGCCAGGCGGTGGAGGTGGCCGGCGACGGTGGGCTCGTCCCACAGCAGGTCGATCGGGAATGTCGCGGAGGGGACGAGCAGAAGATCGGGGCCGCGGTCACCGACGATCTGGTAGGCCAGGTGGGCATCGCCGTCCCGCGCGTAGCGCGTCTCGGGCGTTGCGGCCATGGCAGACTCACTTCTCCTGCGGCCGGGAGTAGACTACTCTGGTACGGAACCCCATGTCCTGCAACGAGTTTCGTTTCTTATCAACCGCGACCCAGAGTAACCCGATCGGAAACACCACGCACGTGAAGGCCCGCAGCAGCGCGACCACCGGGCGCAGGCGCTCCAAGTGCCGTCCGACGACCATGAGGCCCATCGTCACCGCACCCGCCGTGCATCCCGAGACCGTCCAGCAGCCGGTCAGGTACACAACGGCGACGACGAACGTGACGAGGGTGGAAAAGACGAGGTTGATGGAGGGAAGACTGAACGCAGCGGGTGAAGAAACGAGCTTCGCCATGATCAGGCCGACGTACAGCCCACTCATGATGAGCAGAACGACCACTAAGTCGATCAGCGCGGCCAGTCCCCGTGTGACGATTCCGGCCGCCCGCTCCGCGTCGGGGACCGGATCCGATGCGATCACTGGTGGTCCCGGTCACGCCCCAGCACGCGGTCGACGATTCCGGCGACGAGGTCGTCGGCGCGCTCGCCCTGGGTCCGGACGTCGTTCATCACCTCGGCGGTCACCGAATTCGTCGATTCGCGAATGATCCCGGGCAGATCGACGCCGTCAATCACCTTGTCGGCCAGAGCGATTAGGTCGATCCGGTTGATTACCGCGTCGATGTCGAGGCCGGCGGCAATTGCGTCGACGTCCAGACGCTCGGTGACGAACGAAGTCATGTCTATCTCGTCCAGTACCAGCTCCACCACTTGGACCGCGACTGTGGCCACCAGGGCCTTCAGTGGGTCGGCGCTCTGCGCGATCCACCTGTCGCCTCGCTCGGTCAGGCCGGAGACCCCGCTGTGCATCCAGGACCCGACCACCGGCAGCCTTTCCACCGCCCGGTATGCGGCTCCCGCACCGCCCACCACCATCGCCGCGCTACCGACGGCGACCGACACCAACGGATGTTTCAGCAGGTCGTCCGCGGTGGCCACCATCGCATCGTAGTGCGCGAACAAGATCCGCAGAGCGACCTTCGGCTCAACGCCTTCCCATCGATCGCGTTGAGGTCACAGGACGGGGGTGAGCTTGAACGGCATTGTGACGGTGAGCCACTTGTTGGCACCGCACGCGCCTTGATCCGATCGTCTTGTCCCAGCCAACGAGGGTGCCTGGATTGGCCGGGTCCGGCGAGAACTGGAGGGCCTGCGCCGCGGGGGTAGCGGTGCCGTGGGCACAGGATTCCCAGTGATCAATGGTGCCGATCGGTTTGTTGGTACACCTTGCCGTCCGGTGTTGCGAATCGGCCCGTCCGGGGATCGTAGTGCGCAACGGCCAGCGACGGGCCGCGAAACACATTGGTAGAGAACGCGCTTCGCGCTGCCGGGAGTGTCGCACCCCGCGGACCTGGTGGCTGCGGAGCAGTCGGTGTGGTGCCCTCCAACGGGCCGAAGACATAGTCGCCAAAGGTCACCCGATCGTCGGGCGGAACGCCTTGGGCAATGAGGTTCGGATCGATGGGATACGGGCCGAGCGCTGTCTGCGCCTGCGAGTACAGCAGCGGGCCAGAGTGTTCGACAAGTGTTGGGGAGCGATCGGCCACACTGTTGAGGTCGCCGAAGATCGTCGATGACGAGTCGAACAGCGACATGCGGTTGTCCATCGTAGGCGCTATCCATATAAAAATAGCAAAAACGACACCTTGGCTCATGACGTTGCCCGCACGCCCAGTGGCGACAATCGGCCGACGCCCTTCTTTGACTACGCGGCATCGTCCGCGGCGAGGACTGTGCAGGCGTAACGGGTCTGCGCCAACCTGGGGAATGGCGCACGGCAGCATGGTTTTCGGCCTGGGCTGCACCATCGCCACCCGATGTGGGCGAAGGTGATTGGCGCCGTCAGCTCCGCAGCGCGCTGACCAGATCGGCCACGATCTGTGCCGCCGGCCCACTGTCGTCGGGTAGCTCGCTGTTGAGGTAGTCGACCGCCTCTTGACGGCGGCCATCGGTGATGAGATCCCGCAGCGTGGCCACCATCGACTCGCGATCGGGCAGGGCGGCAGCCAGCACGTCGACCAGTTCCCAGTCCCGGTGCAGCGCCAGCGACCGCTCGTAGAACGCGAACCCGCTGACCGGCTCTCCGCCCAGTGTGCCGCGATACCGGTACGGGCCTTCCATGTACTCGAGTGGAAGGGCATGTGCGGGGGCAGCCACCAGCGGCTCGCCCGTCAGGTCAAGGTCGAGCTCGCGCGACCTCAGCCGATGCCGGTCAGGCATGTACCGAGCAGCGGAAGGCGGCGGGATCAACGTACGGACCGACTCCGGCCACCGTACATAGCTGTCGACGGTCACCTCGATGTCGTCGGTGTACGCGGGGTCGTTCGCACCCTCGGGCGAGCTTGTGGTCGCACCTGAAAACGATTGCAGTGCATTGTGATCAGTGCGGTCGAACTGTCGCCAGACACTCAGGTCGACGCCGTTGTCAAGGTTGATCGTGCGCCATTCGTGAGCCCGCGCGCGGATGTCGCCGTTCGTTCCGCCGCCGTTGGCGACCAGCGGGAACCACTGACGGTCGACGTGTCCCGCGCCGCCGGTGACCGACTCCTGCAGCGACTCCCACGACAGCGTTCCTGTCATGGTCATCGCGGTCTGGAAGTAGGAGTACGTGTCGGGTTGCCCGAAGCACTCGATCTTCCCGTCGTAGGCCGCGGCGCCCAATGGCACGGGAGCGCGCGATGGTGTGACATGCAGGTCCAGCCGCATGGGCGCCCCGGCCGGGTCGGCGCCGACGAATACGACGTCATAGGTGTAGGGCACCAATCGGCCCTGCTCGTCTCGGCAGGTTCGCCAGACGGCGGTGCCTGCACCGCTGTGGTAGGTCATGTCGAGATGGTCGTCCGCCACCGACAACTTCGGGCGTGCCCCCGGCCGCATATTGTCCGGCGGCATGTCGTAGTCGGTGTACGTCGCGTACGTGCCGTTGTCGAGATCGAACAGGGCGAGCGTGTAGAAGTCGGCGACGAGCGACTGCCCGGGGCGGTTCTTGTTGAAGATCGTCAGGAATGCGAACCTGCGCCCGGCTTCCCCGACCAGTTCTCCGGCCAGGAACCACGTATCGGACTCGCAATCAGGATGGTTTCCCTCAGCGGCGGGAAAGCTGAACTGCGGGTCGCACGGCACCAACCGAAATGGGTACCGGCGCCAGTCATCACCCACAGTGGCCACTCCCGAAGGTTTTCCGTTCCCGGGCACGCCCACCCGCAGTTCCCGGGCCGCGCCGTTGCCCATTTTTACTATTTTAGGCAGTCTAGGTCTACGTCTAGGTTCAGGTCCAGGGTGCGGACACGAGGAGCGAAGAGGAACATGCCCACGACGACTCCGGTCGATCTGTCAGATTCCGCGTTGTGGCGGAACGGTTTTCCTGACGATTTGTTCGCCCAGCTACGCCGGGAGCAGCCGATCTTTCACCACGCGCTCACCGACGGCGTGGCCAAGACCGTCAAGCGTGACTTCTGGATGACGACCAAGCACCGGCATGCCCAACTCATTCACCGCGACACGGACGCGTTCACCGCCGTCGACGGCCCGCTCATCCAGGGTGTGGGAGTCGTGGGCTCGTTCCCGACCATCATCAACATGGATCCGCCCGACCTGATCAAGCGGCGCAGGGTGATGTCCCATGCCTTCACCCCACGGGCCATCGGCAAGCTCGAGGAAGGCATTCGCACGCGGGCCTCCGCAATGGTCGACCGACTCCTCGAGGCCGGCGGCGGCGACTGGATCGGCGACGTCGCCGACGTGCTTCCGATGACGGTCATCGGCGACATCATCGGCATTCCTGACGAGGACCGCCCGGAGATCTTCGACACCCTCGATCGCATCCTGAAAGCCAGTTCGCCCGAGTCGCAGGTGACCGAGCAGGAGCATCTCGAACTCTTCGGCAAGATTTTCACATACGCGCTCGAACTGACCGCAGAGAAGCAGCGCACCCCAGCCGATGACATCTGGAGCACGTTGACCTCAGCCGTAGTCACCGACGAGAACGGTGAGCGGCTGTCCATACCCGCCAACGAGCTGGAGATTTTCTTCTTCGTGATCGCCTTCGCGGGCAGCGACACCACGAAGAACGCGCTGGCCTCTGGACTTCAGGCGTTTGTCGCCAACCCGGGGGAGATCGAGCGGTACCGCGCCGCCGAAGCGGTTCGACCGAGCGCGGTCGAAGAGGTGCTGCGCTGGTCGACGCCGGTGGCGTTTTGGACACGCAGCGCGAAGGTCGATGTGGAGATGGACGGTGTCACCATCCCGAAGGGCGATCGGGTGGTGTCGATGCTGCGTTCGGCGAATCGCGACGAGGAAGTGTTCGAAGACCCGTTCATCTTCGACATAGGCCGTGCCGAGAACCCGCATGTCACGTTCGGTGGCGGGGGGCCACACCATTGCCTGGGCGCGATGCTGGCCCGCGCTGAGATCCGCGCGGTGCTCGACGAGTTGCTGTGCCGTGCCGACGACATCAGCCTCGGTCCGCCCAAGGTCACCCACCCCAACCTGACGAACAACATGTCGATCTTCGACGAGATGCCGATTTCCCTGACGCCACGCTGAACTCGGGGCTGAATCGGAACCGGGGGTGCGCAACGGGTCTCCTGCAACCGCTGGGCCTTCACCACCTCGGCACCCGCGTCGACCAGAAGCTTCTCCGAGTTATTTTGTCATCTTAGTTACTTTTATCGAATAGCGGGCGGTTAACCGCAGGTACGGCGCCTATCACTGTTAATATTGTGAGGACATGACAACACTCGGAATTGGTCCCGAGGCTCGACGTCGACTGTCGGCCCGCAGGACCGCAGAAATCGTCGCCGATGAGCTTCGCAGGCAGATAATCGACGGTGAACTGGCCGACGGCGACCTGTTGCCGCGCCAGGAGATGCTCGTCGAGCATTTCAACGTGAGCTTGGTGTCGCTGCGGGAAGCGTTGCGAATCCTCGAGACGGAAGGTCTGGTCTCGGTTCGCCGCGGCAACCGCGGAGGCGCGGTTGTGCATGCGCCGGCCAAGGCGAGCGCAGCTTATATGCTCGGCCTGTTGTTGCAGAGTGACTACGTGCCGTTGGGCGATCTCGGGACGGCGCTGCAGGAACTCGAGCCGATGTGCGCGGCGATGGCAGCGCGTCGCGCCGACCGCGCGGAGACGCTCATCCCAACGCTCAAAGAGATCAACGCGTCCATGGCCGAGCACATCGAAGACGGAGCCCGGTTCACGGAGATCGGCGGGCAGTTCCACGACGAAGTGGTCCGCGGCTGCGGCAATCACACGATGATCGCGGTGGTCGGCAGCCTGGAGACGCTGTGGACCGGCCACCTCAACTGGTGGGCGCGGGAAACCGCGGCACGCGGTCAGTACCCGTCGATGAACAAGCGCCGCATCGCATTGGCCACGCACACCAAGATGACCGATGCGATAGAGGCCGGCGACACCGAACGCGCCCGCAAACTTGCTGTACGCCACCTATCGGACACACAAACGTACCTGCTGGCAGGTGATCCCGAGCAGCGGATTGTCGCGTTGTCGCCGCAAGCATTCGCGCGCCGCCAGCGCTGACGGGTGTGAACGGAACTACGCTGCTCCCAGCTCGCGGCGCGGGCGAAACTGCGGGAGCGCGAACTCTTCTCGTTGTTCGAACGTCACCTCCATCGGCAGCCCGCAACGTAGCTCGTCCGGTTCCGCCTCGACGATGTTGGTCAGTATCCGTACGCCGGGCGCGTCGTCGAGTTCCGTGAGGCCGATGATCATCGGTCCCGCGTCGACGAAACCGGGGTGGAACGGCTGGTGCAGGATGGTGAAGGCGAACAACGTGCCCCGACCGCTGACCTCGACAGCGACGGGTTTGCCGACCGTACCCTCTATACCGCCCGGTACTTCCGGCACCGGGCTGGGGGGATGCTGCAGGATGTCGGTGCCCTCGAAGCCCTGCACTGTCAGCCTGCCCTCCTTGGCGTTGTCCCAATAGAACGCGGTCACCGGGTCGGGGATCGGGACCGGGCGGACGTTGAGTTCCATTACTCCCCTTCGTATTCTGCCAACTGAACCCGCGGCTTCCAGCGGGCACGTGATCCAACCGGCGCCGCTGAGCTCGATCGCGCACAGCGGTCGGCGCTACATGGTGTCCCTGAAGTTTTCTTCGCCTAGAATACCTAAAATAGCAAAGATAGGGTGAAAGAACCCGTAAGCGCTGCCGGCGGGAGGCACGTGTGACGATCACACCGGATTTGGTGGACGACCCGTACCGCTTCTTCGAGTTCAAGCGCAAAACCGAACCGGTATGGCGCGGGACGATCATGGACACCTCCATGGCGCCGCCGGAGCTGATACCCGACGAGGAGTGGACGCTCTTCGACTTCAACAGCGTCTTCGCCGCATTCCGCGACGACGAACTGTTCGATTCGGACTTCTACAACAACACGATCGGATTGGTTTTCGGTCCAACGATTCTCGGCATGCACGGCAAGCAACACCACGACCACCGAAGCCTGGTCGCCAAGGCGTTCCGCCAGAGCGCCCTGGCACAGTGGGAGCCCGCCGTCATCGACGCGATCTGCGTCAAACTCGTTGACGAGATCAAGAACGACGGTGGGACTGACCTTGTCAAGGCGGTGACGCTCGAGTTCCCGACGCGGGTTACCGCGGCACTGCTCGGCCTGCCGCAGGAAGACCTCGACCTGTTCCGTCGACTGTCGTTGCACCTGATCTCGATCACCACCGATATCGAGGCGGGTCTGCAGGCGTCCGTCGAGTTGGGCGAGTACTTCCTCCACCAGGTTGAGCAGCGGCGGCGCGCTATGACCAGCGACATCATCGGGGATCTCGTCGCCGCCGAGATCGACGGCGAAAACCTCACCGACGACGCGATCATTTCCTTCCTGCGGTTGCTGCTTCCGGCCGGGCTCGAAACCACCTACCGGTCCTCGAGCAACCTGCTGTACCTGCTGCTGACTCACCCGGACCAACTCGAAGCGCTGCAGCACAACCGTGACCTCGTTCCGGCCGCGATCGAAGAAGCCCTTCGCTACGAGACACCACTCGTCAGCGTTCCCCGGACGACGACCCGGGAGGTCGAGATACACGGTACGACGATCCCCGCCGGCTCCCATGTCAACCTGTGCATCGGCTCGGCCAATCGCGACGAAACGCGCTGGACCGAATCCAGCGCTTTCGACATCCACCGGCCACGTCGTACACACATCTCCTTCGCGGGCGGCATTCACAGCTGCCTTGGCATGCATCTGGCCAGGGTCGAAACCCGCGCGATGCTCAACAGCCTCTTCGACCGGGTGTCAGACCTGCGCCTGGCGCCCGACGAAGACACGAAGATCGTCGGAATGCCGTTCCGCTCGCCGGCGAATCTCCCGGTGACGTTTCGCCCCGCGTGAGAGGCCGGCCAATCCCCCGTTCCTGCTGCCCTTCGGCTCACCGTCGCGGCGCTGCGACTGATCGTGCCGTCGTGGCGCTGGATCTGCGTGCGCTCGTCGATGAAGCACGTCAGCACGTGCTCGTTGAACACCTCACTGGGCAGCTTGTCGCCGGACAAGGCCACCTTCAGCTCAGCGAACTTGCGCAGCATCGGCGACCACACCAAATCAGCGGCCGCCTGCGCGATGTTCGACGGCGCTCATGTCCTTGACACGTTCGCTGTGATCGTAGGTGCCCGGGCGCAACTGCGTGAACGACGTCGGCTCGATCCCGTATTCCTCCTTCGGGCGACCCGCCTCCGCATTCAAGTTCGTACCGTCCGCATCGGTGATGAACTGCGGCGCGAACTCGACGTACTTCGACGCCAGCCGACCATCGAATATGTCCGGCGGCTCCACCACGTGATCATCCACGCTCACCATGACCATGTCGTGGACCTCATCGGACCCCTCTCTCCTATCGGTGAAGTATCGGGAGCGTCACACGATTCGTGATTTTCGTCCCTGCCAGTAGCGCTCACGAATGCGCCTCTTGTAGAGCTTGCCGTTCGGATCACGAGGCAGCTCAGCAGCGAATTCCACTGTGCGCGGGCACTTGTAGGCGGCCAGGTGGGCCCGGCAGTACTCGATGAGCTCGGCTTCGAGCGCAGGCCCCGCAGACATGCCGTCGACCGGCTGTACGACGGCCTTGACCTCCTCGCCGAAATCGTCATTCGGGACACCGAACACCGCCGCGTCGACGAGCTTCGGATGCATGACGAGAAGGTTCTCGGCCTCCTGCGGGTAGATGTTCACTCCACCCGAGACGATCATGAACGTCGACCGGTCGGTGAGGTACAGGTAGCCGTCCCTGTCGACGTAGCCCATGTCTCCCAGCGACCGCCAACCGCGTTCGTTGGATACCGACGCCGTTTTGTCGGGATCTTTGAAGTACTCGAAGGCGGGACCGCCTTCGAAATAGAGCTCCCCGGAATCCCCCGCCGGCAGCTCCGCACCGTTATCGGAGACCACATGCACCGGGCTGAACGGCTTGCCCACCGAGCCTGGATGGGCGAGCCACTCCTGTGGGCCGATCACCGTGCCCGCGAATCCCTCTGTCCCACCGTAATACTCGTGGATGAGCGGACCAAACCACTCCATCATCCGGTGCTTGACTTCCACCGGGCACGGGGCCGCCGCGTGGATCACACATTGCAGGCTCGACAGGTCGTAGCGCTGGCGGACCGCCGTGGGCAGCTTGAGCATCCGCACGAACATGGTGGGCACGAATTGCGCGTGTGTGACCCGGTTGGTCTCGACAAGGCGCAGGACAGCCTCGGCGTCGAACTTGCGCATGAGGATCGAGGCCGCACCGACGCGATGGACCGCCATGGTGTAGTTCACCCCTGCCGCGTGGTAGAGCGGCGCAGGCGAGAGATACACGCTCGAGGAGGTCATGCCGTATCGCTGAGTAAGCGCGTACTCCAGCACCTTCTGCGCCCATGAGCCGTTGCCGTCGGTGGGGAGCGGCCGCCGGACGGCCTTGGGCCGCCCGGTGGTGCCGGAGGAGTAGAGCATCTCGGATCCGTCGGAGACCGGCGGCGCGTGGGCCGCCGAAGCTACGGCATCGTCGTAGGAACGCCAGCCGGAACAGCTGCCGCCGACTTCGATGTGCACGTCGACGCCGGTGTTCGCCTGCAGGATTCGCGACCCGTGTTGGGCCATCGAGGCATCGACGAACACCGCTTTCGCCTCGGAGTCGTCGATGACGTAAGCCACGTCGTCCGGCGTGAAGTGGGTGTTCACCGCGGTGTAATACAGCCCCGAAAGCTGACAACCCCAGCTGATTTCGAGGAACTCAGGGCAGTTCGGGAGCACCAGAGCCACACCGTCGCCGCGGCGCAGTCCCGCCTCCTGAAGCAGGGCGGCAACCCGTTGACTCCTGGCGTACAGCTCGCGGTACGAGATGGTGTCGCCGTCCGCGACGATCAGCGCCGGGGACTGCGCGGCCCTGGTCGCGTGATCGGCGATGTTCACCGGCAGTCCTAGGTGGCCGCCGCACCATCGGTCGATGCGGCCGCCGCGGCCTGCCGCTGTGCCATCTCCGAAGGCAGCACCTTGTCCTTGAACACCTGCTGAATGAGGGTCTGTACGTCCGCGCTGACCGAGGCGAGTGCAACGAGGTCGTTGGAGCTCTGCCAGTGCACCCGCATGCCCATCAGCTCCCAGGCCCGCTTGATGTTGGCCTTGGTCGCCAGGAGGGTGGTGAGCGGCGCCTGGGCGATGTGACGGGCGATCGCGTCAACGCGATCGTCGAGTTCCTCGCGCGGGACCACTTCGTTGACGAGGCCGACGTCCAGGGCCTTCTTGGCATCGATGACCTCGGCCAGATACAGATAGTAGGCCGCGCGGCGCCAATTCATGAAGACCCACGGCTCGATCGAGCACTCTCCCGACGGCATGCCAAACCCCTGCAACGGCGGGTACGAGAAGTAGGCATCCTCAGAGGCGATGACGATGTCGGTGGTGAGCCCGTAGTGAGTGCCACCGCCTACGCAGTAGCCGTGCACCTGCGCGATCGTCGGCTTGGAGAACTCCCACAAATTCATGGTGGGCTTGACGAACAGATCGGTCTGAGGCTTCCAGGGCGTACCCATTCGCCTCTGGCCCTCGACAAACATCGGATAGTCGTGTGCGTTGTTGCCGATGGCGTGCCCAGAGCAGAACCCCTTGCCGTTGGCCTTGAGGACAAGAACCTTGATGTCGTAGTCGCGGTCCGCGTCGAGCAGTGCCGCGTCGACCTCCTCGGCCATCTTCTGGTCCTGGGCGTTGGCCTTCTCGGGCCAGTTGAGCGTGACGCGCGCTATGGGACCTTCTTTTTCGTAGATGATTCTCTCGCGGGTCTCGTTGAGATCCATGTGTCCTTACCCTTCTTGCTTGATCGTTATGCCGTGATGACGCCGATGGGGGCGCCGATGTCGTAGGTGGTGCCGACCTCCCCGGTCCACTGCACGGTGCCCGACGCACCCGCTTCGATTTCCTGTTCCACTTTCTCGGTGGCGATAACGTAGATCGGCGCGCCCTCCTCGACATGCTGGCCGCCGTCGACGAGCAGCTCGACAAGCTCCGCTTCGGAGACGGCCACCGACACTCGTGGGATCCGAACGACGAAGTCAGCCATGTATTCCCGCCTTGGCCGATTGAAGTGTGCGCTGCGCGGCCTGTACGACGCGCGCCGGCGACGGGTAGACCTGTGCCTCGAGCGCCGCCGCTGCCGGGGTCGGGACGAACCGTGCTCCGACACGTTCGACGGGTGCCTCGAGCTCACCGAACAGTTCCGCCTGCAGCGTCGCGACGATCTCGGCTCCGGGACCGGCGAACCGGACCGCGTCGTGCACCACCACCGCGCGGCGGGTGCGGCGGACCGACGAGACCATGGTGTCGACGTCGAGCGGTACGAGTGTGCGCAGATCGACGACCTCGGCGCTCACCGCGTGCTCGTCCTGCAGTGTTGCCGCGGCCGCGAGCGCGTCGTGCACGCTGCGTCCGTAGCAGATGAGCGTGACGTCAGTGCCCGGCCGCTTGACATCGGCTTGACCGAGAGGGATGGCGAAGTCGGGATCGGTTGGTACCGGGCCCTTTTGGCCTTGCAGGCGAATCGTCTCGACGAACAGGCAGGGGTCCTCGTCAAAGATCGCGGATGTCAGCAGGCCCTTGCCGTCACGCGGGGTCGACGGAACGATGACCTTCATTCCGGGAATGTGCATGAACCAGGCCTCGAGGGTCTGCGAATGCGTCGCGCCGGTGGCCAGTCCGCCGTACACCTGGGTGCGGACCGTTATCGGTGCCGTCGTCCGCCCGGCGGTCATGAAACGCAGCTTGGCCGCGTTGTTGATGATCTGGTCCGCCGCGATGCCGATGAAGTCCATGATCATGATCTCGGCCACCGGCAGCAGACCGTCGATCGCCGCCCCGATGGCGGCACCGACGATCGCCGCCTCCGAGATCGGTGTGTCCATTACCCGGTCGTGGCCGTACTTCGTTGACAGCCCAGCGGTCGGCCCGGACGCACCGGGGTCGGCGATGTCCTCGCCGAGCAGGAACACCCGCTCGTCTTTCTCCAGCGCCTGGTCGAGCGCGAGGTTCAGTGCCTCACGCATCGTCATCTCTTTCGAATCCATATGATCTTCCTCAGACGGGGAACCTGATCGGGGTCGCGTAGACGTCTCGGTCGAGCTCATCGATCGACGGGGCATCGGCGCTCATCACCGTCTGTAACGCCGTTTCGACCTGCTGCGCCGCGACGGCCTCGACACGGGTGAGCTCCTCGTCGGTGGCGACGCCGGTGTCGAGGAGGTGAGCACGGAACCGCGGCACCGGGTCGGCCGCCAAGGCCGAGTCCAGCTGATCTTTGGGGATGTAGCGCATCCGGTCGCCGAAGTAGTGCCCGCGGAACCGGAACGTCACGCATTCGACGAAGGTCGGACCGTCACCATGGCGTGCCTTGTTCAGCGCTTCGTCCAGGGCTGTCGCGACGGCGAGCGGGTCGTTGCCGTCGACGCGAACTCCCGGCATGCCGTAACCGGCCGCCCGGTCGGCGACATGCTCGAGCTTCATCGTGTCCCGGGTCGGCGTCATTTCCGCGTAGAGGTTGTTCTGACACACGAAGACCACGGGCAGATCCCAGAGCGCGGCCATGTTCGCCGCCTCGTGGAACGAGCCGGTGTTCGTCGCGCCGTCTCCGAAGCTGACCACCGTGACGCGGTCGAGCCCCTTACGTTTGGCCGCCATCGCCAGACCGACGCCAACCGGCGGGCCCGCCCCGACGATTCCGGTCGAGAGCATCACACCGGCCTCGGGGTTGGCGATGTGCATGGTGCCGCCCTTGCCGCGGCTCGCGCCGAGGGTGCGCCCCATCATTTCGCCGTAGATCTCTTCCAGCGGAACGCCTTTACCGATGAGGTCGTGCAGGCCGCGGTAGGTCGTCACGAGCTGGTCGTCTCGTCGGAGCGAGATACCCATCGCGGCGGCGATCGCCTCCTGCCCACGCGACGGCCAGTACACGCAGATGAACTCGCCGGTGCCGATGCCCTTGGACAGCCGGTCGTCGGCCGCCTTCATCAGCACCATCAGCGCGTAAATGCGGCGCTGCACTTCTGCAGACCGTGTCATGGTCCGTACGACCCGATCTCGCGATAGACGCGGGGAATCGGCGGCGGGTCCATCGCGAGCAGCTCCAGGGACGACATCTTGCCGCTCGCGCCGAGTTCCGCCAACCGTTGCGTGGCGGCATCGAGGTCGTCGCAGTCGAGCTCGTAGATCGCGATGAACGGCCCGTTCCCGTCGGTCGGTGCGAAACGGCGGGCGGAGACGATCCCGTCGACCGAGGCGATCTCCGCCAGGTGCGTGTCGTTGTACCAGTTGTGGTAATCGGCTTCCCGGTCCTGTGCGACCGGCATCGTCTCCACGTACATGATCCCCTTGGGCATGCTCAGCTCTCCTTTCAAGCCCTTACGCCGTTACCGCCCTAAGCCCCTGACCACGGCTTCACCTTGAGGAACCCACCCGCGTCGACGCGGAGCTGCTGGCCGGTGATGTAGCGGGCCGCGTCGCTGCCGAGAAACACCACCGCTTCGCTGATGTCCTCGGGCTCCACGTAAGGAATCGGCATCCCCTGGATCACCGGGAACACCACTTCGGCGTCCTCTCGGGTCGGGTTTTGCAGATCGGGACGGAACGCGCGATACATCGGCGGACTGTGCAGCATGTCGGTGTTGCAGTTCGTCGGATGGATCGCGTTCATGCGGATTTCCTTGGGCGCGAGCGCGAGCGCGAAGTCGTTGACGTAGTGTGCGACAACTTGTTTCGCGAACGCGTAACCGCCCCCACCGGGACCGCCGTCGATACCGCTGGTGTTCATCGACGCCATGAACGCCGCAACGGATCCCGTCACGATGATCGACGCGTAGGCGTGCAGGTGTTTGAGGCTCGCGTGCACGAGGTTGATGACGCCGACGAGGTCCACGTCGACTGCGTCGGCGAACGCCTGCGGGGGTAGGCCGGCGGTCAACGGGCAGATGCCGGCGTTGGCCACCACGATGTCGAGGTGTCCGAGCTCCGCGACGCCCCGATCGATGGCCGCCGACAGCGCCGCCCGGTCGCGCACGTCGGCGATCTCGGTGAACGCGCGCTGCCCCTCCTTCTCCACCAGCCGCGCGGTTTCGTCGAGGTCCTGGGGCCTCGCGAGCGGATACTCGTTGGTCTCGATGTCTTCGCAGATGTCCACCGCGATGATGTCGGCGCCCTCGGCGGCGAGCATTCTCGCGTGTGATCGGCCCTGACCGCGCGCGGCTCCGCTGATAAGCGCTACCTTGCCCGTCACCCTGCCCATGGCCGGTCCTCCTCGGGTGCTCTTTCTAGACTGTCAACACACACGAGCCGCATTGGGGTCCGAAGCCGTTCGCGACCACCGCGACCTGCGCATCGGGCACCTGTCGCGGCCCACACTCACCCCGAAGCTGCGCGACACCCTCGGCCAGGAACCCCAGACCGTGCAGCCGTCCTTCCGCGAGCTGCCCGCCGCTGGTGTTCAGCGGCAGAGCACCGCCGGGACCGATCGTCGCGCCGCCGTCGACCCAGTCCCCGAACTCGCCGACCCCGCAAAGGCCCATCGCCTCCACCCAGGCCATCGCAATATGGGTGAAGCCGTCGTACAACTGCGCGACGTCGACATCGGACACGGTGACCGACGATCGCTTCCACATCGTCGACGCGCACTGCTGGGTGCCTCCGAAAAGGAAGTCGTCGGTGTAGGTGAAATCCGGTTTCCACCCCATCCCCATGGCGATGGCGTCGATCCACACCGGGCGTTTCGGCGCGTGCGCCGCCCGCTCGGCGGTCGTGATGACGACGGCGCACGCACCCGTCACCGGGTAGTCACAGTCGTGCAGCCGCAGCGGCTCGGAGACATAGCGGGAATTGAAGTAGTCGTCCATGGTCAGCATCTCGCGCATGACCGCCCGCTCGTTGAGGGTTGACCAGCGTCGCCCATTGACCGAGACCCGGGCGTAGTCCTCCTCTTTGGTGCCGAGCGTTGCCATGCGGCGCTGCTTCTTCATTCCCATGATCGGGATGATCCCGCCGGCGACGCCGTAGGGAAACTCCCACTGCCACGGCCCGGCCGCGCTCGGCAGCGCCCGACCGCTCATCTGGCCCCATTCCCGGGTCACCGAACGCACGACCAGCGCCACGTCACATGCTCCGGAGACCACAGCCATTTGGGCGCCCAGGGCGGCGGCGAGGCCCGACGGCGCACGCGGCGTGTAGTCCCCGTAGATGGATATGTTGTCGATCCCGACCATCCGCGCGATGTCCATCGCCTGCTCGTCGCCGGCGTATTCGAACACCGCATCGACATCCCGGACGGACAGACCGGCGTCGGCGATCGCCGTCCGCGACGCCTCGACGGCAAGTGGCCGCCCGTCAATGCCCTTATCCCGGAGAATCTTCGAGTATCCGACACCCACCACGGCCGACTTGGTCATTCAACCGCGCCGCCCGTTAGGCGAAGGGTGCACGCCATCGAAACCCCATCCACGAAGCTGTGCCGCACCATTGCAGCCAACTGTAACGGCTCCGCCGCTATACTACCTAAAATTATAAAGAAACCAATTTGGACCGATCCCGGCAGGACATCGTGGACTTCACATACCCGGCGGAGGTGGAACAGTTCCGCAAGGAGCTTCGTGCGTGGCTGTCTGCACATTTGACCGACGAGGTGCTGGCCGCCGACCGGCGCCGCGGCCGCGATCCGCTGGCCTTCGACACCCTTCGGGTGTGGGACGCCGCGGTGGCCGACGCGGGATGGGCCGCGGTGTCGTGGCCGCAGGAGTACGGAGGGCGCGGCGCGACGGTACTCGAGCAGCTGGCCTACGCCGAGGAGACCACGCAGGCACGAGCCCCGGTGCCACTCAACGTGATCGGCATCAACAATATCGCGCCGGCGATCATGCAGTACGGTACCGACGTCCGGAAGCGCGAGCTCCTGCCCCGCATGGTGCGCGCGCAGGATATCTGGTGTCAGGGGATGTCCGAGCCGGAAGCCGGGTCCGACCTGGCGTCGTTACGCACGCGGGCTGTGCGCGACGGCTCCGGCGATGGGGCTGACTTCGTGGTCAACGGCCAGAAGATCTGGACATCACTCGGGCACTGCGCCGACTGGTGTCAGCTGTACGTGCGCACCGACCCCGGGGCGCCCAAACACAAGGGCATCTCCTGCCTGATCGTCGACATGAGACTGCCCGGCATCGAGGTTCGCCCGCTCGTCACCCTCAACGGGACCGCCGAGTTCGCGGAGGTCTTCTTCGACGACGTTCGCGTGCCCGCCGACTCTTTACTTGGACCACTGAACGGGGGATGGCAGGTCGCCACCACCACGCTCAGCCACGAGCGGGCCGGGGCAGCGCGTCTGTACGCGCAGATGCACGTTCAGTTGCAGGATCTCGTGGCCGACTTGGCCGACTGCACAGTCGACGGCCGCCCCGTGCTCGAGGACAGCGCAACGGTGCGCCGGTTGGGTGAGATCGCGGTGCGCATCTGCTACCTCGAGCTGTTGTGCAAGCGATCGATCTCGGCAACGCTGCACGGCGGCGACGCGCTGGGCTCGGCGAGCCTGGCGAAGAGTGTGTGGGCCGAAGTGGGCCAGGATCTTGCCGCCCTGGCTTTCGACGTGCTCGGCCCCCAGCTCGCGAGCGGCCGGTGGGCAAACCGTCGGCTGTCATCGCGCGCGCTCACCATCGCCGGTGGCACGACCCAGATCAACAAGGGCGTCACCGCTGTGCGAGTTCTCGGGTTGCCGCGGCGGTGAACCTCGAGCTGACCGACGAGCAAGTCGCCCTTCGCGACACCGTGAGGCGATTTTTGGCCGAAAAGGCCGCTGTGGCAACACATGTGCGACCGTTGCTTGAAGAGCCGACCGGCAGAACCGATGAGGTGTGGCACGGGCTCGCAGCGCTCGGCGCCACCGGTTTGCTCGTGCCGCAGGAATACGGCGGCGACGGCATGACGATGGTCGAAGCCGGTGTCGTCGCCGAAGAGCTCGGCGCGGCACTCCACCCCGGACCGTGGCTGTCAAGTGCAGTCGCCGCGGCGCGCGCCCTGACGCGGACGGACGGCGGCGACGCTGCGGCGGCGCTCCTGGCCGGGATCGCCGACGGCACGACCGTCGCCACGATCGGCCCGCTGAGTGGCCCTTCTCCCGCGTCCGCGGAGTCGCAAGAGGGCGTGATCCTGCGCGGCGAGATCACCGCCCTGCCGGATGCGGCCGCGGCCGACATCGTGCTGGTGCTCGCCGAGGATGGCGGTGAGGCAGCGCTGTTCGCCGTTGATCCCACATCCGCCGGGGTGACCGTGGCGGTGCGACCGCACATCGATCAGACGCGCAAGTTGTTCGACGTCGTTTTCGACGGTGCGCCCGCGCGGCGCCTCGCCCCCGCGCCCGAAGACGCCATCCAGCGCATTGTCGACGACGTGTTGACCGCCTACGCTGCCGATGCTCTGGGTGCCGCGAGTGCAGTGATGAAACTTGCCGTCGAATACGCCAAGGTGCGCAGGCAGTTCGACCAGCCCATCGGCAGCTTCCAGGCCGTCCAGCACCTTTGCGTCGACATGTACGAGACGGTCGAACTCGCGCGCGGCGGGGTGATCCACGCACTCTGGGCCGCCGACGCGGCAGAGCCGGCGGAACATCACCTGGCTGCGCTGCGCGCCAAGGCATTTGCCGGGAAGCTGGCGTCCGTCGGCGACACGGCGATTCAGGTGTTCGGCGGCATCGGGTACACGTGGGAGCACGACGCCCACCTCTACCTCAAGCGGCTACTGGGCTGGAGTGCCTTCCTCGGTGGGGCCGACCAGTCCCTGGAGGCGGTCGGCAAGCAGCTGGTCCTGTCCTGCCCACGAGGCAGTGAATTCGATCGAGAGGATGTGCAATGACACAAGTGCTCCGTGGCGTGCGCGTTGTCGAGCTGGCTTCGTGGACATACGTGCCATCGGCCGGAGCGGCGCTGGCGGACTGGGGCGCCGACGTCATCAAGGTCGAGGATGTCAAGGCGGGGGACCCCGGTCGAGCACTGGTCATCGGCGGTTTCACCCGCGAAGCGGCACGGGCCGACGTCGACTTCATCCTGGAACTGGGAAACCGCGGCAAGCGCAGCATCGCAGTGGACCTCAAGTCCGACACCGGTCGCGAATACTTCGGTCGCCTGCTGGCCACCGCGGATGTGTTCCTGACCAATTGGCTTCCGGCTGCGCTCGAACGGGCACGACTGAAGGTCGAGGACGTCCGGGTGTTCAACCCCGACATCATCATCGCCCGGGGCACAGCAACCGGAGTTCGCGGGCCGGACTGCGACAAAGGCGGATACGATGCGGCCACATACCTTTCCCGCGGCGGGGTGGCTTACACCCTGACACCGTTCGGCACCGAGACACCTGCGGTGCAGGGACCGGCATTCGGTGACCTGCAAGGCGGGATAACTCTGGCCGGTGGCGTATGCGCCGCGCTCTTTCATCGGGAACGCACCGGCGAGGCGTCGATCGTCGATTCGTCACTGCTGGCGCAGGCGATGTGGTGCATCGCGCCGTCGATTTCCGTCGCCGACCTCTTCGACATCGACGGCATCCCCGGCGCACCGCCCGGCCTGGCGATCAACCCCCTTGTCAACCGGTACAAGACGCGTGACGACAGGTGGATTCAGTTGGTCTTCCTGCAGCCCGATCGCTTCTGGGCCGGGTTCTGCAATCGGATCGGCCTGCCGGAACTTGCCACCGACCCGCGTTTCGTGCCGGCGAGCAATCTGATCGCCAACGCCGCCGACGCGTGCGCGCGCGTCGGTGAGGCAATCGCCGGCCAAGACCTCGAGCACTGGCGCAAGGCGCTCGAAGACGAACCGGGCGTGTGGGCGGTCCTGGCCACTCCGAAGGAAACCCTGAACGATCCGCAGGTCCAACCTAACGGCTACGTTGTGCCCAACCTCGACGACCGAGGTAACGAGTACCAGATCGTCGCCGCGCCGGTGCAATTCGACGAAACACCGCCGGCGCCTGCGCGCGCTCCCGAACACGGACAGCACACCGAGGAGATCTTGTTGGAACTCGACCTCGATTGGGACGACATCTCCGGAGCCAAGGACAGTGGCGCGATAATCTAGGAGAGGCTAATGACGAAAGAGCGGCGCACCCTGGAAGCGGTCATCTACGAACGCGAACCGCCGATCGCGCGGATCATTCTCAACCGAGCCGACAAGGCCAACACCAAGGATGCACGCCTCGTCCAGGAAGTCGACGACTGTCTGCACGAGGCCGACCGCGACAAGAGCATCAAGGTCGTGATCCTCAAGGCCAACGGCAAGGGCTTCTGCGGCGGGCATGTGGCCAGATGGGGTCCAGACGAGAACCCGTACCCGGACTTCGGAGACACCTTCGAGGACCTGTACAAAAGCACCGCCGACCTGTTCCTGTGGCCGACGCTGTACCTGTGGGAGTTCCCGAAGCCGACGATCTCGCAGATCCACGGCTATTGCATCGGAGGCGGGATCTATCTGGGCCTGCTCACCGATTTCTGCGTCGCATCCGAGGACGCATACTTCCAGATGCCGCTTGCGCAGAGCCTCGGTGAACCCGGCGGGCACACCATGATCGAGCCGTGGTTGCTGATGAACTGGCATCGCACCATGGATTGGCTGCTGTTGGCGCCAACGCTTTCCGCGCAGCAAGCCCTCGATTGGGGACTTCTGAACAAGGTGGTACCGCGAGACGACCTCGAGGAGACCGTCGAGGAGATGGCCCGCAAGATCAGCCAGATCCCGCTGACCACGCTGATGGCGGTGAAGAACAACGTGAAGCGGGCCTGGGAGTTGATGGGCATGCGGGTGCATCTGCAGGTCAGCCACATTCTCACCAATATGGTCGGCGCAGCATCCGACGTACACATGCGGCGGGCGGAGCTCATTCAGTCAGGTTTGAAACCAAGGGATTTCATCGACCGCGGCGATCCTGAGAGCGGCTAGTCAGCGCCTGTTCTCGCCGGCGACCCTGCGGCCAGCGGCGTGGCGTGCCGCGACATACCCGAACACCATCGTGTTGGCGATGCTCGCGCCGGCGCCCGGATAGGTTCGGCCCATCACCGTCGCGGTCGTGTTACCCGTCGCGTAGAGGCCGTGGATCACCTGATCGTGCTGGTCGAGGACCTGAGCGTGCTCGTTGGTGATCACTCCCCCGCACGTCCCGACATCGGCAGGGAAGACCCTGGTGGCGTAATACGGCGGATGCTCGAGCGGGCCGACCGCGGCGTTCGGCCGATAACCCGGATCACCGAGACAGTCGTTGTACGCGGACTGCCCGCGCCCGAAGTCGGGATCAAGGCCCTTGGCCGCGAAACCGTTGTACCGGCGGATCGTCTGCTCCAGCTCGTCGGCGGGAACGCCGACCTGGCGGGCAAGGTCGGCGATGGTTTGGCCGTGCACGACGGCGCCCCCCTCGATCAGCGCTTCAGGAAGGCGACGCTTCTTCAACGGGTTTGCACCTGACACATATCTGCCCACGTAGCCGTCGTCGAAGACCATCCAGCACGGTACCGCCTTGTTGGCATACATCGCCTTACCGACTTCGACGTAGGAGTTCGACTCGTTGCAGAACCGCCGTCCCGTCGAGTCGACGTAGATCGCTCCGGGTCGCTGTCGCCCCACGCCCAGCGATGCGGCGGCGGTGCCGCCGTTGGCAATGAAAACCGATGGCAGCCACCAGGCCTCGTCCAGCAAGTCCGTCTTCGCGCCAAGGCGCATGGCAGCCTGCAGCACTTCCCCCGTGTCACCGGCGTTGGCGATCGACCACTGCGCCTGATTGGGCTGGTCGCCACTGTAGCGGCGGCGCATGTCGGCGTTGTGGCCGAAACCACCGGCAGAGAGCAACACTCCCTTGCGGGCCTCGACGTTGCGCATCGATCCGTCACGGCTGATGCGTGCGCCAACAACGCGGCCGTCCTCGACGATGAGATCCTCCATCGCGGCGTTCGTCCAGAGTGCAGGAACGCCACCTCCGAGCTCGATCAGGACCTGGAGCATCTGACCGATCAACGATGCACCGTTGGTGAGCATCTCGCGTCGCCGGATCCGGGCCGCGTAGGTGCGCAGGAACACGCGCAATGCCACCGCGAACGCACGCGGCGCGCGGTTGAAGTACTGCACCGAACGCAGCTCGTTGGTCTTGACCACAAACCCGTAGTTTTTCGCGAGCGCCGGCTGCAGCTTGTCGTGCCAAATTCCCAGTTCGGCTGCATCGAAAGGGATTCCCTCGACGGCACGGCCGGCTTCGTTGCCGCCCTTGTGATTCGGGTAGTAGTCGCTCCAGCCGGCACACCGGACCAGACGAACACCCTTACGGAGCAAGAAGTTCATCATCTCGTAGCCCGCGGTCAGAAACATCTCACGGCGCTCAGTCGACGAGGCGGGCCCGATGTCGCCGACGACATCGGCCAGGTAGGCCAGCCCGTCCTCGTGCGAATCGGCTATGCCGTCGGCCCGCATCAACGGGTTGTTCGGCAGCCAGACGATGCCGCCGGACAGCCCCGTCGACCCGCCCACCAAGGCTTGCTTCTCGACCACCAGCGGCTGGATGCCGGAGTCGAGCGCGGCGAGCGCCGCGACCATCCCGCCGCCGCCGCTGCCCGCGATGAGGAGGTCGACAGAGGAGTCCCAATTAACCATGCTGCTTCCCCACCAGGTCAGGCCTCCGACAGCACGCTCTGGGTGAGCCCGAGGTCGGCGATCGGCACGTCGATGGTGGTGTTCGTCTTCCGAATCGCCGGCACGAGCCGCTCGTACGGCAGGCCGGCGAGGAACCCGTCGACGACGCGTTCGAAGTTCGAGATCAATCCCTCGATCTGGTCCGACAGTCGCATGAACTCAAAAGCCTTGTTGTGCAAGCCTTTCTGCTGGCGCGGCAGGTTGGAGAAATCCTGCGCGGGGATGGTCGGCCAACTCGAATCATCGGGCGCCAACGGTTGCGGCGGAGTCGGCTTACCCGGGGAGTGGTCCAGGGGGAACCGGGTGAGGGACCAGACCTCGAAGAGCGTCTCCTCGGGACCCAGCGGACGAATCCGGTACGACGAGGCACTGCTGTAGGTCGGCAGGATGAAGTAGTGCGGGAAGCAGAACCCGATCGCGTCGGTCACACCCCGTCGAATCAAATCGTTGAGGTCGGGGAAGTCGCAGCCGCGGGCCCGGTGCCACTGCGTGATCGCGTCGTTGAGCGCGCTGCGCCAAGCCGACATCGCCTCGGTCGGGTCCTCTGGAAGCGAGATGTTCTGCAACCCCTCGGCGATGCGGACATCGTTCTCGTGGGTCATGCCTCCCATACCGGAGCCGAGTGTCCGCATGAAGTGCAGGCTTGTCTCGACGACAGGATGCACCGACGACGCCGCCGGGCGGTGCGAGGACGGCAGCAGCTGAGGATGAGTTTGCGGCACGTGGTAGCCCTCCATGAAGGCCGCCGTCGCCAGCTTCCAGTTCACCGGAAGCAGGCACGACTTCCACCACTCGGTGCGCAGTGACTCCACCTTCCATTCGTCGTGGGTCGAGGCGAACGGTTCGATGCAGTCGCGCAACGGCGGTGCGTGGTCGTCCAGATTGATCCACGCGCTGCCGCCCCACAACTCACACCGAACGGAGACGAGGTTGAGATCGTCGGCGCAGAGATTGCCCTCGTCGAAAATCTCGGGTCGCAACACGAAGGTGCTCTTGCCGTCGAGGCCCCAACACCAGCCGTGGAACGGGCAGACAAGGCTGCGGCGAGACCCGCGGCCCTCGACGATCTTCATGCCGCGGTGGCGGCAGGAGTTGTAATACGCGCGGACGTTTTCGCTGTCGAGCCGAACGACAATGATCGACTGGTCGAGAATTTCGTATTCGGCGAAGTCGCCGGGTTTGGGGATCTCCTCCAGCCGGCACGCCATCTGCCACACGCGGGGCCAGAACAGCTCGGTCTCCAGCTCGTAGAACTCCGGGTCGTAATAGCGCTGCTTAGGAATCCGGTCGACTGTCTT
This sequence comes from Mycobacterium sp., assembly GCA_025965895.1. Classification (GTDB taxonomy): domain Bacteria; phylum Actinomycetota; class Actinomycetes; order Mycobacteriales; family Mycobacteriaceae; genus Mycobacterium. The sequence continues at coordinate 48,341 of JAOPWC010000044.1, forward strand.
GACCGCCCACGGCACCGGAAGCGGTGTCCAATTCACGGTGCTCAGGTGCCGAACCAATCTGCCCCACCCTTCTGCCTCGGCGTTGAGGGAATCACGATCGGCGACCGGATCTCTATATTAGCAAAAATAGCAAGTTCGACTCCAGCTGCGTGGGTAGTTCCGAAGGTCATTGATGGGGTGACGATAGTCAGCGCCGTCGGAGGCCGTCAGTCGCTGATATTCGGTCACTGGGCGTCGCCGCACGCCGGTCTATGACCGGATTGCGTCCAGCAGTGTGGCGCCTCTCAAGTGGCGCAGAAATTTGCTGGGCGTGGCCGTGTCATCACTCCCGAAGGTGTTATTCGGCAAGATGGTTGACCATGCCGGCGAAGATCGCCGGCAGCGCCGTCGCCGCCGACACGAGCCGCGTGCGCACAGGCGCATACGCGCTTGCCTTCACCAGAGCCGCGGTCAGCAGCCGGTAGCGGCGCGACATCTGCCGCCATTCACGGTCGTAGTCATCTGGCCGGCCGGCAATGATGCAGCCCGTAAGCAGCTCCGCGGCGCCGAACGCGATGCCCAGGCCTTCGCCGGTGAGCGCGTCGACGTAGCCCGCCGCATCACCAACCAGAAGAATCCGCCCGGCCGTTCGGCTCCGAACCTTCTGCCGCAGCGGGCCGGCGGCTCGGTCCGGGCCGTGCGGATGACCGTGTACCCGGTCCTTGAGAGCCGGAAATTCGTCGAGGCGGGTGTCGAAGTCGCCCCGGCGCGAGGTGAGGATTGCGATGCCTACGCAGTTGTCCGCGACCGGCGTCACGTAGGCCTCAGCGCCGGGCGCCCAGTGCACCTCGACATAATCGGTCCACGGCTCGATCTGCACGTGGCGGCGGATGCCCCACCGGCGTGGCCCGCTCCATGGCAACTCCAGGCCGAGCGAGCGACGGATCGGCGAGTGCAGCCCGTCGGCGGCGGCGAGGTAGCGCGCGCGCAAGCCACCGGCGCGAACCGACGTCGCATCCTGCGTGACTTCGCCGACGTCGTCATGCACGAACCGCACACCGGCCGCTGCCGCCGCCTCAAGTAGTGCGGCATGCAGAACGACTCTGCGCACACCTCGCCCCGGCCCGGTCCGGAATTGCGCGTTGACCTGGCGATCACGGTCCAGGTAGCTGATGCCGTGCAGTGGCTTACCGGGTGGGCAAACCCCGAGGCGGTCCAGGTGCCGGACTGTGTGTGGCATCAGCCCTTCCCCACAGGCCTTATCCACAGCTCCGCGGCGCCGCTCGACGACGACCACGTCAAGTCCCGACTGCGCGCCGCGCACGGCGGTGGCCAGTCCCGCCGGGCCGCCGCCGGCAACCAGCAGATCGATCATGTCAGGCTCGCCAGCGCGGAGTTCTCGACCTTTATCCGTGTCCTCAGCAGCGCTGCGTTCAGCAGAGAGAAAACCAGCGCGGTGATCCACGCGGTGTGCACTAGCGGCAGCGCGATGCCTTCTGCGACGACCGCGACGTAATTCGGGTGCGGTAGAAAGCGATACGGGCCGGCAACGACGCGTGCCGCTCCAGGAACGACGACAACTCGGGTATTCCATTGCGGGCCCAACGTGGCAATGCAGCACCACCGCAAGCCCTGTGCGGCCAGCACGACTGCCAGCATCGGCCAGCCGAGCGCCGGAATGAACGAACGGTGCAAGCCGATTGCCTCCACCAGGCACCCGGCGAGCAGACCCGTGTGCAGCACGACCATCACTCGGTAATGCCGCGGACCGAACTCAACGCCACCATGCGCCCGGCTCCACGCGAGGTTGCGTTGTGCGACAACCAGTTCCGCCAGTCGCTCGAAAGCGACCGCGACGATCAGGAGCACATACCAGATCATGAGGAATTCAGTGCCAGCGCAACAAGACGAGTTCGGAACTGAAGCCCGGACCCATCGCCATCAGCACTCCCGGGCTGCCGCTCGGCGGCAGTTTGGCAATCGTGTCCCGCAAGACATGCAGTACCGCCGCGGACGAGAGGTTTCCGACCTCGCTCATTGACCGCCATGTGAGCTCAAGTGCGTCGTCGGGCAGGCAGAGGGCCGCGGTCACCGCGTCCAAGATCTTCGGACCGCCGGAATGGCTCACCCACGCGCCGACATCAGCGATGCTGAAACCATGCGTACCAAGGAAATCCGTGACGTCGTCGGCCAAGTACTCTGCGATCAACTTCGGTACTTCTGGGCCGAGGACGATATCCAATCCGGAGGCACCGACATCCCAGCCCATTGTCCGCAGGGTGTCGGGGAAAAGGCGACTGCGCGAGTCAAGAATGTCCGGGCCGCCGGCGCGGATCTGCTCGGCACGGCGCTCGCCCACCGCAACCACCGCGGCGGCCCCGTCGCCGAACAGCGCGCCGGCGACCAGAGTGGCCATGGACGGATTCTGCTTGCGGGTCAGCGAGCAAAGTTCGGCCGACACGAGGACGCCGACATCGTCGGGCCTGGCACTCAAATAGTCGTGTAGGCGGGCCAAACCCGCCGCCCCGCCCATGCAGCCCAGACCGAAGAGGGGAACCCGCCGCACGTCAGGCCGCAGTCTCAGCCGGTTGGCGATGTGGGCATCCAGTGACGGCACTGCGACACCGGTGACGGTCGTCGTCATGATGAGATCGACGTCCTCGGGTGAAAGCCCTGCCTCGTCCAATGCGCCAGACAGTGCCTGGCAGCCGAGTTCCACGGCGTGCTCGATGAAGAGGTCATTGGCCTGGCCGAAGTCCGTCAGGCTTCGATATTCCTCGAGCGGCAGCGCGAGATGGCGGCTGTCGATCTTGGCGCTCGCATGCAGGCGCCGGAGTGGCTCGGCAAGACACTCGTAACCCGGAAGCTCGAGAAGCGCGTCGGTTAACTCGCTCTGGGTGTAGCGGTGCGGTGGTAGCACAGGACACACGGATGCGACGACAGTGATCGGGCTCACCAAATGGACACGAGATCCAATGCCGCCCGGTTCGATATGAACACCGCCCGTATATCCCGCGCAGCTCGGACACGGCCCGCGGGTTGTCGAGCAACGGGAACATGGCCGCCACTTATCCTGCGCGGCGACCGTTACACATCGTTTAAACCTCTGAGGACAAAGAACAGACCCACCAGGGCCGCCAGCGTCGCCACAACCGGCCGTTGGTGAGCCTTCGTCCAGAGATACAGTTGATCAACGCGCGCGCGTGTCGCCTCTGGCGCTAGCCAGAAGCTCACGATCGGCACCTCAGCGACCGCGAACCCGACGATGTTGAAGACGACAAGTGTTCCGAACTGGGGGCCGACCGCAGCTCCAGCGGTGAGAACCGCCGCGATGGCCGCAAGGTAGTAGGGAGTCGGCACACCCATTCCAAGTCCGGCAATCCACCCGACCCAGATCGACCTGCTCTTCAGCGCCGCTTGCACGCGGGGCGGGAGCTTCGCAAGGCCGGGCAGCTGCTCCAAACCGGGCCGCCCACCGGCCGCGCCGGCGCCCCCCGGCGTCCGCACCCGATGGCGCAGCCAGGGACGAAACCCGCCCGCCACCAGCGCGCCAACCAAGATGGCGAGCAGGCCCACCGCGATCTCGATTTCGCTGGAAGAAGAGCCACTCACTGCTAGGCCGGCGTCTCTCCATATGAAGACGATGACAGCGCCGACAAGAAGATTGATGCCGAATCCGCCGATGAAGTAGGCGAGCAGCAGCGGTATCGGCCGCGTCCCGGACAACATGAACACGACCAACCCGAACCGCACCGGATCGGCGCCCGCAACGATCGCCATCAAGAGGACAGTGCTCCACACGGCGGGCTGGAATTCCTTTCCGGAGGCTAGTGATTCACCAGATCCACCATTCAAGCACAATGTGCGAAACACTACCCGACTCGATTACCATACGCCGGTGGACAATAGGCTTGCCTACATTGATCAGGCGTCCTTTCTTGGGCTGCGGGCGCTTGCCCAGAGCACGCTCGTCCAGTGCACGTGGATTTATGAGCGCCCTATCGATATTGATGGGCTGCGCCGCTTCCACCATAATCTCAGGCACGGATTTCTGGCGCGTCGGATCGAACGGTCTCCGTTGCCATTCGGGCGACATCGTTGGGTCTCATGCCGCGAGTCATCCGACGTCGAGATCCACCGATCGGCACGACCACGCGCCGATGTGAGCGCATGGGCTGACGAACGCGCACAACTGCGCATCGACCCCGAGTTGGGGCCCGGCTGGCACCTTGGTGTCCTTCCGCTCCGGAACGGCGGGACTGCGATCAGCCTGGTGGCTTCGCATTGCGTGACCGACGGGGTCGGACTCAGCCTCGCGATCGCAGATGCGGCCAAGGGCAGGATGCGCGATTTCGGTTACCCTCCGGCACGCTCGCGGACCCGAACGCGCGCATTGTTCGAGGATGCCCGGCAAACCGCACGGGCCGCACCTGAAGTGGCTCGCGCGGTTGTCGCGACCGCGAAGGTTGCCCGCCGTGCTCGTCGGGATATTTCCCGGTCAGGCCGATCACGGTATACCTCCACGCCGAGGCCGCACGGCGATCACCGCGTTGTCGTACCGGCCGCGACGGCGTACATCGATCTTGCCGACTGGGATGCTCGAGCGAAAGCTCTTGGTGGAACGAGTAACTCCCTCTTTGCCGGCTGCGCATCGAAACTCGGGCAGCGACTGGGCCGCGTTCGTTCCGGCGACGGGGCGGTGACCCTCGCGATCCCTGTCAGCGAGCGCACCGACGATGATACGCGAGCGAATGCGCTGAGTTCTGTTACCGTCACGGTCGACCCGACGTTGGCCACGACCGACCTGCGGCAAATCCGCGGTAACATCAAGCACGCCCTGGTCGGGTTGCAAGAGATCCGCAATGAATTGTTGCAGACCCTCGCGTTGACACCGATGGTGCCGAAGTCGCTGGCGAGAACGTTGGCCGTCGTGGCCTTGGGCTCTGCCGATCTTCCGGTCGGGTGTTCCAATCTCGGTGAGATGGACCCGGCGGTGAACCGCCCGGACGGCACCGGCGCCGACTACGTCTCCATCCGATTGGTCGAGCAGGGCGTGCAGAGGAACAGCCTGGACCGCACGGCTGGACAGCTGTTTTTGGCGTCGGGGCGAATCCACGGGAAGATCTTTATCACCGTCGCTGCTTATCACGTCGGCGGAAAAAACTCGAAGAATGATTTGAGTGAGCTGGTATCACGCACGCTTGCGGAATTCGAATTGACGGGCGTGATCGAATAACGTGATCACGTCGCGCATCAATTCACGGCGACGCCCAGTGCTGCGTAAACCTCGTCGCTGAGTGCGACGCTCCGGGGATCGGCATTGGCCTTGGTGGCGTCGAACTGATTCATCACGTACGAAAACCCGATCCGGTGCTCCAGGTCCACAAATGCAAAGGAGCCGCCTGAGCCGCCGTGGCCGAAGATACTCGGGTTAGGCCCCGCGACGCGGCGTTGGTTGAGCATGTAGCCCACCCCCCAGCCGTGGTCGGCGACGCGGGGGCCGAGGCAGAGGTCGGTCTCGAAGCCGCCCTGCGAAACGCGGACCATTTCCATGCGTTCGCCGCTGAGCAGCTTTTCCTGTGCCAGCGCGTTGTAGAACGTGGCCATGCCCAGGGCGGACACGTGCCCGTTGGTGCCGGGAAATTCCGCGGAACGCCACGAGCCGATGTCCGTGCGCGCCACCTCGTCGTCGGGAATGAAATCTGCGGCGACAGATGCCGCCGTCATCGGATGGTCGGCCAAGGTGCCGGCGTCTCGCGGCATGAAGGAAAACAGCTCACTGACGTATGGCTTGTTGACCATGTCGGCGCAGCGGTGGTGTTCGGCGGCCGGCAGGCCGATGTGAACATCAATACCCAGGGGCTCGGCGATTTCCGTGCGCAAGTACTGGCCGAGGGTGCGGCCGGTAACCCGGCGCACCACCTCACCGAGAATGAACCCGAAGGTCGCCATGTGATAGCCCTGCGCGGTGCCAGGCACCCACCAGGGTTCGGCCGCCGCCAACCCGTTGCAGACTCCGCGCCAATCCAGCGCCTGCTCGGGGGTGAGCCGCTTCCGCGGCCCGATCACGCCGGAGCGATGACTCATCACCATGCGCAGCGTGATCGATTCCTTGCCCGCTTGGCCGAACTCGGGCCAATACGTTGCCACGGGAGCATCCACGTCGATTTCACCCCGGTCGGCAAGCAAATGCACGCATGTGCTCGTCAATCCCTTCGTGCCGGAATAGACCGGGGCGAGGGTGTCTTCACGCCAGGGCCGGGTTCTGGCAACGTCGGCCGACCCGCCCCAAAGATTGACAGCCAGGTCTCCATCGACCCAGACCGCCACCGCCGCGCCAATTTCGTCGCGTTCAGCGAAATTGCGTTCGAAGGCATGACGCACCCTTTCGAAACCATCCGTGCAGGATCCATGTATGTTGATTTCCGAACCGGCGGTCAAGACTTCTCCTCAGTCGAAGGCCGATTTAGCTTTGAAAATGTCCTGCAACGGCGCTCTAGAATGCGGCCCGGCATCAAGACGCGGCTGCACGGTCATGGTCGGCTACGAGCGCATAGGCGGATTGAATTGCGTCGATATAGCGTGCGACCGAATCGCGGGCGATCGGGTTGTCGGGGAAAGACACGGTCAGCGTGGTCTCGTTCTCGAACCGATTTACCCAAGTGCAGACCTGATCGGACAATCTGCTGTCGCCGTATATACCGAGGTTCAATGCGTCCCACTGAGCGCTGACGTGAACCTTGCGAACATCAAGGAAAGACAGCATCGGCACCCCCCGTACAGGATTTCTCAGCCCCATTGCAGGGGGCGCCAGCTCCAACACCCGATCAAAAGGCACATTTGCGAGTTCCTTGGCGGCATCGAAGGAATGCTGCGCCGCGCGAGCGACATCGCCGAACGAGGTTGTTTCCAGGGGCACGGTGACAGGTATAAAGCTGGCAAACCAACCTGGCGTCATTTGTTCTGCGGCCGTGCTGCGCGTGTCGTAGGGCGTAATTCCAAAGTAAATCTCGGCACCGGTGAGCTCATGATGAGCGAGGGCCGCGCTCGCGAACACGCCACCGCTGAAACGGACGCCCGCTTCCTGGCACACGGATTCGAAACTGGCTGATTGCGCCTCGTCCATCAGCGGCACCGTCACCATGCCGCCTGTACAGGGTGTTGATCGGTCACCCAACGGCAATGGGAAACCCGGCAGGGTGCCACCGTTTTGCTCCGCAACAGTCAGCCACGCCCGGATCTGCGGAGAGCGCCAAGTCAGAGCCCGCGTGCGTTCGCGCTCGCGTACACAGTGATCGCGATGGCTTGCCGCTGCCGGGAACGAGATCGGCGTCCCCTGCACAAGGCTGTGATATGTCGCATAGATTTCCAGGAAGATCACCCCTACTGACATTGCGTCGGTCAGCAGATGATCAATGCCGGCGTATACTGTGAAGCGATCCCCGCGTTGAATAACCCCGAATCTGAAGCAGTCCCATTGAAGGGGATCGGGTGTGCTCAGTATGTCAGCGCGGATCTGAGCCGCGCTCATCTGACCGCGCCGCATCGGCAGAAGTTCAATTTCGCTCGGATCGCCGATGGTTCGGCGAACCAGATCGTCGGATTCGCTGAATTCGAACCAGCTGTGATATGTGTCGTGCCTACGAAGGTGGGCATTAAAGGTTTTAGTCATGGCGGGGATATCACACACACCCGGTATGTCCCACGAGCCAATGCAGAGCCGTGCCATGTCGAGTCCCTCACCTCGATGTTGGCGGAAGGCTCGTAGATGTTGAGCTTGCTGATAACCGGGCGGCGCCGCATTTTCCGAGGCTTGCCCCACTATTGCGCAGGTGGCCGGAGATGCGTGCCAAGTGACGACCGACCCCGCGCCAGGGGACCAATCATGAATCGTGCCGAGCGCGACCATTCCCGTCCCCGATCTCACGCCGCTTCTGCGGGGCAGAAAGTGCCTCGCACGAGCGATAGTTACGCACGCAAAGAGGTGGTAAGCAACTCGACCGTCGGAGTTTGTGGCGCATGTCACAGCTGTTGAATTTCTCGAAAAGCGTTGGGCGGGTGGCTGAAACGATTGCTGAAAAAAATTCGAGGTTTGCCGGGCTAAGTATTCGGTATTTGCGCCACCGATCGACAATGCTCAGGTATTGCCGCCAAAGCCTCGTTTTGTCGCACTCGCCCCACGACATCCGGCAAAATTTGCGCTCGAGAAAGGATCTTGGCTGGTCGGTGCAAGTCGCCGACGGAGGGTACCGTCCTCGAGGTGTCAGACCAGGCCGACACCACCGGTGCGACATCCGGCACCGGGGGCGGCTTCTTCCACCAGTTGGGCCGTCTTGTAGTGCGCCGGCCGCTATCCGTCATAGCACTCTGGATTGCGCTGGCCGCGCTGCTGTCCTTGACATTGCCATCATTAGCGCAGATGGTCCGCGAACGTCCGGTGGATCTCCTACCGCCCGACGCGCCTGTGACAGTCACGACCAATCAGATGACGAACGCGTTTCGCGACTCGGGATCACAAAACATCCTGTTGGTGGTTCTGACCAACGAGCACGGGTTGGGGGGCGTCGACGAAGGCGTTTATCGCAGGCTGGTCGAGAAATTGCGCGATAACGCCCACGATGTCGCCACGGTGCAAGACTTCATCAGCACTCCCGCCCTACGCCAAGTAATGGAGAGCGAGGACCACAAAGCGTGGAACCTGCCGGTCGGCCTGGCCGGAGACCTGGGCACACCCAAGGGCCAAGAGGCCTACGAGCACGTCGCCAAGGTCGTCAAGGAGACCGTCTCAGCGACCCCGCTGAGCGCGCGTCTGACCGGCCCCACGGCCACCGTCGGGGATCTGTCCCTGGTCGGGGACCGCGACGTTCATGTGATCGAGATCGCTACCGCGCTAATGGTTCTCACGATCCTGTTGCTCGTCTACCGAAATCCGGTCACCATGACGCTGCCGTTGGTCACGATCGGCCTGTCACTACTGATCGCCCAGCGCGTTGTTGCCGGCCTTGCTTACCTGGGAATGGGCATTTCCAACCAGACCGTCGTCCTGATGAGCGGGATGTTAATGGGCGCGGGCACCGATTACGCGGTGTTTCTCATCAGTCGCTACCACGAATACCTGCGGCTCGGTTCTGATTCCGACCAAGCCGTCGTCCACGCGTTGAATTCCATCGGCAAGGTGATCACCGCGTCGGCGGCGACGGTCGCGGTCACCTTTCTCGCGATGACCTTCGCCAGCCTGGCTATATTCTCGACAATCGGTCCGGCTCTGGCACTTTCGGTCGCACTGGTATTCCTGGCCGCGGTCACGCTCTTGCCTGCCATCCTTGTGCTCGCCGGGCGGCGCGGCTGGGTGGCTCCACGGCGTGACCTCACCAGCCGCTTCTGGCGCCGTTCCAGCATTCACATTGTGCGCCGCCCGAAGATTCATTTCGTGGTGAGCCTCCTCGTGCTCATCATTCTGGCCGGCTGTGCGTCCCTGGTGCGCTTCAATTACGACGACCGTAAGACGTTGCCTGCATCGGTTGAGAGCAACCTCGGATATGCCGCGATGGACCGGCATTTCCCGGTGAACTCGACCATTCCGCAATACATCTTTATCCGGTCGCCGCATGACTTGCGCAGCCCGAAGGCACTCGCGGACCTCGAGCAGCTGGCGCAGCGGGTCAGCCAACTGCCCGGCGTCGTCTTGGTCCGAGGCATCACCCGGCCGACTGGTGAGACGCTGGAACAAGCGAAGATGTCCTATCAGGCCGGAGAAGTCGGCAGCAAATTTGGGGATGCCTCGTCCCAGATCGCCAACAACACCGCCAATTTGGACAAGCTCTCAAGCGGTGCAAAGAAACTTGCCGACACCCTCGGCAATGTCCGCGGGACCGTACGTCAGTCGATGGCAGCCGTCACCGGACTGGTCGGCGCTCTGGGCAGCATCGAAGGCCAGTTCGGCGGGTCCCGTTCGCTCGCGGAAATCGACAGCGCAGCAAATCTGGTGACCAGCATGCGTGGACTCGGTGACTCCATTGGAGTCAATTTGTCCAATGTCAACGAGATGTTCGGCTGGGCCGATCCCGTGCTGACCGCGTTGAATTCGAGTCCAGTATGTGACGCCGATCCAGCTTGCGGCAACGCCCGTGTCCAATTGCAAGAGCTGCAGACGGCACGTAACGACGGAGCACTCGATCGAATCGCCGAACTCGGTCGTCAGCTGCAGTCAACCCAGGGCACACAGAGCCTCGACACAACGGTGCGGGGTCTGCGCGGGGCGCTGGACGCGGCACTCGAGGGTATGCGGAGCCTGGGTATGGCTAACCCGGGCGGGCTGCAGGCGCAGCTGACCAACCTGCAACAGAGCGCCGACACGCTCGCCGACGCCAGTCAGCAATTGGCTGACGGAGTTCAGTTGCTCGTCGACCGGACTAAGGCGATGGGCACCGGACTCACCGATGCGTCGAACTTCCTGCTGACCATGAAGCACGACGCGTCGGATGCTTCCATGTCGGGCTTCTATATCCCGCCAGAAGTGCTGACACTGGACGACTTCCGTAAGGCTGCCTCCGTTTTCATCACCCCCGACGGCCACGCGGCGCGGTATCTCGTCCAATCCAAACTGAATCCCTTCAGCCCCGCGGCGATGGACCAGGTCGACTCGATTCTGCACACCGCTCAGGCGGCACAACCGAACACGTCGCTGTCGGATGCCTCTGTATCGGTCGCCGGCGTTTCGGTGATGTATCACGATATGCGTAACTACTTCAACCACGACCTCCAGTTCATCATCATCGTGACCATCGTTGTCGTACTGCTGATCCTGATGCTGCTCCTGCGGGCGATCGTCGCGCCGCTTTATCTCATTGGCTCGGTGATTATTTCGTACATGTCTGCGCTGGGAATCGGGGTGCTCGCATTTCAATGTATCGGCGGCCAGCCACTTTCTTGGAGTGTGCCGGCCACGACCTTCATCGTGCTGGTTGCCGTGGGCGCTGATTACAACATGCTGCTGATTTCACGGATTCGCGACGAATCGCCCGAAGGCATACGGTCTGGGGTGGTCCGCACCGTCCGGTCAACCGGCGGCGTGATCACCTCGGCAGGCCTCATCTTCGCGGCGTCGATGTTCGGATTGTTGTTCGGCAGTATCGCCACGATGGCCCAGACCGGCTTCATCATCGGGGTGGGACTGCTGCTGGACACCTTCCTGGTGCGCACCGTCACGGTGCCAGCACTAGCTGTGCTGGTCGGAACGGCGAACTGGTGGCCGTCCAGGGCACCAGAGCGGGTACCCAGGACCGTCGATCCAACGCCGCCGATCGCTAAGCGTCAGCCGGCGCCCGCGAGTAAAACGTCTGCAGCGCCCGCTGAACGAATCGACATCCGGGTGCGGTTAGTCGACGACCACGACGCTGAGGCCGCGGCAGCGCCTTCATGATGTCCCACACCGACTTGAGCGCCGAGTGATGCCGCAGTCGCATACATGATGCGGTCGGCCACCAGAGCGGTCGACTTGCCGCATAGTTAGGTACCTCCCGGCTCTATCGCCCGCAGACCTGCGCCAAAGTGGAGCGCTTTTACCAAACCCAAACCAGGCCTTCGAGGACCGACACAAAGCCGCCCCCACCGGCGGGGCGCTACACCAATGACAGGGCGCAGCCGCGGCGCAGCTTGCCCGACGGGGTCTTCGGAATCGTGCCCGGGCCGAGCACGACGACGTTGCGGGGCCGCATGTCGACCTCGGCGACCACCTCGTGGGCGACCTGATGTTGGATCCGGCGGACCTCGGCCGGATCCTCGTGGGCCTTGGACTCGACGATGACGGCGAATTTCTCCCGGGAAGGTTGTCCCGCGTGCAGCCGCACCGCAACCGCGCAGCCGGTCCGAACGCCCTCGACGCGAGCCGCTGCGCGCTCGATGTCGGTGGGGTAGATGTTGCGGCCCGCCATGATGATCACGTCTTTGACGCGGCCGCACACGACGACGTGGCCGTCCTCGGTCAGATAGCCCACGTCGCCGGTGTCATACCAGCCGCGGTCGTCCTGCGCCGAGACGAAGCCTGCTTTCGTTTTGTAACCCGCGGTGAGCGGTTCGCCACGTACTTGGATCACCCCGACACCGCGAGTCGGCAGCACATTGGCATCCTCATCAATGATGCGGGCATGCACGCCGTCCAGCAGCGGACCCAACCGGGCCAGCCGACGGGTGTTGCCCTTGGTCGCCGGGATGGCGCGGTGCAGAATCGCCAGCACGTCGGCGTCCACCTCGTCGACCACCAGCCCCGCGCCAAGTTCGGAGAACGAGACCGCGACGGTGGTTTCGGCCATGCCATAGGCCGGCAGGATGGCCCCAGGTCGCAGCCCGAACGGTGCGCCCGCCTCGCAGAGGTCCTCGACGTCGGCGGGTTCGACCTGTTCAGCGCCTGAGAGCGCGAACCGCAGGGTGGACAGGTCGAACTGGCCCGGCCGGGCCTGCCGGCGCAACCTTTTGGCGAACAACGACCAGGCGAAGTTCGGCGCGGCGGTCATCGTGCCCTTGTACTTGTCGATGAGCTTGGCCCACAACAGCGTGTCCTGCAGGAAATCCATCGGGGTGATCTTGACCAGCTCGGCGCCAAAATACATTGGCACAGTCAAAAAGCCGGTCATGCCCATGTCGTGAAACAGCGGCAACCAGCTCACGATCACGTCGCTGTCGAGGTCGTAGTTGGCGGCGGCGAACATCGCCTCGGCGTTGGACACGATGTTGCGGTGGCTGATCTGCACGGCCTTCGGCGAGCCGGTGGAGCCCGATGTCAACTGCATCAGGGCCAGGTCGTCGTCCGCGGTGTCGACCGGGTCGACGGGATCAGCGGCGAGCAGCTGCTCCACGGAAAGAGCCTGCACACCGATCTCCGCCAACACCGGGGCGGCCGCCATGAACGGATCGGAGACGATCACCGCGCTGGCGCCGATCATGTCGATCACGGTGGCGGTGTCGTCGGCCCACAACACCAGGTCAGTGCGCGTGGTGGGCTGATGCAGCATGGTCAGGCTGGCTCCGCGCATCCACAGACCCTGCGCGGTGGGGGCGATCTCGACCGGGGCGCCGGCCAGTACCGCGACCGCGTCACCGGGGCCCACGCCGGCGGCCGCCAGACCGCCCGCGATCCGGCGAGCCCTGTGGTGAACCTGGCCCCAGGTGTGACGCACCGGAGCGTGCGGCTCACCGGTTGTCATCCCGCCGGAACTGGTGAGCGCATTGCCGAACATCGTGTCGGTAAATCTGCTCACGACCACCCCCTGACTTCGTGCGCACGTCGTGCGTGGTAAATATTGCCGGTAAAACCGCCCGATGGCAGAAGGGAAGCGGGCACAACGGGATACCGGTTACATCTCAAATGGCTGAGACGGCCGCAAACCTCGCCGGACGCCACACGCTGGCCGGACCGTGGCTGCGACCCGCGTGCGCTCTCGCAAAAGAGTGTTCGGACACGCGGCAATGAAGATTCGGCCACTTCACCACTGGAACTCACCGCGGCTGATCGTACGGCTACACACCATCACCGCCAAACATTTCAGATCCGTTCGAAGAAAAAAACGACGGTGCGGGCGCTTCCGTCACGGCGCCTCCGTCAACTGGCAGCCCAAACACCGCTTTACGGGATCGTCGCCAGCAACTTCGACCCGGGAGTTCGCACCGGAGTTCTCATTGACCGGTCCGGACCGTGCTGAGGTCCGCTCCGCGTCATTGGGGGTGCTGCGTCGGCCGAACCCTACGAACGGTCCGCGGTTGCGCAGCCCGTCGGCATGACTTCTTCGTCATGCCTGCCTCGTCGTTTGCACGATAGGAATTGGGCGAACGAAATCCACCGACGGGTCAGAGCCGAAGCGGCGGTTATCGTCATCGGTCGGATCAACGGTGTCAGGCCAACGATCAAGACCCGTAAGCCCTGCTTGTTGGCTCGACTGACCACCTGCGAGATCGGCGTCCGTGCTTGTCTCGAGCAGCCTATTGAGACTTTGTGACGAGGATAAGAAAATCCTGCTCACACGCATTGATCATCGACACACGCGTAAGCTGGTGGGCAGTTCAGAACTCCCCGCGCGCATCGGTGTCAGGGTGTTCGGACACAGACCAGCGAGACATCGATGGTGGGTTGGCTCATGAGTGTCGGTCATCACAGAACCGGATTTGGCGCAACACTGGATTCCCGCTACGGCAATTCCGAGATCGTTTGCCGGGGCGTCAGGTTGACGGCGTACGCGCGCAGCCTGGCGACAGTGATCGCGATCAGTGGTGACATTGACGCCGGCAACGCCGACTTCGTGCGCGAGAACGCCACCCGCTTCCTTTTGGTTGACAAGGCTGTGATCCTCGATCTGAGCGGCGTGACCTGTTTTGGTATGCCAGGTGTCGGATTCCTGTTCGCGTTTGACGACGAGTGCGCCAAGGCCGGCGTGGAGTGGGCGCTGGTCGCCAGCCCAGAGATCAGCATGACGCTTGCCGCCACCGACGAGGACACCCTTCCCACGGTGAGTTCGGTGGCCCAGGCGTTGCAGCGGTTCAGCAATCCCGCGCGCCGACGTGCGTTACTCGAGCTCGTGACGAGGGCAGCCCGGACGCGCGTCAACAGCACACCGACAGATAGCTAAGATTTCCGTCGGCGAAATATCGCCGGCTTTGGGGCGACCTTTCCAGTTCAGGCCGTCGCTGAGCGGCACCTACTGCTCGTTGCTCCCGCACACCTTTCGCCGTGGGGCCCGCGGTTGCGCTAGGACGTATGTCCATCATGGCAGCGAATCGAGATCCGCACCCGCCCGCCCAGCCCAGCGACAACCATGGACGCGGTGAGTGGCTGGGTCGGCCAGCAGAGCCGGGTCTCGACAAAGGCGCCATCACGGCGCCGAACACGCGCAAGTGATGAGGAGTTGGGCACCGCGCGACGGGTGCATCCGCGACGTCAATGCTGGACCTGTGCCCCCGTTTCATTGCCGGTCCTACGCTGCCACAACGGCATAACGATCCAGAACAACAGCAATGCGACTGCGGCGGTGATACCCGCGACCTGTCCCGCGAGAGGGCCGATTACCACGTCGAAAATTACGATCGTCACGCCCACCATCGCCGAGCCCAGCAGCACTAATCCCGCTAGTGCGCACCAATGCGCGGCCGAGACGAGCGTGTTGAGCCGATGGCGGCGGAACAGCCATCGGTGCATTCCCACCGGGGCGACCAACATCACGGTGGAGCCGACTGAACAGGCGACGGTCGCCAGGTACACGATCTGCATGTCCTTGCTCAGGAGCTCGAAACGCTGCTGAAACGGCAGTGTCAGCAAAAACCCGGTCAGCAGCTGGACGCCTGTTTGAGTTACCCTCAGCTCCTGTAGCAGATTCGACCAGTTGCGGTCCAGTCGCTCGGATTCGGTCTCATGGCGGGCGGCATGGTCCCAGGGTTGATCACGTTCCGGCTTGTCGATGTCCACGCGGCAATCTTCGCAGCTCGCACACCAGCCGACGGGCGTTCCGTCGAGATGTCAGGCGCGCGCAGCACCTGATCACGCCGCGGCTTGCTCGACGCGTTGAGTTCATCAACGCTCGCGGCGCCGATCACGCCGGCAAAGCTGCCGGTCGCGGCAGACCCGGGCGGCGCGAAGGAACGCGCCCCAACGCGACACGCGGCAGCGCCGATCCGAGGCTGATGCGCCGCACCCCCAGCGCGGCCTGACGCCACCTGATCGACTCAGCCAGCGGGTCGGGATGGCCGTACAGGAAGCATTCCGTGCGGCCGGTCAGCAGCACGTCAGGGCCCGACTCGTCGATCGCGCAACGGGCAGCGCGGACATGCTCGACCGCCTCCGGAAGCGAAAACGGCGGCGCTTCAGCGATTCCCGTGGCGTCTTCGATCGACAGCCCCGCTACGCGGGCGGCAATGCAGCGTTGAACATTGTCCGCCACGCCAGCGAGATCGTCGGCGTAGGCTGCCTGGTGTCCCCGCGACGATGCATCATCAGTTCACCAGCGGCACCGCCGCATCAGGGGCGCATCTGGTAGACGCCGTTGTAGGCCTTGACACGCTCCCAGACCCGGCCGAAGCGCTGTGCGTCCGGCACCGGCTTGCGGATCGCGCCCACCGCCCAGTCCTGCTGCGCCCGCGTCGAAGTGGGCTTGCCGTGCAGCGCCACCGCATACGCGCAGAAGTCGCGAATCTGGAAGTCGAAGATCTGGTCGACGATGTCATCGTCGAGGCGCGTCAACGCGGCCTGCTCCAGGATCAGCTGGCCGTAAACGATCAGCGAGAACAGGTGCCCGACGTTGAGCAGGAAGTCCAGGTCCTTCTGCTGCTCAGCACCGGGAGCCGCCGACGCGAGCAACGTCTTGAATGCCTGCGCCTGCTCGTAGAACCGCGCGACGTTCGGGATACTCGCATGCTTCTCATACACCTGCGTCCAGTCGGCGAACTGCACCTTGGCGGCGCCTCGGGTGGGTCCCTGGTTCCAGAAGAAGACGTCGTCTACGGCGTCGGTGCGGGTCGGGATCTCCGGGTAGTCCGTCGGTTTGAACATGTAATTCGGCATGAACTTGAGCACCAGGCCGACGTTGACGTGCACGGTGCCCTCCAGCCGCGGCAGGGTGCCGATGAGCTGTGCGACCTCGCGGAACATCATGTTCTTCTCGTACCCCTTGGCGGCGATCACGTCGTGCAGCGACCGCAGAACGGTCTCGCCCTCCATCGTGACCTTGGCCTTGGTGATGGGGTTGAACAGCAAGTAGCGCCGGTCATCGAGGCTTGCGCTCCGGAAGTAGTCCACCGACCGCTGGCTGAACAGTTTCATCGCAATCAGACGCGCATAGGCGTCGACGAAGTTCGCTCGCACGTGCGTGAAGTCGGTCACCGGGTTGCCGTACAGGACACGGTTCTGAGCGTGCATGATTGCTTCGTAGAAGGCGTGCTCGGCCATGCCGATCGAACACGAGCACAGGTTGAACTTGCCGACGTTCACCGTGTTCAGTGCTGCCGCAAAGGCTGCCACGCCGGAGTGCAAAATGTCCTCGGCGCGCACCGGATAGTTCTCCAGCCGGAACGTGCTCACGAATATCTGCATGTGCACGACGTTGCCTATCAGGTGGTAGTTCTCGTGCCGGCTGTCAGCGGCAAAGAAGACGTAAGCATCGTTCCCGTCGATATCGCCGCGCCTGCCGAACACCGACACCATGCTCGCGACGTTCCCGTTGCCGATGTAGTACTTCTCCCCCGACGCCCGGTACAGGATGCCGTTCGCGCGGTCCTCCTCGCTCGCGGGAATGAGTACCAGGTCAGTGTTGTAGACGTCGGCGCCGTGCTCGCGTTCCGACAGCCCGAACGCCATCACCTCCCCTGCCTCGAGGTCGCGTGCTGCCCTGCGCTTGGCTTCGACGTTGTCGCTCTGCCAGATCGGCCCCAGCCCCAGGATGGTGACCTGCTCGGTGTACCAGTACGTCAGGCCGTAGAAGCCCAGGATCTCGGAAAGAGCGGCGTTACGTGCGCCGTCCCAGCGCTTGCCCGGGTTGCCGCCGGCGAACTCCGACGGCGTGAGGAACGTCGCGAACAGCTTCTCCCGCTTGACGAACTCGACGAAACCGGCAGGCCACCGCGCTGTCAGATCGTCGTCGAGCAGGCGGTTCTTGCCCTGATCCTCGAACCAGTCGACAGTCGCGCGTAGCAGCCGGCGGGTCTCGGCGTCGAACTGCTGCGGGTTGTAGGTGTTCGGATCGAAGAGCAAGCCGTCCGTCTGTGTCATGACCCCGTCTTACATCCGGGTGACCCGGAGTCGGTGGCAAACGCCGAAATCGGAAACTCTTGCGGCGCCTGCACCATCCCCCGCTCGGTGGGCCCGGAGATCGAAGAGCGCATTGTTCGGCTACGCAAAACCCTGATCAAACGCGGCCTGGATGCCGGCGCCGAAACCATCGCCGCTCACCTCGCCACCGACTCCAGCAGGTCGCGGACAAGCATGGTGGTGCTACTGGCGCACGACGCCGCGCAGCGGCATAAGCCCGAGTTCTTTATCGGTGATGAAGCCCGGCGGGGCGTCGCAGACGGCTGGAGTCGCGTTCGCGGGGCCCATCGCGGTCCAGGTGTAGCCGGCCTTCGCGTAGTTGCCCTGCGGGTCCGGGGCCGCTGCGCAGGCCGATCCCAGCCCCGATGACTCCTACTGCAAGTGCCTGAGCGAGTACGGGTCAACTACCAGGGCCGAATCACTTTCTCGGAGATGATTGCGCAAGGCTGAACGTCTGCGAGCTGCTCGACGGATGGCCCAATCAGCAGATCGTCCTCAACGCGCGCCAGCGACTGATCGACACGAAGACCGTCAGCCCAGCCGACGCCCCGAAGGTCATCGCGTCGGCCATCAACTCCTATCGTCCGCAGTACTCGGACCTAATGCACAATTCCGGGCTGTTCGGCTCATGAGCTGATCAAGATCAAGGGTTTCAAGGGTTTCGGCATTCGCCACCGGCTCGCGCCGCGCGGATGTAAGACAAGGTTATGACGCACACGGACGGCTTGATAACTGAGTCGAACCTCACGTGCGCGCCGCATAGTTAGCGGCGAGTTGTGACTAGCCCAGATAGATGCTGTGGCGCTACGCATCTCGCCGCCCGTGGCGACCTCCGGGAGACTATCGGTTGACTTCCAGAGGGTTGCGAAACCAGCGTAAGACCCTGGCTGCTGGGATGGTGCTGGTATGAGATTTGCCGGCCCAGCTACTTTGCTGCGCCGCGCCGTACCGACCCGTAGCCCCGCCAAGGCGCTCGGTGCTGCGCGACCGGCCACCGATGCGCTTCACCTTGTCGATGGAGACGCCGCCACTGTTGGTGGTTCGCTAAGTGATTTGTTGTCCTCGGCGGATCCGGTGATCGCACATTTCGACAGTTCACCCCCGGTGAGGGCTCTCGGCTTGTTCCGCCGTAATTACCCGTGTAGGCAAACATCAGTGCACGATCTTGGGACGCATATGGCGCATTTCGCGGCTCGCCGTTCTTGCTGGTGCCTCGGCGCGGTCGTGGACATTCTGTCGGCGGAGTTGATGAAGGCAAAGGCGGCCATCCCGGCGCAACAACAGGGGTCGCCTTCATCCTGAAGGTCTCCTACGTCGGCCCGCGCACTCCTGGTTGCTCGGGGAGTGGGCGGGCCGATGTCGGCATATTTAAGTGGAACCGGTCCCGTTCCGCTCGCCATTGGTATTGCCGACGCGTTTGATAGCGACACAGGCCGGGCAATCGAATGCTTAAGCGGGTGGCTATGTGACTCGGTTGCGGTCGTCGCCCCCGTGAGGTGTTGGCGGTGGCAACTCCTATGAGGGTGTTAAGAAGCTAGCGCTCTGCTCCGCTAACGCCGCCCTACTGTCTACGCGGGAGGCCGGTCGGCCCTTCATCCTTTGGGGTGGCGGGCCGACTCAGGTCAGTGTTGCCGCGTTCAGATAGCGACGACACAGGGGCACACTAGTCGCTCGGACCCAACCGTCCGAAAATGATTGGGTGGGAATAAGACTGAGGACGCGGCGTCGCACGCGCTAGGTAAGCAACCGAAGGAAGTGCTACAATGCAGATGCAGATTGGTCTGCATCGCAACGCTATTGGTGGCGGGAGCTGCCGCAGCGATCGTTGGCGCACCGGTAGCCGCGGCAAATCAGCAGTCTTGCGTCGTCAGCGCGGGCGGCTCAACCCAATGCCAGTCACCCGGCAATGTTCAGATCAACACCAACCTGCCCCCTCAATCGGCAGGTGCATTGGCCCCCTACATCGGGAGCACCTATGGGCCGTTCTTTCCGTACAGCCGTAGGTAGTGACGAGCGACGCGTTGCCGGAGATCTATTGGCCCGTCACCCTAGCTCTGGGTGGCGGCCGATTGTTGCCGCCTACCACGAATCTCATTCCGCTCGCCTCCGGCGAGCTGCTTGTTCGCGGAGCGCGGCGGCTACGTGACAGCATTCGGCCGCTACGCGACATAGCTCCCGGGCGCGGTTCTGCTCTTGCCGTGCGCGCTGTATCGCGTGATCGATGGAAATGCGGGCGAGGAATTGCTCGCCGGGTACGGGGGGTCCGAAGCCGGCGGCCACGTCGGCTCCTTCTGAATTAGCGCCGTTCATCATGGTCGAATCGCTTCTGGCCGCTCTGTGCCAATGGCTCACCCCGCGATAGTTGGCTCTACACCGCTGGTGACCAATTCTCTCATGTCTGCCGGTGTCGTTGCGTGGCCACGGTCTAGCGTGCCTTCGGTGGCTGCCGGCATTGGTGAACTGGTACGGGCTAGGTCGGGCGCATGGATGGTCTGGCCACGACTCTGGGAGTTTCGTCGGCAACAATTAGCACATGGCATTCAAGGTGTACCCGAAACGGACAGCAACCCTTCAAGGAGTACGGAGACGAAGACCGCTTCGAGATCATGGCCGGCGGCGTCCTGAAGATCTTTCGGCAGGACGGAACTAACCACGACATCAACCCCGCATTGTGGGCCAGCGGAGGAGAATCCGAGCACACCCCGTCCTGCTGTGGGCGTTAGGCCGAGCGGCGTGCCGGGACCCTAGAGCCTGCGACGTCCCATCGACAAGCTGTGACGAACTTTCGACTTCTCGCGCGTCTTACCGGAGCAGCAGATGACGACGAGGCGGATCCAAGCACGATCAGACCAAGCTGGTGTTCTACACCGGCCAGGAGGACCTGCATGACCATCTGGGATCTCGTCATGATGTTCGTCGGTATCGCGTTCGTCGTCATCATGTTCCTAGTCATCCATTACCGGTAGAACGGCGAGCAAACGAGTATGTCCCAAGTTCCGTGGAACTTCGGCGGCGGTCCGGTGAGCATCAGGCTGCGCTCACCTCGTCATTGTGCACGTCGGGCCCGACAGGTCCGGCGATTTCACGTTCGAGAGCTGCTCGGAGTGACGGGAGGTGGAGGTGACCCCGGATACGCGAGATGCTGGGGATGCTCAGCCGGCGCAGCAAAGAGGACGGCTAACCACGCGTCCAGTCGGCGTCGGGCGACCGGTGAGACCGCTCGTCGGCTCTAACGCTTGTTTCTCTGGCCGGCACATCCTCTGGCGGTGCGATTGCGGAGCAGTCACGTACGGGCCGGCGCTCGGCGACGGGTGCAGCTTGCTCGAAGGGCCGGCACGCGTGCGATAGGTAAGACTACGAACGAAACTCCGGTCCGCCGGGTACCTGCCTCCTGCGCGCTGCCTGTTCGGACCAGGCGGCGGCTGTTCGACAGCAGTCGTCCGCTACGCGACGCAGCTCCCGGGCGCGGTTCTGTGCTTGCTTTGCGCGCTGTATTGCGTGGTCGATGGCCGGGCGGGTGGCAAGTTGATCATCAGGTGAGGGCAAGTTGATCGGCAGGTGAGGGGCTGAAGCCGGCGGGCTCGTCGGCTCATTTGTGGGATAGCGCCATTCGACATCGTCGAAATTTATGTGACGGTTTCGTAACTTGCTTACCCCGTGGTAGTTGTCTTTACACAGGGTCGAGTCCGGCCCCGGCGTTCGACCAAGGGCGGCCGACATCTTTCCCGCCTCGGTGGCCACCCGATAGGCACTGTGGCGGGTTGGCTATGACTCTGGGACTTTTGTCGGCAACAATCAGCGCATGGCTTTCAAGGTGCACCGAAACGGACATCAACCATTCAAGGAGTACGGAGACGAAGACCGCTTCGAGATCATCGCGGGCGGCGTCCTGAAGATCATTCGGCAGGACGGAACGAACCGCTACATCAACCCCGCATTGTGGGCCAGCATCGACGAGACGCCGGCGTCATCGGTGTACGCGTCACCGGCCTAACTCCGCCCGGCCCCCACGGACACCGGAAGGCATTGCCCGGGCTTTCTACGAGTCTGGGAACTTCTGGCTTCGGCGGTCTAGCGTCGCTTGTGCGGCGGCTGGTGTACGCGCCGCCGATCACCGGATGCGATGTCCTCGCGGGCGCCCCGCGGTGCGCTAGGCGCACAATCATCGCATGACCACGCAGCCTTTTCGCGACGGCCATTTCGACATGGTCCTCGCCAACCCCATCCACGGACTGTCGGGGCACGAGGTGATGCGCGAGGCTCGGGGGCGAGCAACCGATTTACTGTCGGATGGGGAGTGGTTGGCCGCGATTAACTTGGGTCCGGGGTTCGCGGAACCGGGTGACGACACCTTGATGCGTTGGACAGTTACCTACCGCGCACGGCCCGCTCAATCATAGGGCGTTCGGGTATTGTTCGAACACCCCGCGGTCATCGCGTTGCATCACCCACTGGTGTTCCTCATCCGCCCGAGCCTTGATAGCGGCGACCTCGCGGGCTTTGACTGCTGTGGCCGCCTGCCCCGCCAGAGCCGTCGTGGTTACCCGGTCACCACGGTTGAACGCCAGGACCGCCCGATCCAGCAACTCATCGATCGACGCACCACGTTTGATGGGCCCACACGCCCTCCTACCCCACTACCGCCTCAGATTACGCGCCGCCACGACATGCCCGGCGCCAAGTTGCCGGCAGAGTCCAAAGGTCAACGATGACAACGCAGGGCAAGAGTCCGTCCGTCGAGGTTGAGCATCGTACTTTGCTCAGAAAATCCTGCTGTGTAAGAGTTCACCGCACGGTACGGGGAAAGTAGACCTGTTCCGTACCTGCGCTATTGCTCCCAACCCCGTCTCGTCGTCACCTGCATGTAACGAATCTTGACCAATGTTTGCGAGTTCGTAGCCGCGCGACGCACCGAGCTGCGGTCAGCTGGCTGTGGGCGCCGCGTCGGATGCTGCACCGTTTATGGGGTCGGCGTTGGTTCTGACGTCGGCGGCGGCCGACGATATCGGTTGCGGTGGAATCGTTGCCGCCACGCCCCGCGTGGATGGGATCACCTGTGCGGCAGCGGTTTCGCGGGCAAGGAAATTGCCCAGCTCACCGATCGCGCTCATGATCGGTGCCGGGAACACCACGGTCGTGTTCTTTTCCACCCCAAGCTCTGCCAGGGTCTGCAAATTGCGCAGTTGCAGGGCCAGGGGGTGCGCAACCATTGTATCCGATGCCTCCCCGAGGGCCGCGGCAGCCATCGATTCACCTTCCGCCGCAATAATTTTGGCGCGTTTCTCGCGCTCGGCCTCGGCCTGCCGAGCCATCGCACGCTTCATGCTCTCGGGCAGCTGAATGTCTTTCAGCTCAACCAAAGTCACTTCCACACCCCACTCCAGCGTGGCCACATCAAGGATCTGCTGGATGTTGGCGTTGATGACGTCGGTGTCGGAGAGCGCCTCATCGAGGGTGTGTTGCCCGACGACCTTGCGCAGCGTGGTCTGCGCTATCTGATTGATAGCGGCGTTGACGTTCTCGATGGCGACCACCGACTTCACCGGGTCGACGACCCGGAAGTAGGCGACCGCGGAAATATCGACGCTGACATTGTCGCGGGTGATGATCCCCTGGGACTGGATCGGCATCGTCACAATCCGTAGCGACACCCTGAACAGCCGATCGATCACCGGGATGATCACGGCCAGACCGGGTTCCTTCACCCCAACCACCTTGCCGAGCCGAAACAACACACCCCTCTCGTACTGCGTTACCACTTTGATCGCCAGCGACAACGCGACCAGGGCGACAACGAGAAGCAGCACAACCAGGATGATTAAAGCTCGCATGACACGTCTTCCATAAATGACGACTAAATCAAATTTTAGCGAATTTACGTAGAAAAGCACGGACATCGCTGGCGGGGCTTAGATTGCTTCGCCGGGGGGGTTGGACTGGGCGATTCATGGTGCCCCAGAGGCCCCTGGGCTGATTAACGAGAAGCGTCCGCAGACATGCAGGACCCTGCCTAAACCAGACCAGGGGTTTCGCAGGATGGTCTAGACGGCGGTCACTCCGACCGCCTGAGGACCTTTAGCTCCCTGGGTGACGTCGAACTGAACTCGTTGATTCTCCTCGAGCGAGCGAAAACCGCCCGCTTGGATCTCAGAATAGTGCACGAACACATCTTTTGCGGCGCCGTCAGGGGTAATAAAACCAAAGCCCTTCTCGCTGTTGAACCATTTCACAGTTCCCTCTGTCATACTATTTCTCTCTCCTTCAAAAAGGACATAATTCAAATACATCCGCAACTTAGTATAGCACAAAACCCGCGAAATAAGCACCTCTGCAAGATCCAGGTCATTTTCGGGCGTTCTTCGAACTATTTTGTCTCCAGTAGTGTTTTCAGCTCTATGAGTTGAATCTCGAGTTCGACCACGGCGTGTGCGACGACGCTGGATGCCAGGGCTGCCCGCGCAGTCGGGGTGGTGGGGCCGGCGGTGGTCGCATTATCGATGTCCTCGAGTCGCCGAAGCATGCGCCGGGAAATTTCCGCTTGCGGAGGCAAGTCGTCGACACCGAAATCGTTAAATGCTTTGAATACACGGTTGTGAACGGTCATTCGTCATGTGTTCCTAAGGTTGTAAATCATCGGCGATGCGAAGCCGCCGCATATGGGTCACCTCGACTGCTGCAGGACCTATGGCCCGAGGCCGGCGTCGAACCGGACGCGTTGATCACTCGGCTCCGCCGTCTGATTCCGAGCGCTCTTGCGAGGCAGCTGCCTGCGTGCGGTCATCCCCGTCTCGCACGTTCATCACGAGGAGGCCGTCGACGGTCGAGGCGTTGTTCGGGCCGGCGGCGGCCATCATGGTGGCGTGTGCCTGGTCGGGGTCGGTGTGCGGGGAGACCACCAGCAGCACAACGCTGTCGCGGTTGAGCCCAACGACTTGGAGGGTGTTGACCGGCTGGTACCGGTATCCGTCGAGTCGCACCTTTCGGCCGCCGGTGTCGAGTTTGGCGGGTGCATTTGCCCATTCGTCGAGGTGATAAATCACGCGGTCAATGCGTCCTAGCCGGACCGACAGGACCGCGAGCAGATCTGGCAGTTCTGTCGTGAGGTCATCACTTCGCGGCCACCATGCCCCATCTACATACCCGCTCTTGGGCGCCTTGGGCTTTAACCGCAACCGCGGCGTGTGTTCGGGTGGTGTGTAACGTCGTCCGGCATCGTTGCGCGCCTGTTGTAGCGTCATCGCGACGCTCCTGTCTTGGCCGTGAACCGGCCAAATCCTTCGAATCGACGACGACGTCACCGTGAACGGTCACATACGAAGTACCGCCGATGCACCCATCTTACTCGGCTGGTCCAGCACAATGGACGTGGCAAAGCGCAACTGCTCACTTCCGGTCCGTTCGCGTGCTGCGTGGCCACCCACGGCGAACGTCAACGGCTCCAGGAGAAGCATTAGACGGTTTCTGGGATCAGGATCCGTTCCACCTCAACCTCAACCCGCTGAGTTAGGCGGGATGCGGCGTTTTGCGGCCCTGCCCGTGGCAGCGTCATAAGACCTCATGGTATGACCGACTCGCGCTACATGCGCCAGGCGGCCGCCGGCGAAATCCTTTTGACTCCCTGGCGCCGCGGGCTGCGAGAACCAGCCGCCTCGCTCGGTGCTTCGGGCGCCCGCAGCCCAGACGGTGCGTGAAGTCGGCGGCGACGGCGACCGGGCCGCTTACCCCGGCTCACCCAACATGTGTTGGACCTCGGCAACTCGCGTCATGGCCTCACCGCGCAGGTTTTAAACCGACGTTTGTCAGCGCACCTTCTCGGGGATGGAGTTCAGCGCATGCAGCACGTGTACCGCGAGTTCGCCCGCCACGGCGTCGTCAAGGGTGGAGTACATCGTCACGGTGTCCCGCACGAGTTTTAGGCGGCTGTCGTAGGGCGTGGACAACGTCGTTCCGATAACCATGGTTTCATTTCCTGTTCCGTCGAGGCGTTCGCTGAAACGAAAGTCGCTCAACACCGCTTACGCTACTCCGTTTGCAGCTCGCCGGGTCCGCGTCGGGCGTGCGGGTATGCCGGGAGCCGGTGTTGAAACGAACAAAGATGCTGAGGTTGCGGATTACGCCGTCCAGGATCTCGATGGCTCGACGGACAGTTCGGTCGGCCGTCCATGCCTTGGGTCCGGAAAGAATCGGCCGCAGATAAGGCGGCAGGGCCTCGCTGATCTCCCAGCTGGCGGAATTCCACAGGTAAGACAGGATCTACGCGGACAGGTAGCAGGCGCGGAGCAGGCGCCGGTCGTAGCGGCGGGGACGTTTGAGGTTGCCGCTAACGCGACCGGAATCGCGTGGGACCAGGGCGAGCCCGGAGACGCCGGCGAGGCGGTCGACGGAGTCGAAGAGGCTCAATATCTGCGCCGGCGGCGGCCAGAAACTCGGCGCCGAGGGTGGTGCCGAAGCCTGGCATGCTCAGGATGATCTCGGCGTAGCGGTGGCAGCGAAATCGCTCCTCGATCATCGTCTCGGTCTCGCCGATCTCGGTGTCGAGGGCCCGCACCTCCTTGGCCAGCCGGGCCACCATCGCGGCCGCCAACTGTTGTCCGGGGACGATGGTGTGCTGATGCCCTGGCGGCCTCAAGTGCCGCAGCCGCGACCGTATCGGCGTTGCGTGCCTTGTGTTTACGCAACCAGGTCACCAGCCTGCCGGCCCCGGCGCGACGAAGCGCGTCGGAGGTTTGGTAGCCGGTGAGCAGGATCAGCGCGGCCTTGGTGTTGCGGTAGTCAAATGCGCGCTCCAGGGCTGGGAAGTACTGGGTCAGCTGGGCGCGCAGCCGGTTGATCGTCCCGGTGCGATCGGCCACCAGATCGGTGCGTCGGCCGGTCACGATGCGTAACTCCACCGCGAGCTCGTCGCCAGGACGCGGCTGTAGGTCGCGGCGCATCCGTGCTTGGTCGGCGATGATCGCGCGTCTTTGGCGTCGCTCTTCCCGTCGCCGCGGTAGCTACCCGACGCGTGATAGACGCTACGCGCAGGAATGTAGACCAGGTGCCGCTCAGCTGCGAGCAGCAGCGTGATCACCAACGCTCCCCCACCACGTTGAGATCGATCGCCCACATCACCACACCACCGTCAGCCAGCTGTTGAACCTCACTGATCAACTCGACCAGCTGGGCTTCGTCGTTGACCAGCCGCTGCGAGCACCCGCTTCCCATCGAAATCGACGACCACGCAGCGATGTTCCGTCTT
>JAOPWC010000047.1 GCA_025965895.1 Mycobacterium sp.
CTGTGTCCCTTACGCCACCGGAGTCGACCATCGGCCCACTTGCGCGGCGCTAGTTTTTGGGTCTACTCCCGCCACCCCGACTTGTCAACGACCAGTTCGGCATATTCGTTTGCGCACCCGTCAATCCGCTCTAGCGCGGCCAAAGATCAACTGACGGTTGAGGAAAGGAGCAGAACCTACGACCTGACCGGCTATGCGCCGGGGATCTGGGGGATCGGCGGCGGTGACGGGATCGGCGGCGGTGACGGAATGGCAGGAGGGGAGGGAATAGCAGGAGGGGAGGGAATAGCCGGCGGCGCCGGAACGGCCGGGACGTACGTGGCGGTTCCCCCGGGGCTGGTCACCACCGGGGAGGTGACTGACGTGATAGTCGGACTCGGCGGTGTCGTCGTCGTGCTGCTCGTGGTCGTCGTGGTGGTCTTGTTGTTGTTGCTGCCCCCGCACGCCGCGGCCAACGGCGAGATCGCGAGTGCGGCGGCAAGGACCATGATGAGGCGCCGGGTGCGTCGATGCGACATGTCATAGCTCGTTTCTGGACTCGTTCGTGCGCGTGCGTATTGACTGCACATTGCCCGACCGCCGCATGGCTAAACCGTAGACGGACCGCATCCCCACCTCGGGCGCTAGGGTGGCTGAAACTGAATGAATACCGGCAATTCACGCGGGTGGCCCCGTTCGCCACAGTCAGTGGCCCTGATTGCCGCTGCGCTTGCGGTTTCGTTGATATTGGGAACGAGCTTCCTCCCGATCCAGCATTTCCGTCCTTCGATCAGTTCGCTCGAACATCCGGCGCAGCCCCTCACCGACGACCAGGCGTTGAGCTTGGGTGCTATGACCAACGCTTCGACTTCGTCAGTGGGGTAACGCGCGATCGGCCAGCGCGCTGAGTACCGGCTGCAGCGCCTGCGCGTATTCGATCGTCACGTGGTTGTCGTCGCGGAACAGAAGGTTGTTGCCGACGATGACAGGGCAGCGGTCGGCGGTGCAGAACAGATCGGTGAGATCGGCATACTGGCCGCCCCCGGCGATTGTGGCAGCCTTCTCGGCCGCGATACCGGCGTCGTTGACGGCGACCGAACGCGGCTGAGAGCATGCCGTCGCGTCGTCGAGGTGACCCGACAAGCACGTGGGCACCGTCGAGTGCGGATCGGGGATCGGTCCCACGACCAACACGGCGGCGCCCGTCTTCCGAAGTTGCGTCACCACAAGGGTCAGGCTGTCGATCCAGGCCGGGTCGTAGGACGTGAACCCGAAGTCGGCGCCGTACCGACGAGACATACTCAGCACGATCAGCTGCGGGTGCTCGTCGGCAAGACGGGCGAGCACCTGAGCCCGCCACTGCCCGCATTCGGAGAACTGCCGACCCAGGTACGGGCTCGTGATCGGCAGGTCTTGCAGCGGGCACGTCACCTTGGCGAGCGTCTCGAGGCGCCAATGCCGTTGCTGGGCGATCGGGTTGAACGCCGGGTTCCACATCGCTGCGTGCGAGTCGCCGACCAGGGCAACCGTGGTCGGCGAGCCCGGGTCCCCCGACGCGCATTCGGGCTGCCCGACGTCCAGCCAGGAGCGCACGCAGCCGTTGAAGAACACGGAGGGCTTGTCGGAAGGCGCGTCGGAAATCGACGGAGACAGGTTCGACGGGATGTCGCGCAACTCCGCCGACGCGGCAACCGCAGCCTGCACCTGCGCGGTCAACTGCGCCACGACCGCGTCGCGGGGGTCGGAGCTGGCCGCCGGCGCGGCACCGGACGTTGTGACCGTCAAGGTCGATGCGGGCGCACCATGGCCTACCGGGACGGGCAGCAGCATGAGCAGCACCAGCACGCTGCAGACGGCAGCTGCCGTCACGGAGCCACCGAGCGCGAGACTTCGCGCGGCTGAGCCCCGAAGCGGAGCGGCGAACCGGCCGGGGTTCTCGATGTAGCGCAGCGTGAGCACAGCGAGGCCGGCCGACATCGCGGCAGCCGTCAGGCGCCCCGCCAACCCCAGGGAGTGGCCGAGAAGCGGCGGCGCCAGCAGCAGCACCGGCCAGTGCCATAGGTACCAGGAATACGACAAGCGGCCGACCGCTCTCATCGAAGAGAGGGAAAGTACCCGGCCGGCGCCCACGGCGGGTGCGCCACAGCCGGCGCCGATGATCAGCGCGGTGCCGAGCACGGGTAGCACCGCGGCGGTTCCCGGATACGGCGTCTTGGCGCCGAGCTGGGTGCAGGTCACAACGATCAGGACCAGGCCTCCCCAGCCTGCGACCGTGGCCGGTCCCGTCGGCAGCCGCCGCCATCGCGGCGCTGTGAGCGCCACCAGACCGCCTACGGCCAACTCCCACGCGCGCGACGGCAGTGAGAAAAACGCCCACGGCGGCATCGTCCGGGTCCAGTCCACCGAAATCACGAACGAGGTCACCGCGACGAGCGCGAGGACGGCCAGGTAGGGCGTGAACGATCGGGACCGCGCGTCGTCGCCGGGTTGGCTCCGGCGACGGACGAGCCACACCGTGCCGATGATCACCGCGGGCCATAGCAGGTAGAACTGCTCTTCGACTCCCAACGACCAGTAGTGCTGAAACGGTGACGGCGGCGAGTCGGACGCGAGGTAGTCGGTGCCGTGGATCGCGAACCGGTAATTGCCGACATAGAGCGCGCTGGTGATCGCGTCCCCGAGCACGCTGCGGGCTTGCAGCGGGGGCAGCAATACCGCCGAGCCGACCGCGGTCGCGACCAGCACGGTACCGGCGGCGGGCAGCAGCCGGCGCGCCCGAGCCGCATAGAAGCGGGGAAGCCGGACGGTCCCGGTATTCGTCGCCTCTCGGACCAGGATGCCGGTGATCAGGAATCCGGACACGACGAAAAAGACGTCCACGCCGATGAAACCGCCGGACAGGCCGGGCACCCCCGCATGGAAGAGGACAACGGCGAGCACAGCGAGCGCCCGTAAGCCCTCGATATCAGTCCTGAAACCGGTCCCCTGAGGACCAGAACCGGTCCCCGAGGTTCGCGGCGCACGATGCGCGCCGCGGCGATGAGGACTGGTGGTGGCGGACTGCGGCAATATCACCTGCCTGTTAGGTGGTATCTGGTGGTGGGGTCATTCTTGCCGATCTCTGCCGGCTCGCCACTTCTGCCACGCCCTCGGGAAGGTGGCCCGGGGAGCTAGGACACCATCCATTTGAGCTCGTCAGGCAGTTGTCGGCGCCAAAACGATACATCGTGCCCACCGGCTGAGAAGCTTCCGGAAACCGGCGTGCGCAATTGGGTGACGAATTGCCTGGTGGGCGCGTAGAACCGGTCGCTGGTGCCGCAGTCGACCCGGATGGGAATGGAGGAGAGGGCCGGCACGCCGAACACGTTGTTCTTCGACCAGTCATCGGGACCGTCGAAAGCTCCGGGGTCGGCGAGCCAGTACGAGCTCCACAACGCGGGGCTCACCGCGCAGATGCAGGCGGTCCGGCCGGCCCCGAGCCGGGCGCCGAGCAGCAGCGCACCGTATCCGCCCATCGACCAGCCCATGAAGGCCACCCGCGAGGTGTCCAGACCTTTTGTCTGCAGCAAGGGCAGCAGTTCCGAAAGCACCATGGCGCCCGAGTCCTCGCCGGACGCACGCTGATGCCAATAGCTGTTGTCGCCGCCATCGACGCTGACAACTGCGAACGGCCGGCCGCCGGCGGCAACGACCTGCGCCAACCCGTCCTGGATGCCCATGTCCATGACGTCGGCTGCGTTGCCGCCTCTACCGTGCAGCGCGATCACCGGCCGCAGCGCCCCGGTTTGACCGGGCGGTCGCGCGATGACCCAGTTCGTGGAGACGCCGCCCCGGGCCGCCGAGACGAAGGAACCGGTGAGATACGTGGGCATGGCACCGGCCGGCGGGGCCGGCTCCCGCGGCCATGGGGCCGCCAGCCCGGGCCCGGCCGCACGCGATGCTCCGGGGTCCAGCAATGTTCCCAACGCACAGGCGGCCGCCGCTCCGGTGGCCGCGCCGGCTCCGAAGCGCAGCAGCGTGCGACGGGTCAGCTCGGGCATGCGCGTCATCCTGCCGGGCGTAAAGACTTTCGCCCGCAAAGGCACGCCGGACGACCACCGCACGCGTGAAGGTCGTGATGGTGCTGTGACCGCGCCGAGATACGCCGGCTCGGTACTACAGTCACGGTCTGTGAGCACCGATCGCCCGGCGTGGCTGCCAGAGGACTTGTACCCGTTCCAAAGTCGCTATGTCGAGGTCGGCGAAGCGCGGCTGCACTATATCGACGAGGGTAGCGGCCCGACGTTGTTGCTGCTGCACGGAAACCCGACCTGGTCGTTTCTCTACCGGGAGATCATCAAGGAGCTACGCGGCCAGTTCCGTTGCGTGGCAGTCGACTACCCGGGTTTCGGATTGTCCGCCGCGCCGCCGCGGTATGGGTTCACCCCCGCCGAGCACGCCGACGTGGTCGAGGGCTTCGTGCAGCAGCTCGATCTGACCGCGGTGACGCTGATGGTGCAGGACTGGGGCGGCCCGATCGGATTCGCCGTCGCGACCCGTCAACCGGACCGGTTCGCCCGCTTCGTCATCGGCAACACGTGGGCATGGCCCGCGACTGACCTCGGTACGCAGGCTTTCTCGCGCCTGCTGGGCAGCCCGCTTGGCCGCTACCTGATCGAGCGCCGGAACTTCTTCGTAGAAACGATTCTGCCCCGTGGTGTGCGCCGCACACATCTGCCGGAGGCGGTGATGAACGCGTACCGCGGTCCGTTCCCGACGCCTGAGTCGCGTCGACCGGTGTATGTGTTTCCGCGCGAAATCGTCCGCAGCAAAGTTTTTTTGGCGGACGTCG
Source organism: Mycobacterium sp. (assembly GCA_025965895.1). GTDB lineage: Bacteria > Actinomycetota > Actinomycetes > Mycobacteriales > Mycobacteriaceae > Mycobacterium. Next base: position 4,811 of record JAOPWC010000047.1, read on the forward strand.
CCTCGAAATTGCCGCGATTGTCTGACCGACCCGCGCTGCTGTGTTGGCCCACCGCCGACTTTGCGTTCCGGGAACCGGAGCGCGTCCGCTGGGAACAGCTGTTCCCCGATCACCGCACCCTGCGCCTGCAGGGAGCAGGTCACTACATTCAGGAAGACGCTTGGCAGGAGATCGTGACAGCCATCCGTCAGTTCGTGGCCCCGTAGGAAGGCCTGCCCGACGTGGCCGCGGGGCGTTTGGGCAGCCGCGACATGGGTAGCCGCGCAGTGTGTGCCCGGCGGTTCGCGAAGCGAGGGTGACGAACTCGAGAGCGGGCTCGCACGTGAACGACTCGCCGGTGAATGATGAGGCCAACACCGCTTTCGGCGGTGAGAAGGACTCGGGCATCGGCCGATCGGCGGCCAGTGGGCGGTGAGAGAATTCACGACCGACCACTGGGTGTCCGTTGAGCGCCGGCCGCGCGAGTATGCGATCTGACTACAGCCGCGGCAGAACGTTGGTGCGGTAGAACTCGATGGCGGTCGTCGGGTCCCGCTGCGGAAAATGCATGAACGGTGTGGCGCCCGCATCGAGAACGGCTCGTACGGCGGCGATGTGGGTGGAGGCGTCCGTTCCGGTCGCCCAATTGGCGACCACCTTGTCCAGCGGGTTGGCCTCGGCGGCGCGCTGGATGTCTGCGGGGTTGGGTTGGTCCACGGCGCCGGCGGTGAAGCGCCAGAGCTCCGCAGCCGCAGCGGCCTCGTTCTGATCTCCGACCACGGCGAACAACTCAGCGCGTTTGCCCAACGCGCGTGGGTCGCGACCGGACGCCTGCGCGCCCTGCGTGAATGCCGCGACGAGTTTCTCGTCTTTGACCCCGGCGGCCTGGGTGATCCAGCCGTCCCCGTACTGGCCGGCCAGTTGAGCGCTTTTCGGACCTCCGGCGGCCACGAAAATGGGCGGCGGTGATGGCGGCAGGTCGTACAGTTTGACTTGGTTGGTCTGAAAGTACTTTCCCTGGAATGAGATTCGCTGGCCACTCCAGAGCTGCCGGATGAGTGTGATGGCTTCGATCAGCCGGTCGTGGCGCTCCTGATACGGGCCGAATTGCATCGTGGCGGCCTGCTCGTTCAGCCGTTCGCCGGTGCCGACTCCGAGGAAGACGCGACCGGGCGACAGGATCGCGAGTGACGCGAATGCCTGTGCCACCGTGGCGGGGTGGTAGCGATAGATCGGGCATGTCACGCCGGTTCCGAATGAGATTCGGCTTGTCCGCTGGCCCACCAGCGCCAGCGTGAACCAGGGGAACATCGCATGCCCCTCGTTGTCCTGCCACGGCTGCAGATGGTCGCTGGCCCACAGATAACGAAACCCGGCCCGCTCGGCCGCCTCGGACTGGTCGAGCAGTTCGGCGGTTCGGAACTGCTCGTGCGACAGCACGAACCCGACGTCGCGCACCCACGGTGGTGGCGGGCCGGTAGCCGTCGACGGTGAGCCCCCGGGTCGCGAGCCGCACGCGGCAGCCATGCCGCCCGGGCCGGCCAATCCGACCCCTGCCGCCAGGCGGCCAAATGCGCGCCGTGACATGCCGGTCATGAGCCGGGAGTACCCAGATCGCCGTCCGCTATGTCGTCTCCTCCCGAAAGCACGTCTGCAAGCAGGTCGAGGCGATTGATCCACGCACCGGACATTCCGGCTCGCCCGGCGCCGTCGATATCCCAGGGATGCACGCCGACCAGCAGCATCTCGTCAAGCTGAAGCCGGTGAGCCGGCCAAAGCCACCGGAGCTAACCTGTCCGCGCGCTACGGCACGATCACGGCGTGGTGGGTGATCGCGAGGTGTCCCATGTGGCGATGGCCCAGATCACGATGATGTCGAGCGCGACCACCACAATCGACCAGATTGGGTAGTACGGCAGCCACAAGAAGGGAGCTACCCGGTGCCGAGTACGCGCTGCAGATCCGGCTTCATGGCCTGCAACTGAGCACCCCAGTACGCCCAGCTGTGGGTGCCGTTGTCCGGGAGATTGAACACCGCGTTATGGCCACCGGCGCCGAGGTAGGTGTCGTGGAAGGTCATGTTGCTGCCGCGGATCACGCTCTCCAGGACCTCGGCCGGGATGTCGGCGCCGCCCAGATCCGTCGGTGTGCCGTTGCCGCAGTAGACCCATAGCCGGGTGTTGTTGGCGACCAGCCGCCCAACCTGGAGCGTCGGGTCGTTGCGGGCCCATGCCGGGTCGCTGGACGGGCCCCACATCTCGTCGGAATTGAAGCCGCCGGAGTCATTCATCGAAATATGCACCAGAAATGGCGACGAACCGGCCGACAGGTTGAGAAATCCCGACAGTGACCCCGCGTAGATGTAGTTCTGCGGGTGATACGCGGCCAGAATCATCGCCGCCGACCCGGACATTGACAGGCCCACCGCCGCGTTTCCGTTTGGGCTGACGCCGCGGTTCGCGGACAGCCAGCCCGGCAGTTCCTGGGTCATGAACGTTTCCCATTTGTACGTCCAGGTACCGCCGTTGCCGACCGCCGGCTGGTACCAGTCCGTGTAGAAGCTCGACATGCCACCGACGGGCATCACGACTGACAAGCCGGACTTGTAATACCACTCGAAGGCCGGGGTCTCGATGTCCCAGCCGTTCCAGTCGTCGCGGGCCCGCAGACCGTCGAGCAGATACACCCCGTGGTGGCCGCCGCCCTGGAACTCGACCTTGATGTCACGTCCCATGGACGGCGACGGAACCGTGAGGTACTCGACCGGCAACCCGGGTCGGGAGAACGCCTCGGCGCGTGGTGGACCGCCGATCAGACTCACGGCGCCGGTCAGCAGTGCCGCCGCGACAGCGGCCACCACCAACCGCCACACCCGACGTCGACGCTCTCGGATAGCACCGGTCATGCCCGCACCCGCCCTGTGTTGTTAGCCGTCCAGTATCGTTGGACGAACTTACTCCACCGGAGAGCGGCTGCCTAGCAGTTCAGGCAGACCACGGGGTCAAGCTGAAGTTAAGGTTGAGCCTTTACGGCTCAGGATTCGGTTTTGCTGCCGCCCGATCCGTCGCCGGACTCGCTGATGGCGATCCGGTTGGATCTGCCCGTGTTCTGCGCTTTCGGCACCTCGATGCGCAGGACGCCGTACGCCAACGACGCTTGGATATCCTGCTCCCGCAGCTCTCCCGGTAGCATCACGCGATACTCGAAGTCGCCGACCCGGCGGGTACGGCGGCGGAAGAGTCCTTCGCGCTTGCGCTCCTTCAACTCCCCGCGCACGACGAGCTCGTTGCCCTCGACGCGTACGTCGATGTCCTCGCTGCGCACGCCCGGCAACTCGAGCTCCACGATGTATTCGTTGTCGGTCTCGACCACGTCGCCGGCCGGCATCCAGGTGCCGTCGCCCGAACCGCCGATCACCGACTGGACAAGCCGGTCCATTTCGGTGAAAAGATCCTCGAACTCACGAAACGGTCGCCGCTGTTCGGTTTGGCCGCTCGAGCCGCTCGAACGTCGCACAGGCAAAGTCATGTTGATCCCTCCGAAACTGTCGCAGTTACGGCGCCAACACTGCCCCAGCGGAGCGACAACGCGCCTCGCACTGGGGAGTCGATTCCGGCACCGTGATTTCGGTCGGCGGGTACGAAGAGCGCCCGGCGCACCCGCCCCTGTTTCCACGCCAAGCCTGCTACAGCACCAATCGGAACAGGGTGAAGGCGCGCTCCCAGTGCTCGCTCGACGGATTCGTCAGCTTGCTGTCGATCACGTGAAAAGACTTGCCAAGTGCGACGCTGAGCCCACCGAACAACTCTGGCAGCATTTGCTCGGTGTCCTCGCCGAATGTGACGTCCGCCGGCGGGACCCGGACCTGTTCACGCAGGAGGTCGCGAATCTCGTCGGCCTCGTCGACCTTGTCGAACTCGCGCATCCGTTCCTGCAAGCCTCTGGTGATGGGCAGGTCCTGCGGTGCGATGACGTCGCGCCCGTTCCATTTCGCGGAGTTGCGTCCCGCGATGGCGATCGCGTCGATCTGCTCATCGACCAACTCCCGGAACCGGCGAATGTCGTCCTTGTCTATATCAACGCCGCCGACGGATCGAAAGAACCGCTCGAACAACGGGATACCTGATGGATGGGTCACCTATACCTCCCGTCTACCTCAGGCCGTCTACCCACTTCCGTCAACCCTCACGCTGGCGCGTCGTCGACACATCCGAACCGGGCTCACTTGTGCAATCGCGCGGGCGCCCGTCGGCCTACCGGGTCGAGAATAAGGCGACCGAGATTGGCCGGCCGACGTCGCTTCGGGCCGTCGCACCGGAAATAGCCCATCGATCGGCGGCGAATTCTGCCCCGAACAACTCGTACTCGGGTACGCGGTATCCGCTATCCGGTGCCCAGCCCGAGTTCGAGGCGTCCGCGGAGATCAGGTCGACCATCGCCGCCTGCTCGGCGATCTCCGCCGCGTGATGCAACGGTGCGAGGACACCTGCGAAAACAGGTGGTGCTCGGGCAGGCAGACGGAATCCGCGCCGCGGTGTGCCGACGTGTTCGGCCTCTTCGATCGCTTCCAGCGTGAACGAGTGCAGCCGAGCAGGATCTTGCCGCCACGCCGTCACCGTCGAACACCGAAGCGAACTCGCGCTACGCGAATCCTGGCCGGCGTCCGGGTTTTTGGCAATCAAAGATGACGGGCAACGTGTGCGGGGCGCGCAGCGTGGTGACGACTTGGCTGCTGATTCGCACCGCGCCGGCCGTTGTGGGATCGAGCCGAAGATTCGGCAGCCGCTCGAGAAGCGTGCGCAACGCGGTGGTGAGCTCGGCGAATGCCAGCCAGTTGCCGATGCAGCTGTGCGGACCCACACCGAAGGCGACCAGCGGCGTCGCTTTGCGAGTGATGTCGAACCTGTCGGGATCCGGATAGACCGCGGGGTCACGGTTCGCAGCGTTGATCGCGAACACCATCGGGGTCAGAGCCGGGATGCCGATTCCTTGCCAGCTGACCGCTTTCGGACACGCGCGGGGCAGCAGGCCCACCGGTGGCTCCCAGCGCAGCGTCTCCCAGATCGCCCGCGGAATGTGCTCGTCGAGATCGGCTCGGCACAGTTCCAGCTGGTCGGGATAGGTGAGCAACGCAGCCAGCACGTTACCCATGGCGAGCATCGTGGTGTCGGCACCCACGGGATAGAGGAGCCGCACGAACGACAACACGTGCTCGTCGTCGAGTTCGTCACCGTCCTCGGTGGTCTGTGTGACGATGCGGGAGATCAAGTCGTCACCCGGATCGCGACGGCGGGCGGCGATGATCGGCAGGACGTACTCGGTGAGCTCGCGCGCGCACCGCTTGGCCTCTTGCGGGTCCACGGCGTAGTGCAGCAGTCCTTGCGCCCAGCGGTAGACGGTCTCTTCGTCCTCAATCGGGATGCCGAGCATCCGGTTGTTGATCAGCAGCGAGAAGCGCTGCGTGAACTCGGCAACCAGGTCGGCGTGGCCACGACGGGCGAAGCGATCGACCAACCGGTTGATGACCGGCTCGATGACGGGCGCCAGATACTGCCCGACATGGGTGCGTCGCAACGGGGTCGAGACAATGGCCCGGTTGACGCGATGCTCCCGCCCTGTCATGCACTGGATGGTGTGGCCCCACACCGGACCGGTGGTGAAAGAGTAGGCCGCCCACGACGGGAAGGTCTCCTCGTCGCGGAAGCCCGCGGCCACCAGTTCCTGCGTCAAGAGCAAGACGGCCGGTGTCCCCGCGAATGGGACGATCGAACAGCCGCGGCGGCTGCGCAGTTCCGCCAGCACGCTGTGCAGATCGGCTTGGTCGTCAAGCGCGAAATCGATGTCATCGATGTCCACCGGCGGCAAGGCTTTGACATCCACCGCTGCTCCTAATACTAATATTCGTATAGAACTATACGACTATCTGGATAGGTATTCACGTTAGGAGAATGAGGTGCCGTCTGGCAAGCCGGCTGCCGACTCGAGTTCGCCGCCCACACTTCGCGTGATCTCGGTCGTGGAGTTCCTGACCGTGCGCGACCGCCCACAGTCGTCGGCCCAGATCGCGGATCAGCTTCACCTCAGCCGCTCGACAGTCGGGGCGATCCTCGCCGCACTGGACGAAAAGGGCTGGGTCATCAGGCTTCCCGACCTCACCTACCAGCTCGGTCCGGCTCTCATTGCGATCAGCGAGCGTGCCCGGCCCACGCTGCCCCACCCGGAACATGTTGGCGCAGAACTGGACAGATTGGCCCAGCGGCTCGACTGCGCTGCGGGCCTGAGCACGGTCCATCGCGGTCAGCTCATCGTCGTCGCGGTGACGATGGACCGTGGGCGCATACCCGCAGGCATCGCGTCAGGAACGCGACTTCCGCTCGTGCCTCCGGCGGGGGCGTCGATCATCGCCCATTCGGATGCCGTGGTACAACAAGCGTGGCTGGCGCGCGTTAAACCGGGCGACGTCGCGCAATTCCGGCGCCTGCTCAGCGTGATACAAGACACCGGGGTGGGGGTGTGGGGGGCAGGAGCAACGGATATCGAAAACGTGGACGTCATCGCCGACGTGGTGAGCTTCCTTTCGGACAAACCCGCCAGCGCACAGCTGCGCAACCGCGTGGTGCAGCTCCTCAGCAGCCTCAACGGAAACCCGTACGAACCGGCGCAACTCGGCGTGGACCGCGAATTACCGGTCAGCGTTCTCACAGCACCCGTGTTCGACGTCGAGGGGGTGGCGCGCTGGGAGCTGCAGATCGGGCCCTTCCAGCCGGCGGTTACGCGGGCTGACCGGCAACGATATATCCGCGAATTGACTTCCACCGCACGACGACTTACCAGAAACGTCGACAAGCCCGAGAATGCCCCCACCTCCTTTAACATGGAATTCAACTGACCAGGCCACCTCGAAGAATGGAAGCCATGCGTAGAGCGGTTCGATATGCACTTGCGGGTTTGGTGTTCTCAGCAGTGACCATTCCCGGCTCAGGCACCAGTTCCGCGGCGGCACCGCGCCCGGACCCGGCCTTTGCCGTTGCCGCGGTCCGGCCTGCTCCCGGGCAGGTGGTGGGTGTGGGTTACCCGGTCACGGTCACATTCACCAAACCGATCGCCGACCGTGCGACAGCAGAACGGACGATCAGCATCACAGCGACCAAGAGCATGACGGGGCGATTCAACTGGGTGAAAGATGATACGGTGCAGTGGGTTCCGGACGGATTCTGGCCCGCTCACGGCAAGGTGACAGTGCTGGCGGGCGGCGCACCGACACAGTTTGGAACCGGTGCCGCAGTGGTTGGGGTCGCGAACATCTCCGCGCACACGTTCACCGTCAGCATCGATGGCCAAGTGGCTCGCGAGATGCCTGCTTCGATGGGTAAACCCACTCGGCCGACGCCGGTCGGCAACTTCAGCATTTTGGACAAGAACCGTAGTGTCGTCATGGACTCCCGTACCATCGGCATTCCGCTGAACTCTTCCGAGGGCTATTTGATCACCGCCCAGTACGCCGAGCGGATCACCTGGGGCGGTGTGTACGTGCATTCAGCCCCCTGGTCGGTGGATTCACAAGGACACGCAAACGTCAGTCACGGCTGCATCAACCTCAGCCCCGACAATGCCGCGTGGTACTACAACACGGCCAACGTCGGCGATCCCGTCATCGTGCAGGCTTAGCTGCCCCTCCGTCGGCGCGTTTGATGAGGGCCGACAGCATGCTTCGGTGACACGGACCGGCCCCGAGCGGGTACCCCGCGGCTATGGAAACTCGCAGCACCGAAAACCTGCAGGGCCGGACCGCCGATCAGGCGCAGCGCGGCGGCCGAGATCGGCCTGCACCCGCTCCTCGGCCCCGCGGCTCTCACCCCTGGCTGGTCCTGGCGGTAATCGGGATCGCCCAGCTGATGGTGGTCCTCGACATCACCGTCGTGAACATCGCCCTGCCGTCAGCGCAGGCCAGTCTGCATTTCGGCACTGAAAGCCGGCAGTGGATCATCACCGCCTATTCATTGGCCTTCGGTAGCCTGCTGCTACTCGGTGGACGGCTGTCCGATATTGTTGGTCGCCGCCGCACGCTACTGGTCGGGCTGCTCGGTTTCGCCGCCGCCTCGGCCGTCGGCGGCGCCGCGACCGGCTTCGCGATGTTGGCCGCTGCCCGCGCTTTTCAGGGGGTGTTCGCCGCGGTGCTTGCGCCGGCGGCCCTGTCCACCCTCAATGTCACATTCACTGACGCCCGGCAACGCGGGAAGGCCTTCGGCGTGTACTCGGCGATCGCCGCCGGCGGCGCGGTCGTGGGTCTGTTGCTCGGTGGTGCGCTCACCGAATGGCTGTCGTGGCGCTGGTGTCTTTATGTGAACGTCGTTTTCGCGATCCCGGCCGCAGCCGGGGTGCTGGCCTTCATCCCGGCCCGAAACGATCGCGACACTGTGGTGCGATTGGACTGGCCGGGCGTGCTCGCCGGCTCCGGCGGATTGTTCTGCCTCGTCTACGGTTTGTCGAACGCCGCAACCCACGGTTGGAGCGCACCGCTGACCCTCGTGATGTTCGTGGCGAGCGCCGTGTTGTTGATCGCATTCGCCGTCATCGAGGCGAATGTCCGTGCGCCGCTGCTGCCACTGCAGGTCGTCGCCGACCGCAACCGCGTCGGCTCTTACCTGGCTATTGCCTTGGCATTCTGCAGCATGTTCAGCGCATTCTTGTTCCTCACCTACTACATGCAGCAGAACCTCGGCTACAGCCCCCTCAAGACGGGCGTGGCGTTCCTGCCACTGGCCGCAGGCATTGCGCTCTCCGCCGGTGCGGCCAATACTCGGCTCGTTCCGCGCTTCGGCGCCCGCCCGCTGGTGCCGCTTGGCATGTTGATCGCTGCCGCGGGGATGTTTTGGCTGTCCCATCTCAGCATCGGCTCCACCTACGCCGCCAATGTCCTTGCTCCGCTGTTCGTCCTGGGTGTCGGCATGGGCTTGACCTTCGCTCCCGCGATCGCGACCGCCACCGCCGGCGTGTCCGACGCTGACGCGGGCGTCGCCTCAGCCATGGTGAACACCAGCCAGCAGATCGGTGGCGCAGTCGGAACGGCCGCCCTCTCAACCATTTTCGCGAGCGCGGTCACTCGCTATCTGACGACTCACTGGCCACCGACACCCAGCGTGCGGTCTGCGGCCGCGATTCACGGCTACACCGTCGCCTTCAGCGTCAGTTGCGGGCTGTTCCTGGCCGGCATGGTGCTCACCGCGCTGCTCTTACGCAGCGGGCGCCCGGGTCGAGATCAACGGTCTCGTGAGGAATCGACGAGCGCGATGTCGGCGGCTGCAGAGTCCGGGCCGCCCGAGCAAAGCCCGCCAGCACCCGGTCGACCGAATCGCATCGCGGAGTTACGCGAACGGGGCATCAACCGGGAGGGCGTCAGCATCATCCTGGACCTGGAGCTCAGGATCGCTCAGTTGGAGGCGGAAAACCGTTACCTCGTACAGAATCTGGGCATGGCGGGCGCGACCGACTACTTCGGACAAGCCCCTTGAGCGTTCTTGCTTCGCTCTGCGGTGAAGGAAACGGTAACGCTATCGGCGACCTTCATCGCACCCATCAACATCGAGTACGGCTTGACACCAAACTCGGATTGGCGGACATCGGCGTCGCACGACAATCGCCATCTGTCGCCGAGATCCTCTACTCCCAGATCGATGACGTGCCTGCGCGGCTGCCCGTGGATCTCGAGCATCCCATCGAGCCGGTAGCCGCTGTTCGTCTGTCCGATATCGTCGGCCGCAAAAAGGATCTGGGGAAACCTTTCAGCCCCGAGCGTCTTCAGCGCATTCGATCGCACCAGCGCCTTCTCCGGCCCCGACAGCGGCGTCACCCCGCCCTCTCCCCGCAGGACCTGAAGGGAATCCACGTCGACGATCAGTTCCACCGCGGCGGGCTCGTTGCCCTCACAGCGCACCGTGGCATGCCACGAGTCCATCTTGATAGTCAGGCGGTGACCCATCTTGGCCGCCCGGCCCGTGACCCCGGTGTGAACCAGCAGATCGCCGTCGGACGAATCCAGGGTCCACGTGTCTAACGGACGACCGGGCATTCGCCGCCGGAACTGCCTTGGTAGTCGACCTGCCAGTGCTTGATCCCGTTGAGCCATCCGGACCGTAGCCGCTCCGGCGGCGACATCGGCGTGAGGTCGGGCATGTGGTCGGCGATTGCGTTGAACATCAAGTCGATGGTCATCCTGGCGAGATTGGCACCGATGCAGTAGTGCGCGCCGGTGCCGCCGAATCCCACGTGCGGATTCGGATCCCGCGAGATGTTGAAGCTGTACGGGTCGTCGAACACGTCCTCGTCGAAATTGGCCGAGCGGTAGAACATGACGACCCGCTGACCTCGCTTGATCGCGACGCCACCCAATTCGGTGTCCTCCAGCGCGGTGCGCTGAAACGACGTCACCGGAGTGGCCCAGCGCACGATTTCGTCGGCCGCGGTATCGGGCCGCTTGCTCTTGAACAACTCCCACTGCTCCGGGTGGTCGGTGAACGCCATCATGCCCTGCGTGATGGAGTTGCGAGTGGTCTCGTTGCCGGCCACGGCCAACAAGATGACGAAGAAGCCGAACTCGTCGTCGGAAAGTTTGTGGCCGTCGACGTCGGCCTCGATCAGAGTGGTGACGATGTCGTGCCCGGGCTCCTTGGCCTTTTGTGCCGCCAATTGCATGGCGTACATGATCAATTCGACGGATGCAGCGATGGCGTTATTCGTTGCGAACTCAGGATCCTGGTCGCCCACCATCTGGTTTGACCAATCGAACAGTTTCTTGCGGTCTTGCTGGGGTACGCCGAGCAGACCGGCGATGGCCTGCAGTGGCAACTCGCAGGACACCTGCTCGACGAAGTCGCCGCAACCCCCCGCAGCGGCCGCCTTGACGATTCGCTCCGCACGCTCGTGGAGGTCGTCGCGCAGGCGCTCCACGGCTCGCGGCGTGAAGCCGCGGGAGACTATCTTGCGCAGGTGCGTGTGCTGCGGGGCGTCCATGTTCAGCAGGACGAACTTGCCCGTGTCGATCTGGTCCTGCACGGTGCCGTCTTTGTAGCGGGGCAGTGCGGTTTTCTTGAGGCTGGAGAAGACGTCGCTGCGCAGTGACACCTCTTTGACGTCCTTGTGTTTGGTGACCACCCAGAAGCCGCCGTCATCGAAGCCGCCCCTGCCTGTCGGCTGCTCATTCCACCAGATCGGCGCCACTCTGCGCAGCTCCGCCAGCTCGTCGACCGGCAGCCGTTCGACGTAGATGTCGGGGTCGGTGAAATCGAAGCCGGGCGGCAGGCTCGGAGTCGGCATCTGTGGCACTCCTCACGACGACGGGTTCTCGTGTCAGTAAAGCATTGGTAGTGGGCTGACGGAACGGCTCCATAAGGCTGAAATGGAACATGTTCCGGTGTCGACCCTGCTGCCGTCAGCCCAATGCTGCGGCGGTGGCCTCGTCTGCGGGGAGGAAGGCTTCGATGCTCAGCTCCGAGGCTGTGAGGTCCAGGCCAGTGCCGAACGTCGTCACCGTGCTCAGAAACCTCAGCAGATGACCTTGTGGCGTGAACAGCTCGAGCGGAACGGCGACTGCACCGAGATCGTGAGTTTCGTCGAAGCCGCCGGGATAGGACTCGATCTCCGCCAGCAGTGACGCGAGTTGGGCGGAACCGCTGAGGGCGGCCTCCCGCCGCACGCGCCCCACCACATGCTGGCGCCACTGTGGCAGATTGCGGATGCGCGGGGCCAGGCCTTCCGGGTGCAGGGCGATCCGCAACGCGTTCGGCTCCACGAGCAGGTGCGGCGCGGCAGCGTCAAGCAGCACCGCGGCGCCTGCGTTGGCCCGGAGGATGCGCCATCCGCGGTCGACCGCCAGGCAGGGGTAGGGGTGGTAGGCGCGCAGCACCTGTTCGACCCCGTGCCGCACCGCGGCCATCTCGGGATCGCCCAGGGTACGTTCGGCAAACAGCGGGGCGAGCCCGGCGGCCATCAGCAACTGGTTCTGCTCGCGCGGCGGAACGTCGAGCGCAGCCGCCAGGCGCAGCACCATCGTCCGGCTCGGGCTTGACCGTCCGGTTTCGATGAAGCTGACGTGGCGCGCCGAGACCGCGGCCTCGATAGCCAGATCGAGCTGGCTGAGGCGACGGCGTTTTCGCCACTCCCGCACCAGGGTGCCGAACGGCGGAGTGGGCGCACTCGCGGCGGTCACGCCCGCCATTGTCTCCCTGCTGAACGCGCACAACCATTACCTCTGACGTAATTGCACGGCTTACCTATCGCGCCGCACTGTGACGGAGAAAGGAGAACGATGATGAGCGACGACCCGGCGGCCGAGCCGCCCGTCCCGCGTTGGCTGCGGTTCGTGCTGATCTCTGACCGCGCCGGTTCGTCGTGGTACATCGGAACCGGCTTCTTCTTCGCCCCGGCTCTCGCCGTGCTGTCGCCGTGGCCGGCGATCACCACAGTGCTGTGGGTCGTCATCGGTCTCGTCGGATTGTGGCTCGGCCTGCTCGGACTGGCCATGGCGATCGGACTGGCCATGGTGCTGCGGTCCAATGCCGAGATACCGCAGGAGTACTGGCGGTCACTACTCGCCTATCGGGCCTAGCGAATCCCCTCCATGTGCCGGCTCACCCACGGTGTGAAAGCGAAGACAACACTCCCACGGCAATCGCCATCACAGCGATGATGCCGAAGTAGGCGAACTCGTGCTGTGGGCTGTAGTAGCGCGCCTTGGGCAGTCCCAGGCCACCTTCGGTGACCGAGTAGTACAGGTAGTAGCCCAGAATCGTGAGCATCCCATAGGACGAGAACCGTTCCCACAGTTCGACTCCGAAGAGATTGGCCAAACCGATCGGACGGCCGAAGAGCGCGCTCGCCCTCGCGCGCGTCCGTCTCGCCGGCTGACGTCACGGTTTCGACGATCCCACGGTCACCGCGCGCACAGTGCCCGCATCGGGATACATTGCGCGGATCGGCGTGGTGCTCACGATGCTTTCGCGCGAGGCGGGGTCGATCGTCACATCGCCGACACGGCGTGCCCGCCAGTCGGAATGCGATGGAATCGGCACCGTCGACGATGTGGTCCCAGAAGGCGGGCGCAACGCGTTGACGCCCGATCGGACCGTCTCCGGCCGCCAGCGTGCGCACCGACTCATTGAGGAGTTCGATCAGGTGCGGCTGCCTGCGCTCGACCACGAGCTCGGCCACTTTGGGGCCGCTGTGCAGCCACCGGCCAGACGTCAAGTGGTCAGACCAATTCTCATCGTCCCGGTGGCGCGGGGGCGGGCGCTGTCGCTGAGGGGCTCTGCGTGGCCGCGCCAGTCTCTGCGGCAAACAGGTGCGGCTGCCGGTAGTCGATCATCGGTTCTCTGTTGATGACCGTGTCACCGGCCGTGGCCAGAAGTTGCGACGCCGACAAGGCGTAGGTCACGTCGTCGCTCTGTGCGACGAAACCGCCGTCAGGTCTGGTCTGGGCCGGCACCGTCAACGATGCGCCGTCGCTGATGCGAACCCCGCGATACTCGTACTTTCCGCTCTGATCAACGCAGATCACCACGAGTGAGCGGTGGGTTCGACCGAGCGCGAGCGGGGTTTGTGTTCCATCACATCGGGCGGCAGAGTTGATGAACCCTTGGTCGTCGGTGGGAAAGGGGGCCATCGGCGGGGCCGCAGTCGCGGTGGTCGAGGTCGGAGGGGGCGCGGGCTCCGCGCCCGCCGCCGGCACCGATCTATTGGTGAACGATTTGGCAGTGACGCCGGTGAAGACGGTCAAAGCCGCCAGCACCGCGGCAAGTCCGCTGAGAAGGCGGAGTTTGGAGATCGAATTACCGCTCGGCGATACATGTGTGGCGTACCGGTGCCGCTCTGCACCTGGCCGTGGGGAAGATCGTGAACCCCTCACAGATTCGCCTCCGCCGGGCTGTTTCGACGTCTGATCCCCTAGCAAAGCATCTGTCGGACTGCTTCCGGTGTATTGCGACGCGCGTTTCGGGGGACCGTCTGCCAGGTCGATTCGCTACCCCGAGATTCGGCTCACGGGGAGGAGGCATCGGCCACCCCGGGCACGCAGCATGGCAAGAATTCAGAGACGAATCGATGGAGGCGGGATGGAATACAAGGAGTTCATCAACCGCGTGGCCGACAACGTCGGGGTGCCGGCCGATGAGGCGGACAAGCTCACGCGGGCGGTACTTGCCACTCTGGCTGAACGCATCACCGGGGGAGAGGCCCGAGATCTCGCGGCCCAGTTACCGCTGCCCCTGCAGAACCCGCTGCTACCCGCCCGGGAAGAGGCCGAGGCGTTCAGCTTCGAAGAGTTCGTCCGCAGGACCGCCGAGCGTGCAGGAACCGACCGCAACGTCGCGGAAATGGCCGTCGACGCGGTCATGGCGACGTTGAGAGACGCGGTGACGCCGGGCGAGTTCGACGATGTGATCAGCCAGCTTCCGTTGGATTTCAAGCACCTTGGGACTTCGCAAAACCCTTCCAACGCCCACTTCGACGCGTGATAGATACCCACCTTCGCGAACGCGGTGATACCTGCCCGTATCCGGCGTTGTTGACCACGATGTCGAGGCGCCCGAAGTGCTCATGGGCCTGCGTCACTTCGGCGAGGTCGGTCACGTCAACCTCGATCGGCAACAGCGCCTCGTCGTACTTATCCACGAGGTCGTGAAGCCTTGACGTGTCTCGCGCCGTGGCGGCGACCTTGTCGCCCCGATCGAGGGCCGCAATCGCCCATTCCCGACCAGACCCGCGCGACGTGCGTTCACTGTCAGATCCAACGCCGACCCGGATTTCCGATTCCCGCTATACCCAAGTTCACAGCTGATGCTGCCGACGCTCAGTCGAAAAAGCGCGCCATGTGGACCAGGTCCGGTGATTCGGCTGAGTCGTCTTTGATCGGCCGCAGCTCAGCGAAGATCGTGGCGCCGTCACATGACGCGTGGAGAGGAAGCCAGGTGCGCGGCGAGCCTGCGCGACAGCAGATGCCCTTGATCGTCTGCAGATCGAGCAACCGCACATGGGTCGGATCGGCCACGGCGTTGACGTAGCGCCACCACGGTGCCAAAACGTAGGCGATGCCGTCGGGTCGCAGCACCCGGTGCACCTCGTCGATCAACGCCAGGAAGTCGATCAGGTGCTCCAGGATGTGGACGAGGAACACCCGATCCGCGCAGCAGTCCGCGAACGGCAGCGGCCGGGACAGGTCGGCCACGACGTCAACCTGCGGGGTGGCGAGCAGGTCGATGCCGAGATTGGTCGGGTACTGCTTCTGGCCGCCGCAGCCGAGATCGAGGATCACCGGCTCGCGGTCGCCGATCCGGACCCGGTCCCACACACCCAGCACACCGTCGAGCCGACCGATGAGTTCGCGGGCGGTGTCGAGGTGCGCTCGCCTGGAGACAGTGCCAGTCACGTGCGCCACGCCGCGGTCGAACCGGACCTCCAGCCCGAGGCCACTGAGCCGTTCGTCGTATTTGAACAGCTCGTCGGTGGCCCGCTGCAAGAACCCGTCACGCAGGCGCAGCCGGTGCTGCGAAAGCGGTTCGGTCATGATCCTCTGTCGGAGTCGGCGGTTTCAGGGTCCCGTCGCATGGCGTAGCCGACAGCAGCGAATCGCAAACCTGCGGCGCGAGCGACGCGAGTCGGATTGCATTAGCTCGTTGCGCTCAGAGCCACCCAGAGGACGAGAAACGCGAACATGCAGGCGACGCACAAAAGATGGTCGCGCCATATCGACCGCGCAAGACGTGTCTGTTCGGCGTCGCTGTCCGTGCGGTTGCCGAGTCGAACCGCAGTCGGGACCGTTCGTGTCAGGGCGAGCAGGACGGGGCCGCCGGCGAGTGCGGCCGACACGACCACCACCCAGATTGCGTCGCGGCTGAAGACCGCGCGAAAGACGAACGTGCCCAGCAGGATCAGCATCACCAGCGCAATCAGCAGGCTCATCGGCCGTGATGTCGTCGTCGCGCGGTGGTAGTAGCCGGCGATCGAGGCGAGGACGGGTTCGGGCAGTTCGTCCCGGGATCTCCGGTGGGCGACAACCTGGACATCGAAGATGAGATCCATCCACAACACGGCAAGAAGGAAGCCGCTGCACGCGCTCAGCAAGGGTGTCACGACACGAATCATCGCCGCAGAGCCCCGTTCTGCCGCATCGAAGCACCCGGTCTCCGAAGCGCTTCACCTTCGCATCGGTTCCGTAAACGTCACATCTGTCGCTTGAGTAACACCAGTAACACGCTACGTTCGGGGCCGGAACTCGACATCAAGGGGATGGGAGAACAATGTCTTCGATCACGAATCGCTTTGCTGCCACCGCGGTTGCCGCCGCAGGCCTGTGCTCGGCCGTTCTGGTGCTGGGCCCCAGCGCATCGGCCGACCCGACGACGCCGGCCAATCCGGCCGTGCCCGGTCTGAACATGGTGCAGCAGCTCGCAGCGGCACCGGGGCCAGCCATCACCGGCTTGCTGCAGAGCGCAGCGGGGGCTCTCGGCGGTGTGCCGGCGACGCCTGCCGCGCCGTCAGCCGCGACCGCGTCGGTGAGCTTGCCGCAACCGGCCACGCCGCCGCCGGCCGCCGCCGCCTCGGTCACGCTGCCCCAGCCGGCATCAGCGGCAGCGGCCGCGGCTCCCGTGGCGGGCTCCGCCCCGACGGTGCCCACAGCAGAGGTCAATCTGCCGAATATCGCGGGAGTTCCACTGCCGCTGCCCCAGCAGCTCTCCGTGCCAGCCGATTTGGCGGCCCTGATCCCCGGTGGACTTCAGCTGCCCAACCTCGGTGCCAAGCCGGCCACGACTGCCCTCAATTCTGCTGTGACAGCGCCCGCGCGGGCCGCGGCACCCGCACAAAACCCGCTCGGGTCTCTGCTGCCGCTCTCCGCGCTTCCGTGATCGCCGACAGGCGGCGCCGGGTCTCCGTGCGATGCAGGGATTTCCGCGCGCCAACAGGCTGTCCCATGCGCTGGGCGCCGCCGCCAGTCCTCACACGGCAGCGGCGGCGTTCAGCTCATTCAACGTGTTTGTCGCGTCGAGATACTCCTGGACCCAGCGCTCGATGACGGTAGCGGTCTTCTCGACCTTCTTCAGCTGTCCGACGACCTGACCAACCGGATTGAAGGCGACGTCGACCGTCTGGTCCGGATATTTGTGGGTCGCCGCCACTGCTATGCCGGAAACCATGTACTGCAGCGGCATTCCGAGCGGCTCCGGGTTGCCGGGCTGCTCCCACGCGTCGGTCCACTCGTTGCGCAGCATCCGCGCCGGCTTGCCGGTGAACGAGCGGCTGCGCACGGTGTCGCGGCTGGTCGCGTTCGCGTAGGCCGCCTGCTGAACCGGGGTGTTGCCGGCTTCCTCGACCATCAGCCACTGCGACCCGGTCCACGCGCCCTGCGCACCCAGGGCAAGGGCAGCCGCGATTTGCTCGCCGCTGCCGATCCCGCCGGCCGCCAACACCGGCAACGGCGCGACCTCCTTGACCACCTGAGGCCACAGCACGATTGAGCCGACCTCCCCGCAATGCCCGCCGGCCTCACCGCCCTGGGCAATGACGACGTCCACGCCCGCATCGGCGTGCTTGCGTGCCTGAGAGGGCGAGCCGCACAGCGCGGCCACTTTGCGGCCTGACTGGTGGATCTGCTCGATCATCTCCACCGGCGGGGTGCCAAGGGCATTGGCGATGAGCGTCACCCCGGGGTGCCGCAGCGCGACTTCTACCTGGGGGGTCGCGGTCGCCTCGGTCCAGCCGAGGAGCTGTAACGCGTTCTCATCGCTGTCGTCGATGGGGACCCCGTGGTCGGCGAGTATCTTGCGGGCGAAGTCGAGGTGCGCCTGCGGCACCATTGACTGCAGTGTCTTCTTGAGCTCGTCTGCTGATAAGTCCGAGTCCATCCCCTCGTACTTGTTCGGAATCACGATGTCCACCCCATAGGGATGGGCACCGATGTGCTCGTCGATCCAGTTCAGCTCGATCTCGAGTTGCTCCGGGGTGAAGCCGACCGCCCCCAGCACACCGAAGCCGCCGGCTTTGCTGACCGCAACGACGACATCGCGGCAATGTGTGAAAGCGAAGATCGGGAACTCAATGCCGAGCTCATCGCATAGCGCAGTGTGCATGCTGCTCCTGTGGGCCTGGGCGAGCTGAAACGTGTTCTAGTTTATTACTCCGGTGTCGGGCATCGCCGGTAGGGTTGACTGTGTTCGCCGACACGGCGGCAGGCGCGCCACCTTCCAGCAGTGCGGAGGACGCCCAGGCGACCTCACGACCGGCGGGAAGCTGCAATGACCATCACTCAAGCGTCTGCCCAGACCGCGGACGACGCCGAAGCGGAACGTCTTCGGGCAGTCGAACGCTACGCGATCCTCGACACCCCGTCCGACGCTGCGTTCGACCGCATCGCCCGGGTGGCGGCGCGCTGCTTCGGTACCCCCATGGCCACGGTCGCGATCATCGACAGCGACCGGGTCTGGTTCAAAGCCGCGTACGGGTTAGAGGGCGTCCAGCAGATTGCGCGCGACGCCGAACCGTGGGCGTCACCGGTCGTCGGTGAAGCACCGGTTGTGGTGCGCGACGCGCTCAATGACCCCCGCATCGGCGGGAATGCCTTTGTTTACGGCACCTGCGGGATCCGGTTCTACGCCGCCGCACCGATCGTGACCTCCGACGGTTACCGCATCGGTGCCGTCAACGTCCTCGACACCGAGCCGCACAACCCGACGGACGACGACATCGCCACGTTGTGCGATCTCGCCGGGATCGCGATGGACGAGCTCGAGCTGCGGCATTCGGCGTTGACCACCGTGCGCGCGGAGCGCGAGCTTCGCGACACGCCTGAGCTTGGTCGCGAGACCATCGAAGACTATGCGGCCGTTCTTCAGCGCTCGCTGCTGCCGCCGTCGCTGCCCAACATTCCCGGTCTGTCCCTGGCGGCGCATTATCACCCCGCGTCGTCGGCGCAGGTCGGCGGTGACTTCTATGACGTGTTCGCACTCGACAGGCAGCGCTGGGCATTCTTCCTCGGCGACGTCGAGGGCCACGGGGCGGCAGCAGCGGCGGTCACGTCGTTGGTGCGCTACACCTTGCGGGCAGCCGCCTTGCACCATGACGATCCCACCGATGGGCTGGCCGAGCTCAACAGCGTGCTGGTGAGCGATCCCAACGAGAAGAAGTTCTGTACGGTTCTGTTCGGCCTGCTCTCCGAGGCGTCCGAACCCAGCGTGTACGACGTCACACTCGCCACCGGCGGTCACCTGCCGGCGCTGCTGCTCGACCCTGACCGCGGCGCCGTCCAACGGGTGCGGCCCGACGGAGGCATGTTCGTCGGCGCCATTTCGGACGCCGCGTTCGAGCAGTGCACGGTGGAACTTCGTCGCGGGCAGACCCTGCTGTTGTACACCGACGGAATCACCGAAGCCCGGCCCGACGGCACCGAGTGCTTCGGCGAGGACGCGCTGTGCCGTTTCCTGGCCGACCGGATCGGTCTACCGGCCGCTCCGCTGATCAACGAGCTGGCCACCCTGGTGCTGGCACTGCGCCCTGATGATGACGTCGCCCTTCTCGCCCTGACGGCCGACCGGTAGGCGGTGACACCCCCGTCATTGCCCGACTGGCTTCGGTAAAGTTCGATGTCGATCAACATTCAGCTCTTGCCAGGTTCAGCACGCAGCCTCGCGAGCGTGAAACGAGTGCCTTCGCGCCCCGCGCATGCGCACCCACATGAGAGGTGAACCGTGAATCAGCAAGGTGAAGCCAGCACTCCAGGCACGGCTGCGCAGTCGCCATCGCCGGCTTGCGCCGTGGCTGAACAGTGGGTTGGCCGTGTCGTCGTCGTGTCCGCGTCCGGTGACATCGACATGCTCACCGCACCACAGCTGGAGGAGTCGATCCGTGCGGCGCTCGGCAAGGATCCGGCCGGGCTCGTCATCGATTTCACCGCGGTCGATTTCTTGGCGTCGGCGGGGATGGGAGTTCTCGTCGGTGTGCACGACGAGGTGACTCCGGACGTCAACTTCTGCGTCGTCGCGGACGGCCCGGCCACCAGTCGCCCACTGAAGCTGGTGGGTATTGCCGAGATCATCCCGGTGTATCCGACACTCGACGAGGCGTTGGCGACACTGGGCGCATAGGAAGCAGCTTTCACGGGTACTGACCAATTGCCATGATCGATTCCACGTCTTCGGCCGACGTCGCGAATGCAGAGCGCTTCCGGCGCATCGGAGTTGTCGCGGACGCCGGGAGTGCCGCGTACACCAGGGAAGAATTCGCCACGTGGCTGCAGCAGTTCTTCGACCTCGACCCGATCCGGGCCAGTGACGTGGTGTTGGCGGTCAACGAAGCGTTGGCCAATGCGGCGGAGTTCGCCTATTTACTGGCTGACTATCAGGGGACGATGGACGTGCAGGCTCGCTACGACGCGGACGAAGCGAGGTTGATGGTCACAATCTCCGACAGTGGGGTGTGGCGCATACCCGCTCCAAGCCCCGAGATCCGGATCCGTGGTCGCGGAATTCCGCTGATGCGGGCCCTGTCCGACCGGGCGAGAATCGAGACGTCGTCTACCGGTACGCAGGTATGTCTGGAATGGGACGCGATTCCCGGGCCCTGAGCGTGCGGAACTCGGAACTGGAACAGCGACGGACCTCTATGGCAGGAGGAGCCATCCTCGCCGCGTCGCGCATGAGACGGGCAGCGAGCGTGGGCCGCGGTGGTTCGGCAACCTAGCGGTTATCGGCGATCAGCCATTGCCCGGGGGTCTCGCCGAGGACCGAGCGGGCCACCCCAGGCAGGTGCCCGGGTGGGACCAATCCCCGAAATTCTTTGGCACGGCAAATTTGCCGGATATCCCTTCCGGAGTTGAACGGGTTGTCTACAGTCCAGTTCTGGAGATTCGTCCGAACGTAATTGTTTGCAGGGGGGCAGTCCACTGGATCTGAACACCATCACAGAGGTTGTTCGCCAACCCCTGCCACGTCCCGGTGCGCAGTGGTCGCCCGGTGACGCCTGGCTGGCGGGGGGTACGTGGCTGTTTTCCGAGCCGCAGCCCGACCTTCGCCGGTTGATCGATCTCACCTCGCTGGGCTGGCCCGCTCTGGTGCCCGGCGTCGGCGGCCTGGAGATCGCCGCCACGTGTACGGTCGATCACCTGTATGCGTTCGCGGCTCCGGCGGACTGGCCGGCCGCGTCGGTGTTGAGGACGTGCTGTGAGGCGTTTTTGGCGTCGTTCAAGGTGTGGAACTCGGCGACGGTGGGCGGCAACATCTGCATGTCGCTGCCGGCGGGCCCGATGATCACGATGGCCGTGGCGCTGGAGGCGACGTACACTTTGTGGTCTACCGAGGGCGGCGAAAGACGTGTCGACGCAGCCGATTTCGTCACCGGGGATCATGAGAATGTGCTGCAGCCGGGTGAGATCTTGCGCAGTGTGCACATTCCGGCCGCCGCGCTTGGCAAGCGCCACACGCACCGCCGCTTCACGCTGACCAAGCTGGGTCGCTCGTCGGTGTTTTTGGTCGGCACCCAAGGCCCCGACGACGGTGATCTGCTGTTGACCATTACCGCGGGCACCACCAAGCCGGTGCGGCTGAAATTTGACGCGATCCCGGATGCCGACGTGCTGGCGGCCCGGGTCGATGCCATCGAACCCGACGTGTGGTTCGCCGATGCCAATGGCAGCCCGGCTCATCGGCGGCATCTGACCAGGCATTTCGCCGAGGCGATCCGCGCCGAGCTCAGCAACGGAGGGCTGCGTTGAGCTACACCGTGAACGGCCACCTGTATGACGAAGAGCCTGCGCCCGGGCAGTGCCTGCGCACGTTCGTGCGGTCGCTGGGCTGGTTCGGCGTCAAAAAGGGTTGCGATGCCGGCGATTGCGGCGCCTGCACGGTGTGGCTGGACGGCGAACCGGTGCACAGTTGCATCACGCCGGCGTTTCGCGCCGACCGGCGCGAGGTGACCACTGTGGAGGGGCTGGGCTCAGCTGAGCAGATGCACCCGTTGCAGCGTCGGTTCCGTGACGCTCCGGGCTTTCAGTGCGGCTTCTGCACGGCCGGCATGATCATGACCGCGGCAAGTCTGTCCGAGGCGCAGAAGGACGATCTGCCGCGGGCGTTGAAGGGCAACCTGTGCCGCTGCACCGGCTACCGGGCGATCGAGGATGCGATCCGCGGCGTCGCGGCGATCCAGGAGGCCGCTGCGGGTCGGGCGGTCGGCACCAGTGTCGGGGCTCCCGCCGGCACCGAGGTGGTGACCGGGCGCGCGGAGTACACGATGGACACCCATATGGAGGGGATGTTGCACCTGAAGGTGTTGCATTCCCCGCACGCGCACGCCCGCGTCCGGTCGATCGATACGACCGCCGCGCTGGCTGTGCCCGGGGTGCACCGCGTGTACAGCTGGGCGGACGTGCCGCGCAGGTTGTTCTCCACCGCGATCCACACCGATCACCTGGTCGACCCCGACGACACCTACATCCTCGACAACGTGGTCCGCTTTGTCGGTCAGCGGGTGGTCGCGGTGCTGGCCGACACCGTCGCGGCCGCCGAGGAGGGCTGCCGCAGGGTGGTCGTGGACTACGAGGTGCTGGCGGCGGTGTTTGATGCTGAGGAGGCGATGGCCGAGGGCGCCCCCCAGCTGCATGGCTCCGGGGACCCGTTCGTCCACGCCCCGGTGCATAATGTGCTGTTGGAGTTGCACGGTGAGATCGGCGACGTCGAGGCCGGCTTCGCCCAGGCCGACGTGATCCATGAGGGCAGCTACTTCTCGCCGCGGGTGCAGCACGCGCATCTGGAGACGCACGGCTCGATCGCCTGGATGCAGGACGGCAGGCTTCACGTGCGTACGAGCTCGCAGTCCCCGTCGATCGCCAAAGTTAAACTGTCGCATCTGTTTGATCTGCGCCCCGATCAGCTGCGGGTGTTCTGTAAACGGGTCGGTGGCGGGTTTGGCGGCAAGCAGGAGGTGATCTCCGAGGACCTGGTGGCGCTGGCCGCCCTCGACACCGGGCGCCCGGTGTGCTTGGAGTTCACCCGGGCAGACGAGTTCACCACGGCCTCGCCGCGCCATCCGATGAAGATCACCGTCAAGCTCGGTGCCCGCGCCGACGGCACGCTGACCGCGTTGCAGGTCCGCAACGTGTCCAACACCGGCGCCTACGGCAATCACGGCGGCGAGACGTTGTTCGCGGGCGGGGCGGCGGTCGCGCTCTACCGCTGTCCGAACAAGAAGTTCGACGGCTACGCGGTCTACACCAACACGGTGCCCAGTGGTGCGCTGCGCGGCTACGGCATGACCCAGCCAGCGTTTGCGGTGGAGTCGGCGATGCACGAACTGGCCGTGGCGCTGGGCATGGACCCCCTCGAGCTGCGCCGGCGCAATATCGTGCGGCCCGGGGACGCGCTGCTGGGGATCCACGACCAGCCCGACGATGTGGAGTTCACCGAGGACGGCGTGGGCCGGTGCATCGACCTCGTCGACGCCGCGCTGCGCGCCCACAGCGACGGGCAGCCGCTGGGTGAGGACTGGCTCATCGGCACCGGCACGGCCAGCTCGCTGCACGAGACCGCACCGCCCACCGACCACACCTGCGAGGCATGGGCCACCCTGGACGAAGACGGCATCTACGAGATCGCTGTCGGCACTGTCGAAATGGGCGAGGGCACCTCCACCGCGCACGTGCAGATCGCGGCCACCGTGCTGGGCACCACCCCGTCGCGGATACGGCTGGTGCAGTCCGACACCGACCGCACCGGGTTCGACACCGGGGTATTCGCCAGCGCCGGTCTGTTCGTCGCCGGCAACGCCGTCCAGCGCGCGTCCACCGCGCTGCGCGAGCGCATCCTGCGCTTCGCCGCGGCCCACACTCACACCGACCTCACCACGGGCGGGATGGACGATGACGCGGTGCGCTGCGGGCACACCCGGGTCCCGCTGACCGAGCTTGTGCACGAGGCCGGGCGGCGCGGGATCCGGTTCACCGAGGCCCGCAAGGCCTTCGGCTCGCCGCGCAGCGTCACGTCCAACACCCACGGTTTCCGCATCGCGGTGCACCGGGTCACCGGCGAGATCCGCATCCTGTACAGCGTGCAGGCCACCGACGCCGGCGTGGTGATCAATCCCGCGCAGGTGCGCGGGCAGGTCGAAGGTGGGGTCGCGCAGGGCATCGGCTTCGTGTTGACCGAAAACCACCACGTCGACGACCACGGTGTCATGGTCAACCCCACCCTGCGCAGCTACCGCATCCCCACCTTCGCCGACATCCCGCGCACCCAGGTGATCCTGGTGGACTCGACCGACTCGGTGGGCCCGATGCGGTCCAAAGGCATGGCCGAGTGCTGCATCAACCCGGTCGCACCGGCACTGGCCAACGCGCTGCACGACGCCACCGGAGTGCGCTACCGCGAACTGCCGCTGACCCCCGAACGCATCTACGACCGCCTCCCGTCAGCCACGCTGATCCCCACGACGGCCTGGCCCGCGCAGACGCGATGACCGCCGACAACCTCACCGACACCGCGGCGACGGTCATCATCGGCCAGCGCGTGCGTTCAGGGTGCGAAGAAGCGTTTCTGGCGTGGCAACACGACCTGAATGCCGCCGCCTCCCGCTACCCCGGTTTCATCGCCGCCGAAGTCACCCCGCCGACCGCCGTGCAGCCCGACTGGTCGGTGGTGTACCGCTTCGACACGATCGCGAATCTGCAGGCCTGGATCAACAGCGCCACCCGCCAGGACCGGCTCCCCGCCGGGCGGCAGTACCTCGACGCCCCACCCACGCAGCAGGTGATCCGGGGGAGCGCGAAGGCTCCCGACCAACTGGTGACCGCGGTGGTGACCCACCGGGTGAATCCCGCCGATATCGACGAGTTCCTGCGGTGGCAGGAGCGACTCCGCGTGGCGGAAACCAAGTTTCCGGGATTTCGCGGTTCGGAATTGTTCCAGCCCATCGATGGGGTTCAGAACGAGTGGACCGCGTTGTACCGCTACGACAACGCGGCGGCGCTCGACGCGTGGCTCACCTCGAACGAGCGCAAGAGCCTGCTGGCCGAGGGCAGCCGGTTCGACGACTTCCACCTGCGCGCCGTGGACAACTCATTCGGCAGCTGGTTCGCCTTCGACGAGGACGGCGGCCATGGATCATCTCCCTCGAACGCCAAAACCTCGATCGCCGTCTGGGTCGGTCTGTACCCCACGGTCGTGTTGCTGACGTTGGCCCTTTCCCCGCTGAAGATGCCGCTGTGGCTGGGCATGCTGATCGGAAACCTGCTGTCCAGCGTGCTGATCAGCTTCGCGATCATGCCGTACTACGTGAATCCCCTGCTGAAGCACTGGCTTCGGCCCCCGCCGGGCACCTCCAAGCGCCGCACCAACGTGCGCGGCATCGCGATCATCGCCGCGGTGATGGCGGCCTGGACGGTAATTTTCTACCTTGTCACCACCGTGTTCTGGCACCTGCCCTGAGCGCTACCGACCGGCCACCGGAGCCAGCGCCGTTCCCCGGGGTAGGGGCGGCAGTGTGGTCAGCAGCGTCGGCGCCACGGTCTTGGCCGCGGGGTCGGGCCGGGCAAGCCCGTATTTGCGGACCTCGGTTCCGGCCGGCCCGGCGCCGCTGACGAGCAGGTCGGCTCCGGTGGTCGTGCTGGTGGTCGCGACCCGCGCGCCGGTGCCCGGTGGGGCGCCCGAAAACGGTGCGAACGAGGCGATCTGGTTGAACACGAGCGGACCCATGTCATGGTTGGGGTCCTGGGTGTACATCACGGGCTGCCCGTCCAGCCGGGAGCCCGTCGACCACACCTGCACGGTTCCGGTGTCGGCGAGCTGGCCGGTGACGATGCTTTGCGCGCCGCCTTCGGCACCGGCCACCCACCCGGTCGCCAGCGAGACGCCGCCGGTGTAGGACGGGTCGGATGCGAGGAAATCCGATGTGGTTGCCGGGTCGGTGGGGTGAGAATCCGGGGCACCCTTGGCCTTGGCCTTCTCGGTCGGTGTGTACAGGTCGTAGCGGAAGGTCTTGATCCGCGCCGGTTCTCCCGGCCCGGGGGCGGTCACGATGCTGGGGCGCCCCGACATCATGTCGACCAGCCCGGTGGCCAGGGTGACACCCGATCGGGACCCGGGGTAGGGGGCAAAGGTGGAGAACACATCCGGGGCCGAGCCCGTCTGCGCGGGCAGGCGCGACGAGAACACCTTGATCTGTGAATCGGTTCCCGGTCCCGCTCCGACAATGATGTTGTCCGCCAGGCTGTTTCCGTCGATATCGGCGCCGGCGACGCTGACGCCACTGCGGACGTCGGCGTTGAACGGGCTGAAGCGCGCCAGCTCGTTGCTGAACGGGCCCAGGCCGCCGTCGGCGCCGCTGTAGACGACGACCTCGGGGGCCGCGCCCGCACCGGTGCCGACGATCAAATCGAGGATGCCGTCCCCGTTCACGTCGGCCATCGCCACCGACGGGGTGCCCTGGAAGTCGGGGAACGGGTTGACGGCCGCGATGACCTTGTCGCCGTTGCCGTCGTGGACCTCGAGGGTAGCCGGTTTTCCGTTGCCTCCGGGCACCGCGACCGCGTACGCCGATACGTCGGGGATCACGTTGACGAGCGCCATCATCCCGTTGTCCTCGTGGTTGAGGCGGTGGCAGTGCAGCACGAACGGGCCGTTGTATTCGGCGAACTGGGTGCGGATCGTCACCGAGGCGGGCACCAGCGCATTTTCGTTTTCATCGGTGACCGGGGCGGGCACATTGACGATGTCCTGGCCCCATGGCTGCACACCGGTCCTGGTGCCGGCGACCGGATCGATGACCTCGGTGACCTGGAAGTTGTTGACGTGCACGTGGAACGGGTGTTCATCGTTGTTGAAATTCGTGAACTTCCACTCCTCGATAGAGTTGAGTCGCGGCTGGAGCAGCGGGATGTTCGGGAAGGTGTTGTCGTCGATCTCGTAGGTGAACGCCTTGGGGTCGCCGTTGCTGGCCTTCTCGTTGCCGAAGCCACCGGTGAGCTTCAGCTCCCGGGTCATATCCGGTGTCATCACGGAGGTGTCGACGTAGGAGGTGTAGGTGTCCAGGTCCTGACCGGTGTCGAATGCAGTGGTCTGGCCCTGGCCGGTGTCGGGGGTGACATGCAGCAGGGTCTGCGTCGGAAAGGTGAAAAAGCCGTCCGCATAGCTGATATAGGCCGGGTCGACGGTCACCGTACCCAGCATGGCAGGCGAGTTCTTCGTACCGTTGTTGGTGTAGAGGATGCCCGGATTGGTGACCGGCTTGGCGCCCGGCAGCGGCGGCATCTCCAGTATCAGGTCACCCTTCGCGGGCATCGTCACCGCGATCGCATAACGTGTTCCCGATGGGACGACCAGCTTCGTCCCGTCACCGCCGACCGGACGGCTCACCTCGGTGTAGGGAACACCGTCCTGGCCGACGATGGAGAACTTCGGGTGATTGCCGGTCGCGGTTTCGGTGAGTTGGACCGGCATGTAGGCCATGTCACTCGTGTTCGCCAGTAACCAGATCTCCGTCTGACCCGGCTTGAGCTTGAGTGCGGGCTGGAACTGGCCGTTGACGGTGAACTGCATGTCGCGCTCGTTGTCGGGCAGGTTCGGGTCCGCGGGCACGTTCACAGAACCGCTGCTGAAGCTCTGCAGATTGGTCGGGATGTATTGGTTCTGGCCGCGGTGGTTGGCCGGGGACAGCGGCCCGGCGTACCAGTTGGTCATGTACTGGGCGCCTTTGGTGGTCTCGGAGAAGTTCACCGGAGCGAGGCTGGGCGAGTAGGTGCCGTCGGCAAGCTGTGTTCCCTGAGGCGGCGTCAAGGTGCTGACGTACTGCGGCCAGTTTGGGTTGTTGAGCTCGTGGCCGCTGCCCTTTCGGTCGAAGACGAAGTTGTCCTGCAGGGCCATGTCCCGGATCGGAATGTTGTTCTTGGTCACCAACGGCAGGTTGCCGTCGGGGCGGCCTATTTCCAGCATCCCGGCCAGCCCCATGTAGGTCTGCTGCGCCGTCAAGGTGTGGCGGTGGCCGTGGTACCAGTACATGCCGCTCGGCATGTCCTTGGGGATCGCGTAGTCGTAGACGTTGCCCATCCCGGGCGGAATGCTCAGCAACACGTTGTCGGCGTTGCCGGTTGGGCTGATATGCACGCCGTGGACGTGCAGGTTCAGCGGCGCCGACGTGAGCGCCGGTGGATGGACAGGCACCTGTCCGCCCGCCGGGGTGAATGCCGGGTCGTAGAAATCCTGAATTGTCAGGTCCTGCAGGTCGTTGTCGAAGTGCACGATCATCCGCTCGCCAGGGTTGACGTGCAGTGTGGGCGCCGGATATAGATTGTCGCCCTTGGTTGAGCCGTCGGAACTGGTCCCCTTGATCACGTCGTAGCCGAAGACGAGAAACCCCGACACCGGTTTGGACACCGTTTCGAGGTTGACCGTGCCCTGATGCGCCGAGAGCCGCACTTCGAGGACACCGTCCTTGCTGGACAACTTCACTGGCTCTCGGTAGGCCGCGGGCTTGCCGTTCGGACCGGCGTAGGCCCCCGGAGCCGGAGCCGCCGGCTGCGCTTGAGGTCTATGCGGCGCGCAGGACGTCATCATTGCAGCCAGCGCCGCGACGAGTGCGACGGCGATGATCGACGTGCTGCACCGAATTGGCATGGCTCCCCGTCTCCACTCGGACGACCGTTGCTGCTGCCGGGAACCTACCTGGTGATCCGCTCGGGTGGGCTCCATTTGCGCAAACCGCTAAGACGAAAGCATTTGCCAGCTGGAATCTGTTCGCCCAGGCCTTCGGCAGGTGCGGTACTCGGTCTTGCACTCATGCGACCCTTCCCCGTTGCGACCGCAGAAAATAACCGCCGCACAGCGGGAATTATTCTGCAACTGGTCTTTCCGCGGTGCCCCCAGCCGCAATCCTTGCATCCGGCGAAGCGCATACCGCACACAGCAAACGGACTAATGCAGGATGATCTGCCAACCGACGCACTCCCGCACCAACGGCGATATCGTGCCACAGGTGGTTCGCCGCGACGCGAGCGACGGCCTTGTCAACGCCGGCGTTACTTTGCGGCTGCGCCCGGGTACGGCAGGAATCCCGGCGAGCCGCCCGGTCGGGCGGTGGGTCCAAGCCGTCGGAGCTGAATACCCTGAGCCGAGCTGATATTGGCGTCCAAGTTACGGAAGTAGCCGTTGTCCGATCGCTCCGGTCTGCGGTCCGGCGCCGGCCAGCCTGATTCGCATATATCGTAAACACATGCGGTGCGAACAAGTCGACGCCGCGGTTTCCGATGGTTTGTCCCAAATCTGACCTGTGCGCCTGTGACTGCCGGTAAGCCAACGGCTGCGAACTCAGAACCGAGTGTTCAGCTCGTCCGCGACAGCTCGAGCGTGAACTGATTGACGTCGATGTATCCAACGCGAAACATGTTCGCGCAACCGGTCAGGTACTTCATGTAGCGCTCGTAGACCTGTTCGGACTGGATTGCGATTGCGTCGTCTTTGTGGGCCTGCAGAGCCGCGGCCCAGATGTCGAGCGTCGTGGCGTAGTGGGGCTGCAGGGACTGAACCCGGGTCGCGATAAATCCTGCTGCGGCCGCGTGGTCTTGCACCATCGGAATGGACGGCAGCCGCCCACCGGGGAAGATCTCGGTCACCATGAATTTGACGAATCGGGCGAACTGGAACGACAGCGGCATGCCCCGCTCGGCCATCTCCCTGGGGTGTAGCCCGGTGATTGTGTGCAGCAGCAGGATCCCGTCCTCGGGCAGGGCGTCGCGGGCCATTGCGAAGAAGTGGTCATACCGTTCGTGCCCGAAATGCTCGAAGGCGCCGATACTGACGATGCGGTCGACCTGCTCATCGAATTCTTCCCACCCCTGCAGCAGCACCCGCTTGGACCGTGGTCCGCGAAGTCCCGCGAACACGCGTTCGACGTGGGCGGCCTGATTCCGGCTCAGTGTGAGGCCCACCACGTTGACGTCATACTTCTGCACTGCGCGTTTCATCGTGGCGCCCCAGCCGCAACCGACGTCGAGCAAAGTCATCCCCGGCTGCAGCCCCAGCTTGCCAAGCGCCAGGTCAATCTTCGCTATCTGCGCCTCTTCTAACGTCATGCCGGCATGCTCGAAGTAGGCACAGCTGTACGTCTGGGTGGGATCCAGGAAGAGCCGGAAAAACTCGTCGGACAGGTCGTAGTGCGCTTGAACATCATCGAAGTGCGGCACGAGGCCGCCACCGTCGTCAGGTCGCTTCGGCACCGTGACAGCGTAGTGCCATCCCGACCGTGAACGAGCCGCGTCGATCGGTGCAGCAACCCCGGAGTTGCCTTCAGTGTCTGCCCCCCGCCGGATGCCGACGAAGACCAACGTTGCGCATTGCGCTCACTGCGCGGGCACGGACTTGCTACCGTGTCGCCCGAAGACAGCGGGCCCTCGTCAGGAGACACGCATGGCCATTCGCGTCGCCCACGTCGGCACCGGAAATGTCGGTCGTCTGGCACTGACCGAACTCATCAGCCATCCCGCGTTCGAACTGACCGCAGTGTGCGTGTCGTCCGACGCCAAAGTGGGCAAGGACGCGGGCGAGCTTGCCGGACTCGACGTCCTCACCGGAATCGCCGCGACCAAGGACCTGCAGGGCTTGCTGGCCGCTAAACCCGAGTGCGTCGTGTATTGCGCGATGGGCGACAACCGGATGCCTGCGGCCCTGGAGGATTGTCGACGCATCCTGGCCTCCGGCATAAACGTCGTGGGCTCCGCGCCCGTGGTGTTGCAGTATCCGTGGCAAGTCATGCCGGATCAGTACATTGCGCCATTGGAACAGGCTGCCGAGCAAGGCAATGCGAGCTTGTTCGTCAATGGCGTGGATCCAGGGTTCGCCACCGACCTGATTCCGCTCGCGTTCGCGGGAACCTGCCAGCGCATCGAGCAGGTGCGCTGCATGGAGATCGCCGACTACGCCACCTACGACGGCGCCACGGTGATGTTCGACGTGATGGGGTTCGGCAAGCCGCTCGACGAGGTTCCGATGCTGCTGCAGCCCGGTGTGCTGAGCATCGCCTGGGGATGTGCCATCCGGCAGTTGGCCGCAGGCCTCGGCATCCTGCTCGACGAGATAACGGAGGCATACCTGCGGGAACCGGCTCCCGAGGCCTTTGACATTGCGGCAGGACATATTCCCAGGGGTGGCGTCGCGGCGCTGCGCTTTGAAATACGGGGCATGGTGCAGGGGCAGGCCGCCATCGTCATCGAGCACATCACGCGTTTGCGTGAAGACCTGCGGCCTGACTGGCCTCAGCCGGCGCAACCCGGCGGTTCATACCGGGTCGAGATCACCGGCGAGCCGTCGTATGCCGTAGACATCTGCCCGACCAGCCGGAAGGGCGATCACAACCATGCCGCGATCGTCGGGGCGGCCGGACGGATCGTCAATGCCATCCCGGCGGTCGTAGCGGCGCCGCCTGGTATCAGGACGACACTCGACTTGCCGCTGGTGACGGGGAAGGGCTTGTTCGCTCCCTGCAGCGAGCCGGCCGTTCGGTAATCAAGACCGAATTGGAACAAGTTCTAGTTCTTGCAGTGCCTGCGGTAGCCTGACCGGTCATGGGACGCGTGGACGGAAAAGTTGCACTCATCAGTGGCGGTGCTCGTGGGATGGGCGCTTCGCATGCCCGGCTGCTTGTAGCCGAGGGCGCCAAGGTGGTGATGGGCGACATCCTCGATGACGAAGGCAAAGCGCTGGCCGACGAATTGGGCGACGGCACGCGCTACGTCCACCTCGACGTGACGCAGCCAGACCTGTGGAGCGCTGCGGTCTCCACGGCAGTCGAGGACTTCGGCAAGCTCAACGTCTTGGTGAACAACGCCGGCATCGTGAGCCTCGGCCCGCTGAAGACGATCAACCTCGACAAGTGGCAGAAGATTCTCGATGTCAACCTCACCGGCACGCTGCTGGGCATGCAGGCGGCCATCGATCCGATGATCGAGGCGGGCGGCGGCTCGATGATCAACATCTCGTCCATCGAAGGCCTGCGCGGTGCCCCGTGGGTGCACGGTTACGTGGCCTCGAAGTGGGCGGTGCGGGGTCTTTCCAAGTCGGCAGCGCTCGAGCTGGCACCTCACAACATCCGGGTCAATTCCATTCATCCGGGCTTCATCCGCACACCGATGACCAAGCACCTACCCGAAGACATGGTGATAGTCCCCCTCGGTCGCCCCGGTGAGCCCAATGAGGTTTCGACGTTCGTGTTGTTTTTGGCCAGCGACGAGTCGTCCTACTCGACCGGCAGCGAATTCGTGATGGACGGTGGCGTGGTGGCCGATGTTCCGCGAAAGGCTTTCTAGCGGCCCGGTCGTCGCTACTTCGTTTGTGCTGCAGGATAGGCGCTTTCGTCGGTGCCAAAGCGGATACCGGTGGCGTCTCTGCCGATCAGCGTCAGCACTGCGACGGCAATCAGCACGGGGACAATCGTCACGGCCAGCGCGAACGGGTAGCCGTGCGAAGCTGCCAGACGTTCCTGGATGGGCAGATTGAATGCCGCAAAAAGGTTGCCGAGCTGGTAGGTAACTCCGGGGTAGAAGCCGCGGATGGCGTCCGGCGACATCTCCGACAGATGAGCGGGAATGACGCCCCACGCGCCCTGAACGACGACCTGCATCAGGAAAGCGCCGACGCACAACATCGCCGCGGTTTGCGAGTAGGCGAACAGAGGAACGATCGGCAGCCCCAGAACCGCACAGAACATGATCGTGTATCGGCGGCCGAACCGCTGCGAGAGTGCGCCGAATACCAGGCCGCCGATGATCGCGCCGACGTTGTAGATCACCACGATCCACTTCGCGGTCACCCTGGGCAGCCCGGCGCCGTGGTGATGGGTTGCCGACAGGAATGTCGGGTAGACGTCCTGGGTGCCGTGGCTCATCCAGTTGAACGCGGTCATCAGCAACACCAGGTAGATGAAACGGCGGACGATCACCGGGTCGCGGATGATGTCGCGAACTCTGGTGCGGGTGAGCCGCATTCGCTCCTGTGCGGCTTGCCACACTTCGGATTCCTTCACCCGGTAACGAACGATCAGGCTGATCAACCCCGGAATGATGCTCAGACCGAACAACCAGCGCCACGAGAGCCCGAGCCAGTCCATCACCAGCAAGGACGCCAATGTTGCCAGCAGATAACCGAACGAATAGCCTTCCTGCAGCAATCCCGAGAAAAAACCGCGGCGTTCCGCGGGGATCTTCTCCATGGCGAGCGCGGCGCCCAGCCCCCATTCTCCGCCCATCCCAATGCCGTACAGCAGCCGAAGAATCAGCAGCACGGTGAAATTTGGGGCGAACGCGCACAGAAACCCGACGGTGGAGTAGAACATCACGTCGACCATCAGCGGGAGCCGTCGGCCCACCCGATCGGCCCACAGGCCGAACAGCAGCGCGCCCACCGGCCGCATCAGCAACGTGACGGTCGTGATGAATGCGACCTCGGTGTTGCTGCGGTGGAACGTCTTCGCGATGTCGGCGTAGACCAGCACCACGATGAAGTAATCGAAGGCGTCCATCGTCCAGCCCAGTTGCGCTGCAACGAACGCGTTTCGCTGGTCGGGGGTGAGCCGCTGCCTGGTCACTGCAGCACCGAACGAAACAGGAGGTGGACAACTCCGAGCAGAACGGGCCGTCTCATGGCGTCCACTGCAGTCAACTCCTCGCGGTGAGCTTCAATCGCATCACGGATACCACCTCGGGGAAACTTCAATCCCACTGATCGGACGCCCGCGGCAAACCACCCATGGGGTTTAGCCGCATCGCCGTACAGGTACGTAGCAGGAGGAACCGCAGAGGAGCAGCCGGTATGACGCACGCAATAGCCGCCCAGACCAGGACGCAGGCACCGGTCGAAGCCGCCATCGGGCGACTCAAAGAGGTCGGTGCGTTCCTGATGGCCGCCGCCGATCTGAACCTGTGCCTTGGGGTGGACGACGATGCGTGGACCCGGTTCTCGGCGCACTGGGAGCAGCTCGCGCCCGACAGCTATGCGGCCGAGCTGGGTACGCGACGGCTTCGTCGGTACGGGCACTTCATGTTCGGGGCGACCGACGGGGTCGCGAGGCCGATGCCGCACGGCGCATTCGTCCAGCCGGCGGACTCCAACCCGCTCTATACCGAAAAGGACCGCTACTTCGAGCCACTGACCGCTGCTTTCGCGTCCGATCCACTGCTCAACGGCGTGCTGAAGCTTCTGGGCCGCGCGGCGACGGCGCTGGACAACGTTACGCAGTGGAGCGTGAAGGTGACACCGTTTCGGGTCCTGGCGTCCGCCGACGGGGAGGGGCAGC
The DNA here is from genome assembly GCA_025965895.1 of Mycobacterium sp. Taxonomy (GTDB): domain Bacteria; phylum Actinomycetota; class Actinomycetes; order Mycobacteriales; family Mycobacteriaceae; genus Mycobacterium. Next base: position 39,095 of record JAOPWC010000047.1, read on the forward strand.
CCACACCCGAGGGCCTGCACCGCGACGGTGTCACGCTGGTCACCTCACTGCTGGTAGGCCGGCGCAACGCCAGCGGAGGCGAGAGCTCGGTGTGTGACGTCCACGGCCACCGGCTTTTGACGACGACGCTCTCCGAACCCGGCACACTGCTCCTCGGTGACGACCGTCGCACGATGCACGGCGTCTCGCCGATCCGGCCGCTTGACCCGTCCGAGTCCGCGCGGCGCGACGTACTGGTGATCACCTTCGCCCCGTACTGATCAATTCTGTGCAGGGCACGGCCGGGCCGTCGTGAGGGCGACAAGATCGTCCACCACGCCTGCGAGTCGGCCGCGACGCGAGGCGGAGGCACGTTGGCGTTCGGCCCCGGCGCCGCACGCATCGAGACGCCGCAGAAACGCTGTCACCAGGTCGGTGTCCCCGTGCTCCTCCAGCGCGGCTCTGGCGTGGTCGAGACCAGCCGTCCCGGGCCGCTCGCCAGTGCGCCGCCCGCAGCACCTCGCCGCACCGGCGGGGACCGGGATCGCCACTCAGGACCCTGGCCGCCGCGGTGCTCACGAGGGCCCTGATGAGCACAGCCAGGGCCAGTGTGTCGTCGACATCGGCGGGCACGTCCATCGCGCGGATCTCGATGGTCGGCAGCCGGGGGTTCGGCCGGATGTCCCAAAAGGGCATGCCGGCGTCCAGCATCGCCTCCGATTCGGCGATGGCAGCGGCGATTTCGGCGTGCTGGCGCAGTGACTCGGCGTACGGTGGCGGCCCCAGGCAGGGGAACCGGCTTCTGATCACGTTGCGCCAGTCCGCATAGCCGGTGTCCTGCCCACGATGAATGGGGGAGTTGGCGCTGAGCGCCACGAGCAGCGGCAGCGCTCGCAGCCAGAGCAGTTCCTCCCGAAGCCGCGCGGCGTCGGCGCACGGCGATGTTTTCACCTCGATTTGGTACTGGGTGAATTCACACGACACGAGATCGCCAAGCCTTGGTGCCGCTCGTGCGACTACTCGGGCACCCCCAGGTTCGAGGGCCCCGCTGCCGGCATCGACGAGGAAGTATTCCTCCTCGACTCCCATTGTCGGTGCGGCGCGACCGCTCATCCCTCGATGATCCCGCGCCGCGTCGTACGTGTGATCGCGGGTCGGCGGGCACTCGCCCGCGATGCAAACCTTCCTGAAACCTTTGCGCGGCGTGTCCCGTCACTCCGCAGGGGGCAGCTGGGAGGGGCCGTTAGGCAACTCACGCGGTCCTTCGGGTTCCGTCAACTCCGGATGAACCTCGCGCCCGGTGATTCCGAACGACGAGCGCTGGGAATCCAGACCACCATAGTCACTGCCAACGTCGGCGCCCACGGCCGATGATTCGCCCCGGCGGGCGTCGACCCGTGTGTCAGTGGCCAGGGATTCACGCCGCTGCGGCTCCTCGGACGTCTCCTCGGAGTGGACGGTGACCCGGTAGCTGCGCTTGAGCGAAAACCTGATCTCCTCGACCTCTTCGAAGACCTGCCGCGCCGCGCGCAGCGGCTGGGTCGTCGTGCCGATCGCGCGGGCAACGAACGGGGGCACGAGCGGACGAATCCAGCGAGCGGCGGCCTTGGCGACGTCCGGAACCGCTGCGACTAGCGGGGTCTCACCACGGGCGCCGGCACTCGGTTCAATCGGTGCCGGCAGGTTCTGCGATCTGTCTTCGCTGGAATCGCGCGGGCCGACCGGTAACTGGGCGGCTGCTTGACTCGCAGCTTCGGCTTCCGCGGCGATCGGCAGGTAGATGTCCTGTTCCACGGGCTCGCGTGTGCGCTGCGCCCTGGCATGGACCGGACCATGCAGAGCTTCGGCGACACGACGGCGATACTGCGCGCGGTCGATCTCGGTCTGTGCCTCGACAGCGAGGCGGGTTTTCGCGAGCTGATGTTCGGCCCACAGGGTTTCGGCCTGCGCACGCACCTGCGCACGCTTGACCGCGATCGCGGTGTCTGCGTCCAGCTCGGCGCGGTGGCGCTCGGCGCGGGCTGCTGCGCTGCGATCGTGACTCGTCTCGCCGCGCCACAGCTGAAGGATCAGCGGCAGCAGGCTCAGCAAGGCGAACAACGCAATCGTCAGCAGGTGCAGCAGCAACGCGCCCCCGCTGGCGAACGTGCGCTCATACATGGCCACCCAGCGGACGCCGAGACCGCGATCCGCCTTCGCTACGGCGCCCTGGCGCGCCTGCACGAGCGCCCGCTCATCCCCTGCGAGCTTGGCGTCCAACTGAGGTGCCCCGAGGTCGCGCGCGGAAAGTGCGTTGTCGAGCTCCTGCTGCGCGCCGGCGAGAAGTTCGTTCGCCGTTCGTGTTTCGGGCCCGACACCGGGCACGCCGGTGATGCGGGTCTGCGGACACGTCGGCGTGGGGTTGTACTCGCAGCGCGCCACAACCAGCGCCTCGTCGCGGTGTGCCCGGGCCTGCTCGACGGCGTCATCGAGCGCGGTGCGGGCGGCGCGCGCGCGGTCTCGGTCGGCCGTGGCCTGGACGACGGCGGGCGTGGAGTCGGCGTTGCGTGCGGCCTGCTCGTCGAGACGACGATCGATCGCACCCGAGAAGATGGCCAGCGCGGCCAGCTCACCGACGACCACGCCGACGGCCACCGCGACCGATGCGCGCGCCACGATACCGGCCCGGCCGTGCACCCGGCCGGTCGCGAGCGCCCGTGTCACCGCGCCAACGAGCAGGCCGAAAACAAGGGTAAGGGGGAGGATGGCCGGCGTCGGCCAGTGCGTCGGTCCGGCGATGGCGACGGTGGCGACGAGCCAGGCCAGTGCCGCTAGGAGCAGCACCACCATTCCTGCGATCGCGTGGCTGGACCGTTCGTGACGCTCCGCGAGCTCACGCCGGTCCCCGCCTCCGAGCCAAGCAAGCACGGCTTCAATCCTCGATCCGGCAGAGCTCGCTTCAGAGAGTTTGTGGGCACACATTGGGACTCCAGACATCTCCAGGTTCTCTCAGCTTGACAGGGCGCCAGCCGACACACCGACTTGGCAGGTTCGTGTGTGGCGCGGTTCACATCCGTATCGGGCGCCGCAGGTGCGAGTCGATACCAGCGCCACAACCACGGCAATGCCTGTCAAAGGCGCACTGTCGCAGCGACTGTGACACAGTGGGGCGTCCTGATCAAGGATCCCCTGCCGCGCGGAACGTTTGCTCCGCATAGTCGCCTGCGCCGATCATCGCCGTTCCTCCGGCGCGGCCGCCCTCCCGCCGCTGCGTAGTCTCATCCCGGTGGGCACACGCGCGGGCATTGTGGTGACCGGAACCGAGGTCCTGACCGGGCGGGTGCAGGACCGCAACGGTCCCTGGATCGCCGATCGGCTGCTGGAGCTGGGAGTCGAGCTCTCACACATCACGATCTGCGCTGACCGCCCGCACGACATCGAGGCGCAGCTGAGTTTTCTGGCGGACGAGGGCGTGGACCTCATCGTCACCAGTGGCGGCCTGGGGCCCACGGCCGACGACATGACCGTCGAGGTTGTGGCGCGCTTCTGTCAGCGTGAGCTGGTGCTGAATCGAGACCTCGAGGAGAAGATCGCCGCCATCCTCAAGTCACTGATGGGGCGTTTCAGCCACGTGGACTTCGATGCCGTGCGCGCAGCCAACCGCAAGCAGGCGATGATCCCGGCAGGCGCCCAGGTGATCGACCCGGTAGGGACCGCACCCGGTCTTGTCATGGCGGGAAAGCCCACCGTCGTAGTGCTGCCGGGACCGCCGCGCGAGCTCCAGCCGATGTGGTGGCAAGTGGTGGAGACCGACGCGGTGCAGGAAGCCATTTCCGGCAGAACCAAGTACCGCCAGGAGACGGTGCGGATGTTCGGGCTGCCTGAGTCGGGGCTGGCCGAGACACTGCGCGATGCCCGGCAGCGGGTGCCCGGCTTCGAGCTGCTCGAGATCACCACCTGCCATCGCCGCGGGGAGATCGAGATGGTCACGCGCTACGAGCCCGACGCGGCGCCCGTGTACGCGCAGCTGATGACGTTGCTGCGCGAGCGCCATGACCGCGAAATCTTCTCGGAGGACGGGTCACGGGTGGACGATCGGGTCGCGGAGCTGCTGGCCGGGCGCCGGATTGCCACGGCGGAGTCGTGCACGGCAGGCCTGTTGGCGGCACGGCTGACAGAGCGGCCGGGCTCGTCCTGCTACGTCGCCGGCGGGGTGGTCGCCTACGCCAACGAGGCCAAGGCCGGGCTTCTCGGAGTGGATCCTGCGCTGATCGAGGCGCACGGAGCGGTGTCCGAGCCAGTGGCGGAGGCGATGGCCGAGGGTGCGCTGCGTCGCTTCGGAGCCGACATCGCGGTCGCGGTCACCGGTGTTGCCGGTCCCGGCGGCGGAAGCGAGGAGAAACCGGTGGGAACCGTCTGCTTCAGCGTCGCGCTCGGCGGCGGCCCGGCCCTGACCAGAACCACTCGGCTACCCGGCAATCGCGCCGACGTCCGGGATCGCTCGACGACGGTGGCGATGCACCTGCTGCTGCGTGCGCTCAGCTCGAGGAAAGATGCTGTCGCGCAGACGATGTGAGTGCCGCCCCTTGGCTGGCCGCCGTCGGTGATTGCCGCGGTCCGGATACCGGGCGGAACAGATACGACGCGACTGTGATCACGCGATCTGTGACGCCCTCGTCGTGCAGGAGCATACGGACGCCGATTACCCCGTCGGCCCCGGCGATCGGTTCCCCGTCGACGCGAAACGGGCCGGCCTTGCCGCGGGCCGCGAACATCACGTGCGACGCCACGCCTTGAAGATGGTCGGTACCGGCGAGGCCGGCGGCCATGTCCCGGGCGGCGGTCTCCAACACCACGAACTGAGGTCCGATGTGCAACGCGGCATCCGGTGACGCCACCTCTGCCGAGAGTTCCGGAAGCACCCAGTGACCATCCGAACGGCGGTGGCCGCCGAACACCTGCCAAAGCGGCGGCAGGTCGAGGGAGTCGACGACGTCTATGGGCTCGACCGCCATCCGCGCGAGTCCCTCGGGCGGCGTGCCGATACTGATGCCCTGACCTTCGGTCAGAGCGAGAACGCGGGCCGGCTGATCGGCATCGAGGATCCGCGAGCGGCTGTAGCCCATCTGCCTGCCGCGCTTCACCTCCTCGGAAACCACCTCGATGCGGCGAACGTCGCGACCCGGGTCGAGGATCTGGCAGGAGTGGACGACCGGATTCGGCACCGCCTGCAGGTCGGACATGTGACCCCCCTCCGGGGAGGCGATGCCCAGTACGCCCAACAGCAGCCCGCCCGTGGCGTCGCGCATGTCGTGGCGGACGGTGACGGTGTTGTCGGTCGGGCCGAGGTCCATCGAGTCGTACGTGCGCCCGATGTAGCGGTAGCTCAGCAGGCCGCCCCAGCGGCGGCGGAGCTCGACGGCGTACGCCTGGGGCTCGCCGGTGAGCTCACGAATATCTCTTAGCATGCCGCCCTCCGTTCCGTTATGGCAACGTACACGCGAAGTAGCGGCCGACTACGGGCTCACGGCGTCAGCGCTCGTCGCAGTCGAATTACGGGAGGTCGGCGAGTCAATCTTCTCGGTCGATGGCGGCGAAGTTCACGGTCGCGGTCGCTCCCAGCTCATTGTCGTTACCGCGAAAGATGTCAACCTGAACGACGACGGACCTTCTGCCGGTGCGCAGAATCCTTGCGACGGCTCGGGCCGGCCCGGTTTTTATGGGGCGCAAATACCGGATGAAAAGATCGGTGGTGGCTATTCCGTTGCCGAACCGCGTCGCACGAGATGCCAGTTGCCCCGCGGTCACGTCTGCCATGGTGGCAATGAGCCCACCCTGAAGGCCGCCCGCGGTGTTCACCACACGCTCGTCGACCGGCATCTGCATGATTACGCAGCCATCCGGCGAGGGAACCTCGTGCAACCCGATCTGGTCGAACAACTCTCTTAGCGACCTCGGCGCCGTCATCGAGCCCGCTTTCGGCGACCTCCGTCGGAGCCTGTATCCCGGAACTCTTTCACCCGTCGACCGACGCCTCGCAGAGGAAGGTCGGATACGACACGGCGCCGTCCAAAGGTCCGGTTCGGCTCTGCACCAACTGAAGCTACCGCAGCCGCGCGATGTCCACTAGTTAGCCCGCCTGTCCTTGCGCAGACTCGCTCTCCCGCCCGGTTATCGTGACGCGGTGGCAGCTGATGTGACGGCGTACCTCATGCCCGAGGGCGACGGCTATGTGCCGAGCGGGGTGGCGCAGGGGCCCTGGGGGCGAACCATGGCCGGACATGTAGTCGGCGGAATTCTGGGTTGGGCCGTTGAACGCGCTGCCGGCGATCCGCAATGGCAGCCGGCGCGGTTGACGGTCGACCTCTTCCGACCCACCGCGCTCGAACACGTCGCGGTTGCCGCCAGCGTGACGCGCGATGGACGGCGCATCCGAGTTGCCGAAGCGATGCTCACCCAGCGCGATACGGTGGTCGCCCGGGCCAGCGCGGTGTTCCTGAGGCGAGGTGAGCAACCCGATCAGCAGGTGTGGTCCGCCGCAATCACCATGCCGCCGTTGCCGGAACACGAAGCGTCGCTGAACAATTCTCCTTTCCACATTCGCGCCTACGGCTGGGGCCCCGATACCGCGCGGTCCGGCGACGGGGCTGCTGAATCCGAACATGCGCCGGGGCCGAAGTACGCGTGGGTGCGCGAAACGAGGCGGCTCATCGAGACTGAACCGCTGACTCCGTTCGTCAGGGCCGCGATGGCAGGCGACGTGACGAATCCGCTGACGCACTGGGGCACCCGCGGTATGCGCTTCATCAATGTCGACTACACCCTGACACTCAGTCGGCTGCCCGATGGGGCCGACGTCGGATTGGCGGCGCTGACCCATTACAGCCATGACGGCGTAGCGACGGGGGCTGCCACATTGTTCGACGAGCACGGTCCCATTGGGAGCAGCATCGCGACTGCGTTAGCGGACTCGAGATTCCGGCCGCCGCTCCGGCAATAGTTGGTGCGCCGCACTGCACCGGGTCGACACAACCTTGCAGCGTCGCCCTGTCAGGTCGGAAACCGGTTCGCTGGACTGGCTCTGCGGGCCGGGTTTCAACCCGCTGCTTCTGTCTACTCTTCCCTCGAGGCCCGGAACGAACTGATCAGTGGACTCCGGGATACCGCCAGCTGACCCGAGGAGTTTGTCATGAGCGCGTTCACGGTCGCCCAGCTGAGAAGGCGACTGGTACAGGCATTCGGACGCAATCCGCTCGTGCGGATGTCCGACCGTGTTGAAGCGGTGGTGATGGTGTTGGTCATCGCCGCGGCGCTCGCAGGCATTCCCGTGGCCGGCGCCGTTGGCACCGCGGTGTATCACGAGCGCGGTCGCGCCTGTGCCGAGCAAGCGAGCACCCGCCATATGGTGGGGGCGACGGCGATCGGAGACAGCACCGCGGTTCCCCATCCGAGGACAACGGTCATCGTCGTCCATGCTCTCTGGCGTGCCGGTGGCAGCGATCACGTCGCTGCGCTGAATGTGGATCATCCTGTCAAAGGCGGCGAGCTGGTGGGGGTTTGGGTGAACCAGTACGGCGATCGGGTGCCATCTCCGATCCCATCGTGGCGGGCAGGTGCTGACGCCGTTGTTGCGGCTGCGGCGGTGTGGCTGGCCGCGACTGCCGTCATCGCGGTGTTATTCGCGGCACTGCACGCGTGGCTTGACCGCCTGCGTTACGCCGGCTGGGATCGCGACATCACGAGCTTGGCCGACAACGGCGGGGGCAGGCCAACGCGCCGTCATGATTGCTGAGCACCATGCGCAACACGCTGCGGTACAGGCGATTACCGCGGCGAACAGGTCTCGCCGGCTTCCACCCGTCCGCAGCCACGGCCACAGCGGCGACCATCGGCCTCGCCTGTCGGGCCGAACTGTCAATGCCCTTTGTCGCTGTCGTATCCGATGTCGACTCGCTGTTCGGGCCGCTGAACTTCTCGCCTCAGGGCGTCGGTGTAGTAGGCCTTGTCCGCATCGGTGAGGGGTGGCTGAACCAGGCTTCGCGGCCACAGATGTTTGGCCCTGACGACGTCGGCTTCGAGGGCGTAAACGATGACGGTGGCCTGCAGCGCCAGCCAGGCAAGCAGACCGAGGACAACGCCGAACAATCCAGCGACGGCCTGAGCGTGACGAAGCTGATGAGCGACGATTACCCCCGCCGCGGTGAGCAGGAGTTGCCAGCCTACCGCGCTGATCGCCGCGCCCATGACCAGTGATCGGGTCGGTATATCGCTGGAGGCGGCGACGCGAAACAGCGCCAGGAAGAATCCGGACCCCAGAATGATGCCGACCACCAGGCTCACCACCCGCGAGGTCAGCCCCCCGAATCCCAGTGCGGTGGCGAAACCGGCGGCCGCGCTCTCGGCGCCCGTCACGACCACGATGAGACCCAGGAGAAGCAGCACCAGAAAGGTACGCAAATAGTTCATCGGAAAGCCCGGCCTGTCGACCCGAGGCACCGCCCACACGATGTTGAGTGTGTTCTGCAAGGTATTGGCGAACCCCCGCGCGCCCAGGAGCGCGCCCCCCACGCCGACAGTCAATCCGAAGAGGGTGTTGCTGAAGGCTGCGACGCCGAGCTGATTGTGAATCTGCTGTCCGACGATGGGAAATTCGGCGAACGCGGAGTTGATGAGCTTCTGCTGCAGCTGAGGGTGCGTACGCAAGGCAACACCGACGATCGTGGTCAGGGCCAGCAGCAGCGGGAAGGTGGCCACAAAGCCGTAGTAAGCCAGCAGCGCCACCAAGTTGCCCGCCTGGTCGTCGCTGAACTTTTTCGCGACGGCGATCGGGAATGCCACAACGGGGTGTCTTTGTTGCCAGCAGTCCACACGTCGGACGAGCCGTTCGACGACGTTCATCGCTGAGGAATGCCCAGGTTTGCGCCCGGCGGAACCGCTAGTCGCGACCCTTTTCCTCTGCGGTGTGGCGCAGGCCGCCGTGCGCGAAGCGTCCTCGTCGTCGGCGGTGTTGATGTGCGCGATCTAGCATCGGAGGCGTCCGCACAGACGCGGGAGCCATCCGCAGGAGTACGGCAGGGCCTTGCCGACCAACTTGGAGATGACTTTTGAGCTTCCCCCACCATGTCCGTGCGCTTTGCCTAGCGGCCGTCGTGGTGCTCACCGCAGCGTCCGGCGCGGTCGCCAGCGCGCTGCTGCTGCGGTGCGCTGCCGACTGCACCACGACCACGACCGGCCATCCCGCCGCACCGCCGGCGGCTCCCGCGATCGTGTCGATCGCACCGCCGGCGAATGCCAGCGACGTGGACCCCCTGGGCCGGGTGTTGGTGACGGCAGCGACGGGAGCGTTAACCGATGTGCAGATGGTCAATGACTCGGGCAATCCGGTCGCGGGCATCATGACGCCCGACGACACGTCGTGGAAGCCCGCGGTGCCGCTCGGTTACGGCCGGACCTACACGATCACCGTCGCCAGTCGTGGAACCCGGGGCGTCGCCTCGACCCACGTGTCGACGTTCTCCACGCTGACGCCGGGCAACCAGACCAAGGTCTATCTGAACACCACCTCAGGAGCGGTGTTACAAGGCGGAGGCACGTACGGTGTCGGAACGGTTGTCGTGGCCCACTTCGACGAACCCGTCACCGACCACCCCGCCGCCGAACGCCGGCTCAACGTCACCACCTCTCCGCCGGTGCAAGGGTCCTGGTACTGGGTGGACGATCAGAACGTGCACTGGCGTCCGCAGAACTACTTCGCGCCCGGCACGACCGTCACCGCGTCGGCGAACATCTACGGCGCCGGGTTGGGCGGCGGCCTGTACGGGCAAGAAGACAGCCACGTGTCGTTCACCATCGGCGACGCACATGTGTCCGTTGCCGACGACACGACCAAGCAGGTCAGCGTCTTCAACAACGGCACCCTCGTGCGCACGATGCCGACATCGATGGGCATGGGCGGGACCCAGCAGATCGCCGGACGGACGTTGTCATTCTGGACCCCACCAGGCGTGTACACCGTTTTGGACCGGGGAAACCCGGTGATCATGGACTCCTCGACGTTCGGGCTGCCCATCAACTCTCGCCTCGGGTATCGCGAATCCATCAAGTACGCCACCCGCATCAGCACCGACGGCATCTACCTGCACGAACTCGACACCACGGTGTGGGCGCAAGGCAACACCGACACCTCGCACGGCTGTTTGAACCTCAACGCCGACAACGCCACGTGGTTCTTCGACTTCTCCCAGCCCGGCGACGTGGTCGAAATCCACAACACCGGAGGGCCGCCGCTGCAGATCGCCCAGAACGGCGACTGGACCGTGCCGTGGGACCAGTGGCGCAAGGGCAGCGCACTGAATTAACAGATGCCCTCCTCGCCGGGGGGCTACCGATCTGAGGGTTGGCGCCATGCTCGGGCTCGAGGCAGCCATCGCGGCACGTTGCGGCGGTATTCGCCGTAGCTTGGGCCGAACCGCCTACTGAGCCCCCGCTCTTCGAAGAGCGGGAAGTAGACCATGTTGAACAAGAGGAAGGTCGCCGCCCAGATGAGCAGGCCGGGGGACCGGAGCGCAAGCGCTTCGCCGAACAAGATGCTGACCACCCCGGTGATCATCGGATTTCTGACATGCCGGTAGGGCCCGCGCACGACCAGGCGGTTCGGCGGATCGAACGGGGCCAGGGTGCCCTTGCCTGTGGTGTGAAACAGCCATACGGTCCAGGCGAGTAGCGCGACTCCGAGGGTGATCAACACGGCGCCGAGGAGAACCGCGGCTACGGTCAGCCAAATCGGCAATCCCGGTGCTCCCGGGCCTGGCGTGGCGACGGTCAGGACGGCTGGGATCACAACCGCAACGGTGACCGGGGCAATCAGGATCGCCCGGAAAGTTCGCCAACCGGCCGCCCGACGATGTGCTGGATCTGCGGTGACGTTCACGAGTCGACCTCCTGCGGTGGGAAGCATGTCAACGCTTGTTGGCACCATTATCAGCACCCGCGGAGTCGCTTGTCAACATATGTTGGCCTACAGATGTATTGCGTCGAGTTCGCACCTCAACCTTCCAGAGGCACTTTCACCGCATACCTCCTCGGGGCCCGTCCAGTCGCGCCTTAGGGAAGTTTCGGGGCGACGGCGGGGCTGGGCGCGTTGACCTGCTCTCCGCTCGGAGCTTGTGAGGTCCTGCCGCTGGCAATGAGTTGGTCCGCGATGGGCTTGGCCTGGTCGACCGGAATGGCGAAACCCAGTCCCACCGAACCAGTTTGGGCGTTAGGGGCGGTACCCGGCGTCGCGATCGCGGAGTTGACTCCGATGAGTCGGCCACTCATGTCGACAAGCGCGCCACCAGAGTTGCCGGGGTTCAGCGGTGCGTCGGTTTGGATGGCGTCTAGGGCCGTGTTAGCAGGGTCGCCCGCGGGGGACACCCGGCGATTCAGCGCACTGATGATGCCCGACGTCACCGTGCCGTTGAGGCCGAGTGGCGATCCGACGGCAACCACCTGCTGACCTGTCTGGAGAGCGGCCGACGAACCCAGCGTGATCGGAGTCAGCCCGGAAAGTCCTTGTGCGCGTACGACAGCGATGTCGTGGACCGGATCAGTGCCCACGACGCTGAACGGGGCGGTACGGCCGTCTGTCAGGGTGACTCGGGTTTGCGGATTGCCTTGCCCTCCGGGGCTGCCGGCGGGCGCGGCCACCACGTGGTTGTTCGTCAGGATCAAGCCGTCGGCGGTCAGCACGATGCCGGATCCCACCAGACTGTTACTGCCCTCGTTGGTCTGTAGTTCAACCACGCTGGGCAATACCTTCGCGGCGACCTGCTCGATCGACGTCGGAGCGGTGCTCGCCGCGGCCTGCACCGGGGCAGGGGCGTGAATGCCGGGTGTGTCATCCTGCGGTTGCGCGGCCACCGCGACGGCTCCCCCCACGCCGCCGGACACCACCGCGACCATCAACCCCCCGAGCAGGAGCTTCGACGCGCGACCCCGCCCGCGTTGCGGGGGCTGACGGTGGCGGGGCGCAGCGCCCGCATCAACAACGGAGTCCTGCTGTCGAGTAGTCATTCTCGACGCCCCTCTCGGTGATATCGGTTCAGCTCATTGACGCCGGCGCAGGTGATCACCACCGCGCCATGACGCCAACGATTGCGGCTTCGGAGTGAGATGTCGTCGCCGCTGGCGCCTATCAACGCTTACAGCTAGCCCCCAGTCGTGCGGGGCGCCTGCTGCAGCTTCTGCACGAACCGACGTGATCGGATCAGCGAACGCCCCGATGTGCGGGTAACTTCTTTCCTGTGAGGAGCAGTTCAGGATTTCTGCAGCTGTCGCTGCCAAGGGGTGCGTGGTGAACGGCACCGCTTTGTTTGTGACGGTTTTCCTGGCGTGCGCAGTGGAGGCGGTGGAGGCCACCACAGTCGTGCTGGCCATCGGCACCGCGCGGCACTGGCGTTCGGCGCTGAGCGGCTGTGCGGCCGCCTTGGTGCTGCTTTCTGCGATCGTCGCCCTGCTGGGTCCGGCCATTACAGTGGTGCCGCTGAACGCTTTACGCTTGGTGGTCGGCGGGTTACTGCTGATCTTCGGCCTGCAGTGGCTGCGCAAGGCAGTGCTGCGGGCGGGCGGGGTCAAAGCTCTCCACGACGAAGACGCCATCTTCCGTCAACAGCTTGCGGCTGCCCAATCAGCGGAGACCGGCCGGCGGGCATTGGTGGGCGACTGGTACGGCTTCACCGTCTCGTTCAAGAGCGTGCTTCTTGAGGGGCTAGAGGTCGTTTTCATCGCAGTGACCTTCGGCGCCAGCCAGCACGACATCGGACTCGCAGCGCTGGCCGCAGTGATCGCAGTATGCGTGGTCGTTGTTGCCGGTGTGGTCGTGCGCGGCCCGCTGTCCCGGGTACCGGAGAACACAATGAAATTCGTCGTTGGTGTTTTGTTGTGTGCGTTCGGCACGTTCTGGGGAGTGGAAGGAGCGGGCGCCACGTGGCCGGGGTCGGATGCCGCCCTTCTTGTGCTGGTCCCCGTCTACGCTGGTGTCGCGCTGATGCTTGCCGGGGCGCTGCGCAGCCGGAAGAAGGTATCGGCATGACGGCCTGGCTGACACGGTTCGGCCGCTTCTGGTACCACTTCTTCGTCGGCGACGACTGGATCGTGGCCGCGGGTGTCGTGGTTGCTCTCGCCGCCACCTACCTCGTGAGCCGCGTCATGCAGCACTCCTGGTGGATTGTGCCGACGGCAGCCCTGATCCTGTTGGCTGCCAGTGTCGCTCGAGCGGCGCGTGTTCCGAAATGAGTTGACACCCACCCCAAATCGGCGCTGCAGGGCAGGCGCGCATCGCGCTGCCGAGCCCGGGAACCACCCGTCGCTCGCACCACGGTGTCGCGCTGGGACAGCAGATTCGAGCCGCTCAACGCCTGCCTACCCCGCTCTGTCGTGCTGAGAGTACGAACCACCGGCCGAATTTTGGTCCCCGCAGGCGCACGCGATAACTGAAAGAATTGCCAGACTGTCTATTTGGGAGTTAGCGGAAGTCCGCGCCGTGGTGGCCGCGTGGGGTGATTGTGGCGCGGGCCCGACGAAGCTCATGCGGTACTCAAAGACGACGGAAGAGGTTGAAGTGGTGCACGTGGAACATTCCGGCATGACTGCCGTTGAGCCTCAAAGGCTATTGCCCCATCTGTGGAAGGCAGCGCTGGCCTCAGGGTTGTTGGCCGTCATCCTCGGTGTCCTGATCCTGGCCTGGCCCGGCATCTCGATACTCGTCGCCTCGGTTCTGTTCGGGGTGTATCTGCTGGTCATCGGCTGCGCTCAGCTGTTCTTCGCGTTCACCTTGCCGGTGTCCGCGGGCGGTCGGATCCTGTTGTTCATCGGCGGTGCTGCGGCGCTGATCCTCGCGATACTGACGTTCCGGCACTTCGGCCAGGCCTATGCCGTCCTGTTGTTGGCCATTTGGATCGGCATCGGGTTCATCTTCCGAGGCGTCGCGACGACCGTCTCTGCCATCAGTGACCCGGGCTTACCAGGACGCGGCTGGCAGATCTTCTTCGGCATTATCAGCCTGATCGCCGGGATCATCGTGATAGCGGCGCCGTTGCAGTCGATCGTCACCTTGGCGATCGTGGTGGGCGTGTGGCTTGTTGTGATCGGCGTGTTTGAGATCGTATCGGCGTTCTTCATGCGCAGAGACGCCAGGAAGATACCGGTGCGAACTGAGACCCCGAGCGGGTCTAGGAACGCGGGGCCCGCCGACTGACGGGCCGACCTAATCATGAGATTCCGTCCCGGCAACAAATCCTGCCAGGACCAATTCCCGTGACGGAATTCGGCACGTCGGGCTCACGACAAAGGCGGCGCCGGCGTGGCACATTTTCTTGCCACGCGGCTCTTTGGTGCGTGCCGCTTGATATATAGGAGAGCCGTCGTCTTGATGCCATTCAATCCTCTGCGTATCAACCAGCTCGTCCTCGAAGCGTTTGCTCTCGTTCTCATCGCGCCCACCGTGCTGATGGAGGTCTTGCGCAACAGTGAGCAGGTGCTTGTCGCGCTCGGCGTAATCGGTAACGCACAGGACGCGCCGGACATCGGCGGGGTGCAAAACGAGGCAGATCATGATTCCAACGTGATCGATATCAGCACGCGCCGCCAGCTCGCGGCCGAAGCGCGGACAACAATCGGCCGACGCTGAGTTCGCAGTTTGCCGCACTGCCAATAATCCTCGAAACCTTTGGCAGCGTTACGATTCACCGCATGGCGGCGCCGAAGACGATTTACACAACTCATCCGCGATACACCGAACACGACTTTCCGGCACACCCGGAAGGAGCGGAGCGGATTCGTGCCGTGTGGCGCGGATTGGACGAAAGCGGCTTGGCCACTCGGATGCAACGGCTTCAGGCACAAGCCGTCGATGAAAGTTGGGTGCGCACCGTCCACACGGCTGAGTATCTCGAATTGTTGCGGCGGGTCAGCGCCCTGCCGCGACCCACGCACCTCGATGCCGACACCTATGCAGGACCAGACGCCCTGGCTATTGCGTTGTTGTCGGCGGGCGGCGCGATCGACGCAGTCGACAGGGTGCTCGCAGGAGCAGCCGACAACGGGTTGGCGGCAACCCGTCCGCCGGGGCACCACGCTATGCCTGATCGTGCTATGGGGTTCTGCCTCCTCGGGAACGTCGCCATTGCCACCAAATACGCTCAGCGTCAATACGGAATTGAGCGCGTCCTGATCGTCGACTACGACGTGCATCACGGCAACGGCACCGAAGCGATGTTCTACGACGATCCATCGGTGCTCTACATCTCGACGCACCAGTATCCGTTCTATCCCGGCACCGGCGCAGCTACCGACGTCGGCATCGGACGAGGCGAAGGCTGCACGGTGAATATCCCACTGCCCGCCGGGAGCGGCGACGCCACCTATGCCACGGTGTTCAGCCAGATCATCTGGCCGGCGGCGGAGCGCTATCACCCGCAGTTGATCCTCGTATCCGTTGGATTCGACGCGTACTGGGCCGACCCCTTGGCCGGCATGCGGCTGACCTTGAGCGGCTACTCGCACCTTGCCGGCGAAGTGATGCGGATGGCCCGACGCTTGTCTGAGGGCAATGTCGTCTTCGTGCTCGAAGGCGGCTACAACCTGAACGCGCTTCGTTACGGCGTCGGCAACGTGGCACGCGTACTGCTCGGCGAACCCCCGACTGATCCGCTGGGGCCCCCACCTGCGCCGACGCGCGACCCGGACATTTCCGCATTGCTTGCGCTGCTCGCGAAGATCCACGGACTGTAGGTAGGTGAGCTTCTTCCGACGCCGCAGGGGTTAGCTGGCCCACCCATCGAATCCTGTTATCTGCCTGCTGGTTCGCGGAGGCTCGCGCCCTGGGAGAGCAGCTCGCGTTGAACCTCTGCTGCCGGCACTTCGCGTGGGGCGCGGCCGGTGCGGGCGGCCAGCGCCGCGCACACCCCGGCGGCCTGGCCGGTCGCCATGGCGATGGGCATGACCCGATACGACG
The DNA here is from genome assembly GCA_025965895.1 of Mycobacterium sp. Taxonomy (GTDB): domain Bacteria; phylum Actinomycetota; class Actinomycetes; order Mycobacteriales; family Mycobacteriaceae; genus Mycobacterium. The sequence goes on from JAOPWC010000047.1 coordinate 55,047, forward strand.
AGTGCGCCACGTGGGTACCGGAGATGCAGCGACCGGCGACGAGCAGGCGGTCGGTGCCGCGGGGAAGCAGGCAGCGTAAGGGGATGTCGTATGCCTCTCCTTGCGGGACCCGCCGCAGCACGGTGCCGGCCCCGTCGGGGTCGTGGATGTCGACCGGGTAGGCGCCGCGCGCGATGGCGTCCGGGAACTTGCGGGCGGCGAGGATGTCATGCCCGGTCAGCTGGTATTCGCCGACGATTCGGCGGGTCTCACGCACGCCGACCTGCACGCCGCTCTGGCCGACGTAGGCGTCCTCGAAGCCGGGTACCCTCTGGCGCAGAAAGCGTGCAATCTGGTCCATCTGACGTCGGGAGGCGCACTCCGCCCAGCTGAGATCCCACACACTGATGCCGGCGCAGTGGGTCACCCGGGTGCTGTTCACGCTCACCTCGTGCGGGTGTGGCGTAGCAAAGAAGAGGATGTCCTCGCGCGGCAGCTTCAGGTCCCCGGCATCGGTGGCCTGGCGGATCAGCTCCCACAGTCCGTGCACGCCCCGCCACTGGTCTGGGTGCTCCCGCACGTACTGAGCGAAGCGCGGCTCCATGACGTCGACCATCCGGAACATCAGCGTCATCGGTTGGGTGAGCCCGTCCTCGCGTCCGATCTCGAACGGTGCGCCCGCGAAGGCGGCCACATCTCCGTCGCCGGTGCAGTCCACGACGACCTCCGCGTCGATCACCACCGGTCCGGACTTGCTCTCGAACACCACCCGCCGCCCGTCCGGTTCGCTCGACGAGCCGGAGGCGAACGCGTGGAACAGCATCCAGACGCCCGCCTCGTGCAGCAGGTCCATCGCCACCAGCTTGAACTGCTCCGGGTCGAACGGGACGGTGTACCCGGTTTCGAGCGAGGGCCAGATCGCACCGCCCCGTTCGGTGAGCCGACGCAGCAGCCGAAACAGCATGCCGCCCACGACAGGCCCTCCCTCGCCGTGGTCGGTGGGCAGCAGCCGGGTGGGCTCGCCGGGTACGGCCTGCTTCGTCTCGTTGTGGAACGACATCAGCGGCATCACCAGCGCGACCGTGGCGTTGCCGCCGAGGAACGCGTAGCGCTCTGCCAGCACGACGTCCGCGCCGGCAGCGGCAGCCCCCAGGGCGGCGCCCAGGCCGGCGGGGCCCCCGCCGACCACGAGCACCTGGCTCTCCGCGCCCACGACGGCGTGGCGTGGAGGCAACAGCACGGTTTTGGGATTGGCGGGTGCCTGCAGTACGGGCATGGGTCTCCGTTTCTCATCCGCTGACGGGATAGCGCGCGTGGTTGTTGTGCTCAATCCGCTCGAGCACGGCCCGACAGCGGTCACATGTCGTCCGTGCCTGGGTTCGTAAGCGCGCCACCCGCGACCGCAAAGCGTCGCGGCGCGCCGGGTACTCGTCCCACATCCTGTCCACCTCGGCGAGCAGTAGTCCCGCCTGCTCGCGGGCCACACCGGTGAGCGTTGGCGCGCCCGTCGTCTGCGCAAAGTCGAACACCTTGCCGGCGTAGGGCAGCGGGAGGAACGGCACGCCGGCCAGGGCGGCAAACATGACGAAATGCAGTCGCATCCCGACCGCGACGTCGACGTGTTCCATGAAGCCGAGCACCTGTGCGGGGGTGTAGTCGCCGTTGAGGATGCGCCCCCGGTCGGCCGTACTCATTTTCGACAGCACCGCATGGGAATGTGAAATGTCCTGCCGCTCCATCGGAATGAAAACGACGAACGCGTCAAGCCTGCGCACCAGGAAGTCCGCGACCTCGGCGAGCAGCGCGTGGTAGCCGCCGCTGTCCAGGTGCTCGGCGGCAGCTCCCGGCTCCCTCACGGACATCGCCACCAGCCGCCCGCCGGTCGGAATCCCCTCCCGCATAAGCATGTCCGAGGTGAACGTGCGGCGCGGCAGCAGCAGTGCGGGGTCCGCGGTGACGGTGATGTCCCGGTCCACTCCGGCCCTCTCGAGCACCAACTTGGATTCCTCGTCGCGGACGACAATGTCGGTCATTCGGTTAAGCGTCGCCCCAACGACTGCCCGGTCCTCGGGATCACGCAGCGGGCCGGCGCCCATCGCATACCCGAAGGTCGGGATGCGCTGATCCTGCGCGGCGCCGACGATCTGCAGGTACCGTCGCGCCTCGCGGTCATAGAGGATCCCGCCCCCGCCCAGGATCAACAGGTCGAGCTTGGCGACGGCCTGCAAGGTCTGGGCCCGGCCCATGCCCTCCCAGGCGACGGTCTCCGCCGGCGCGTGGTGCTGCGCGGTGTGCGACGCATTGCGGGTGAACACCACGACGGCTGCGCTCGGCCGCACCGCACGCAGGCAACGCAGCACGCACGCCAGGATCGCCTCGTCGCCGATGTTAAGGCCGCCGTAGGAGCCGAGCACGCCGATCGTCAGGGGGCGCGACTCATCTGCCACGAACGGCCTCTGTGCTGCCGTACGTACCTGGTGGAACCGCGGCCCAGCGCGGCACCAGCAAACCAGTTCTGACGAGTGCAACGTCCATGCAGCCATCGTCAAGAAAGACGGTGAGAGACCACACCGACCCCGTAGAGCAGAACTCGTTGATGCCTGTTGCTCCCGGGGTACCAGTCACAACAACGCGCCCGGGCGGATGAATTGAAGCGATGTGAACGCGCGTACTGACCGATCGACTTCGGGTTGCGAAGTCTCACAGCCCACCGCCTCGTTGGCGGTCCGCCCGTCGATGCAGCCGGTCCGCAGCGCTAACTGATCGGGACCACCACCGGTGGCGTGTTGTATCCCGTGACCCGCGCCCATTTCGGGACGTCCCCGGTGGCTGGGACCTCACCATGAATCTCGACCGTTTCGCCGGGAAACACCGTGACGTAGTTGTCGCTGTACTCGACCGGCAGGATCTCGTCACCATCGTGCGTGGGCAATATCTCGGCACGCTCAAAAAACGCAACATGACCCGTCGGGTTGCGGAGCCGGACCACGACGTCACGATCCCCTGCTGAGGGGTCATGTTGGGCAGTTATCGTAAGGGGAACACGCGCCAGGTAATTGAGCGCGGTCATATCCGCCCAACTCGCTTGTTGCAGCTCGAAGGGCGAATCGTTGTCTGGATCACCGATGTCGTCGCTCTGCTGAGACTGCCAGTAGACGTTTTCGGTGATCACCTTGCCGGTGCTGTCCAACAACTCACAGCGCACGAAGAAGACGTCGGAATCCTGGGCGCTCCTGGGCAGCGCCATGACTTGAACGGCTCCACCGGAGACCACCTTGACGTTGTCAGCCGCACGGTCTTCGCGCAGGTTTCCCTGCAGATCGTAAACACGGACGCGGGCCCGCAACTTCTGCTGGTCGCTATGGGTCTGGTTGACCACACTCACTTTTGCCAGGCTGTGGTCGCCCGTGGCATAGGAGTCGAAAACCACCGACAGGGGCCGCAGGCCCTTCTTTGCACCGAAGTACGCGCCCCCCGGTCTGAGGAAGTAGTCGAAGATGTTGCCGAAGAAGGACGGCCAGTGACTGTTCAGCATCCAGTAGATGGTCATCTTGTGAGTGGCCCATCCGTTCGCGGCAAACGCCTCGAACTGGGCGCGAGTCGCTTCGTAGTGTGCCAGTTGAGCTTTGTTGGCGAACATCTCGGCATTGCTGGACGGGCCGTAGCGGCTGTCCACGGCACGCTGAATATTTGTCAGCGCGGCGTTGTTCTCGTTCGAGCCCGCATGGAAAGACCACGTGTCATTGATCGGCCACAATTTGTCGGGCGGAATAAATCTCTTCAGGCTGGCGAAAGGAGGGATGTGTTCGTTGTCGCCCTGTTCGGCAGTAGCGCCCCATGTAGCACCATAGCGTCCACTGAACCAATACGTCGGTGGTCGCCAGCTGTACGGCCCGGCCATGTCGATGCCGTCCCATTCCGGCTCGCCGTTCTCGTCCCTCGCCAAAGAGGAGACGGTGTCCACAGTCGCGTTTTGCCAGTGCAATTCGTCCAGAATTGTGTGATATTGCGCCAGAACCGGGGGCGGAGGCATTCCATCGCTGGCGTTGGCCCACACGAAGACAGACGCGTGGTTATGAAGCATCAAGATTTGCGAGCGGAGACTGTCCTGTGCGACTTTGTGGTCTTCCCCACTCCACTGGTCCCACTTCTCCCACTGGTTACAGCACATCCAGCCGAACATCAGCGGAATACCCAATTCGTCCGCCATCTCGACTAGGTGTTCACTGGAAAGTTTGCCCTCCAGTCGCAGCATGTTCAGGCCGAGGTCCTTCGCGTACCGAAGTATTGCATCTTCGCGGTCGGGGTCATATTTGTAGAGCAGGTCAGGCGTGTAGGCGGCGCCACGCACCAGGAAGTCTTTACCGTTGACTTTCAGATAGAAGTCGCCGCCATTAGAAGAAACGCCGTCATCGCGATATTGCGAGACTGTCCGGATGCCGAAACGCAGATCGGTGGCGTCGCTCACCTGGGTGTTCGCCCGAAATTCCAGCCGAAGATCGTAAAGGTTCGGCTCGCCCATGGTGTATGGCCACCACAGGTCGGGATTCTTCACCGTCAGCTGTGAGAACTCGTCTGGTGCGAGGCTGACCTGTTGGTCCTGTCCGGCCGATAAAGTGATGGGCTTCTCTACCTGAATACCGGGCTTTCCGGCGCGCGTGATCGTTGCGCGCAGAACACCATGGACGCGCTGCGATGAGTAATTGTGCAGATTGGCGTGAATTGTCAGCCGCGCATTATCAGTTTTGGGCAGCGGTAGCTCAGTATTTACGAGCGGGGAATCGACTCCCACCGCGCCGGAAGCCTTCAGGTAGACCGGTTTCCAGATCCCGGCATTGCGATCCGGAACGAATGAGTCGCCGTTGGCAGGATTTTTGCCGGGTCCCTGGTAACCGAGATAATTCCAGTTGATCCAGTCGAACCAGCTGTCCGCGAGTTCGACACCGTTGATGTCCTGAAGCGCGCGCTCCGGCGTGACCTTCACTGCAAGAGTGTTCAGTTCTGTGGGCAGGATCCACGGCGTGACGTTGACTTCATGAGCGTTGTACATGCCGACTATCTGCGTGTTGTCCGCGACCAGGTGGCCGTTGAGCCAGATCTCCGCGCGGTAGTTAATCCCTGGAAATTCGAGCGTGTAGGTCGTTCGGCCCTCTGGCACCGTGAATTTCGTCCGGTACCACCAGTCCTGCTTGTAGAGATCTTGCGGCACATGATTGGCGAGGTTCTCGCCGACGTAGAGGTTCGGATAGACGTTGTTTTCCCGGAGAATCTCGAGGACGGTCGCCGGCATGCGGTGGACGGCATACCACGCGGAGTCGTTATAGGTCGGAAGGGACAGCGCCGAGCCGCCCGCCGCCAGACCTCGAGCAGGGGATAACTTCCAGTTCTCGGCCAACTCGAGCTTTTCCGGCGGCGCAGACGAAGCAAAAACCGGGTACGCCCCCGCACACAGCAAAAGCGACACAGCGATGAAGATCTTCGCAAAGATCTTCAGCATCTTGTCTCGACTCCTCGCACCCGGTACGGGGCTGGCCAGCCCTCGACGGAGCGCGCCGCCGGCCGTTCCGTCACAGTAACAAAGCTGAGCCGACCACCCGGCCCCCCTCGGATCGTAGGGGAGGCGCCGCCGTCACGCTCCGCGAGCGCCCTCATGCCCCGACGGGCATTCGACGGCGAAGCGCCGGCGCCGGTTGTTCCCGGGCACACGCGCGCGGTCCGACCACTTTTGGTCCTCGGGGGAAAGCAGCACGGCGGTGCTGCGCTAAAAGGTGACAATGGTCCTGACATCGATCCCGGCATAGTGATTCAGGCCAGAAGGCGCTAGGCCGTTGCGAGACACGAGGAGGCGCGCGACGCAGCCTCAACGCATTGTGGCGCAGTCGCTTCGCAGTTTTGGAAGGCGTCGGAGTGATCACAATTTTGGCTTTGCCCGCATACTGCCATAAGCGGAGTCGCAGGAGGGTGATTGGAGCTCGCGCCAAATGATTGACTGATAGTAGTGCTGGCGACCGAAAGAGGATCCTCATCTCGGCAATCAGTGGCAAGGTCGTCGCTGTTACTGGCGCGAGCAGCGGCATCGGCGAGGCTACCGCCCGCCTGCTCGCCGAGCGTGGCGCGTCGGTCGTCCTCGGGGCCCGCCGCACTGAGCGGCTCGAGGAACTCGCCCGCAGCATCCGTGAACGCGGTGGGCGCGCACTCGTCACCGCCACCGACGTCAGCCGCCGAGCGGACCTCGAGCGACTTGTCGGATCCTCGGTCGAGGAGTTCGGCCGGCTCGATGTCCTGGTGAGTAACGCGGGCATCAGCAAGATCGGTCCCATTGCGGATCTTGACGTCGCCGGTTGGTCGGCGATGATCGACGTCAACCTGCGGGGGGTGCTCTACGGCATCGCGGCGGCACTGCCGGTGTTCCGCCGACAGGGGGAGGGTCATTTTGTGACGACCGTGTCGACTGCCGGGCTCAGGATCGTACCCAATCAGGCGGTCTATGCCGGCACCAAGAACGCTGTTCGCACCCTCCTTGAAGGGCTGCGACAGGAGTCGACCGACGGCGTGCTCCGGTCAACCTCGATATCGCCGGGTTTCGTCCGCACTGAGCTCGATACGTCCATTGACGACGAGGTCGTCCGCGAGCAGATCCGAGCCAACATGGACGCCTTGGGAATCCCTCCCGCGGCGGTCGCGCGCGCCATTGCGTTCGCGATCGAACAGCGGCCCGACGTCGAAATCGGCGAAATCACGATTCGCCCCGCCGCCCAGGGATAACGGGGACCGCTGTCACCCGCGTGTTCGTCGACATCGCTGTGATCTCGACGGCGCCCGCCAACTCGCTTGCAAACTGCCGGGTTGTTATAGAACTATGATGACATGTTTGCCCATCCCTCAACGGCTTCGGGCACGCCCGGGCAGTTCCCGGTGCTCGTGCCGTCCTGGGCCCCCGGCCGACCCCTGCGTCGGGTGGCCGGGCCGGCCTCGTCCTGCTCAGGCGGTGGTTGATGGAGCGGACCCAAGCGTTGCGAGAGCATGCCGCACGACTCGGCGTCACTGCAGCGATCGTCCTGGCGGGCGGCGAAGAGGTCGTGTCAGTGGGTTCGGTTTCGCGGCCGGTACCGGTTCATTCGATACGCAAGTCACTGCTGAGCGCGTTATACGGGCAGGCCCACGACGCCGGACTTGTCGACCTGCGCGCCACGCTGAGCGAACTGGGGATCGACGAGACACCGCCGCTGAGCGCGCAGCAGAAAGCGGCGACCGTCGAGGACCTACTCACCGCCCGTTCGGGTGTTTACCCGGCAGCGGCCGGTCACATCGGCGTGCCGGGCCGGCCGACTCGCGGCACCCACCCACCGGGCACACACTGGCTCTACAACAACTGGGATTTCAACGTTCTCGGAAACATCTACGAGCGCATCACCCATAGAAGCATCTACCTCGCCTTCGACCACGAAATCGCCAAACCCTTGGGGCTCATTGACTGGGACCTTTGGGCTCACGGAGCGTACGAGTACCGCGACGACATCCTCGGCGGCACCCAGCGCTACCCGAACTACACCTTCATGCTCTCAGCGCGGGACCTGACCCGCGTCGGGGAGCTCTACCGCCAACACGGACACTGGAACGGGCATCAACTGATCTCGGAGAGCTGGATCGCCACGAGCACGCAGCCACACGCGCGCACAAGCTTCCCGCCCGGATTATCGGGCATCTACGGGTACTGCTGGTGGGTGGCAGGCCCCGAATCGGCGTCGGGCCAAAACGGAATTCCGTCGGGGACATTCTCGGCCACGGGATTCGGAGGCAATTACCTCACCGTTGTACCGCCTCTCGATGCAGTCGTCGTGACCACCGTGGATATCCCGACGCCTAAGATCAGGGACGCGATTCAGCAAGACGGCGCTCAGCGCCACGCACTTGCCGACGACGACTACGCGGAATTTCTGCGCGACGTCGTGAAAACAATCCAATAATGTCGCAGCACAGCGTATCTGCAGAAGTCCGCGTCACTGAGATCCGGCGGCAGGGGCGGCCCAGCAGTCGTGATAGACCAGCTCCGACAATGGCCTGGCAGTTCGCCAATTTTCGATCTCCAACACTGGACGCTCCGGAAATTCCGGCACCGGCCCCAGGCACAGCACTGCCACCGGATCCGCGTCGGCGGGAAGTGCCAGTAACCGCGCCAGCTCCTCGGGGTCGAAGATCGACACCCATCCCATCCCGAGACCTTCCGCTCGGGCGGCCAGCCATAAGTTCTGGATGGCACAAGAAACCGATGCCAGATCCATATCCGGCATCGTCCGCCGGCCAAAGACGTGCTTCTCGCGATCATCACCCAGGATCACGACCAGAACCTCAGCGCAGTCGAGAATGCCTTCGACCTTCAGAGCGAGAAACTCTGACTGACGGCTTCCTAGCGCGGCCGCGGTGCGGTGCCGCTCGGCATCGACCACGGCGTGAATGTCAAGCCGGCGTTGGCCATCGGTGATGCGGATGAACCGCCAGGGCTGCATCAGCCCCACGCTCGGCGCGGCATGAGCTGCATGTAACACCCGCTGCAGGACGCATTCCGGCACCACCGAATCCGGCGAGAAGCGACGCATGTCACGTCGCTCGAACATCACCTTGTAGATCGCTCTGCGCTCGTCATCGGAATACGCGTGCTCGGTCACGGCACCGAGCCTAGCCGCGCTCGCACGGCGATTGCGGTGGCAGATTCAGTTGAGGGAAGAACGGCCATTCCCCTGACGATTAGGGCAGCGCGCTGGCCAGTTGCTTCGGCATCAGCGCTTTGATGTCGTCCCATTCGCCGTCGGTGATGTAGCTGCGCAGCGCCTGCAGCACCGTGCGTTCCAGCCGCTCGACGTCGCCCTCGATCTCGTAGGGGAACTCCGCCCGGATGCGTTGCAGGAACTCCGCCCGGTTGAGCTTCATCGGCACCTTGCTGGGATCCCATTCCGCGTAGTAGATGCCCCGCACGAGCATCGGCAGCTGGGCGCCCAGCTGAGCGGCCTCCTCGACCGGCAGCCGATCGCGCAACGCGTGCAGGACGGCCCGCAGAGCGGCGTAGGACTGGTTCCGGCGCTCCTTGGGCCAGCCGTACGCCTCCTCGATCTGGTGCAGGAGCCGGTTGGTCTTGTCTTCTGTGGTCTTGAAGGAGGTGAACCCCTTGTCGCCCATGCTTGACGCCTCTCTGGAAATCGGCCGGCCACGAACAAAACGCCGTATCGGTGTTCCAATGGTGCACGCGGCGGACACCCGTGCGATTGAGCACCGCAGCGCCAATCGGGGTGGTCTCCGTCGTCCTAGCGGGACGACCAGGCAACAGCCATGCTCCAAGTCGGCCTCCCGACAACCGTTCACCCCGCCACGTTTCGGCCGGATGCGTGCGGGTAATTCGGCTAAAGGCGGCTGCCCGTTGCACAGCTCGCCGGCCCGAGGTCGCCGAACGCGAAGTGCGGTCACAGCCCCGCGGCCCGCGGCGAGCCGTGGCCGAGTGCGCAAGGACCACCCTGGCGCCGAACTGTCCCCACCCGCTGGGAATCCACATGCGAAAGCAACGCGACAACCCGACAACGACAGGAGCTCCGCAGCTATGGCGCAGACGGGCACGCATACGGTCGTCGGTGTCAACCGGACGCAGGACGGATCGATTGCCGTCGCGCGCGGCGCGTCTGCCGTGTACAGCATCCAGAAGGAACGCATCACCAGGCGCAAGCATCACTGGGGCCGGCTCGGCGACGTTCCGGACCGCTATCTCCCGCGGATGCCGTTGCTGCGCGAAAGGGTCGATCTCGTCGTCGAGTGCTACTCCTCAGACACCGAGATCGCGCACCTCGGCGCCTACCAGGACGAACTACGCGCGTCACTCGCCCTCGCACCTCACGCCGAGATTGTCCGGGTCTCTCATCATCTGATGCATCTCTACAGCGCCTTCTTTCCCTCGCCGTTCGACCATGCCTCGGCAATGATCATCGACGCCCAGGGCAGCCGCGCCCGGGATTTCACCGAGCCGGTCGCTTTGCCACCGGGTGCCGGTGATCTGCTCGAGGTCGCTTCGTTCTACACCTGCGACCGGGCGAGCGGCCAGATCGAATGCCTCGCCAAGCAGTTGTGGGACGGCGACCCCACGCGTCCGGTCGGGTTGGGCCGCTTCTACTCCCTGCTGACCCACATGTTCTGGCCGACAGGCGAGGGCAACGAGGGGAAGGTGATGGGCCTTGCGCCTTTCGGCGACCCAGACGCGCACGACCTGCCCGATCTCGACGTGCGCGAGCACGAGGCCTTCATTCCAGACGACTGGATGGTTGCGTTCGAGGAGCGCAACCGCTACCGGTACTTCGTGGGTGGCAGCGGCAGTTTCAAGGATTGTGCCGACTTCGCCGCCGCTGGGCAGCGCGCGTTCGAAAACGCGTTGCAGCGGGTGGTCTGCTGGCTGCATGCCCGAACCGGCCTGCCGGACCTCGTCTTCGCGGGCGGCACCGCTCTGAATTGCACCGCGAACGGGCGCCTCCTCCGCACGGGGCCGTTCCGCGACATGTTTATCCCGCCCAGCCCGCATGACGGCGGTACCGCCGTCGGCTGTGCCCTCTACGGCCAGATCGCCTGCCTGGGCCGGCGCAGCGACTTCCGCTGGACCAATGATTTCCTCGGACCGGAGCCCGATCCGGCGGAAATCGAAGCCGAGGTCGGCGACCTGCCGGACGATCTGATTCTCGAGCGCCCCGACAATTTGATATCGGCGATGGTCGGCTTGCTGCAACGCGGCCGGGTGGTCGGGCTCCACCAAGGACGGAGCGAATCAGGCCCTCGCGCGCTGGGAAACCGCAGCATCATCGCCGACCCACGACGCCCCGACATGCAGGACTTCATCAACTTCGACGTGAAAGGCCGCGAATGGTTTCGACCGCTCGCGCCGCTGGTGTTGGCGGAGCACGCCCAACGCATCTTCGATGTCGACCGCCCCGCGCCGTTCATGCAGTACGCCGCCGACGTGCGCCCCGAGTACCGGGCGCAGTTGCCAGGAATCACGCATATCGATGGCAGCGCACGACTCCAGACCGTCGAGCCCGTGAACACCCCGTTCCTGTACGCGCTGCTGACCGCCTGGCACGCTCACACTGGTTCGCCGGTCCTGATCAACACCTCGCTCAACGGCCCAGGCGATCCGCTGACCGAGACGCCCGAACAATCGACCGCGACGCTCCGCAAGACAAACATGCATGCGCTCGCGCTGCCGCCCTACTTAATTCGCAAACGCGATGAGCCGCCCGTGCCGGGCGAGGAGTGGCGCCGCCCGCCGCGGCCCAGATAGCCCGCGAGCCGGTCGAGTACGTTACGGGTGATTTGCTCCACCACCGGCTCGAAGCCGTCGGCAAGGACACGAACCCAATCGGTGGTCGCCGCGTTGAACACGGTGCCGCCCCGGGTGAACACGCCCATCGTCGCGGCCGCGTTGCCCATGCCCCACCCGCTCGGCCGCGCGTCGCCCACGGCGAGGATCGTGAACTCCGCGGGCGTCCCGTCGATGCCGCTTGGATGTACCGGTCGCCCCCCGTCGAGGTCGGCGCGGTCGAAATGCGCTCCGTCGGACTCGTATCCGACGACGTATGCACCTTCCCGGCCGAATACGTCGCCGTGGTGCACGCCCGTCCCCGCGTAGACCCAGTGATCGGCGTGCTGCACGCGGTAGCCCACCGGCTGTGGGTGATCGTCGCGATCCCGCTCGCCGCCGTTGCGAAAACTCACCCCGGTCATCGTGTTCTCCGGCCGGCCGGTCTCGTGCCAGTACTCGAGGCGGCTGAAGGCGTGGTCATCGTGAAAGACGACACGCCACCAGCAGGTGTTCCCGCTGAAGAAGGCGACGTTGCCGCCCGTCGAGACGTAACCCTCGACCGCGTCGCGCATCGCGTCGGTCCAGTATTCGTCGTGTCCGGCGCTGAGGAGCAGCCGGTAGGGGGCGAGCAGCGCCCCGCCCTCGCGATGCAACTCCACGTCGGTGCAGTAGTCGACCGGGTAGCCTTCGCGCTCCAGCCAACTGATGAAGGGCGCGTCCCAGTGCACGAACGTCTGCCGGGGCGTCGGGTCGAACGGATCGAAGTTCGTGATGTCGTACGGCATCGCGCCGGCACCGCCGCCGGGACGGTGCAGGTTGACCGCCGATACGATCCGCCGCGGAGTCTCGTGAGGCCGGGGAACGTTGTACAGGCACCAGTGACCCCGCCCTGTGGTGGGGTCGTACGCCTCGTCGCCGCCGAGGTTGTAGGCGTGGTAGGTCAGCAGGGGGACTTTGTAGAGGATGCGCGCCGTCGTGCCCGCCGCTGCCCGGACGACAAAGAGCGCCACGCCGTTGCGGCCGTCCGGCTTGGAGCGGTCCGGCGGCGACACCTCCCGGCCGGTCCCGTCGCCCTCGATGAGCAGCGCCAGATACACGCCCGACTTCCATGGGCGAGGGACGGTGAACGGGTATGCCGGCCATGGCGCGAGCGGTTCCCCGTGCAGGCCCAGACCCGGTCTACCCCAATCCTCAAAGGGCAGATGGAGCGGGGCGTCCCGACCCGCCAGCCAGGGCGAACGCTGGTGTTCGATGAGATCGGCCCCGAAGCGGCGAAACTCCACGCGAAACTGAGGAGCGTCGGTGACGATCCGCAGCGTCAGCCGCCCTCCAGGGCTTGGACTCGGCTGCTCGACGTAACCCCGGATCATGGCGCCCTCCTGCCCGCTCGGTGCGCGGTGCTGCGTTCCCGGCGGCTCCCCGGCCGGAGGCGCAGACGGGACGCGGTCAACTGCGGTCCCTATACCCGTCCAGCGTTCCGTTGATCGGATTGCTGCCTGAAACGGCGCCGAAGCAGGCCACGGCGATCGGGAGCGCCGCAATTACTTTCGACGAGGTGCCCACCCATCGGTGATGGCATGGCCCGTGTGCCCGATACCCGGCGTCGCCGCGTTCCGGTAACTCCAACGCAACGGCAGCGGTGCGTCCTACGCCGTGGGGGCGTTTCCCAAGCAGCTATGGCGTCGCGGGTGCGTCGTGGTTCGCCGGGTAGGCGTGGATGAGAGCGCTGGAGAGTTTCGGCACGGCGTGGATGAGGGTGTGTTCCGCCTCGTGAGCGATGCGGTGGGCGTCGGCGAGGCTGGTGTTGGGGTCGATGTCGAGCTCGGCGTCGGCGTGTAGTCGGTGTCCGATCCAGCGCATCTTGACGCTGCGCACTCCCTTGACTCCCGCTTCGGCGGCGAGGGCTGCTTCGGCGGCATCGACCAGCTGGGGGTCGACTCCGTCCATGAGCCGACGGAACACATCGCGAACGGCGGTGCGAAGGATGGCAAGAATGGCGATGGTGATGACCAGTCCGACGATGGGGTCGGCGAGGGGGAACCCCAACGCGACGCCGCCTGCGCCGAAAAGCACCGCCAGAGAGGTAAATCCGTCGGTTCTCGCATGCAGTCCGTCGGCGACAAGGGCGGCCGAGCCGATCTGTCGGCCGACGCGGATGCGGTAAACCGCGACGAGTTCGTTGCCGAGGAACCCAACGAGCCCGGCGGCTGCCACCCAGGCGACATGATTTATCGCCACCGGGTGAATGAGGCGCCGTGTCGATTCGATCGCGGCCAGGACGGCGGACGCGCTGATCATGGCGATCACGAACAGCCCAGCGAGGTCCTCGGCGCGACCGAACCCGTAGGTGTAGCGGCGGGTGGCTGCCCGCCGCCCCAGGGCGAACGCGATCCACAGCGGGACCGCGGTGAGCGCATCGGCGAAGTTGTGGATCGTGTCGGCAAGCAAGGCCACCGAGCCCGAGAGCACCACGATCACCAGCTGCGCGAGGGAGGTGGCACCGAGCGCAAGCAGGCTGATCTTCACCGCGCGGATACCGGCGGCGCTGGATTCCAGGGCACCATCGATGCTGTCGGAGGCGTCGTGGCTGTGCGGTGCGAGAACCTCCCGCAGCGCTGCGCCGAGCTTTCCGCCATGGCCGTCTTGCCCGTGTCCATGGTCGTGTCTGTGGTCGTGGCCGGTGGTGTTGTGGCGGTCCTCGTGGCTCATGCGCCTTCTCCGGCCTTCGCCGACGTCGTGTCGGTGTCGTTGCGTCCGTGCAGGATTGCGAGATCGCCGGTCGCGCGGTGGTGTCCGGGCACGCCGGGGCCGGCGTGTTCGGCGTTGAACACCGCATCGGTGACAAGTTGCGCGACGTGGTCGTTTTCCAGGCTGTAGAAGATTGTGGTGCCGTCGCGGCGGGTGCGCACCAAACGCGCCATCCGCAACTTCGCCAGATGCTGCGACACCGAAGCGGCCGGCTTACCGACGTGAACGGCGAGATCGTTGACCGACATCTCCTGACCAACCAGCGCCCACAACACCTGAACACGGGTGACCTCAGCCAGCATCCGGAACACCTCCACGACAAGGTCGACCTGATCGTCAGGCAGCCTGCGGCGGCAAACACCCGTATCTGCATTCATACGCAGATACTACAAGACCGCTTGTCGCTGAATTGCCAAGCTGTTGCACCCCGGCGCATTCGGAATACCCACAGGCTTCGCGATAGCACTGTCTGGACCGCGGTGCTTATGGCGTCACTCAGAGGTCGATCGCGCAGGACTGTTCGATCCCAGCACGGCCAACGAGCGCCCCAACCCAAGGAAAACGGCGACGCACAGCGTGAGATCGAGGAGCTCTGCGTCAGTGAAAAGCTCCCGTAGTCGGCCGAAGAACGCGTCGTCGATCGAGGCATGGTCGTTGGCGAAGCGTTCCGCGTACTCGATCGCAAGACGTTGCCGCGGCGTATAGCCGGGGTAGGTGGCGTACGCCACGACGTTCTCGTAAAGCTCCCGCGCGACGCCCGCCTCCAGCACACCGACGGCGCCCGGAAGTCGGCGCAGGCCCGGGGCCGTCGGGCACGTCGAGCCTAGCCATGCGTCAACTCGGGGGAGGTGAATCCCACCGGCATGGCGCTGTCCAGGCACTTCCCGCGCATGTAACGCGACGGCGCGCTCGATACCCTGGCAAAGTGTTCATCACGCCGCGCTACGGCAACGGCGCGCTCACCGACCTGGTTCCCTCCGTGCTTGGGGTGCTCGGCGTCGCGGGGGAATCCGACCGGATCGGGCTTGAGCTCACCGGCGTGCGCCGCGTCGGGATCCTGCTGATCGACGGGATGGGCGCCGACCTCGTGACGGCCCGGGGAAGCGTCGCGCCCTTCCTCGGCGGCCTGCCGCAACGAACGTTGACCGCGGGCTTTCCCAGCACCACGGCGACGAGCCTCGCGTCGCTCGGCACGGGCGTACCGCCGGGCGAGCACGGCATCGTCGGCTACCTCCTCGCTGTTCCCGGGCACGAGCGGCTGATGAACCCGCTCAGTTGGCGACTAGTCGGCGACGGACCCAAGGCCGACCTTCTGAAGGAAGTGGTACCGGAACAGTTCCAGCCCGTAACCACCGCCCTCGAGCGGGCGGTGGCGGACGGCATTCGCGTGACCCAGGTGGCGCCGATGTACCAGGCGGGGTCGGGCCTGACCAGGGCGGCGCTGCGGGGCGGCGAGTTCCGGCCGAGCTTCTCGTCGGGCGATCTCGTCGACGGCGTGGTCTCGGCGCTCGCCGACGGCGACCGGTCGCTCGTGTACGCCTACCATGGCGACCTGGATGTGACCGGGCATGTGCGCGGCCCACATTCCGACGCGTGGGCGCTCGAACTCTCCCAGATCGATCTGATCGTCCGGCTGATCGCCGAGCGGCTGCCGCCCGACGCGGCCGTGCTTGTCACCGCCGACCACGGCATGGTGGAGGTCCATTCGCCGGTCGACTTCGACAGGCAGGCCGAACTGCAGGCCGGCGTTCGAGCACTTGGCGGCGAGCCCCGCGCACGCCACGTCTATGCGGCAGCTGGCGCCGGCGACGACGTCGCCGCGGCCTGGCGCGCGCTGCTGGGCGGCGACTTCACGGTGGCGACCCGGGCCGAGGCGATCGGTTGGGGCTGGTTCGGGCCGCGGGTGACGGCCCGGGTGGCGCCCCGGATCGGCGACGTCGTGGTCGTGGCGAACACTGACCGTGCGGTAATCCGGTCTGGCGGCGAGCCGCAGCAGTCACGCCTGATCGGTCACCACGGCTCGCTCACACCGGCCGAGATGCTGGTGCCGTTGTACACGTTTCGCTGACACTCGGGCCAGATCAGTCGGCCTTTCGGAAGGTGCTGAAGACCCCCCGGTGGCACCCACAGAGCCACGCAACTTCGGCGTTACATGACTTCGGTAGCTTTGCCGTCCAAGCCTGCTCAGGACGGAGGAACGGTGACAGATTCAACTGCGAGAGAGATGACGTCGGCAGTTATGGCACGGCTCGGACGTCGGGGTTTCATGAAGGCTGTCGCAACAGTGGGTGCCGGGGTGGGCGTCGCGGGCGTGGCGTCGGCGTGCACGCATAATTCCGGGTCGGCGGCACCCGCACCGACTTCTGCGGCCCTGGGGAACATCACGGCGCTGCAGCCCGGCCAGGGCGCGCGACCTGGTGATGTGTATCTGTCTTCGCAACCCGACCAGGTGCTCTGGGGCTACGTCCCCAACGTGCACAGCTCGCCGGTGATCACGATGCGTTCGGGGCAGACCATCACGATCGACGCGGTGTCGCATGAGGGCATCCTCGAGGATCAGGGCCGCAACCCCGTCGAGTTCTTCGGCCGCTACGGCGTCGCCGGAAACGGAGTGCTTGACGACGCCAAAGCCATTGCTGGTGAATACAACCGGACGCCGCGCGACTTCGTCAAAGATGGCCCGCATGTGGTGACCGGCCCAGTTTTCGTGGAGGGTGCCGAGCCCGGAGACGTTCTCAAAATAGAGACGCTCGAAGCGATTCCGCGGGTGCCCTACGGGGTGGTGTCGAGCCGACACGGGAAAGGCGCCCTCGCGCGTGCCAACAACGGTGGACCCCCTGTGGGAATCACTTTGGCGGAGTTGATGCCACCTGTGGGCACCGACGACCGGGGTAACCCCGATCCCGCCCACCGCGGCAACGTGTCGGTGTTCACTGCCGTCGAGAACGGTAAAGGTGTGATGCCCCTCGGCAGTTCGGGCCACGTGCGGTTCCCGCTCAGCCCGTTCATGGGGATGATGGGAGTCGCATTCTCCCAAGACCCCAATCCCACATCGGACACATCGAACTCGGTACCACCCACCCTGGGCGGCGGGAACATCGACATCCGGCATCTGGGTCCGGGGTCCACCTTCTATCTGCCCGTGTTCGCACCCGGTGCGCTTTTCTACGTTGGGGACCCGCACATGGCAATGGGGGACGGCGAGGTCGCCTTGACCGCCATGGAAGGCGCCCTGAGAGGAACGTTCAGACTGACGGTGTGCAAGAAGGGCTCCGCGGACGCCCCTAGTGTGGCGTACTCCTATCCGTTCGCCGAGACGGCGGATGCCTGGATCCCAATCGGATTGTCTGATCCCGATGGCGTGGCGAAGGGCCAGATCACTGACCTCAACATCGCCATGCGCCGAGCCGTTGTCAACGCACTGGACTATCTTGAGCACGACCGCGGCATGGACCGGGCCGTCGCCTACGCATACCTTTCTGCGGCTTCGGATTTCAGCGTGTCGCAGGTTGTCGACAAGACCGTCGGGGTTCACGCGCAGATCTATAAGGCTCACTTCGCGTGACGCACACGGGCGGCCGGCCTACTGCCGCCGACGTCGCAAACCGTCGCCGCGGCCAACAGCCGGCCCGGCGCAGTGCAAGTCGCACCACGCCATCGGGTGGTTCTAACCTGGTGCACCAAGAAGTCGGCAGCGCCGGTGCGGCATTCCCCGGCCTGGCCGGCACCCTGAACAATGGTGCGCCGAAGAGTGCCACGGCCAACACGACATCCGGCTCTCCCGAGTCCAAGAAGTCGCACTGACCGCAAGCCAAACGGATCCGCTGGCGCGCAGCGCCGGCGCCGCGCCGGCGGGGTCGGATGCACTCGGTGAGCGTGCGCTGAGTGGGGTCGGCGATGTCGGCGGTATTTGAAGGTGAGGTCGAGTACGCGATCGAAACGACGGCTGGCGTGGGTGCGCGAGCTGCGGGGCCGCGGCGTAGCCTCACTCAGCAGGTCACCAGGCCCGGCTCGTCAAAGTGGTTCCGAAGACGCTGTCTCGTTTGTAGAGATTCGGGATCAATCACATCTTGTCTCAGAGAACTGAGGAGGGTCGCCCCACAGAGGTCGATGAATCTGTTGATTTCGGTGCACCGTTGAATCGAACTCTTTCGCCGTACGTTTAGTCCCTCGAACAGTGCTGCTGCGCGTCGGGACGAACAACACGGAGTGGCTGAGCCTTCGAAAGGACGCTGCATGAGGAACGTTGCTGAACTCGTCGATCCGCTGCAGTTGCCATCGCTGTTGCAGCCATCGATCGAGGCCGCGAGCGACGAATTCGACGTGTTGGGCGACATTCCGGATGCGTTGCGCGTCGAGCTGCGGGACGTGGGCGCGTTTCGCCTGCTCACCCCTCGCGAGTTTGGCGGCTCGGAGACTCCGCTGACCGACGTGCTGCGGATATACGAGGGCTTCGGGCGCATCGACGCCTCGATCGGGTGGCTGGTTTGGAACGCGAATTTCGGGTTCGTGGGCGCCTTGCTTAGTCAGTCGGGCGCAGCCCAGATCTGGGCCGGCGGCACCGAACCCGTGCTCGCCAACTCGGGCTCGCCCGGTTTCTCGGTACCCGCCGACGGGGGTTACCAGCTTTCTGGGCAGTGGAAGATCGTCAGTGGTATCGGTGCCGCGGACTGGTTCATCGCGGTTGGTGTCGTAGCCGAGAACGGCCAGCCTCGCATCACCAAATCGGGCTCGCCCGATATCCGGCTGTATGCGGTGCGTAAGGATCAGCTCAAGATCGGCGACACCTGGAACGTCAGCGGGATGCGCGCCACCGGAAGCAATGACGTCGTCGTCGAAGATGCCTTTATCCCCGCCGATCTGGTAACTCCGCCCATCGACCAGCCGGCTCGTATCGACCGCGCGCTCTATCGTGGCTTCTATCCAGCGCTGGTGTTCCCCGGATGCTCGGCGGTGTCCCTTGGCGTCGCTCAGAGCGCGATCGATGGAATGGTCACATTGGCGTCGAGCAAGAAGGCGTTTGCGGGCGGCACCGTTGCAGAGAGCGCACGCACGCAGTACGTCATCGCGAAGTCCGAGACCGCTGTGCACGCCGCACGGCTGCTGCTTTTCTCCGCCGCGGACGCGCTGCAGAGCGCGGCAGAGGACGGCGCGGCCGTGACGCTCGAACAGCGGGCGCTGCTGCGCTCGGCCATGACCCATGCCGCCCAGGTAAGCCGGGAAGCCCTGGTCGCAATGTACGAACTGGGCAGCTCGTCGGCGCTGTACCGCGGTAGCGCACTAGAACGGTCATTCCGGGACGGAATGGTTGCCCTGCAGCACGCCAACCAGTCCGACCTATTCCTTGAGGCCGCCGGTCGTGTCCGGCTCGGCCTCGCCCCTGGGCTGCCCCTCTTCTGAAGGCCTACGCCACCTGCCGCAACCTAGCCGAATCGCTCCCCAGACCACCAGCAGAACCATGCACAGGTTTCAACCTGTCAGCGTTGTCTCGTTTGTAGAAAAATGAGACAGGTCTTCCGGCCGTCCGACGTTCAGTGTTTCCGCAGCTCACGGAGTCTCGTTTCCTGTCTCAGATGGCGACCCGATGAGGGGTCGTCAAGATTCGGGGACAGAAGTGCCGCGTTAGGTCTGGGGAGACCTCCGATGGTGCTAAGAGTCAAGGCGTGGGCGGTCGTTCGTTTGGAGATGGCTGCCAAGCCGAAGCCGCGAGATAATTCCACTGAGCGGGGAGGGGGTCTTCTTTCCGTTCTGTAGCCCTTGCCAACGGTGCTCTCTTGCGCGCTTCGCCTGCGGCCCCGGTACGCAACGGGGGTGGTTTTTCGGGGTGCTTTTCTGACGTGCGGAAGGCTGGAATGGTGGAGCTTGAAGAGGCAATCCGAGCGCGGCGTTCGATCCGCCTGTTCCATCCCGACAAGCCTGTGCCCCGGGAGCTGGTCGTCGAGGCGCTGGAACTGGCTATTCGGGCACCGTCGAATTCGAATACGCAGCCGTGGCACCTGGTGTTGACTTCACGCGCCGCGCGGGACCGGCTGGCCGCGAACCTGATGAGGGACGCTCGTAGGCGCGAGCCGAAGATAACCCCTGGCGCACGGCAGATCTTAGGAACACGCGACGGAAATCTCAGACAACGGGGGTATTCGCACCGTCAAGTGACGATGCCGACGGGCTGCGCCATGGCGGCGCCCGAACGGGCTTGAGCAGCTCCCCGAAAGAACACCACCGTGACCGAACAACGCAGCGATATCCAGGAGCACCTGGACGCAGCCGCAGCAGACCTGGCACGCGCCGACGCGATCGTGACAGACGCCGACCTGGTGCCCATGTGGGTCGCGCACCTGAGCCAAGCCATGGAGAGCCTGGACAAGGCCGACACCTCATTGACACCTTCGGCAGCAGCCACGAGGAACTGGAACAGTTCCCCCTGGCTGCTGAAGGAAATCGACCGGCTCAACATGCTGGGCCAATCGTGATACCGACTATGCGAAGAACACTTTAGGGTTCCCGGCACCGTCCGTTGCCGCTTGTCAGATGGAGATGGGCTAATCACTGCCCGAGACAATTGGATAACTACTGCGGTGTCAGCTTTCCAAAGTGGTGGCAAGAGATACCAATGTTAAAGAAGTTGTTCGAACCATGTTGCGGCGCAAAAGGATCTCAGCCCGTTTTGCGCAGGTAGCCAGGCCGGACACGGCATTTCGCGGTGCAGTCACGTTTGAGGTTGCCGTCGTTTGGCTATGCCAAATAAGTGCGGTTTGGCCCCACATTGGGTAACCGCTCGAACGACGTGGAGAAGATGAAGGAGCGCATCGTGAAGTTCACAACGACCACTGTCAAGACGGCCATCGGTGCCGCGGGAATAGCTGCGGTAAGCGTTTTCGCAGCAGCAACTGCTTCGGCCGCGCCGCCAAACATCCAGGGATTCGGTACTAGTGAACCGCTGATCGACGGGCAAATGGTTACCTCCTACACGGTGAGCAACCTGCAGCCCAGCAGCATGGCGATTCCCGGCTACACTCCGAAAGGATCGCTCTACCAGGCAGACATCACCGCCAGGTCGGACGGCGGAGTCGTCATCCCCATGGTTAGAGACTTCAGCGCCCGCGGGCCCAATGGTCAGACCTACAAGCTGATCGACAAGGTTGAGGCCCCGAATGGCCTTAACCCGGCGCCTATCCCTCAAGGCAGCGAATCGAGGGGCACCCTGTACTTCGACGTGACCGGCGCGCCGCCGAATGGCGTCGTCTACAACGACGGACTGCAAGACATTCTGATCTGGACGTCGAACGTGCCGGGGGCCTCGGCGCCCGGTGCACCACCGAACGCAAGTCCGGCACCGGGTGCGCTTCCTGGCCCGGCGACACACAGCTAATCCGGTTGCAAATATCTCCCCGCGCCACGCCTAGTGGCGCGGGGAGGTTTGCGTATGCGGGAAGAAGCTGCGGGCAACTGCCGTAAAAATCCCATGGCGCTCTTGACTTCTTCGATGCCCAGTTGCGCGCGGCCGGCCAAGTCCGCCAGCGACCACGCCACGGCAAAGACGACAAATTAGGGCTCTACTGACTGATCCGTGGGTGGCGACGTCGAGCAATAGCCAATTTCGGCGGCGCAGGGCGCACGATCAGATGAAGTAGGTTTCGCGCCCGGTCGGGTATCCGCCGCCGTCGGTGGCGATATGAACGTGGTCGTAGTGGTTGGCGGTTTCTGAGCCGTAGTCCGCCGTCCAACTCGGCGCGCCGATGCCCGGGTAGTAGACCTGCCTCCAGATCACATGGACCACTCCCCATCGTTTCGCATTTGCCAGGGCATACCCGGCGATCTGGTTGCCGAGCTCGATCCCCTCGGCGCTGTGATAGTTCGGGATCATCACGTCGATCGCCAACCCGTTGGGATGCCATTTCAATGGATCCTGCCGGAACCCGCCGATGGTGGTGATCTCGGGAAACAACACGCTGATTGCACGGGCCGCCCGGATGGTATGGACCTGCAACCCCTCCTCCGATGCGACGCCGGGTGGTAACGCGAACGGGACTACCCGGCTAGCGACAGGCGCGCTTGCCGCCAGCAATTCCGCCGGGGCGGGACTGGCCGACGTACGGGGCGCGCTGGCCGGCACAGATCCCTGGCCGGTCGGGGTTACTGCCGGGGGGATCTCAACGCAGCACCGATGCTCTGTGCCTTGGGCGTGGATCATGGCGGCAGAAGCGGCGAGCGAGGCCGCGAATGCCAACCAGCGGCCCCGGCCGTTGGCTAACAGGTCTCTGCTCACGAACAGCACCTTACTCGGCGTGTCCGAAGCGGTGTGGCAATTTTCGTCAGCGTTGCGCAGGCTCCCTACTGCCTTGAGCGAACTCCCAACGACCGTAAAGCCGGCCCTACATGGAAATCGGCTCGCACAGCCGCACGCAAAGCAGCGCATTGTGGCACAACGGCCGCACCGGGGGCCTCCCCGCTCCTATCACTTACCGTTCGTAGGCCATGCCGTCACCGTCCCCATCAAGCTCTGGCCGATCAATTTCCGGTGCATCACAAACCCGGTGCGTTCGGGCCGACGGGATGGCTCACCGTTGGCGCCGCGATCACGTTGACCTTGACGAATCAGGCAGTGGCCCAAGCCGTTCAACGCTCTATCGGTAACCGGCCGTATTCGATGCCGCCGTATTCGTCCGATGAGAAAGCATGCTCTGACACCGTTGCCTAGCCCCGAGCTGCTATGTCGCTTCTCCTTCGACTACCGCACGGATCATGGTGTGATCGTGTGATCAGATCACCGGCTGGCCGCCGCAGCACGACCTGTGGAGGACAGTGGCCTGACGCGACAGTAGGGCCGACCGGTGGGTGAGCGGCGGATCCCTATCGGGGGTTATCGGCACTTCACAGTGCGGTGCAGTGCTTTCCGCACAACGATGATGGTCTGCGTGGAGTCGTAAACTCTCCGCCCGGGTGCGCCGAGGCGCCATCTTCAACGGACAAGTCCATGTGATCTTCTGGCGTGTTCCCGTTGCATTCGATGCAACGCCGATGCACGACCGGCGCCCACTTCACGTAAGAATCTAGGGTTGTCATCGTCGTAACTCGTTGCGGCGACAAAGTTCTGGCGGGCATTTCTGCGCACGGAGGATGGCCTGTGGTTCTTGTATATGGAACCGAGGACTGCCAGCCCAGTGCGGATCGCGCGCTCATCGGTTGCACCGTAGCCGAGCACCATGCCGGTGGCGCTGACTTTGGATCGAACCAATGCCAGCTCGCTCCTTCAGAGGAGACCCCGGTTGAGCGCAGTCTCGATGAAGTCCAACTCATCACACCAGTGCGGTAGGTGCACGTACACGTGCAGCCCCGCTGCGACCCCACGGTCCGGCACCGCACCCGGCAGGGTCGTCGAGAGCTTGTCCAGTGCGGTGTCTCGCCGGCGTCGATAAATCGGACGCACGCGACGAAGATGCCGCGTCAGGCCACCGGTATCAATGAATCGCGCCAGCGCCAGCTGTTCGAGCATGGTGGTTCCCATATCGTCTAGCAGCTTCTCCTGGGCCACATCATCGACGAGCCAGCCCGGCAATACAATCCAGCCGAGTCGCAGTGCGGGCGTGAGCGTTTTACTCGCACACCCCGCGTATGCCACCCGCTCCGGCGCAAGTCCCTGAAGGGCGCCAATCGGTAAACGGTCGTAGCGAAACTCGGCATCGTAGTCGTCCTCGATGACCAGCCCATCGTGGTCTTGCGCCCACTTGATGAGCGCCGCGCGCCGCGCTGCGCTGACAACCGCTCCGGTCGGATAGGAATGAGCCGGTGCCACCAGCACGGCGCCGACGTCGTGTTCGGCAAGGCTGGCCACATCGAGGCCGTCGGCGTCGACTGGGATCGGCATTACCCGCAGGCCAGCGTTGGAGATGGCCTCGCGATGAAACCCGAAGCAGGGATCTTCGACCGCAACGCTCGACACAGCAGCGCAGCGCAACTGACCGGACACGCGGGCTCGAGCACACCTTACCGGGGGTCGATGAGGTTGCGGAATCGCTCCGCTGGGTAGACGGAGCCGCCCGCTGCCCGGACCCGCTCGGCGAGGGTGGTGTCCGAGGTCGCTACCCGGATCTCCTCGGGACGTGCATCGGCGCGCACCAACCGGACGATCTCGTCGTCGGCGGAGTTCGCGGCCGCGTGAGGCGCATGTGCGACCGTGATCACCGACGAGTTGATCGGCGGCGACGGCGGCCGCTCGAGCACGACGGTCACGTCGTCGCCCTGAGCCGCCGCCCATTGCTCGAGCCGGTCAATCAGTGCGGTCATCGCGCCCCGGCGGTCCCTCCACCAGCCGTCCGGGCGGGAACCGATCACGTTCATGGCGTCTACGATCCAACGCACCTAGCCAGGCTATGCCCGTGGGACGTCGCTCATGCAGGCCATCGGTCGACGCTCGGGCATGAGCGGTGCCGGCACTCGATTGTCACCCGCGAAATCAGACGGCCGCCCGGCCTGGTCGGCTCGTAGCGCCACCATTTTGTCGCCCGCCGGAGCCCACTCGGCAAGCGCGTTTGGCCGACGGCCACCAAAGCGCGGTATGACGCTGCCGACGTCTCTGAGCTAACGGGGCGGGACGGGCAGCCGGCCGATACCGCAGGGACGCAGGCATGAGCAAAATCATCCCGGTAGCGGTCGTGGCTTGCGGACTGATCGCAGCGCTAATTCCGACTGCCGGAAAGGCTTCCGCCTTTGCGACGCACCAGACTGTGTCCCGAACGTGACCCGCAATGTCCTTCAGGGGGCGGCCCATGCGCTCCTCGTAGGCTGTATGACTTTGGCCAGGACTTGGGTGGCGGCACCTTCGTGTGTGCGACGTCCGGGGCCTGGGTAGCGGCCGGCCCCTTGGTCGGTGTGACAGATAACGACCGCTCGATGGCAGAGGGCTGGCAGGAAACGGCAACAGAGTCGGCGCAAGAATCACCTGTTGCCGGCAGAACGGCCATTTTATTGCCAACCCCGCAAATTTCGTTGCTGCGTATTCCTCGCGGCGAGGGGCGCAAAACAGTGCGCTACTGCGACGACATTCATTAAGACCACTGATTCCGCGCACCTTCGAGCCACTCGATGGTTCTCATCCGCCTTTCCCGGATTTCCCACCTGAAGGCGCTTTGGGAAATACGCTGGTTGATTGCCCCTGTGTTCTTGGGGAGGGTAAATGCTTAGGTCCGGGTGAAATCATGCCGCGCATCTTTTTGAGTCATTCCAGCCGGGACAACCGGCAGGCAATCGCCCTGCGGAAGTGGCTGATTGAGCAGGATCCACCCCTCGCGGAAGAGATATTCCTCGACTTGGACGCTGAGGCGGGGATCCGCTCCGGTGTGCGCTGGAAGGATGCGTTACGGCAGGCGAGCGCCCGCTGCGAGGCCGTGATCTGCCTGCTGTCGGCGAACTGGGCGGCCTCAGCTGAGTGCCGGACGGAGTTCCGGTTTGCCGAGTACTTGAATAAGCGCATCTTCAGCGCTCGGATCGGTCCGCTCGTCACGGACAATCCGACGATGGAGTGGCAGCAGATCGACCTGTTCGGCGACGGCCCGACGACTGTTATCGACGCCGGTGACCGCGGCGAGCCAGTTCAGTTTCTCTCAGAGGGCCTCTTCCGGTTACGGGACGGCATTCTCGGGGCGGGCATCGGGGCGGAGACGTTCGTGTGGCCGCCGTCAAACGACCGGCAGCGGGTTCCCTATCGCGGCTGGGAACCGCTTGAAGAGGTCGATGCCGCGGTATTTTTCGGCCGGGACGCCCAGATTCTGCGCGGACTAGATGGCCTGCGGGGCATGAGGCACTCGGGGTTGGAAACCATGTTCGTGGTCTTGGGTCCGTCTGGGACGGGCAAGTCGTCATTCCTGCGCGCGGGCTTGGTCCCGCGGTTGCGTCGCGACGACCGCGACTTCGTCGTGCTCGACATCGTGCGACCACACCGCAGCGTCCTGAGCGGTGACACCGGGCTGGCCAAGGCAATTCACCGCACACGCACCCGGCTGGAGCTCAGCGCCCCCAACCTGGGCCAGATCAAACGAGCATGCCTCGACGGCAATACTTCCCATCTGCGGGAATGGCTGCATGAAGCGCAGCTGGCAGCGGCCGCGCGATTGCTGGAGGAACGTGACGAGCTGACGTTGCCCACGCTCGTGTTGCCGGTCGATCAGGCCGAGGAACTGTTCGGCGCCGACGCCGGCCACGAGGCGCCGCAGTTTCTGGGGTTGATAGCCGAACTCGCCGGCGCAACCGACGGCCAAGCCAGGAAACTGGGGTTGATCGTTGCGGTGACGATTCGCACCGACCGTTACCAGGCGCTGCAGACCGTACCCCAGCTGGCCCGGGTGGGCAGCGTGTTGTTCGACGAGCTCAAGGCGATGCCGCGCACCGAATTCAAGGAAGTGATCATCGGTCCGGCCGAGCGGTCGACGCAGGGTGGGCGACCACTGGAGGTGCAGCCGGCACTGGTCAACCAGTTACTGGACGACTGCACCGAGGGAGGCGACACGCTCCCGTTGCTGGCGCTGAGCCTGGCGCGGCTTCATGAAGACTATGCCAGCGATGGCGTGTTGACCCTGCCTGACTACGTGTCGATGGGCGGCATGCGAAGTGTGGTGCAATCCGAGATCGACGGCCTGCTTGATCCCGACGAGCAACAGCGCGCCGAGCAGCTGCGGCTCCTGCGCGCAGCGTTCATTCCGTGGCTGGCGACCGTAAATCCGGACAACGACCAGCCGATGCGACGCGTTGCGCGGTGGCGCGATCTGCCCCCCGAAAGCCGTCCTCTGTTGGAGAGTTTCCTCGCAAAACGGCTGCTGACCAGAGACCTCCGCGAGGACGAAATCGTCGTCGAGGTGGCGCTGGAAAGCTTGCTTCGACAATGGGACGAGCTGGCCCGTTGGTTGGCAGAGGAGCGTGAGGACCTCAAAGGCGCCGACAATCTCGAACGCGCCGCGCAGCTGTGGGACAAGAGTGCGCGCAACGAGGCCTGGCTGCTGGTGGGGACACGGCTGGTCGACGCGGAAAGGCTCGCCGCCAAGTCGGGATTCCACGATCGTCTCGCCCCCATCCACGAGTTCTTGGCAGTGTCGCGGCGTCGGGAACAGGAACGCCTCGAGGCTGAAAGCCGCCGCAGAGCAGCTGAACTCGAGGTCGCGAAGGACCGTCAGCAGGCGGCGGAGGCGCTGGCTGCCGCCGAAACCGAGGCGCGGGAAAAGGCGCAGGCCCACGCGGCGGTGCTGCGCAGGCGGTCACTTGTTCTCCGTGTCGTCGTGGTTGTCACACTTCTGGTCGCGGCTGCGGCCGTGTACGGGTTCGTCGCCGCCACCAAGGCGACAAACCGGGCGAATCAGCGTACCAACGAGGCCCTCGGGCTACGGCTGACCAGCCAGGGAACGGCCATGCTCACAGGGGTCAGCGGCGGCGGTGACATCCGCGGACTTCAGGAGATCCTCGCCTCGGATCGGATCGAGCCCACCAGGGTGGGCGGGCTTTTCACCGCGGTGCTGATGCGGATCGACACCGAAAAGATCATCAACACGGGCGTGGCGGTCATGGACGTTGCCTTCAGCGCCGACGGCAGCCGTGTCGTCTCCGGCGGCGCCGATCACACGGTGCGGGTGTGGGACGCAAACACCGGACAACCGGTGGGCGCGCCGATGATGCAGGCCAACACTCTCACCGATGCAGCGTTGAGTGGTGACGGGCACGATGTTGCGTTCGCCAACGCCGATAACACGTTACGCGTGTGGGATGCCGTCACCGGCCAACCCGACGGGCCGCCGATGACCCAGAACAGCGCGATCACCACTGTTGATTTGAGCGACGACGGGACCCGGACCGTGGCCGGCTTTGCGGACGGCAGCCTGCGGGTGTGGAATTCTGACACCGGGCAGCCGATCAGTCAGGCGAAGACACAAAGCGGCAGCAGCATCGCTTCGGTGGCGTTCGGCAACGACGGTCAGCGGGTGGTCAGCGGGAGCGCTGACGGCACCGTACGGGTCTGGGACGCCAATACCGGCCTACCGATCAGCCCGCCGATGGCGGCCCACGCCGGGATGGTCATGGCGGTGGCGTTCAGCCCGGACGCTCAGCGTGTGGTATCGGGCGGAGTGGACCACATCGTGCGGGAATGGAACGCGAACAGCGGCCAGCCTGTGGCGCCACCGATGACCGGCAACCTGAACACCGTGACCAGTGTGGTTTTCAGCCCGGACGGTCAGCGTGTCGTTTCAGGCGGCTATGACGGGACGCTGCGCGTGTGGGACGCCGATTCCGCGCAATCGCTCGCGCAGCCGATGACCGGCCATCAGGGGGCGATAAATTCGGTGGCTTTCAGCCCGGATGGCCATCGCCTGCTGACCGGGGGTGACGACGCGACGCTTCGGGTGTGGGACGCCGATGTGGGACCACAGCCCGCTGGCACGACGATCGGCGCCGGAACGCCGACGGTGACCAGCGTGACGATCAGCACGGATCGTCGGCGCGTCCTGTCGGGCAATCGAGACGGCAGTCTTCGTCTGTGGGACACCGACACTCGCGCACCCCTTCAGGTGTTGGCCAACGGGCAACATGACGCCGTCACCAGCGTGGCGTTCAGCACCGACGGGCACAAAATAGTCTCGGGCAGCGCGAACGGCACCATGCAGTTGTGGGACGCCGACACCCATGCGCCTATCGGCACCGTCGTCCAGGCACATCGCGGCGCCGTGACGGGCTTGGTGTTCAGCGCGGACGGACAGCGCGTCGCCTCCGGCGGCGCCGACGACAACGTAAGGCTGTGGAATGCTGACACGCGCCAAGCCATCGGTAATCCGTTGACGGGCCACACCGCCGCGGTGTTGGCGCTGGCTTTCAGTCCTGATGGGCGCCAGCTCGTTTCGGGCAGTAAAGACACCACGCTGCGCCTGTGGAACGCAGACACCGGGCAACCGGTCGGTGTTCCGTTGACCGGCCACCTTGCCGCGGTCACCGCGGTGGAGTTCGGTCCTGAAGGAGGACGGATCGTATCCAGAAGCGATGACCACACGGTCCGTCTTTGGGACGCCTCGACCGTGCGACCCATCGGCGCGCCATTGAATGCCCACACCGACTACATGCTCGGGATAGCATTCAGCCCCGATGGACAGCAACTGTTGGCTACCGGTGCGGATGCGACGCGGCGGTTGTTTCCCGCTCCCGCGCTCTCTGCCTGGCCAAGCATGGTGTGCGCCAAGCTCTCTCAAAACATGAGCAACCAACAATGGCACGACTGGGTATCTCCTGACATCGGCTACGTCCAAGTCTGTCCCGGCCTTCCCGCCGCGACCGCCGGCGCAGCTCAGTGACGACACCCTGATTAGTGGGAATCGGCAGTCGTGATATTGGTCTGCGGCGCAGGCCATTCGCCCATGTGCTCAGATGGCGGCGGCGATCTGTTTGAGCATCGACGATCCGTGAGGGTCGGCCAGCACATTTGGTTGAGTTTTGTTCCAGTAGCCGTTCACCAGGATCGCGATGCCAAGCTGCTGTTGGGTAGCGCCCGAAGGAGTCATGCCGATCCAGCAACTGCAGCCACCCAATGACGTCAGGCCGTCCTTCCAGATGATCTGCGGCGGTCCCGGCTGGACCTGCCACCCGAGCCCCATCTTCGCCGGTCCCGGGTTCGGTTTCCCGCACAGGCCAACCTTCAATGGGGAGGGCTGGGTCGTCGACGCGAGCCCCTTCATCAAGTTTGACGTTTGGTCAGCAGCCCCCAGGTGAGCCAGCAGCCAGGTGTGCAAATCGGCTGCCGACGACTTGATATCCGAGGCGGCGCCGGCGGACACCATCCGGGCGCCGTTGGGGTATGCCTGGGCCACAGGAGCGCCGCTGGGCAGGATGGTGACCGTGTCGGGCATGTTCAGTGGCTGAGTGATCTGATCGTGCAGCAGCGCCGAATAGGCCTGTGGCGGTGAGGACGTGGGTGGGTTTCCGGCTGCCGCGCCGTACGCGGAGGCCGTGCTGAACCCCAGCGTGATGAAACCGAGGTTGGAGTACTCCCAACAGGTGCCCGGACGCGGCCCGTTCCCGGTCTTCCACACATCCACCAGACTCGGTGGCGGCGCGGACGGATCGGTCTGGAAGAGGCCGACGCCGTCTTGGGAGCCGGTCGATTCCCGGGCAAGACCGGAGGTGTGCTGGGCCAGCATTCGCGGGCTGATCTGCTGCATTGTCGGACTCAAATCACCAGGGCCGCCGACGTATCCACCAAGATAGCGCTGCAGCCCGGCGTCCCAGTCGAAACAGTCCGGGCGCATGAATACGCCGTTCGCGAACATAGCCGCAGTAAAGGTCTTGGTGATCGAACCGATCGCGAAGATCGTTCTCGCGGTGGGCGGGGTCTGGTCGGCCACACTGCCGTGCATGTAATAGGGATTGAACTGGTGGTTCGGAAACGCGAACGCAACGGCAACCCCATAGTTCACCCCGGGTTGGTTGTTCTTGGACCTCAGGGCATCCAGCAGTGCATTGGCTTCGTCGCCGATGATGCGATCCAGGTCAGCCTGGGTCAGTTTGATCCGCAAGGTGGGGGGAACGGTTGCGGGCGTGCCGGTCTGGGTCTGCTCGGTGCGTGGGGGTGTTGGCGTCGCACTGCATGCAACCGCCGACCGGCCCACGCTGAGAATACCGACCCTCGCCGCCAAGCGCCCGAATTTCCGTCGCGATATGCCGCTCATTTGCCAGCCTTCCCACGTGCACACGGGTCGAATTGAGACCCATGAGCGCCCCTTCTGTGAGGCTTAATCGGCCGCCTCACAATTGATGTCGCCGCTGATATGACGGTACGCCCGGACTATGCCGGCTGCTGGGTTTCGAGCGTTGACCCGGGCATTGCGGTGCGATTTAGGACGCAGGATCACCGCCAAACAAGAACCGGCCGCTATAGGTGGGGATTCCCGGATGGTGTTTCGACAGCCTCGTCGGCCACAAATGGTCGATAAGGCCGAGCAGTGGGGTTGCTCGGCGGTGACGTCGGGGGCGCCGGAGGCCGGCGCAGGCCACGATGCTGGCAGGTTACTGAATGTAGCCGCAGGACAGCATTGCTCGTCAGTCGTCGCCTATCACCGGCGCGACAGCGCGCCGCTGAGAAACCCCTGTGCACGACCTGGCCGATTCGTCTGAGTCTCGGTGGAGTAGCTCGGTCGTCCTCGTGCCTCGCTGGTCCTTGTGAGGCACTGAGGCACACCGTGAGTTGTTCTGCGGCGGAGTGTTTTCGCTGGTTGCACCCCTTTGGGCCCGGTTGAGGCGGAACCGCCGTCGGACTCATGAACGCGAAAGGTGTGCTGCTCGTTGGGGTTTGGCAGCAGTTGCACAGCCATGCCGAAGCTTTTTATCGTAACGATCGTGAACCTGTTAACCGATAAGCAAGGTATGAAAAAGACATTCATGGGACTAGCAGCGACGATGGTGGCTACCGGGGGGCTGGGACTGGCCGGCCTGGGGCTGACGTCAGCTACCGCCCACGCCGACATCGGCCCGGTGCCGCTGTATCACTGGTGCCCCGGCGATTTCTGGGACCAGGGGTGGGGCGACAACTGGGAGTGGGGCACCTGCCACGACGACCACCACCGCGACATGGACGGCTGGGATCACAGTCGCGACTGGGGGGACCAGGGTGGCGGCTGGGGCGGTGACCATCGCGGTGACCCCGGCTGGGGCGGTGACCGCGGCCCTGACCGCGGCGGTCAGCCGCCGTGGTGGCCGGGGCAGCAGTGGGGACGCTAGTCTTCGAGCTTCATCGCAGTGGCGATGATGCCCGGGACTTCCGGCAGCGTCATCGCGGGTGAGGCGCGGTGACCGTCGTCCGGGTCGGACATGACGAGTCGGCCCGGCGGCGGACACCGTGCCTCAGATGGCATGGTGGCATCCTGATGGTGTGGCACTTCTGTTTCGATTGGCAGAGTTCTGGTGGCTGATCTTGCCGATCGCCGGCATGATCGTCGCCGGTTTCAGGGCGCTTTCGGCCGCCGGCCGGCGGCGCGCCGAGCGACAGCTCGAGCACGAGCCAATAGCGCAGCAGGACACGATCACGTTCGGCGAAGCGCCTGGACATGCCCGTAGCAATAAAGACGTCCATCGGCGGGAGGTAACGCGGCTCCTCGACGAGCACAACCGGACAGACGCCCGCTGGCTCGACTATGAGATCGACGTTGCCAGGCTGCTCGACTTCCCGATGATGACCGATATGAGAAACGCGCTCACTGTGCAATTCCATAAGGCCAAGCTGCGTGCGGACCTTCTGCGGCCGGTCAATGCCGATGATCTCCTTGGCGACCGCGACGCTCAGCTGGAATACCTCGACGCGGTCCATGAGTATGTGACGGCGTTCGCAGTCGCTGAGGTCGAGGCGATCCGCCGACGCCGCAGCGATTTCTCGGCACTGGGACAGCAGCGGGTTGCGCGTGCGCAGAGCCTGCTGCGTCTGGCGTCGGACCCCGCGGCGACACCGCAGGAACGCCAGCACGCCTATGACCGGGCACGACAAGAGCTCGACGGCCTCATCGTGTTGCCCGCGACGACGCGCGCCAGCATCGAGCAGCGAATTGCAGGGCAGATCGAGGGGTAATGTCCGCAATTCGTAGACATTGCCTTTGGTTCGTCGCGTCGACCGACGTGAAGTGATCGGCGTCCTTACACGAGGCGGATTGGCACTAGTCGGCCACCCCACCAGCACAATTGCTATCAACGCTCGTTGAGGATGGGAATTTTATGGTCTCTGTGCGATCCTCGGCTGAAATGCGACCTCTGCGCGGGAGATCGGTTTCGTGCAGCAGCGGCAGGTCAGAAGCGGGTTGAGCGGGTGTCCACAGCTATTGTGCGTGAGCCGCACCGGAGGCCGCCCGTTGGCCAGCCAGCGTCCGACCATGCCAGCATGGACAGCGGCACCGGATAGCGGTCGAAGCCCTTGTCGGTCAGCCGATATCCGTAACGCGCGGGCCGATTTTGGTAGGGGCTCAGGTGAGGATCTCAAGGTCGACAAGTCGGCGCACGCGTTGGGTGAGGACATTGGTGGCGATGTTCAGATGCTGCCGGAACTCATCGAATCGCCGGTCCGTAGAAGGATTCGCGAATCAACGATGTCCGTGACCGGGGGCAGCATCCACTCACCGTGCGCCGCATAAAGTTCACCATGAACAAGAATGCGGACCTCCCCGTTTCCGGCACGCTCGCCTTCGAAGTGCCCATCGCGCCGTTTCCCCGCACCTCGGGCATCGCCGATTTCACCGACCGGGACGCACGTGAAGAGCGGCGCAAACTCTCCAAGGACTTCTGGCAGGACAGGGTTCTGCACCTAGAACGCTCACGCACGCCGACGTTGGCGGCCCGGGCCGCCGGAGCCGTGCTGTGCCCGCCGCTCTGCGGTGGGGTGTTTCACCGGCAATTTGGCGAGATCCGCACCATCGCCACCCCGTGCGGGGGCACGGGTACGGCGGTGATCGCACCGGTGCTGTGCCGGTCGGTGTGTGCCCACAGGTCGCGGACGGTGTAACAGGACCCGGCACGCAGTCCCACTGCCGACGCCGTCGTGGTGAGCGTGGTGAAAGCGGCGTCGGGATTGAGAAACGCGACGGCAACGCCGCCGTCTGCCAGTGGCTTCACCAGAATGCGGTTGTCGCTGGGCAGCGGGCTGGCCTGGGTGACAAGCTGATCCTGATCGACCGCGATGACGTCGCTGTTGGTCAGGATGGCGCGGGTCTGGTCGGTCATCGTTCGGACGTCATTGCTGGTGATGAGCGGCGCGGCGAGCATCGCCCACAACGAGAGGTGTGTGCGCTGTTCTGTATCGGTGAGACTGGGCTGCGTGTTTGCGCGCCAGGCCAGCTGGTCAGCCGACAGCGAAAGCGTCGGATGCAGCTGCTGGAGTCTTTCGGGGGTGAAGTTGTTCTCGGCCATCAGCGTGCGCGTCGCCACCAGATGCTTGGTGAAGTAGTCACTCCAGCTGAGGCCGACGACGAGCATGTCG
Organism: Mycobacterium sp.; assembly: GCA_025965895.1. Lineage (GTDB taxonomy): Bacteria > Actinomycetota > Actinomycetes > Mycobacteriales > Mycobacteriaceae > Mycobacterium. The sequence continues at coordinate 89,081 of JAOPWC010000047.1, forward strand.
GGGTCGTTCCAGTAGCCGGGGCGGCTGCGTTTGGCCACCGGGGGCGTCGCGGCGAACTCGTCGGGGACGCCGACGTGGCCACCGGTCAGGAACGCGTCGCTGCTACCCAGCGGCGGCAGGACACTGCGCCACACCGGCACCAGGTCGGTGGTATTGCGAGTCATGTCGGCGACGCGCGACCAGTCGTAACTGATTCCGGCCGTGTGGTTGCTGGAGCTGTTCGGATTGATGCTGTACAGGATGCGACGACCACTGGCCCGCAACGCATCGCGCATCGCGGTGAAGACCCGGACCTGCTCGGCATGATCGGCGTTGCGACGGCACCAGTCGTACTTGAGGTAATCCACGCCCCACGCTGCGAACGTGCGAGCGTCGGTGGCCTCGTGGCCCACACTGCCGATGCGGGGATCCTGGCCACAGCTCTCGTGATAAGGGCTGGCGTACAAGCCCAACAGCATTCCGCGGTCATGGGCGTAGCGTGCCACCGCCGAGACGCCGTGCGGGAACCGCGACGGGTCGGCTCGCAACCGGCCGTCGGGCCCACGGGTCGGCGCAGCCCAGCCCGCGTCAAGGTTCGCGTAGCGGTAGCCGGCGTCACGCATGCCGGAGTGCACCATCGCGTCGATCGTCGCCTGCACCGATTGCTCGGTCAGCAGAATGCCCGAGTTCCACGAGTTCCACCCCATAGGTGGCGCGAGCCGCTGTGGTGCACCAGATTGAGCCGGGGCGCCGCACCCAGAAACGAACGCGGCGACCACACCGAGCGCCCCGATGATCGACCAGAGCCGCAGTGTCACCCAGTCTCTCCTTGGCTTCGCCCGTCGACACGCTCCACCGGGCTGTCGAGGACCGCTGTACCGCCGCAGATGGCGGCCTGGCTACTCCGGTTGCTCCCATTCTGCGCTGTGACCGGCGACTGGTGCATAACACAGATGCGCCGCCGGCCGCAGCCCGCCCGCGACGGGTTCTGCATCCGGTGGGTGCCTGCGGGAGGCGAGCGCGATGTTGTGGCCGCCGAAGCCAACCGATTGTTCTAGCACCTCGTGAAGTGCCGGGCAGTAACCGGACGCAACTGCCACGGTGCACCGGTTGACGCTGTCAGCCGTTCTAGCGCCTCATCGACCGAGCGGCGTGCCGGCAGCCGATGATTGCGGTCGGCGACGCGCCAGAGCGCGTTCACGGCGTCATTGCTGACCAGCGCCCATTCCAGACCCGCCCGCACGCATTCGGCCCCGATCCTCATCAGCGCGCGCAACCCGGCCACGGCGAGGAAATCGACGTCGCTGACGTCGAGGACCAAGGGGCGGCCCGTAGCAATCAAGCCACCGACATAGGCGCTGACCCGCGCGGCGTCGTAGGCATCGATATCGCCACTGACCGCGACAATCGTGGCTTCGTCGTGTTGCTGAGCACGCAGCAGCACACCCCCGCCGTCAGCAGCCCCGCCGCAGGCTCGCCCAGCCGGGGAAACGAAAGCGTACGTATGGGCGCAGTCATCAGTTCCTGGCATAGGGCAACCCCGTCATCGATGTGTCGCAGCTTCGCGCGACAAGCACACCAATGTGCCCGGCGCGGTTGAGTCGGCAGGGCAAACGGGACCGACGGCTTTGAGTTCACCAGGCGCTGCCCAGCTGGTAGTCCAACCCCGGTGTTCAGCCTACCGAAGCGACGTTGGCGGTGCGCCGCCACGGCGCGATCTCATCGAGTAGCGCGCCGGCGGTGGCCCTTAGTTGTCTGCCGGTGACGGCGGTTTGACTGCCGCCCGGGTGGTGTTCGTGACGAGTTCGAGAAGCGCACAACGGCGCTCAGGATGGCTGAACCGCTGCAACGCCTGGTCCACCGAACTGACCAGGGGGTAGGTGTCGTTATGGTCAGCGGCGGCAAGCGTCACGCTGACCGCAGGGCCGGCGACCAGCGCCCATTCCACGCCGGCTTCGGCGCACTCGTCGTCGAACGCGAACAGGAACTGAAGACCTTGCACACCAAAAGAGTTCGTGTTGCTCAGATCAAGGATCACAGCCTTGTCAACGTAAAGGAAGCGACTGGCGGTCTCGCGCACGACGCCGGCGTTGGAGGCGTCGATGTTACCACTGACCGCGATCACCGTCGCCAGACTGCGCGTGTACGCCCTCAATCCAGCGCCGCGGCAATCGATCTCAGAACTGCCGTAGCGGGGATCCAAGGTTGGACCGAACTTGGTTGTGTGATGAACAACAGTCATGAGCTAACCGCCCGTCGAAGTCTCGCTGGTCTCTGTCGGAACACCCTGAGACCGATGACGCGGGAGTTCTCAACTAGTGAGAAGACTACCCGGGCGGCAGTGGTTATTCCGCCTGACCAGGGTTTTCTTATACACACCACAACGTATCCTCAAGACCGGCTCTGCTGGACAGTATCGGGTGGGACGCTGACCCGCAGGCTCCTGGCCGGCGTTGCCAGGAGCACGGCGAGGGCGCCCGGGGCCAGCCAGCGGATGCGCTCGCTTCCAGGATTGTGCACCGAGGTAAGGAATCCGGCGAACAGGGCGCCGGATAGCACGCTGGTGAAAGCGCCGAGCGCGTGACGAGCTCAGCGCTCCGCCGCAACGTCGGATTTTCTCCGCTCGCCCGAGGGTTCAGATCCGACAGGGTTTACGCGGCGGGGGAGTTCCGAAAGGCGTCGGCGTGATCGACGACCCAGTCGGTGAAGGTGCGTGCGGGGCGGCCGAGGATCTTCTCCACGGCGCCGGTGACGGGGGTGGGCTTACCCAGGTCCCGCGTGTAGCGGGCCATCATCGCCTCGGCGAAGGACCGTGGTAGGCCGAGGGCGACAATACCCTGCGCGGCTGCCGCCGGCGAGATCTCCTCGTAGCGCAGCGGTTTACCGATCACCTCTCCGATGATGCCGACCATCTGCTCGTGGGTAACGGATTGCGGGCCGGTGATGGAAATCTTCTGCCCCGCCAGGCTGTGGTCGAGGAGCGCCCGGGCGAGCACGGCGGCCACGTCGATTTCGTGAATGAACGGGTCCGCGAAACCCGCGAACGGGCCGCGGACGACATTGCCGTTTCGGATTTGCGCAGCCCACATGTCTGTCGTGTTGACCGCAAAGGAGCAGGGCCGCACGCTCACCCAGGTCAGACCGCTGCCGATGACGACGTCCTCGACCTCCTTGTTGCGGTCGCCATTGAGCCGGGACGGCTGCCATGCGAGATCGTCATCGGCGTTGATTGCCGATAACACGGCGACGTGCTTGACGCCGTGCTCGGCGGCCCACGCGAGCAGCGTGGGGGCGGCCTCTCCCACCGCACGGGGATGGACGAACAGCGTACTGACCCCGTGCAGGGCCGCCGCGATCGTCGCGGGATCCGACAAGTCGCCGGCGACTTGTTCGACGGCTGACGGCAGAACATCGGTGTGCGGCGCGTGTCGGGCGACCGCGCGGACCTTTGCGCCCGCAGCAGCTAGCGCTTTGACAAGGGGCCGACCGATGGTGCCGGTCGCACCGGTAACGAGTATCACGGCTGATCCTTCCGCAGAGTTGCCCCGGCCCGCCGCGACCGTTCGCCGCGGGGGAGACCTTTGTCCAGGTTGTGGGTTGCTGAGCCGGCATCGGGCTTTGAACGCGCCTCGCGGCGGATCATCTGCCGCACCGTCGGCGTGTGTTCGGTGGTCGAGACTACGACCGTTCTGCGGACCGTCGTCGCGTCGTCGGCCAGTGCCAGCAGGTAGTGGGCCAGATCGATACGCGCGGTGAAGCCGCCGATGGGATCGACCTCTCCGGCGTGGTACTCGGTTGGTTCGGGCAAATCGAACAGTCCGGAAGGCCTGACGACCGTCCACTCCAGATCGCTACCGCGCACGGTCTTCTCCATTCGGCGCATGTCGTCGTAAACCGTCTTGCCGATGGTGCGCCTGATGATCGGCTCAAGGACCCGCAGCGCCAGTTGATTCCGGCTGCGTCGTGTCGGGTAGACGGCGGTCGAGCTCACCACAATCAGCCGTCGCACGCCAGCGGCACACATCGCGGCGACGATATTTCCGGTGCCGACGGAATAGGTGTCGACGGGCTCCCTGGTGAAGGAAACGCCCAGGGTGGAGAGCACCACGTCGGCGCCGGCGACGACCTGCGCGACCGCGGCCTCGTCGTGCACGTCCACCCCCGCCACCGTCAACCCGGCGCCCGAAAGCGGGAATTCGTCGGGTCGGCGGGTGACCGCGACGACGCGGTGCCCGGCCGCGAGCGCCTCTCCGGTCAGTAGCCGCCCGGTCTGACCGTTAGCCCCGAAAATCACGATGTTCATGACCACCTCCACAACTAATCACCTGACGTGATCATCACGCTAGATGACAATCAAGTAAAGTGCAAGTCTGGAGCAACTCATCCCCATCGACCTGGCTCGACGAGCGCCTCCCGTTTCTGCTCGCACAGCTGAGCTCGCATCGCGCCACGGCTTCCAGCACCGGTGCAACCGACACCTGCGCGGGCTGGGGCCCCTTTCGGGCCGCCGTCGATGGCGACGGTCTACCCGGATACGGCGGGCCGGCGGCCGCGGCTTCGGGATGGTTGAACCCGGGCCCCACGCGCGCGCTGTTGACCCGCTGGCCCCGGTCTCAGTCACCGCCGCCTGCGGGACGCTTACCGATGTGCAGATGGTCAATGACGCAGGCAAGCACATCGACGCCGTGATGACCGCGGACCACACCGCATGGCATCCCGTTGTGCCGCTCGGGTACGGGCGCACCTACACGTTTACGGTGCCGGGGACTGGGCGGAAGCCCGTCGCCCAGGTTGGGTCGTTTTCCACCCTGATGCCGCGCAGCCAAACCAAGGTGTACCTCAAAACTCCCGCCGACGCCGCGCTGCAGGACGGCGGCACCTACGGCGTCGGAACCGTGATCGTGGCGCAGTTCGACGAGCAGATCAAGGACCGGGCTGCCGCGGAACGCCAGTTGGTGGTGAATACCTCTCCGCCGGTCGCGGGTTCGTGGTACTGGCTGGATGACCAGAACGCTCACTGGCGCCCCGAGCACTACTACACAGCGGGGACGGCGATCACCGTAAACGCGAACCTTTACGGAGCGCAGTTGGCGGGCTTTTCGGGCAGGAAGATGAACACGTCTCGTCCAGGATCGGTGAGTCGCAGGTGGCCATCGCCAATGATGCGACCAAAGAGGTCAGCGTCTATCAAAACGGTAACCTGGTGCGCACCATGGCGACTTCCATGGGGACGGGCGGCACCCAACAGATAGCCGGGCGAACGTTGTCGTTTTGGACTCCGCCCGGTGTCTACACCGTGCTCGACAAAGGCAACGCGGTGGTGATGGATTCCTCCACCTTCGGGCTTCCGAAGAATTCCCGGTTGGGATACCGGGAGACCATCAATTACGCCACCCGCATCAGCGCAGGGCAATACCGACACCTCTCACGGATGCCTGAATCTCAACGCCGACAACGCCAAGTGGTTCTTCGACTTGTCCCGGGCCGGCGATGTCGTGGAGGTCCGCAACAGCGGCGGCCCACCGCTCACCGTCGCGCAGGACGGCGACTGGACCGTGCCCCGGGATCAGTGGCGCAAAGGCAGCGTGCTGAGCTGAGAAGCCCACTGGTCGAAAGCGTCGTGCCTGGCGAGCGTCAGCGCAGGTCAATGGCTTTTGCCGCAACGATCGGACTCAGCAAGTGCGCGGTGGTGTCGCAATGTTGCCTGTTTGTCGCGCATCGGCTGCACCGGCACCGGTCGGGTGGGATCATGCCCGACGTGGCCACCGACACCCAGCCCAGCATCTCCTATCCTGCTCTTGGCTCGCGTCCGCACCGGCGCGAGGCCGACCCACTCGCTCCATATGTCATCGTGTTGTTCGGTGCCACCGGTGACCTTGCCAAACGGAAGCTCATTCCCGGTCTGGCATACCTGAAACAATCTGCCCTGGCCCCCGACATCCGCGTGGTCGCCACCTCTCTCGAGGATTTGTCCGACGACGAGTTCCGCGCCCTGGCCCGGGAAGCCGTGAAGCAATTCGGGAGCCACCAACCGACCGACGAACAATGGGCGCATTTCGCGAGCACGGTCAGCTACGTCCCTCAAAGCGCGGGACCCGATGCGCTGGCCGGTGCCGTCGCCGCTGCCGAGAACGAGTTGGGCCGCGATGTCCGCAGACTGCATTATTTGTCGGTTCCGCCCAAGGCCGCACAGTCCGTCATCAGGATGTTGAAGGACGCAAACCTGGTGGACCGCTCCCGGGTCGTAATGGAGAAGCCGTTTGGCACCGATCTGACCACTGCGGTAGAGCTCAACAATTTCGTGCACGACACATTTCGCGAATCCCAGATCTTTCGCATCGACCATTTTCTCGGGAAGGAGGCCGCCCAGAATATCCTGGCGTTCCGGTTCGCCAACGGCCTGTTCGAGCCGATCTGGAACCGCAACTTCATCGATCACATCCAGATCGACATCCCCGAGACGCTTGGCCTGGACCAGCGGGCGAATTTCTACGAAAGCACCGGCGCCTATAAGGACATGGTGGTCACCCATCTGTTCCAGGTGATGGCGTTCGTCGTAATGGAGCCGCCGACCGCCCTGGAGCCACGGGCGATCGGCGAGGAAAAGAACAAGGTGTTCCGATCGATGTTGCCGGTGAATCCCGCGCATGTAGTGCGAGGTCAGTACGTGGGTTATCGGCACGAAGAGGGTGTGGCACGGGATTCCGACACCGAGACGTTCATCGCCCTGAAGGTCGGAATAGATAACTGGCGCTGGGCAGGAGTGCCGATATATCTGCGCAGCGGCAAGAAACTCGCCGAGGGTCAGCGGATCATCTCCGTCGCGTTCCGTGAAGCGCCACGGTCGATGTTTCCGCCCGATTCAGGTGTCGGCTCGCACGGTCCTGATCATCTGACCTTCGACCTTGCCGAGGACTCGAAGGTGTCGTTGTCCTTCTATGGCAAGCGCCCAGGCCCCGGCATGAAGCTCGACAAGCTCTCAATGCAGTTCTCCACACAAGAGACCGACCGCGTCGGCGACGTCCTGGAGGCCTACGAGCGGCTGATTCTGGACGCCATGCGCGGCGACCACACCCTCTTCACCACCGCCGAGGGCATCGAGTCGCTGTGGGACCGCTCCACCCCGCTGTTGGAGGACCCGCCTCCGGTGAAGATGTACCCGGTCGGCACGTGGGGACCCAACGCCATCCATCAACTCATCGCTCCCAATGCTTGGCGACTGCCGTTCGAGCGGGCGTGGCGGGATAAGAGACGCTGAGTGCGGGCCGCTTTCGACGTCGTGTGGTCGGCTGACGAGTCCGATGCGACCGGGCGGAATCGCGCCACGCGGCGGGCGTTGATTAGAACGGCTTTTGTCAGCACACAGGAGCAGCCCGCGTTTCACCCATCACGATGAAGTAAAACTGCTCAACAGCGCGCGCATGGACTTCGCGACCGCGTGACGCGTCCCTACCGGGTCGGCGGAGCTCGCGATCAACATGGCGCCGCGGGTCAGTGCCCCCAAGAGAAGCCGGGTGGTCGTTTCGGGGTCGTCGACGCGGATCGCGCCGCCCTCGGCCGCGCCGGTGAGTGCCGCCACGATCACGGCGTGCGCGTAGCGCTCGTCGAGTTCGGTGTATCGGGCCAGGCCCAGCACCGCTGGGCCGTCCAGCACGAGGATGCGCTGCACATCGGGCTGCAGGACGCCATCGAGAAACGCTTCGAAGCCACGCGCAAGCTCCTCCAGATCGTCGGGCGCACCTTGGGCCGCGCTGGTGGCCGCGGTCATCAATTCGGTGTGCGCATGTTCGAAAACCGCCTCGAAAAGTGCTGTCTTGGTGGGGAAGTGATGATACAGCGCGCCGGTGGTCACACGGGCCTCGCGCGCGAGATCCTCGACGGACGTCGCGCGATAGCCCCGCGCGCCGAACAGGCGACGCCCCGCCCGCACGAGCGCAGAACGGGTCTGGGCAACCTGTTCGGCGCGCAGTGAGCGCGGCGGCGAGGAGAACCGTGAATCAGGCATGACGTTCTTCCGCTGGTGCTGTCGAAACCGACAGCCTATTGACATAGTGACAATATGTGCAATAGTACGGATATCTGAGCGAGCAATTCCGGCCGAATCGAGAAAAGCCCATGACATCCGCACCCCCCTACGTTCTCGGATCCGCCGACGACACCCGCCGCACCCACGACGCGACCCTCGACGCCCTGCACGGCGCGGTCGGGCGCAGCGCGGCGCTCTGGCGCCGAGTCGCTGACCCAGGCGCGCCGGTGCCCGGTCTGACCTGGACAGCCGCCGAGACGGCGGCCCATGTGGTAGGCGACCTACGCGACTATGCGCAGGTCCTGACACGCCATGCCAACGGTTGGATGACCCGGGCCGACCGGCGATTTGAATCGCCGTCGCGGCTCAGCGCCCTCGTCAACGCGCGCCACCTGACGGTGGTTTCCGAGCGCGATATGCACCGGCTCGCCGATCTGCTGGAGGAGACGGCGGCGGTCTACCTGGCCGCGGCGCGCTCCGTCGACACCACCTCGGTGGTCCCGACGCCGAACGGCTTGACGCTCACTCCGCCCGTAATGACCACTCTGTTGCTGGGCGAGCAACTCATCCACGGTGTGGACATTGGGCGGGCCGCCAACATCCCCTGGACCATCAGCCGAAATGACGCCCTGTTGGTCATCCCCGGGGTGCTCAGCGTGGCGCCGCAGTACCTGCGTCGGTCCCGTGCTGCGGTGCGGATGAGTTTCGAACTGCGGATGCGCGGCGGCGGACACTACCGCTTGGCGGTCAACCACGGCACCGCGGTGGTCAGCGCCGCGGGGGAGAAGGTCGACTGCGTGATCACCGCAGATCCGGTCGCGTTTCTGCTCGCCGGCTACGGCAGGATCCCGCAATTCTCGGCCATCGTGCGGGGGAAGATCCGCGCTGGCGGCAGAAAGCCTTGGCGAGCAATGAGTTTCGGCACCTTGCTCTCGCACCCTTGAGACGAGCTGACGGCCGACACATCAGCTCACTGCAGAGGAAACTGCAGCCAGGGGATCGACGCCAAGCTAACCTGGGCAGATAAGGGACGCCGGAAGAGCGCAGACACGCTCGGTGGCTGGCGCGATTGAGTCTCCGTTGAAATTTGCCGTTCGGTGGGTGTCGACGGCGAGGTCGCGGCTCGACGGTTGCTGGCGCGTGCGCCGCCCACGACTGGACCGGCTGAAAGATCGGGGAAGTAGGCGCACTGTGCCCGAGAACGTGATCTTCAGCTATGACTCTGCTTACCAGCCCGCCTTCCAGTACTTTTCGACTCCAAGCGGGTGTGTGGGCGGCGGCAACACGCTTGAGGAGGCGCGGAACTCGTATCGATCCGCTCTGGCCCGTGTGCTGGGGGTGAGCGAGGACCAACTGCCCGCCGTGGTCGAGCACCTTCAGACGTCTGTCGACGGGGTGTCGCTGAGAACCCGCCTCGGCGCTGACCCCGATGACCGTGTCTATGGTCGGATGTTCGTCGAGATGCTCCTGCGGGGGCGCGCGATGGATGGATTCCGGACATATCTTGAATCGGCTACCACGGCGGGCGGAATGCCGTCTGTCGTCATCGTTCAACCCGACGACACTGTCGGTTTCATCCTTGACCAGATGACGGCGCACGACGCGTTGTGGATCGTTTATCCACGAACTCACGAAACTATTGACTGGGTGGCCATTTTCGGGCCCGAAGCCGAAGGTGCAGACCTGCTCCTGTATTCGTTCGACGGCATGCACTCTCGAAATATGCCGATTCACACGTTTGTGAAGACATACGTCAGGGGCGATATCCGTCGGCTGCGCCTGCTCTCGCACCCCACATTGCGCTCAACGGGCAAGAAGCACTGAGGGTTCTGTAACCCGTGCGCGCCGAACCATGTTGTCGAACGAGGGCGTTGTCGATCCGCGGCGTCACACCGCCGGTGTTAACGGCGAGGGTTGACGCCCGGCGATTGGAGGACAGTTCGAGCGATCCGACGATGGGGCGCCGCACCCGCTTGGTGCGGTGATACGCGGTCTCGGCCGGTTTAGGTGCCCCCGGGTCGTTCAGTCCATTGGGCACGTCTTCGTGCGTTATGGCCGGCATGGCGCTAGCCTCGACCCAGGTTGAGCAAGCAGCCGGACAGTAATGCGGCATCGACTCACACCCGATCTGTCGTTCGCTCGACCGGCGGCGTGTTGGCCTGAGGTCGAAACGCATCGACGATCGGCACCTAATTTGATGATATATCATTTGATGATATATCGCGACGAGCGCCCGCCCAGTCCACTTCTTGCCCCCGCGGATGTTCAGCCGCTCCACTGCCACGGCGCGGTGGTGAAGGTTCGGCTCGAGGGCCCGGGGATTGTGGTGGCGGTCAGCGGTGACATTGACGCCACCAACAGCGATCAGGTGAGCGAGTATGTGCATCGCTTCGTGTCCGGTGACCGGGCGCTCATCGTCGACTTCACCGATATCGGCTTTCTGGGGGTGCAGGGCCTTCGCGCACTGCTGGCGTTGGCCGACGCATGCCGCAGAGCGGGTGTGGACTGCGCCGTGGTCGCCGGTCAGTCCGTGCACCGGCTGCTGCGCATCGTCGGCCGCCGGCATGTGCTCGCAGTGGCCTCGGTCGCCGAGGCGTTGCAGCAGTGCGGCCGCGCCAATGATCGGATGTGAACTCGGCGCGCGCCAAGGTTCACCCCGGACGGACACGAATTCGGTTGACCGCAGCCATCACCACGCCGCAATCGTTCGTTGAGCAAGATCCCTGCATCGGCCTCGGCCTCGCGGTGACTGCCCTCGGTCGTCGGAATGAGGGGAGACAGCCAGCGGCGTAGGCTGAGCATCGCGACATCAAGTGCGAGTGTTACGGCCAGCGGCCACGCACCGGGAGTAGCGAAATGGGCCCCGTAGACGGGCCGGTCAGGGTCGGGTTTTGGTGGATCGATGAGTTCGCGGGCCGACGCCTCCGCCGGTGTGCGCTGGGCGCGCGAGCAGTTCCTTTCCGCGGGACGGCTCGACGAGGACACCCCGCGGCCCGGGGTGTTGGACTCGTGGCGCCGATCGCGCGCCCTAGGTGTGCACCCGGACCGGTTTGACCTGCCGTTCATCACGGAGCCGAACAGCGACTCGCCGCTGATGGCAGCGGCCGCGCCGGTGCTGGACCGGATCGCAACCGACCTGACCGCCCAGGCGGTGAGTGTCATTCTCACCTCGGCCGACGGCGTGGTGCTGCAACGGCTGGCTCCGGACGCGATCATGATCAACGCGCTCGACACGGTGCAGCTGGCGCCGGGATACAGCTACGCCGAGGAGTTCGTCGGCACCAACGGCATCGGCACCGCGCTTCAAAGCGGGCAGCCGACGTTCATTCGCGGTGAGGAGCACTACGTCGGGACGCTCGGCCGGCTCGCCTGCGCCGGGTCGCCGATACACGACCCGGTGACAGGACAAATCATTGGCGTCGTCGATCTCACCTGCTGGGCAGGCCAGTCCGATCCGTTACTGTTCGCGCTGGCCAAAGGTGCCGGCAGCCAGATCGAGGACCGGATGAGCGCGCTGGCCCACGAGAACGAGACGGCTCTTCTGGAGGCTTATCGGGAGCAGGCGCGTCGGTTCCCGCTGGGCGTGCTGGCTTTGGGCGGCGACGTGGTGTTGATGAACCGCCATCTGCGCGACAGGCTCGACGTCAACGACCAGATCGCACTATTGGAACACGCGTCCGAACTGGTGTCGTCCAGGGTGGCCGGCGCTGTGCTGGCCGTGCTGCCCAGCGGGAATACCGTCAAGATCGCCGCGGTCGATCGGGCGGCAACCCACGGCGGCCGGAGCCAGGCCGTGTTCCATGTCCACCTGGCAACCGATACGAATTTGCCAGGCCGGGCAGACCAGCCACAGCAGCGGTCGATCGCCGTAGCTTACGACGCCCTGAGCGTAATGGCCCAACAACAGGCCGCGCTGCGGAGGGTGGCGACACTGGTAGCGCGTGCGGTCCCCCCGTCTGAGTTGCTCTCGGCCGTGGCCGACGAGTTGGCACGGTGCATGAATGTTCATCATTCGACGCTGCTCCGCTACGAGCACGACGGTGTGGCCCAGGTGCTCGCGGCTCGCTACGACCCGGGGTTGAAGCTGCTGGTGGGCGAGCGCATTTCGCTCGACAGCGAGACCGTCGCGGCGATGGTGTTCCGCACCGGTCGGACCGCCCGGATCGACAGCCACGACGCCGCTCGGGGTCCCGGGGCCGCCTACATCCGCACCCTGGGCATCCGGTCCGCCGTCGGCGCGCCGATCGTCGTGGAGGGCCGCCTGTGGGGTGCGGCGGTCGTCGGCTCGACGCATCCCTCGCCGCTGCCCCCCGACACCGAGTCCCGGGTGGGGGACTTTGCCGACCTGGTGTCGACCGCGATCGCCAACGCCGAGACCCGCGCCCAACTCAGCGCGTCTCGCGCCCGGCTCGTGGCGGCCGCCGACGAGGCCCGCCGCCGGTTCGAGCGCGATCTCCACGACGGCGCCCAGCAGCGGCTCGTCTCGCTCGGGCTCGAACTGCGGACCGCGGAGGCTTCGGTGCCACCCGGACTGCACCCGCTCAAAGAGCAGATCTCGCACATCGCGACGGGTCTGGCGGGCGTGTCGGAGGACCTGCACGAGATCTCTCGGGGACTCCATCCCGCCATCCTGTCTAAGGGACTGGGCCCGGCTCTCACAACGCTGGCCCGACGATCCGCGGTCGCGGTCGAGCTCGACGTCCGTATCGACCGCCAGGTGCCCGAGTCTGCCGAAGTGGCCGCCTACTACGTCGTCGCAGAAGCCCTCACCAATGCCGCCAAACACGCTGGCGCGTCCAAGGTGGACGTCTGCGCGGAAACCGAGGGTGCGACCCTTCGCTTGGTGATTCGAGACGACGGAATCGGCGGAGCCGACTCCAGCAAAGGATCCGGGCTCACCGGCCTCCTCGACCGCGTCGAGGCCCTCGACGGCCATTTGAACATCTGGAGTCACCCCGGCCGCGGGACCTCACTAGTCGTCACGATCCCCATCGAAACCCGTTAACTCGTCAGAGCTGTCAGCGGTCACTGTCGGTTGTGGGCGAAGTGCCGGCCGCGAGTGTGTGACGGGGCTCCGGCATGATCGACCCTGCCCCTCGGATCGACTGCCAGATGGCCTGGTTGAAGGTGCGTTCGTCGATCGCGTCCTCGACAGCGACGTTTTGACCCTCCGATTGGGTAGCCATCGGTGCGTTTGCGGTGTTGATGGCGGTAGCGACAGAGCCGGTGGGATGGCGCAGGTCGTAGGGGGCGGTGTTCAGCTGGGTACTGAACGCATTGACCATCGGGGTGGCCGAGGCGTCGAACTGCGTCATCGGCGTGAGGCCGACCACAAGTTCCATTGTTCGCAGCATGGAGCTGGTGCTGTAGAGGGTGGAATCGACGCCACCGGTCTGGGTATAGGGGCTGATCACTTGGGAGACAGTGCGGTGGGCGTCGACGTGGTCGGGGCCGTCTTGGGCGTCGTCTTCGGTCACGAAAATCGCGGTTTCGGGCCAGTATTTCGAGTGCGAGACGGTGTCGGCCAGGGCGCCCAGGGCGAGGTCGTTGTCGAGGGCATAGCTTTGCGGGGTGGGGTAGTCGGGTTTGGTGCCCACCGTGTGGTCGTTGGGCAGCCGGACGAATTCGACCGTCGGGAGATTGTCCGCGGCGACGTAGTCGGCGAATTCGCGCTGCCATTCGGTGATGCGGGGCAGGCCGCACTGGTCGTCGAGTGGGGCGAACGTGTTGGGACTGTCGGGGCATTGCATGTTGAAGCCGCGGTAGGCGTGGTCGGTGTTGCCATCCAGCACCGGATCAGCGGCGTGCGCGTCACCGGTGCTGTTCAGCGAGACGTAAAAGCCGTAGTTGCGGAAAGACACTCCGGCTTTCGCCAGCCGGTCCCAGATGTAGGAGTCGGCAGGGTCGGTGTTGGGCGCGATCGCCGAATCGCCGCTCTCGGCGGGGTAGGGGTGGTTGCGGTCGGAATAGTTTGCGGGCCAGCCGCTTTCAGTGTAGAGGTTGGAGTTCGCGGCCACGGTCCACATCCAGCCCTGGGCACTGACCTCGGCGTCGGCGTAGAAATTGTCCAGGGTCACGTACCGGCGCTGCAGTTCGCGTGCGTTGGGAACCGACTCGTCGCCGAACAGGTTCAGCGACGGGTCGCCGTTGCCCTTTCCCAGAGACCCGAATTCCTGATCGTAGGTGCGGTTTTCCTTGACCACATAGATGATGTGTTTGATCGGGCTCGGCTGCCCGGGATGCGGCGGCACCACCGGTGACTGTCCGGACCCGCGTACCTCGCCGTGGGCGTCGAAGCCGTCGTTGTCGTACACCTGCCGGGTCCACGTGTCGAGCTGCGATTGGGTGAAACCGTCGATCACTGAGAGCGTGCCGCGGATCATCGATCCGGCGTACTGGTCGGCTGCGGCCGGGTCGTCGGGCCGGGTCGGATCCGGATGGCCGGGCCCATTGTTGGGACCGGCGCCGACGCCTTTGGCGTTGGTCACGAACAACTTCGGGCCGACTGCGGTCACGGTGCTCGGGTACCATCCGGTCGGGATCAAGCCACGCACCTGCAGCCGGCCGATATCGATGACCGCGATGTCGTTGTCGCCGCTGTTGGCGACGAAGAGTGTCTGGTCGTCGCCGGAGATCGCGAGGCCGATCGGGTTGGCGCCCACCTGCGCCCCCTGGTACGGCGCCAATGGGATCGTCTGCGTGACGATCGACGCCCCGGTGTCGATCACACTGATCTGGTCGCTGTCGGCGTTTGCGGCAAATAATCGTGCCCCACTTTTGTCCAGCACCATGGCCGCTGGATGGGTTCCGACGGTGATGTCGCCGGCCGCTGCCAGTTGCCCAGGCGAGACGTCCAGAACTTCGACCGTGGCGGCGCCCTGCTCGCCCACCCAGGCCCGATTACCGTCCCGCGAGACCACCACGGTCGCCGGTGCGTGGCCGGTGGCCACCGTTTGTGATGCTCCGTTCCGCGGATCGATCGCGGTGACCGCGTCGGCGAGCCGGTCGGCGACCAGCAGCCGTCCGTCGCCGGTCACGGCGACACCGGACGGGAACGGATCGAGCGGACCGCCGCCGGCCGTTGTGGTGGGCAACACGAGCGGGGCGCGTTCCGTCAGTACGCCGTTGGCAACATCGAAGGTGCGGATCTTGTTGTTCCCACCACCGCTGGCATAAAGCCGTTGCCCATCACCACTGAACGCCAGCCCGGCGAACAATGCCTCCGGCTTGCGATAGGACACCGTTTGGGTCACTTTCCCGGTTGCGGTGTCGATCACCTGCAGCGACTGGGTGGCCTGTCCGTCGTTGCTCACCGCCAGCCACCGCCCGTCCGGCGACGCCGCGGCGCCCAACGGCAGGTCTCCCAACCACGTCTGCTCGCCGCCTGGAGTGACGACATACCCGGTCGGCAACAATGCGCTGCCGTCCGCCCGCGGCCCCGCCATCGCCGGATCGGCCGCCGAACTCGAGCGGGTGGCGCACACCGTCAGCGCGAGCACGCCGACCAGCCCGAGCAGCACCGCTCGATTTGCCCGGCTGTTCGTCGACATCGCAATCACAGGTGCTCCTCACAACAGTCGAACAAGGCAACGGGTTACCCGACGACGAACTCACCTTCGACCGGCTCTCCGGTTGGCAACCGCCAACGGTTCCTCAGTCCGATGAACGCAGCGCAAACACCCGAGACGGTTTGCGATCTACGGCGCTGAACGAGAACGCGATACGAGGGGCAAGGCAAGCGAGCGGGCCAGTCGCACGCATACCCGCTAGCTGGAAGAGTTGATGGGGGTCAGCGGTAGCGACAAGGTCCCGTCGCGGGGCGATTCTGGAGTCATTCCAGATTAGGGAGCCAGCATGGGAGTGCCGATGTGGGTTGTACGAGTGCGCGACCTGATGTCGTTGGCGCTGCGCCCGACCACCCCGTCGCGGCGGCAAGGCCTCGTGGTCGGGGCGTCGCTGATCGTCGCGGAGACCGTTCTGGTGTACCTGCTGAAGCTCGTCGCTCCCGGGAACGCGTTCGGCGTGATTTTCCTGCTCGGCGTGCTGGTCGTCTCGGCCGGATGGGGATTCACGCCGGCGGTGACGGCGGCTGTTGGCAGCGCCCTCGCTTTCGACTACCTCCGCCACGTGCCTACCGATTTTGTTCCCTCCGAGCCCCAGAACTGGATAGCGATCGTCATCTTCGTCGTGGTCGCGCTGTCGGCGAACGCCGTCGCCGGCCTGGCCAGGTCGCGCGCCGGCGAGGCAGATAAGCGCCGCCGGGAGGCCGGTCACGCAGTTGAGCGGGCGCGCGTGCTGGCCGAGCAACAGGCGGCGTTACGGCGGGTGGCGACGCTCGTCGCGAGGGGAGTCGGTCCGTCCGAGATGTTCTCTGCGGTGGCGGAGGAGTTGGCGCGGTGCCTGGGTGTGTGCAACGCGGCCCTCGTTCGCTACCAGGTTGACGGCACGTCCATCCTGCTGGCGGCCCGCGACGAACCAGGGCTGCCGAAAATGCGTGTCGGCGAATGCTTTCCCGTGGAGGGTGACAATGTTGCCGCCATGGTGCTCAAGACCGGGCGGGCTGCCCGGGTCGATGATCACGAGAGTGCCTCCGGACCCGCCGCCGAGCGGATTCATGAGCTTGGCCTACGTTCCGGTGTCGGGGCGCCGATCGCCGTCGGCGGCCGCGTTTGGGGCGCAGCCATTGTCGGTTCGTCGCGTCCCCAGCCGCTGCCGCCGGACACCGAGGCGCGCGTCGAGGATTTCGCCGACCTGGTGGCGACCGCCATTGCCAATGCGCAGAGCCACGCGGAGCTCATCGCATCGCGCGCCCGTATCGTGGCCGCCGCCGACGCCGCCCGACACCGCTTCGAACGCGACCTGCACGACGGCGCCCAGCAGCGGCTGGTGGCGCTGGGGCTCGAGCTACGCGCCGCAGAGGCTTCGGTGCCGCCCGAATTGCATTCGCTCAAGAAGCAGATCTCCAACATCGCCGGCGGTCTGGCGTGGGTCTCTGAGGACCTGCGCGAGATCTCGCGCGGGATCCATCCGGCGATTCTGTCGCGGGGAGGACTGGGTCCCGCGCTCAAGACGCTGGCCCGCCGCTCCACGGTCCCGGTCGACCTCAGCGGCGGTGTCGACCGGCAGTTGCCGGAGAGTGTCGAGGTGGCCGCCTACTATGTCGTTTCCGAAGCACTCACCAACGTGGCCAAACACGCGCGGGCCTCTGAAGTCAGCGTGTGCGTAGACGCCGACGACGCCAACCTCCATCTCTCGGTTCGCGACGACGGAATCGGAGGAGCCGACTGCAGCAACGGCTCCGGACTCAGCGGTCTCACCGACCGCGTCGAGGCGCTCGGCGGCACGCTGGAGATCTCTAGTCAGCCAGGAAGCGGGACGTCACTGCTGGTCAAGATCCCGCTCGACATTCAGTGCCCGGCGGATTTAGCGGATTTAATGGTGACGGCCGTCTGACAGCCGGCATCAGAAAACCGACACCCCGCGCCAATGGCAGGGAGGCAGCCCACGCTGCGGTCACTGGTCCGTTTGCCTGTCGGCTCGCATTGTCACGCGAGTCATTCGGGCGACGGGCCAGCGCTCAGGCGGCGCTCCCGGTGTCGTGACGACGTCGCGGCGAGGAGGCACGAAGGAGCTGCTGACGCGCGACGATCGCCGGTGTGCGGGACGCTTGGACGACCGCTGCGCTGACGGAGCCGAGCAGTTTTCCCGCGAACCCTCCCCGGCCGCGGCTGCCGACGACCAACAGTTGCGCATTCGGCGCCGTGTCGAGCAGCACTTGGGCGGGGTGGCCGACCCGGGTGTAACGGCGAACCGTGACGTCGGGATAGCGCTCCTGCCAGCGCCACAACGACCCGGCCAGGGCCGACTCAGCGACGTTTTCTGTTTCCCCGCTCACGCGCACAGGAGCCAGCAACTCGGCGTCACTGACAGCGTGCAAGGCGACCAAATCCACTGCCCGGCAGGAGGCTTCAGCGAAGGCGATCGCTGTGGCCAACTCGGACACCGGCGAGCCGTCAATGCCGACGACAACTGGTGCCTGGTCTCCAGGGACGCGGGACGGCCGCTGGTGATGGATCACCGCGACGGGGCAGTGGGCGGTGTGGAGCACGGCGCTACTGACCGAGCCAAGCAGGCCCCGGCGTAACCCGCCACGCCCACGCCGGCCCACCACAATCATCTGTGCCGTGTCGGTGAACTCCAGCAGGGTGGGGACGACGGCAGAGAAGCACAACCTGCCGGTGATGTGCCGGGGTTGGCGGGGCCCCGTGGTCTTGGCGATGACTTCCAGGGTGTCCTCGACGATTCTCTCGCCCTGCGCGATTTCCTGTTGGCCGAGTTCGGGTGGTAGTGCAGTCGCGGGCCACGCGATCTCTGGCCACGCACCCAGCGTCGGGCGCACAGCGTGCACAACGGT
This sequence comes from Mycobacterium sp., assembly GCA_025965895.1. Taxonomy (GTDB): domain Bacteria; phylum Actinomycetota; class Actinomycetes; order Mycobacteriales; family Mycobacteriaceae; genus Mycobacterium. Next base: position 107,500 of record JAOPWC010000047.1, read on the forward strand.
GAGTCCGACATCGCGCAATGCCGCTTCTCGGGCGGCCCATCGGGCCGCCGCGCTTGCTGCCGGTGATCCGTCGACGCCGACGACAATCCCATTCATGGCACACATCTCCTCCGTTGCAGATTGCTGTGCCTACGCGGCCGAGGCCGTCGGTGGAGTCGACGCACCGGCCCTCTACTCGAAGTTTAGGTTGTCTAGGAAACTATTGCCAGCATGATGTGGCTCACAGCGCACCACACCGCACTGACGGCGGACTATCTGTGCAACACCGAAGTGCAGTAGTAGTTCTCCCCGAACGAGACCTCGCCGTCGAGGCGGGGCATCGGCGGTAACCCGTTGTCGGCCAGCAATTCTCTGAGTGGTGTGCGGTGAGACAGCCAGCCACGGTCGTCGAGGTAGGTCCCGACATCGTTGCGCTCACCGGGATAGTGAAGATCCCCGAACTCCAGATGGAAGCCGTGATCGCGCCACCGCTGTGTCACGGTTTCCATCATCGCCCGCGTGCGTTCGGCGTCGGCGTCTGCCGAATTCATGAAGATCTCCGCGGCCAGCCGGCTGCCGTCGGCGCTCAGCGCGGTGATGTTGTCAAGCAACCGGTCCTGGGCCGCCGGAGGCAGGAAGGCCAGCAGCCCTTCGGCGATCCAGGCGGTGGGCCGCTGGGGGTCGAAGCCGACATCGCACAGCGCAGCCGGCCAGTCGTCTCGCAGATCGATCCGGACCCGTCGTAGGTCGGCGGTCGGCGTGGCATTCAGCTCTGACAGCGTGGCGGCTTTGAACTCGAGGACCTCCGGCTGGTCGATCTCAAACACCGTCATCCCGTCCGGCCATGACAGCCGATAGCCGCGTGCGTCCAGACCTGACGCCAGGATCGCCGCCTGCCGGATGCCGCGAGCGGCCGCGTCCGAGAAGAACGCATCGAAGTATCGCGTGCGCGCGGCGAGCAGGTCGGTCATGCGCTGCATGCCCCATGGCGCATCGGGGAGATCAACGTCGGCGGAGCGAAGTTCGCCGCTTGCCCACCGCGTGAAGAAGTCAACCCCGACCGCGCGCACCAGCGGCTCTGCGAAGTTGTCCTCGATGAGGGGGTTCGCCGCGATGGTCGCGCGAGCCCGTCCGGCCGCGACCATCGTCGCGGTGGCTCCCACGCTGGTCCCAGGTCCCAGGTGTCATTGTCTTTGCGCTGCATAGGTGGCCTCCGCTCCGCACTCAAGATTCTTAGCCAATATAACTGCCTGAGCTGGTAGCTTTCTGGCAGCCGTGATGGTGGCGATCGGTGATCGATCAGCGGTGCAACGGCGCATCGAGCCGTCGTGCTAGGTGCCGGGTTCGGAATTGGTACGTCGTCTCGTCGATCTCGTGGTGTCGACTGTGCGGTAGCCGGGATGCACTCCGGCGGTGAGGTCGTGCCGGTGCGCGATAACGGTGAGGGCTTCTGCCAGCGCGGCGCGCTGTGTCTTGGTGAGGCCCTTGGTGAGTTCTTGTTCGTGTTGGCGCGCCAGCTGCGACAGCGTGATCATCAACGTGTCGCCCAGTGCGGTGAGATGCAGCGCGTGTAGTCGCCGGTCGTTCGGATTGCGGCGCCGCTCAACGTAGCCGCGGTCCTCGAGGTCATCGAGCAGGGCGACCATGCGGCTGGGCAACGTGCCGAACCGCGCGCTGAGGGCCTGTTGACTCTGGCCCGGTTCTGCGGCAACGGCCCTCAGAATGCCGGCCTGCGCAGGGTTCAGTCCGAGCGACGAAATGCGTTCGGCGAACATGCCGGCTGCGTGACTGCCGACTTGCGCGAGCAAAAACGCCACACCACCGGACCGGTCGCCCGAACGCGCCGCAGACATTTGGCAAATGGTACAGACGGTGAAGGGTTTTTGAGTTTGTCGACCTGGGGGTCCGTGAGAACTCGCGGAGAGTCCCCATTGCAACCTCGTTCACCTAGGGATATGGTTCACCGTATGAATGATTACCCGGCCGAAAGTGAATTTCGTCTCCGTCGCCGTCCGCACGGTGGTCCGCCCCTGGTGCTGGTGGGAGGACTGGCGTTGGGGCTTTTTCTCGGTGGCCTCGTCGTGACCGCCGTGCTGGGCGGGGTGACGCCATCGCCGTTCGGTCCCGCCGAATCCGTGGCCGGGTATTACCGTGAGCATGCGCTCGCCGCGCAGGCCGGGGCCGTCTTCCTGTTCGCCTCCGCTGTGCCGTTGCTGATCTATGCGTCCACGGCCAGCGCGCGGCTGCGCCACCTGGGAATCACCGCACCCGGCGCCACCATCGCGCTGGCCGGCGGGGTGGTGGCCTCCGCCTCGCTGAGCCTGTCCGGCATGTTGAGCTGGACCTTGTCGCGAGCCGACGTTGCCTCCGACACCGCGCTCGTTCGCGCGTTGTCAACACTGAGCTTCCTGGTCGGTGGGCCCGGCCACGTGGTGCCCTTGGGCCTCCTGCTGGCCGGCATCGCCGTGCCGTCGCTCATCGTGCGGTTGCTGCCGCGCCCCGTGGCGTGGGCCGGCCTGATCATCGCCGCAGTGGCTGAATTGAGCACGCTGGCAATGGTGTTCGCGCCACTGGACATCCTGCTGCCGATTGCCCGCTTCCCCGCCTTGATCTGGCTGGTGATCGCTGGTGTCCTTCTGCCCAAGCAGCGCGCCAACGCCCGTGCAGCCCGGGCAGGTGCCGCGACGACCGCCGCCCCGCGATGAGCGCCCGCGCCCGGCCGCCAGCAGTGAAGCTCAGCATCAGCGTCACCAAATTCTCCTACCCGTCCGGCCCGAAAGTCATTGGCCCAGAGCTTGCGTCACTGGCGCACACGCTCGACGCGACCGCCGTGCACACCCTGTGGGTGAGCGATCACCTGTGGCGGGCCGACCCGTCCAGCGGTCCCGAACAGCCGATGCTGGAGGCCTACACCGCATTGGGATTCCCCGCCGCCAACACCGGCACGGCTGCGGCTGGGCACCATGGTGACCGCGTCGACGATTCGCGCGCCGGCGCTGCTGATCAAGGCGGTCACCACACTGCAGCTCGCCGGCGCGCTGCAAGACCTCGGCGCCGACCACGTCGTGCTGATCGCCCGATGCCTGAGCCCAGCTCGCGGGCCGATATCGTCCGGCGGCGCGCGGGAACCGGCGATTCCGTTCCGGCATTCTCGCCTTCGCATACCGGGCTCGTTATTGGGTCGGGATGCGGCAAGGCGGCGGTTCCCGTGAAAGAGCGCAACACGTTTTCCCACGCGTTTGTTGATAGCCATCGGAATGGCACCGCCGGGGCAGCGACCATTTGTTGAAGCCGCTAGTACGTGTGTATCGTCATATGCGGGGTGGGCAGCATTGTTGGAGGCATGATGGCCGAGCGGATAGTGCGCCAGGTTATCGACGATCTGGACGGAACTGAGATTCCCGATGGCAAGGGCGAACAAGTCGAGTTCGCGGTGCGCGGAGTCACCTATCGCATCGATCTCAGTAGCGGCAACGTCGGCAAGTTCGAAAAGGCTCTGGCGCCGTTCATCGAGTCGGCGACGAAAGTCGGTGGCCCCCGGGGTCGTTCACGTGGAAGGCGGCGTGTCCGATCGACGGCTCCCTCCTCAAAGGAGGAGTTGTCCGATATCCGGGCGTGGGCGAACAAAAACGGCCACAAAGTCAGCGGGCGTGGCCGCATACCGGGCGACGTGATGGAAGCCTACCGGGTCTCGCAGGGCCAGTAGTTTCGGCATAATTCGGTAATCTTTTCGTCGGGCGCGCTTTATCGTGGGTGCTCCCGCTTGGGCTGTTGACCATTGTCCGGCCGAGCAGAAGTGTTAAGCCAGGCTGAGTGTTGGAGGATGCCGAGACCGCCCCGAGTCGCGTTGCCAAACGCTTGTGCCACGGCTACGTCTTAATCAAGCGGATCGCCAGTTTCTGGCCCCGCGGTTCCTCGCCCGAGGACTGGTCAACTTACTAAGCCATCCGCCATTCGCGGACAGCAGTCACTGTTGGCTTAACTCGGGCGAGCCGGTGCTGGCCGACGGGCCGTGAGGTGCTCCACGGCGCTGCCATCCGCGCGCTCCTCGATCGAAACACTGCCCGAATTCCGGCATCGAACGCGTCAGGGAGCCAACGGAGCGACGTGCACGCTGACCGCGGGATTTCTACACCCTTGAGGAAGCGTGGTCCGTGATCTATACGGAGGCCCCGACTGCGTACTACAGTAGGTAGTAGTTTTCAGCTCCGTCTAGCCGGCACAGGGTGTGGTGGTTGATATGACTGATCGTCTCGCCAGTCGACGAGCGGACTTGGACAAGGTCTTCCGCTGGGCGGCCGTGCTTTTCGGGGTCGCTCTGCTTCTGCATGGCGCCGATCATCTGCGCCGCGGCATGGCCGTCACTCCGCGGGCGGTGATGGTCGCGGGCATGATCCAAATGGTGTTGGCGGCGGTGACCGTTGTGCTGGTGTTCACCGCAAGCCGCTGGGCGCCGCACGCCGCGATCGCGGTCGGATTCGCCGGTGCGGCCGGATTCACTGCAGCACATCTGCTTCCGACATGGGGCCTTTTCAGCGACAGCTTCATCCACGCCGCGCCCGAGGCCCGGATCACCACGTTCTCGTGGGTCACCGCGGTCCTCGAGATCGCCGCTGACATCGCTTTCGGCGTTGTCGGCATTGCGGTGTTGCAGGCAAGGAACACCACGCGTGGCGCGGAACGGCTGAACAGGAAGATGGACTAGGTCGAGGACGGGTTCACGGCAAGGATCTAGGCGGCCAGCGGGCTTTCACGACCGGCGGCACCATGGCCGATGCGGGCTCGCGGTTCCGGTGTTCGCCCTCCAGCGGGTGAGAAGCGACCGGTGCTCAGCCGTGGCTCTTCGGCCGCCTGATCTCGACGTCGCGCTGTGCGTTGCCACGAAGCACAGTGAGGTTCAGACCCTCTGCCTCACTCAGTTCTTCGACGCGCTCGGCAAACACCACCTCGCTCAGCGCGGGCCGGTTGTCCATCGCCACGATGAGGTCACCACGCCTGAGTCCGGCGACGTCTGCCGCGGTGCCGGCTTCGACCGCGGCGACGAGCAGGCCTGGTGTGTCGGACAGCCCTACAGCGCGGCGCCGGCGCCGCGCCACGATCGCCGACTCGAGCGTGAGCCCAAGGTCACCCCCGAGCGGGCAACGCCGAGTCTCGAACGAGGCCAGCAGCCGCCTGAGCAGATCGGCCAGGGTGCGCCGCTCGTCCTCGCCGAGCGCAGACAGAAGTTCATCCTCGTTGGCCAAGTGCTGCGGTGCGATGAGGTCGAACAGCCGCTGCCCGTCCTCGGTGAGCCGCACCAGGGCGCCGCGACGGTCGGCGGGATCCGGCTCGCGGGCGACGACGCCGAATTTGACCAGGCGGTCCAGCCGCAGACTCACAGTTCCCGACGTCAATCCCAGCGCCTCCATCAGCCGTGCCTGCGGCATCCGGTACGGCGGTCCCGACCGGCGGAGGGTGACCACCACATGAAAATCAGGCGGCGTGAGGTCGTGATCGGCGAACACCTCCGCAAGGTGCCGTTCCAACTGTGTACGCACCCGGCCCAGCCGGTTGACGATCCCTACAGGGGTGAAATCCAAATCGGGACGCTCCCGCGCCCATTCCGCGAGAAGGTGGTCAACGCTGTCCCAGGCCGCCGGCGAGGCGGGCACGCCATAGCGCCGTGCTGACCCCTGTCGATCCATGACCCAAATGGTAGGCCATCAATCCACTACCCAAATGCTTGGATTCAAGCATTTGGGGTGCTAGCTTTGGCGACAACATGGGTCGAAGGAGTCAGCAGGTGATCGAGCAGGCTGCGAACGTCCGCGATCGGGGGGGCGAGAACGTCGCGATCGAGTACATCCGCTACCGCATTCCAGCTGAAGGCGCCAACGCCTTCGTCGACGCTTACCGCGCCGCCGTCGTGCCACTCGGCGCCAGCGAGTACTGCTTGGGCTACGACCTCACCCAGTGCGCCGAAGATCCCGAACTGTTCACCCTGCGCATCCGCTGGACATCGATTGACGACCATCTTCAGAAGTTCCGGTCCAGCCGGCAATTCCGCGAATTCTTCTCCCACATACGGCCGTTCGTCGGCCAGATCGAAGAGATGCAGCACTACGCCGTTACGTTGGCCGGCTGACCGATCGCCGGGTCTTGGCGGACACCGTGATACCTCGTGGCTGAGGTCTCTTGGCTCGAAAGCGGCGCTACGGCCCAGCGATCAGCGAAACCGCCGCGGTATGTCATCGTCTGAATCCCGATGGAAGCCAACAGTTTCGCTGGTCGCCGGCAAATGCCGAAGGTCGCGGCGAAGTCGGCCGCCGGGATCCGGGCACGGAAGCCATTGGACCGCTTGAGCCGCAGCTGTGATCAACAACCCGTTGACCGCCGGATTTACCGCAGCTGTCGAGGTGGGCGACATGAGCGAGCGTGCATTGATGGACCACGTTGAACAGCGGCGCATCCGACGATACGGCCATCTCCTGCTGGGCGAGATCGCGCTCGCCGCGCATCGAGCCCATGAGCGCTTCACCGACAGCCCGATTCGCGACTTCGTGCCGCTGCTGGTCGAGCAACGCGTGGCCCAACAGTTGTCGACGGAATCGGCGCTTATTGCCAAGGCAAACCCGGAGGACCTACGCCCGCCGGCCGGGCTGGGCGGCCCGACGAGTCCACCGTGGTCGCCAACTGCGTTGGGAGCTTCAGCAGTCACCTCAGCGCCGAGTTGCCGCGCGGGCGCAACGCAGCGGGCCGACTTTCATCTAGGGCAATAAGTGCAGCGCTTGGTGTAAGCGACTCCACCTGGTCGACCGCGACCGGCCGCCCCACAACGCAGCAGCAAAATTGATGCCCCACCGGCAACCCGGGGGCTGTCTGTGGTCCGGGGCCGAACGTTGCAGTTGTGAGAGTTGAAACGCTTCTCGGTCGACTCACAGTCCCCGGCCACCATTGCGGATCGACGGGAGCGGGTGAAGACTGATCACGCTGTGAGAAAAGCAGACGACGTGGCGACTGCTCGGAGTGGACGCACGGCTGGCCCCGTGCGTGTTCGCGGTTACCGGCGCAAGGCGGGAGGCCGAGCGCAGCCACCGAAGCGCGCGCCCAGGCGACGTCTCGGGCCGTCGGCGATCAAAACCCGCGCGAGGATCATGCACAGCGCGTGCCAGGTTTTCAGCGAACTTGGCTACGACGCGACCACATTCAACGCGATCGCCGCGCGCGCCGGCCTCAGCCGGCAAGCAGTCAACTACTACTTCGGAAGTAAACGCGTCCTCTACCGGGAGGTCGTTCAATCGACCACCGCCATCCTGTCCGCGGGGGTTGATAACGCGTTCGCTGCCCCCACGTTGATCGGGCAGTTGTCGGCCTTCATCGAAGCGGTGACGCATGCGAGTGCCGAAGACCGTTCCACCACCGCACTGTTAGTGACCTCGGTGCTGGAAGCTCAGCGCCATCCCGAACTGCCCAGCGATGCCCTGGCGGCCACCCGTGCCTTCCTGACGTGGGCGGTGGACGGCGCGATGGAGCGGGGCGAGCTCGCCGCAGTGACCGACTCCTCGGCGCTCGTCGAAATGTTGGTCGCCCTGATGTGGGGGATCGGGTTCTATGCCGGCTTCATCGACAGCGATCACCAGCACCAGCTCGCGGTGATGACCGACCAGTTCCGACGGCTGCTGTCAGGGGAGCTGCCGGGACGGGCGTGATGCGGGCCTGCCGAGGGACTCCTTGGTCGGCTGCGGCGTGAGTGGCTCGCCGATGACGACGCCGCTCACGTTATCGCGCCAGCTACCCGTCCATGCCCCACCGGACCAGCGGGCCCAGACCTAGCCGGCCTAAACGGGAACTGAATCGCCGACTGCTGCGGAAACCCCTCCCGGGCCTGCGACACAAGCGGAGTCGCTACCGTCCGTCGATAAGCCGATTCGTCTATTGCAAGCAGACCTGACGCCGACACCGCGCCTCAGCCCTGAACGGCCTTGGCGATGGCCACACACGTGGTGAGCCACACCTGGTCCGCCTCGTGGCGGTGATTCAGCTCCCACATGGCGTGGTGAACCATCCGCACGACGACCCAGTCGCGGGCCCGGTCCTCGTCGAGGCCCGCCGCCTCGACCAGCGCGTGGAAGCGGCGCCGTACGCCCTCGCGGATGTCCCCGGCGAGCTCGTCCCATCGGTTCCATAACATCGGGGCGATTTCGAAGTGCGGGTCGCCGTTCAATGGTTTGGGGGCGATCGCCAGCCATGCCTCGCGGTCGGCCGCGAGCACGTTCGCGTAATGGAGGTCGCCGTGGATGACGGTGCCGATGCTGGCCCGGTCGGCCACCAAGTCGCGGCCGAGGCCAATCGCCTGCTCCACGAGCCGGCGCGGGACGGGCGCATTGCGCGGGAGGGCCGCAAGGTCGGCGGTCCAGCGCTCCACGTATGACGTCAGCGTGCGCAGCCGCGGCAGGGCAGGGACGTGGATCCGCCGGTAAAGCCCCGCGACGACCTCGCACGCCTCGACGTCCGACAGCTCATTGAGGTTCTGAGGATGCAGCCGCTCCAAGAGCATGGCCCGGCGGTTCGGCTCGGCCCGTAGCAACCGCGCCGCACCCTCGCCGCCCCAGCGCCGGAGGACGAGGTGCGCATGCTCCGACTCGACGGCGGGGAAGCCGATTTTGAGGACGCCCACCGTGCCGCCCGGCGCGAGGACGGGCACCACGATGGACGCGCACCCGTGGGTGGATTCTCCGTCTTGGGTGAGCTCCCACTCCGCGAGCTGGCGCTGCACCACCATGGGTAGGGCGTCGACCCACGCCAGCCACTCCGGCCCCCGGGCAGCCATCTCGCGCACCGCGGTGGGGAGCTCGGTCACGGCTCCATCGTTTCACCCGGGCACCGGAACGGACGGGACCGGCATCCAACTCAGGTGCTGCGCAAACAGTGAAGGCGACCGGGTCCGCAGTGTCGTCCGTCACGTCGGCGAAACCTGCGCCGCTGCGCGGCGTTGTCCTGGTCGTAGGGATGTCGAGATGGGGAGATCCGCGATGAATCACTGGAAGCTGGTGCTCGCAGTTGGGTCGGTCGGGATCGTGCTGGCCGCATGCTCGTCTGGTGCACACCCGCCTGTGCCCGCGACGCCTAGCACCGTGCACGAGGTTGACGACGCCGCAGTGCCGGCCCCGCTGAAGCTGCCTGCAGGCAACACGCTGACAGCGTCGCTGGATGGTTCCGGCGTGCAGATCTACCAGTGTGCGAACGGCGGCTGGACGCTGCTGCAGCCCGCCGCCACCCTGACTCAGGGCGGAAAGCCGATTGGCTTGCACTTCAAGGGGCCGATCTGGGTGTCGACGGTCGACGGCAGCGAGGTGGGAGCCGCCATTGTGGCCACTGTCAACCAGGACGGCGCCGTGCCGGAACTGTTGCTCAAGGCCAACCAGAACCTGGGGCAGGGCGTCTTCAGCAAGGTGACCTATGTGCAGCGGCTACGGACCACCGGCGGTCTCGCACCATCTGGAAAATGCGCCGACAGTGCCCAACAGGCAGTCGGCTATTCCGCTCTGTACCGCTTCTGGTCCCCGGCCGGCTGACCGTTCGGGCGCGGTCGGCTCTCGGTGAACGGAACTCGCACGAGCCGGACTCTGTCTTGCTCGCGAGCCCACCGAGTCGGTTCGTCATCGCCGAGACCCGCGAATTCCTTACCTGGGCGATCAACGGCGCTGTCGAACGCGGCGAGCTCACGATCGACACCAACGCCTCGGCGCTCGTCGAGATGCTGCTCGCGATCAGGTGGGGGATCTGTTTTTACGCAGGTTTCCTCGACAGCGGCGAACGGGTTGCCCTCATCGCCGACCAGCTCCGTCGGCTGCTGCCCGGGCAGCAGGGGACGCTGCGCCGACCAGGGTGACCACCAGGATTGACGGATGAGATTTCGTGTCCGCCGCACGCGCACCAGGGCTCCGCGGGCCGCTTCACTCCATGCCGGCATCTCAGTTGCCAATTCCGGTCATCGTGGATAGATAATTGACAGTGCCGTAGACCCGGCTTAGGACCACCACCGTCCTGTGTTATCGCACGGAGGATATTCCCCCCGGGGACGGCGCTGTTTATTGCTGGCCGCTGTATTGGGGGGTGCTCATGACCAGGTCCGACGAACTTCGCGCCGTCGAGTCAGATGACGCCCTGCCGAAGGACTTGAACGCTGTCGATTTCGTGGTCGGCCCGGGCGATCCGGAGCGGGTCGGCAGATTCCGGTTCCTTGTCGCCGATCAGCGGTGGGAGTGGTCGAATGCGGTGGCGCGGATGCACGGTTACGAACCCGGAACCGTCGTGCCCGACACCGAACTTCTGATGCGGCACAAGCACCCGGACGACCGGGAGCGAGTCGCCGCCGTGTTGGATCGGGTGCTTGCCGGCGAACCGTTCAGCAGCCGGCATCGCATCGTCGACACGACGGGTCGCACACGGTGGGTGATAGTGGTCGGTGATCGCATGTTCAACCCGGCCGGAGCCGTCATCGGAACTTCCGGGTTCTACATCGACGTCACCGACGTCCAGCAGTCCGACGTCACCGCCGCGGTCGCCGAAGTTGCCGAATCACGTGCCGAGATCGAGCGGGCTAAAGGTGTGCTGATGACGGCGTACGGGATCTCGGCCGACCGAGCGTTCGAAATCCTCGTGTGGCGATCCCAAGAGACCAACATCAAGGTCCGAGAACTGGCCAGCCGGTTCATGGCTGCCCTGACCGGCCATCTGTCGCCCGAGTCGCTCGGTCAAGTCGACCACATTCTGCTCACCCTGGAACCGGGTGACAACCAGGGGTAATCGGGCCCTGCGGGCAGGCCATGTCGAATCTGTATCAATGCGGCCATGCCTGAAACACGTACGGCAACACCATGTTTGACGTGAACGACGTAGCCTGTGCATCCCGTTGCTCGAGCATTCCCCTTGCCACCCGCCTCGGAGGTCTGGCTTCCTCCCTGATCGCCGCTCGTTCGCCGAGTGCTGAACCGCGAACCGGGCAACACGCCGGCCAAGTTCGGTAAACATCGTGCAAGTGTCGAAAACGCTGAAAGAAGGAAGTATCTAGCCATGGACCGGATCGTCACGACGATCGCCGTGGCCGTCGGGATGTTCGCGGCGACCAACATCGACGACGCCGTAGTTCTGACCGTGCTCAATGTTGCATTCCAAAGCAGCGGGGCCCCGAAACAATGGGAGATCTGGGCCGGTCAATTCGTCGGGATCGGATTGATAGTGCTTGTGTCGCTGTTGGCCGCGCTCGGGTTGAGTATGGTCCCGGTGCATTGGGTTGGGCTGCTGGGCTTGTTCCCGTTGATACGCGGGGGCGCCATCGCGATCACGAGCTTCCGCCTGCTGCGGGCCGGCGCTCAGGATTCCCCGGTGCTCGCCACAGGTTTGTTCTCGGTTGTCGCCGTGACGTTCTCCAACGGCGGGGACAACATCGCGCTGTACACCCCGGCGTTCCGCATCATGGGGTTCGCCGACACAGCGCTCACAGTCGCTGTGTTCGCCGCCGCGACGGCCCTGTGGTGCCTGGGCGCCGCCCTGCTCATATCCCGCAAGAAGCTCGTCGATCTGCTGCGGCAATACAGCCGGTGGATTGTGCCCGCAGTAATGATTCTCCTCGGCGTCTACATCCTCGCACGGTCGGGCGTGCTGGGGGGGTTAGCCGATGTCGCTGATCGTCGTTGAGCTACAAGAGACGGGGTTAAGCCGCAGCAGGACAACACGTTTGGCGTCTGTGCGCATCGCGGCCCGCGCCAGGTGTTCCCACCCCACCGGCGACCGCGCGCAGATGGTGCCCATGGGGTCGAGATGGCGACGTCGATGCCCGCAGACCATCAGCAGCGGTCGTGATCGGACGCGAGGACCAGGGGAACAGCGGGGCCCGGGAATGAATCATTGACCGTTGCACTTGTCTCAGGCAGTGCCGGACGAAGGTCGTGTGCCTCGGTTCAGAGGTGTACCGACGTCGCACGACCCGTCCCCCGAGCTGAAGAGACGATCCGAGCCATGACACACGATCCGTGGGACACACCCACAGCGCCGCTGAAACGCCAAGCCGTTTCCCCGCCCGCTGGGCGCGGGCACCACCATGCACAGCGCAACGCGGAATTCGCCCGCCACGCACGCGACGGGCGTTCGCTCGCGCCCGTCGACCCTGATGCTCCCCACGCCGACCGGTCGCCGCCGCAGCCGGGACCCGCCGGTACTGTTCGGCGCACCCGCTCCCGCGCAGGTGTGTTGGTTGCCTCAGGATTGGCGGTGGCGGTGGTCTCGGCAGGCGTCAGCGCAGCCGTCGCGCTGAGCGTCGACCATGCACAGCGATGGCCGGGCACGACGGTGACCACCGCCGGGGGCGAGCCGGTGGTCAGTGTTCGCAGGGACTCAGTCGAGCAGGTCGCGGCCAAGGTCGTGCCGAGCGTGGTGCAACTCGAGGCCGAAGCCGGTTCCCAGTCCACGGTCGGCTCGGGGGTCATCCTCACGCCTGACGGGCTGATCCTGACCAACAGCCATGTCGTGTCGCCCTCCGACGGGGCCGCCACGGGAACGGAACGGACGACACTGGTGACGTTCAACGACGGCCGCACGGCACCGTTCACCATCGTGGGCGCCGATCCGGCTGGCGACGTCGCGGTGGTCAGAGCACTGTGGGTGTCAGGGCTGACGCCGATCACGCTGGGCTCGTCGACCGGCCTGCGGGTGGGCGAGGCCGTGGTCGCCGTCGGATCTCCCCTGGGATTGGAGAACACCGTCACCAGCGGCATCATTAGTGCGCTGAACCGGCCGATCACGGCCAGCGCCGGGGACGGTAACCCAACGACCCGGCTCAACACCGTCCAAACCGACGCCGCGATGAATCCGGGCAACTCGGGCGGCGCGCTGGTCGACATGGGTGGCCGGCTCATCGGCATCAACTCGGCCATCGCGTCGGCCGGCGGGGCCATCGATGCGCAGAGCGGCTCGATTGGCCTGGGTTTCGCGATTCCTGTTGATCAGGTCAAAACCATCGCCGACAACCTCATCGCCACCGGCAAGGCCTGATCGGCATCGCCGGCCGCTGGCGATGTGGGACCGACAGCGCCGACTTCCGCGAAGGTACGGCGCGTTCACTGAGCCGCGTCGAGTGAGTTCCCGGGGATAGCTACGCTGCGCGTGCCGCCGTGGACGATGGCACCGCGGTTGTCCCGGTGCTCGTCGCGGTGGGCGGCGTTGCAGAGGTCGTCGGGGTGCTCGTCGATTGCGTCGAGGATGCCGGATCCAACACCGTATCGATCATGTAAATCACTGCATTGCTGGCGTGAATCCCGCCGCAGACGACCTTGGCGTCATCGACCGTGATGTCGCCGCCCTTGCCCTTCACCGTGACCTGCTTCCCTTGCTGCGTGGTCAGGGTGCCATGCACTTCCTGCGGACCGACCAGGCCGAGGACCAAGTGATAGAAGAGGAGATTGGTCAGCGCCGTCGCGTCGGTCTTCAGGGCATCAAGCTGCTCCGGCGGAAGCTTCGCGAACGCATCGTTGACCGGCGCCAACACGATGTACGGGCCGTTGTTGAGCATGTCGACCAGGTTGACCTTCGGGTTGAGCTGGCCCGAGATCGCGGCGTTGAAAGTGGTCAGCATCGGGATGTTGGCCAGCGCGGTGCCGACCGGTTCGGTCGCCATGCTGGCCACCGAACCCGGCCCGGTGGGCACTTGTTGGGTGTAGGCGCTGCAGCCTGCACCCTCGGGGGTGGGAATCGGCGCCACGGGAGTCGTCGTCGGCGTCGGTTCCGGATCGCCATGCGCGGTCACGGCCAGTGGCGGCGACAACGCAATCGCGGTCATCGCTGCGATACCGCCAAACCACTTCGCACCGGTACGGGTCTTCACCTTCGTTCCTCTCGCTCGTGACGTCCGGGCCGTCAGCGACGGCCGCCGTGAGTTGCCAGGACGGGACTGGGAGTGCGCCGTCCCCAGGACGAGGCACGACCCGGCGTTGTCGTGCGGTCACCGCGACGCCGTATGGAATGGTAAGCACCTCGTCGTGGCGCTGTGCGAAGCGGGTGCTCGGCAGGCGCATCGGGCAGACTACAACGCGGTCGCGCAGACCTCGTATTAGTAGCGCAATTGCGCTGAAACAGAAAACCACCCACCGCCCCACAACGACGTCAATTGTCGAGAGTGCGTCGCCGGCGCGCACTGTGAGCTGCTCGGCGGAAATTGATTCGGGGATCGGCCACTGTGGCGGGAGCTGTTCCCGTCGGAGATCCACCGATCATCTCAGAGCCGCAGAGATCGGCTATTCCCTGCGCATGCGTACCGGTTGCGCAAATACCGCCGGTGACCCTGCCCTTTTGTGCTCTACTGACCTCAGGGATCGTTGTGGGGGAGAGGAACCGACGATGAGCGACGGTGCAGAACCTATTGCGGTAGAGATGGCCGTGCGGGTCTATCCGGGAACCGACGCGGAGAAGCACGGCGTCGTGCTCGAAGATTTCGGTGAGATGGCCGGCCACAGCGTCGATGTGGGGGGCACCCGCATCGTAGGCGCGGCGCGACGGTGGGCCGTCCAGCTTGATACCGGTGACCTGGTCTTCGTCGATAGCGACCAACTCGCCGCCGGGTGAACCAACCGGGTATTCAGTCCGGCCGTTCACACCGGACCGGTCGTGTTGCGAACGGCGCACGGCGAATCCTCCTTTCGGCGCGCGCCCGACCACGATGAATCCAATGTTTCTGTCGGTCGGATAAGTTGCCCAGGGTGCCAGCCGTAGATATGGCGCATCGTCTTCGCGGTCGCGGGCGCATGGCTTTGCACCCAATGCTGCTTCTCTGAACCTCTGGCGAGTTCATCGTCCTGAGAGTTAGGCCGATCCCCGCCGCGACAAGATGGCGCCGAGATATCTTGGCGCCCGGACGAGAGAGGCGCGGCGGCCGCGGCCGCCGCAGCCATGCCAGCCCCGACCGTTGCCGCAGCCGCCGCCGTGCACGTCGCCGCTGTCGGCAAGGACGACCTGTTGGGGCGTGGCGATCGCCGGCGCGCCTACAGCCTTGTGATCGCAAACGCCCGACAGGTACGACGTCTGAACGTCCGCACCAATCGTCCCGGTAGCCAGTTGCGCGGCGTGATCAGGTAACATCGCGTCCTGGTCGGCCACCGATGACCACGCCGGTCCGGGCGACTTGCGTCTGGACCAGTGCGTTATCGCGCTGGGAGTTTAACCAGCCACAACTTCACCGCCCGGCTTGATGGGTGCCAGCCCCCGGCCGCGATGGTTGCCGTGCCAGTCGACCATCCGACCGCGTTGATCCATTCCCGATTGATCGGTGCGGCCGGACCGTAAGAGGCCGTTCCAGAGTCCAGCTCGGAATTCGTCCAGGCAAGGTACTTCCAAACCGGGGGGCGGTGCGAGCACAATCGTCCTGAGGGGGTTGTCGTGAAGCAGGCCAGCGCCCCTCACCGCCTCAAAAGTCCGGGTCTCTTTCACGCCCGGACCGAAGAAGGGATCGTCACCAGACCAGGAAGTTGCGTCATGAATGTTGCGTCTCTGAGCCAAGATCTGTACGGGTTCGCCATCGAGTTGCGCCAGTTGGCCTACACGATGCCCGGTGGCCAGGAGGACCCTTTAATCCACTTGAGCGAACGGATGGTCCACCACGCGCAGCAGCAGGCCACCGAGGGTCAGCGGTAAACCCGCGGGCCGAGGGGCGTGGTACCCCGGGCGTCCCTGTCCGTGCACTAGGTGTCTGCTGACGGATCAACGGCGCGACGCTGCGGCGTTCGTCTGTTCGACTAACCGTTGGTGTGCCGGGGCGTGCGCGGGGCCGCATCCGACTCGCCGGTCGAGCCGGCGCTTGGTGTCGTTATAGCTGAGGGTGGTTTGGGCCGATGCGTACCCCGGTCGCCTCAGGTCCACGAGCGCAGTTCTCGGCGGTGTAGGTGACACGCTGCCCTGCCAGCAAGATTTTGTAGCCGGGCATCTGAACGGTGGAGTATTCGACGAAGATATCTTGCTGGCCCTGATCGGGATGAATGAAGCCAAAACCCTTTTCCGCGTCAAACCATGCCACCGTTCCGTGCGCCCACCCGCTGTGGGCGACACCGGTTTCGCGGTGCGACTGGCTCTCCCCGGTGATCGGGGCGCTCGGCGCTTCACTCGTGAGCAGAGCATGGCCCTGGGACCCCTGGCCGACGCCGGCCCCTGTCGGCCCCGTGATGTGTCGCCGTGTTCGCGGCAGGCTGGTGCCCGATACCGGTTCGGCGACGGTCCCACGCATAAGGTGCGCGGTCTCCGTCACGGCTGTTCTCCTGTCTCAACGAAGCGCCCCGCGCCCGTCGTGTTCATGCTCCGGATCAGGGGCGGACCGACGCGTCACCGGCATACCCCCTTCCTCGTACGGGCAAACGGCGCCACGCCGGTTCGTGGCCGCGGCGTAGTGTCGCTCGGGCCGCCGGGCACCGGCCACCTTGCGTGTTCACTAAGCGCGCGGGCGAATTCGTGCGCTAGGACCTGCGCCCGCGCCAGCCGGCAAACGCGATGGCGATCCCGACGAGCGCGATGATCGGGCCAAGGACAGACCACGTTGTGGTGTTGCTCATCGCGCTGCCGCTCACCGCCCCGAATCCCTGCAGCGCGAACAGTAGACCGGCCAGCGCAATGATCACGCCGACCACGAGGACGACCATGCTGCGCATACCTTGGACACTAACCACGATCGCCTGGACGCGGGGCCGTTATGAGCTGAGTCCGCGCCGTGGCGCCGCGGAATGGGGACGCAACCGCCCTCGACGGCGTCGGTTTTCTCGGCGACGCGTCCGGTTGGGGCAGCGGCGAGTGCCGGCCGCGACAAGGCAACGATCGCTCCCGGATCTTCGAGCACGCCGAACCTGTAGGTCGTCGCGGACCGGATGCTTAGTTCGTCTCGCGCATGGGGTTCTCGAGGCCCGGGGAAGACGGTGCCGACTGAAATATCACCGTCGAGGGTTAAGTTCCGCGTCAGCCGCCGCGAGAGGCTCGTCGCTGTGGGCCGACCGATCAGCGCCCTTCACGAAGCGCTGAAGCAGGCGAGGCCGTGGCGGACCGAACGGCGCCGCCCTTGCTGATCTCCGCGTTTCAGGTGTGCGGTGGCACACACCAGAGCTAAATGCCAATCTGAGGCGCCGCTGAGAAGTTATATGAACTAATCTATGGCGACGGTCAGAAGAATGAGGTCGAAATGCCACGGACTGACAACGCCTGGGCCCTTTGCCGGCAGCTGCGAGGCCGCCGCGCCGCGCATCGCGGGTGGTCCTCCTGCATCGACCGACAGGGTCGGGCACATGGCGTTGATGTCGACATGACAGAACTGCGCCACCTCGGCCGCCGGGACGCCGTCGTCGATTCCGTGCAGGCCGAAAGCGGGCAGACCGGCGGGGCCAGTGTCGCAACGTTGTCGGCTGCGCACAGGCTCTCCATGCAGACCGACCACCACGGCGCGGCATTGGCGGTCGTCAGTGTGGTCCGTCACCGCCAGCTGGATGTGACGAGTTCTCGAAACACCCACGGGTGGCGAGGATTCCGATGATCAGAGTTGTCAGACGAGCCTGGATCCCGCTGCTCATCGTGGTGGTGGTGGCTATTGCTGGGTTGTGTGTGTACCGGCTGCACGCGGTGTTCGGCAAGAC
>JAOPWC010000073.1 GCA_025965895.1 Mycobacterium sp.
TCATCGCCGAACCCCAGCCGCAGCCGATGTCGAGCAGCGTCATGCCCGCCTCGAGATTCAGCTTGTCCAGGTTCAGGTCGATCTTGGCGATCTGCGCCTGTTCAAGTGTCATGTCCTCACGCTCGAACAATGCGCAGCTATATGTCCGCGATGGATCGTGGAAAAGCCCGAACAACTCATCTGATATGTCGTAATGGGCCTGAACATCCTCGAAGTGTGGCCGCATCGTCGAGGACGACCTGCTCTCAGCCATCTGTCGTTGATCCCTCCGGGTCACGGGATTGGGTTGTCCCGTACTTTGGGCGAAACTTCCTGCCGTATCCGGCGCCCCCGCCCACCGACGCGGGCCGTATCCCAACTGCGCAATAGCGTAAGCATCGCGAGGACAGCAGCGCTATAGAGTTTGCACAGCGATTTTCCCGGGGCCGCGTCCGAGATCGGGGAAGGCAGGGACAACACCAATTACCAATTCACAGAATTTGGCGAAAAGGAGTCGGCCCACCCGCCAGAGCGGCATGACGGGCCGACCCGATTCCGGTGAGCGCAGACCTCCTACCCGGCTGCTACCTGCTTCTTGCCGTACACCCGCTCCATCATCGCGGTGTCTGTGTGTACCTGTGCTCGTACCGTTTTGCCGTCGCGGAAGGTGAACACGTCGGCGTCTTGGCAGGTTTCGTTGTCGAGGATCACCTCGGTGAGCGCGACGACCATGTCACCATCGGCGAGGAGGCGGTTGAGCTTGATCGTCACCGACTTCTCGCCAAATCGGCGTAGGTACTCACCGACTTCACCTTTGCCGTGATAGGTACCGCTGATCGCACTCTCGCCCGGTTGGACCCATTCGATGTTGTCATCGAACAGGTTCATCACTGTTGCGACGTCCCCGCTGCAGAACGCTTCGTAACCCTTCTTGATGACCTCAATGTTTTGTTCCGACATGTTCGATTCCCTCCGTGCCCGTCCGATGTTTCGGCCGCGACGGACTCGGCCGGTCTGCGGAGTCGGGCTAGGTCGGCTCTCAGATCAGCCAGACCATTCGCCGCCGCGTCGAATGTAAGCCTTCGTACAGGCGGTTTAACGAAAAGGAGGCAGGAATCGAGTAGAGGAGTACTTGCAAGTTCCAAGTTCTGCTGGTGGGTCAGACCGCCGGGGCGGGTTCTCGCCGGCCGCCCGCAGGTGACGCGGTCAGCGCCCGCCGCCCAACCGCGCCGGTTGTCGCGTGCTGCGGGTTATCGGCGGGTCCAGATTTCGCCGGGGTTTCCGGCTCGCCGGCATACCGCTGCGCAACGCCGAGCCGACATTCGCGGTAACGCGTTGGAGCAACGTGTCGTAAAGAGATGCGTCATACACGATGCGAATCAGTCCGGAATGAACCAGGAACGCGTCCATACGCTGCGCGATCGGCTGGCCCATGCCCATGTGTCCGGCGAACCCGGATTTGAGAAAATTCCACGCAATGGCGTCCAGTTCCTGGGAAGACAGCTCAGTATTGGTGGCCTGCGTCATTGGTGCCCTCTCGATCGGGTCGACACCACCATGTTCTGCACCCAGGCGACGCGGCACTAGAGACGAAAGTCACTACGGCCACAGCAACTGAGCGCCGGCGACGGTCGATGTGTTCCTCAGGCCGGGATGTCGTCGGGCGCGCGCCGCTCGATCGCACCCGGCCTGTCGATGCAGGCCCTAGTTTCGGTGTGTAGTTAACTTTGTCCCCGAAATGCCCGGGACGGTTCCACTGATGGCAGATGGAAGGTGTCAGCGATGACCGACAATGTTGGCGAAACGCCTGATGGCGACGAGACGGCAGCCGATGCCGGCAATGTTCTGGTCATCTTCGGCATCACCGGAGACCTGGCCCGCAAGATGACGTTCCGCGCGTTGTACCGGTTGGAGCGACGCGGCGCACTGCAGTGCCCGATCGTGGGGCTGGCTTCAGACGACATCAGTGCCGACCAGTTGGTTGACATCGCGCGCGACGCCATTGTGCACTCCGGCGAGCACGTCGACGACGCCGTGTTCCGTCGGTTCACCGAGCGCCTGTCGTACCTGTCCGGCGACGTCACCGACAAATCTCTGTACGAACAGTTGGCCAACCGGATCGACCCGTACCACCGGCCGCTGTTCTACCTTGAGGTGCCGCCGGCGCTCTTCGGGCCGATCGTCGAGCACCTCGCTGACGCGAAACTCCTCGACGGCGCCACCGTCGCGGTGGAGAAGCCCTTCGGGCACGACCTCGATTCGGCGCGCGAGCTCAACACCCGCCTTCACCGGGTCCTGCGCGAAGACCAAATCCTGCGGGTCGACCACTTCCTGGGCAAGGAACCGGTCATTGAACTGGAATACCTGCGCTTCGCCAATGTGGCGCTCGCGGAGGTGTGGGACCGCCGCAGTGTCGCGTGCATCCAGATCACCATGGCAGAGGATTTTGGCGTCGAGGATCGCGGCAAATTCTACGATGGCGTCGGCGCACTCCGCGACGTGGTGCAGAACCACCTCATGCAGGTCCTTGCCCTGGTGGCGATGGAACCCCCGGCGGGCTCGTCGAGTGCCGAGCTGCGCGATAAAAAGGCCGAGGTGTTCCGAGCGATACCGGCCGCGGATCCGGCGCGCTGCGTGCGTGGTCAATACGACGGGTACCGCGAGGTGGAAGGCGTCGCGAAAGACTCCACGACCGAGACCTTTATCGCGCTGCGACTGGAGATCGACAACTGGCGATGGGCGGGCGTGCCCGTCCTGCTGCGTGCCGGCAAGGCGCTGGCCCAGCGGGTCACCGAGGTCCGGCTGGTCCTGCACCGCACCCCGCGACTGGCGTTTCTGCCCAAACCCGCCCAGGTCGAACGGAATCAGACGGTCCTTCGCATCGATCCCAACCCGGGCTTCCGAATGCAGCTCACCGCACGCCGCGACGACAACTCGTGGGGCACGGTCCACCTGCAGAATGTCTTCACCCAAGAATTGGGTGAAGCCCTGGAACCCTACGAGCGGTTGCTGCACGCGGCGCTGATGGGTGATCACACCCTTTTCGCGCGCGAGGACAGCATCGAGGAGACCTGGCGCATTGTCCAACCACTGCTGAGCAATCCGCCGCCGGTCGAGGCTTACCGCGCGGGCTCCTGGGGACCCGCCGCCACCGACACACTGGTGCGCGGACTGCCCGGCTGGCATCAACCATGGCTCGACGACTGACGTGGTGATGTCCGGCGGCGCCCCGCTGACCCCAACCCGCGGAGGAAATCCGGGCCGACTCTGCGGCGCTCGTGCCGGCTCGCAGATCCGAAGCGAAGCTTCGGGCATGATGTCGACGCGTCCATGACTGGTATTGCGGCGACGCCCTCTAGCTACCCGGCCCGCGCGACAAGATGAACGATCCGATCGTCACCCGCGTACCGGGGAAGGCCAACCTGCTGCTCGGCGCGTATGACATTGCAAACCTGGGCTATTGTGCGGACGAGTTTTTCGTCTCGGGGGCGGCGTGCTCCTACGCGCCTGCTGCGGAGTCGGGTTCCGACGGACCGTGGAGCGCTGTTCCTTGCGCCACGGCCGACTACACCACTCGCATCGTGGTGTTGACGCCGGCTGATGCCGCCAGGTTCAACGGCTCAGTCATCGTCGAATGGCTGAATGTCACCGCCGGCATCGACGCTCCGGCCGTGTGGTTCATGGCTCATCGCGAGATGGTCCGCGAGGGCTACGCGTACGTCGCGGTCTCGGCGCAACAGTTGGGCGTCGAGGGCGGTGCGAGTCGCGGTCTGGACATGTCCCTGAAAACCCAGGACCCGGTGCGCTATTCACGTCTCAGCCACCCCGGAGACGCTTTCTCATACGACATCTATTCGCAGGTCGGCCGTCTGGTCCGTGACGGAGGGCGCAACGGACTTCTGGGGGCGCTGAGTCCGGAACTCGTTCTGGCGGTGGGCGAATCCCAATCGGCTACGTTCTTGACGACCTACGTCAACGGGGTCGATCCTCTCGCCAGCGTATATGACGGCTTCCTCATCCATTCCCGATTCGCCCCGGCGGCACCGCTTGACGGAAGCAGCATGTTCGGGCCGTCCGGGAGCGGGTTACCGCAGGCTGTCAAGTTCCGTCCCGACCTTCGCGTACCGCTGATCACGATCATCACCGAGACGGACCTGCTTGGCGGCCCCCGATTGGGCTACCACCTGGCCAGACAGCCCGACAATGAGTGGCTACGGGCATGGGAGATTCCCGGCACCGCCCATGCCGACAACTACACGATCCGGGTGGCCCCGATCGACACCGGATCCGCGCCGCTGGACCAAATCGTCACGGCCTACGCGCCGACCAACAATCTGATGGGTGCGCAATTGGAGCACTTCATCAATTTCGCGCCGCAGCACCACTACGTTCTCCAGGCGGCACTCGCGCATCTCCACAGGTGGGTAGGTGGAGGCGAGCCTGCGCCGTACGCGCCACCCATCGAGTTGACCGGTGCCGACCCACCGGAGCTGGTCCTGGATGCGCATGGACTCGCGATGGGCGGGGTCAGGACCCCGTGGGTCGACGCACCGACTGCGCGGACATGCGGGCTGGGCAGCGAGGAGACCGCCATGTCCGATCTCTTCGGCTCAGGCGAACTATTCGATGCCGCAACACTCACCCGGCTCTATCCGGGCGGCTCATCGGAATATCTCGAGCGCTTCACGGTGTCGCTCGAAAGAGCAATCCGGTCGGGGTTCATCCTGCCGACGGATCGTCTGGAGATTCTCGAGCTCGCCGCTGCGACGTATCCGCCCGGGGAATACGCAGGCTAGCGCGAAGTCGTCATGTCGGCAGCTCGTCCCGCAGGACCTTGCCGGTGGGATTGCGGGGAATCTTTGCGACGATGGTGATTTCTCGCGGCTGCTCGAAACGAGAGACCCTGTCCTTCAAGTAGTCACGGATCGCCGCAGTATCGACCTCGATGCCCTGCTGAGGCACGACGAAAGCGGCCAGCCGTTGCCCGTACTCGTGATCGGGGACACCGATCACCGCGTTGTCGGCGACGTCCGGATGTTCAGCGAGGGCGTTTTCCACCCCACGGGGGTAGACGTTCTCTCCGCCCGAGACGACCATCTCATCTTCCCGGCCAACGATGAACAGCCTTCCCGCGTCGTCGAAGTAGCCCATGTCGCCCGTGCTGGTCATGTTGCCGACCACGTCTTTGGTGCCCCCGCCGGAGTAGGTGTCGAACCTCAGGTCGCCGCCGACGAAGATTCGTCCCGTCACATGGGGCCCGACGGGCGTGTCGTTTTCATCAAATATGCGGACCGGGCAGCCGGCTACCGGCCTGCCGACGGTCTCCGGTGCTTCCCGAAGATCGGCCGGCGTGGCGAGGGCGCCGATGCCCACCTCCGATGAGCCATAGCCGTTGTAGATGATGTCGCCGTAGGTGTCCATGAATCGCCGGGCAAGGCTGGGATCCAGCCTGGCCCCGCTTGATATCACGACCTTCAGCCGCAACGGGTTCTGCGCCCGTACAGCGGCGGGGAGATCCAGGAGGCGTGCAAGCATGACCGGCACCGCGGTCAACGCTTCGGCCCGGTATCGTGACGCGTCGACGAGCGCGGCCTCGGCGTTGAAACGCCGCCGGGTGAGTGTCGTGCCGCCCAGCGCGATGGTCAGGATCAGCATGCCGAGCCCCAACCCGTGATACATCGGAACCGCCACGGCAATTCGGGATCCCGTACGGAGCCCGGTGCGATCAAGGATTGATGCCCCGACTCCTACTGCGGCCGAACCGATCGTGGGTTGGCGTGGCACACCTTTGGGTTTCCCGGTGGTGCCGGAGGTAAGGAGGACAATTCGACCAGCTGCGGCCACCTTGGGTCGTCGATCACGGTCATGGGTGCGGGCGGTTGCCGGGTCGATGACAATGACAGCGTCAGCGGCGGCTCGCACCCGATCCGCGAATTCGTCGTCACAGACCACCGTGGCGATCCGGTGCTCGCTCAATGCGCCCGCCAGCGCGTCGGTCCGGAAATCAGTGTTGAGGAGCACGACGTCGGCGCCGACCGACGCGACCGCGAAAAGGGCCTCGACGAAGCGGCGTCCGTTGCGGCACAAGATGCCCACCGCCCGCCCCCGCCCAACGCCGTGCCGGTAGAGCTCAGCCGCAAGCGATTCCGTTCTTGCCTGCACCTCGCGATAGTGCGAGACACCGTCTTCGTCGATCACGGCCGGCCGGTCTGGCCATCTGGCCGCCGCGACCGCCAGCAGCGTGGCCGGGTTCATCCGACCTCGTCCCACCTCGCGAAGGGTCCGCAACAGCGCACGGGGGCCGGGCGGTCTCAGCAGCCCGGAGCGCAACAGAGCCCGTCCTGCGGTGGTCGCCACGCCCGCGGTCGTCACTGCTGGACCGTCCGCGCGCTGTCGCGATCGGTGTACCGGTACCACAGCCGCGCTGCGCGATCCACCGGCCCGCGGAGCAACACCGAGGCTAGCTCGGCAGGCCACGCCCACCAAGGACCGATCGTGGTGGGCCGTTCGATGATCGCTTTCGCCACGATTTCGGCGGCCTCGTCGGGAGATAGCCCGGGGAGTTTGCGCAGGCTCTCGGTGGGCTCGATCATCCGGGTCCGGATCAACGCCATGTAGACGGAGGTGACGTCGACGCCGTCGGCGTGCAACTCCGGTGCGACGCTGCGCAACCAGGTGTCGAATGCCCCCTTGGACGCCTGGTAGCTGCCCCATCGCGGACCGGGCGGAACGCGGACGCCGATGCTCGAAATGTTCACGATGTGCCCACTCCCGCGCTGCCGCATAGCCGGCAGCAGCCCGAGCAGCAATCGGATCGGCCCGAGGTAGTTGATGGCGATCGTGCGTTCAAAATCGTGTGGGCGGTCGTACTGCAGATTCAACGACCGCCGGATGGACTTGCCCGCGTTGCTGATCACGACGTCGGGCGGCTCGTTGTCGGTGGTGAGCACATCGGCCAACTCGGAGACCGCGCTCTCGTCGGTGAGGTCCGCGGGGTAGGCGACCGCGCGGCCGCCGGCCGCACCGATCGACTCTGCGAGCTCCTCGAGTTTGTCTTCCGACCTTGCCACCAGCAGCACGGTGGCCCCGGCCGCGGCGAGTTTGCGCGCGGTGGCCTCACCAAGCCCATAGGAGGCGCCCGTGACCAGCACAGTCTTGCCGGACACTGCGGCACGCAACCGGTCGGGATCCGCCGCTCGCGGGGGATTGACGAGTTTGTCGAGTGCCTTAGTCGCGAAGTTCATTGCACGTCCCTTACCCATACTGCGGCCGCGTCACTCCGTCGGCGGCCTTGGCGCACCGCTGCTCATCGATGCCTCGATACTGCACGGGATACCTACGAGTGAGGAACCGCTTGCAATACTGACCTGGTGACACAGCCGCCGGGAGGCGACTCCGGCGAGCCGCCGGCGACGCGAGAGCGGGCTTCGCGAAGCAGCGGGGTTGACGCTCAGGGCACGAGCGCTGCCTGCGTTCTGCTCATCGGCCCTGGCCAACTCCCGGATGCAACCGCGCAGGCGCTTGCCGGATGTGGTGCCGAAGTCCGCCGCCTCGACGAGCCGTCAGACGCGGGGATCCGCGAGGCCCTGGAAGATACCCGGGTCGACCGGGTCATCGTCATCTCCCGCGACGACCACGTCTCGCTTCGCCATGCGCTCGTGGTGGCCCATGTCCGTCCCGGGATCTCGATGCTGGTAACTGTATTTGACCGTGACGTCGCCGAGCACCTGCGAGACAGCGTCAAAAACGTCGATGTGCTGTCGATGGCAGACATCGTCGCCCCGTCATTCGCCGGCCCCTGCCTCGATCCTGATCTGATTTCGATTGTTCGGCGCCCAAGCCAGACACGCGGCATCACGGTTGTCCACGGCCGGCCGTCGACGGCGCCCCTCGCTTGGGACACTCGCGGCGGCGCGCGCCGGGTTCTCCGCGCGTTAGAGGCGCTGCTTGTGCCCTTCGATTCCAGCGCTCGCATCCTCGTCTACGGCGTGCTCGGGTTTCTCGCCGTCCTGCTGGTCGAGACGGCAGTCACGATGGTGGCGGCTCACTCGTCGCTGATCGACGCCCTCTACTCCGTGGCGAAGGTGACGGTGACGGTGGGGCCGAGCAGCGCGGTGGATCAGGGTGGAAATTGGCTCAAACTTTTCTCGACGGTCACGATGCTGCTGACGCTGGGGATCGCGGCAGTCCTGACGGCCGGGCTGGTCAACCGCCTGCTGGATCCACGGCTGACCGGGATCCTGGGCAGATCTGCGGTACCCCGGCGTGACCACGTCGTCGTCGTCGGCTTGGGTCAGGTCGGATTTCGTCTCGGCTTGCTGCTGCGCGAACTCGGAGTGCCGGTCATCCTCGTCGAGCAGAATCCAGAGGCGAAGAATGTCCCCCGCGCGAAGGATCAGCGGCTGCCGATCGTCATAGGGAGCGGCGCCGCCCAGCGCCTGTTGCGCAGGCTGTCCATCCGACATGCCCGCGCACTTGCTGCCGTCACGTCCGATGAGGTCGAGAACATCGCGATTGCGGTCGCCGCCCGCGGCCTGCGGCAGGACCTCCCGATCGCGCTGCGGGCCGGCGACGGCGACGCCACCAGCGAGACGCAGTCACTGTTCCGCGTCGGGGTAGTCCGCGACGTGTACCGCATCGCGGGCGCCGCGCTGACCGCGACGATCCTCGGCAACGGGGCTCATGAAGCTTTTCCTCATGGCCGGGTCATGTATCTCGTCGACAAGCGCGGCGCGATCGCCCCTTTTCCTCCTACCGTCTGAAAGGTCCGGCGGGAATTTCTGTGTCATGATTCGATCGAATTCGCCGGACAAAGCCGGGCAAAGGAGCAGGCGACGGTCAATAGAGGCAAGACCCCGCCGACCGATCCGCTCACGCCACGCGAACGCCGCGTCATGCTGATCGTCGCGGTTGTTGTCGCGGCCGTTATCGCAGCGGCCGCGACGGCCTGGGCGCTGACCAGCCACTCGTCGACCTATGAACGATCCGGTGACGGCTGCGTGAATGTCTCGATCGCCAGCTCCATGGGTGGCGCGCTGGAACACGCATGTGGTGCGGTCGCACGCGGTTGGTGTCAAGCCGTTTCCGTGCAGCACGACGCCCGCGCCCAGGCAGTGCAGGCTCAGTGCCGGCTTGCGGGCATTTCCCCGTAGGTGGATAACGTGCGTCACGTTCGCCGGCGGCGACGTGCCGGCGGGCGTAATAATGAACGTCAAGTTCAGTATTCCGGCGAGGAAGGTCACAGCGAATGGCGGGGGATCAGCCTCCGGCCCGGCCCGGCCGACCGCGCAGCGAACAGTCTCGCGCGGCCGTGCTGCGCGCCACGTCGGAGTTGATCCACCAAGTCGGGCTGCGCGCCATGACCACCGACGAGATCGCCGGCCGCAGCGGCGTGAGCAAGGCGACGATCTACAAGTGGTGGCCCAATAAGTATGCGGTCGCGGTGGAGGCCTTCCTGTCCGAGATGGCGGTCGAGTCTGCCGATCCGGACACCGGGTCGGCACACGAAGACTTCCGTCGCACGTTGCGGGGTCTGGTCCGCTTCTACACGGGCAAGAGTGGCCGGGCCTACAGCCAACTCGTCGGCGAAGCGCAGTTCGACCCGCAGATCGGTGCGGAGCTGCGTGA
This sequence comes from Mycobacterium sp., assembly GCA_025965895.1. Classification (GTDB taxonomy): domain Bacteria; phylum Actinomycetota; class Actinomycetes; order Mycobacteriales; family Mycobacteriaceae; genus Mycobacterium. The sequence goes on from JAOPWC010000073.1 coordinate 9,607, forward strand.
CCACCTTGTCGGCTCGCGGCGCGAGCTGATGCGGACGATCTGGGATCGCGGGGTCGCGCGAGGTGAGTTGCGGGCTGGGGTCGACCCCGAGGTCGCGATCGACATGATATTCGGGCCGGCGATGTACCGCCTGCTCGCCGGCCACGCGCCACTCGACGACAAAAGCGCGGACCGGATCGTCGACGTGGCCATGCGCGGCCTGGCGCGCTGAGATCGAGCTCACACAGCCGCCGGGATGATGCGGGGCGGCCGGGGCGTAGTTCCATGTAGAAAACTAGACGTTCAGTTTTAGGAGCTTTTAGGAGCTATGTCATGGCCACAACCGCCCCGGTTTCCGTCACTTCTGCGCACAGGGTGAAGCCCCACGTTCACCCCGTGACCCGCAAGCTCGTCGTCGAGTTCGTCGGAACCTTCTTCCTGGTTTTCACCGTCGGCGCCAGCGTGCGCAGCGGAGCCTCGCTTGCCCCGCTAGCCATCGGCTCGGCGCTGATGGTGATGGTCTACGCCGGAGGGCACATCTCCGGCGGGCACTACAACCCCGCGGTGACGGTCGCGGCGCTCGTTCGCGGCCGGATCCCCATCGGTGAGGCGATCGGGTACTGGATAGCTCAGCTTGCCGCAGGGCTCGTCGCGGCGGTGGTTGTCGCGGCCACCGTGACCTCATCGCACGCCCAGGCGGTGGCTCCGCAGGGACATGCCATGGCCAGCGCGCTGATCGTCGAATTGCTGTTCACCTTTGCCTTGGCCTATGTCGTGCTCAACGTCGCCACCAGCAAGGACCACCCGGACAACTCGTTCTACGGGTTGGCGATCGGTTTCACGGTCATGGTCGGCGCCGTCGCGGTCGGCGGTATTTCGGGCGGTGTGTTCAATCCGGCTGTCCTGCTGGGTGGTGGAGTCATGGGTCTGTTCGCCTGGTCGACCCTGATCTACCTGGTGCCGCAGCTGATCGCGGGCGCGGCGGCCGGCCTGACATTCCGCGCACTCAACCCTGACGACCAGTAACGGGACAACCACGGTGAGCCCGGATGCCAAAGCGGCAGGCAGGTTTCGTAGTCTGCTCGCGTCGGAGCGGCGCAGTGCCGACCTCTACGAGGGGCTTGCCGACGGTGCGGCGGGTGAGCGGCGAGAGGTGCTGTCCGAACTCGCCGCGGTGGAACGCAGGCATGCCGCGCACTGGGCCGGCAAGCTGAACGAGCTTGGTGAGCCGGTACCGAATGTGGGCCGCCCCGGAGTACGCACGACACTGCTGTCCTTGCTGGCCCGGCGATTCTCCATCGACGCTGTGCTGCGCTATCTCGAGAGGGCCGAACGCTCCGACGCCGGCCTTTACCAGGATGACCCGGATGCCACCAGGGCCATGGCGGTCGACGAACGCTCCCACGCCCGAGTCCTCACCCGTTTGCGCAACGTCGGGGAGCCGGGCGGCATCCGGCAGCGCGAACCCTGGCACCGCGGCGACCGTTCCGGTTCGTTGCGCGCCGCGGTTTTCGGCGTCAACGACGGCCTCGTGTCCAACGCCTCGCTGGTCATGGGCTTTGCGGGTTCCGGAGCAGCCAGAACCGTGATCGTGTTCGCCGGTATGGCGGGCCTGCTGGCCGGGGCGTTCTCCATGGCGGCAGGCGAATACATCTCGATGCGCAGCCAGCGCGAGGCCTACCAGCGCGAAATTGAGTTCGAGGCAATGGAACTGCGTGACGACCCTGAGGCCGAGGCGGAGGAACTCGCGCTGATCTATCGCGCCAAGGGCCTGGACCGGCAGGAGGCCGTGCGGGCCGCCACGGCGATCATGAAAGATCGCGCAGTCGCCCTGGACACGATGGCGCGTGAGGAACTCGGGCTCGATCCCGACGAGCTCGGCTCGCCTTGGTCGGCCGCGTTCTCGAGCCTGTTTGCTTTCGCGCTCGGCGCGATCGTTGTGGTGCTGCCCTACCTGTTCGGCTCGGGCCGCCCGGCACTGATCGTTGCAGTCACCTTCGCGGGTGTGGCGCTGTTCGTCGTGGGTGCCGCAATCGGATTCCTCAACGGGCGCAGTGCTTTACGCTCGGGCGCACGCCAGCTGTTGATCGGCGGTGCGGCAGCACTGCTGGTGTTCGGAATCGGACACCTGATGGGCGCTTCTGTGGGACGGCAGCTGTAAGCAGCAGCCCCTCCGCCGCGCCGACCCTTAGGGGGTGGTGGTCTGACGTCCCCGGCATCGCCCACGCCCCATCACGAAAGCTCACAACAAAATAAGGAGAACCAACAATGAAACTGCGTTACATCACACCGCTGCTGGCGGCTGCCGGAGCGGCGGTGGCCATCGTTGCCGCCCCCCTCGCCATCGCCGATAACAGCGATCAGTCCTGTACCACCTCTCCCGGCGTGAACACCATCTGCTCATCGCCGGGGAACGTTCAGCTGAACGACTCCGCACCGGTGACCTACGGCCCGCAGTATCCATACTCCGAGGGCGGGTACTACGGCGGTTACGGCTACGGCGGTTACGGCTACGGCCACAGCGGCGGACACCGGTAACGATCGCCGCGCATACTCCGCGGCGGGGCGCAGGAAGTTTGCCTCTCAAACGCTGCGCTCCGCCGCGGTTGCGTGCGGCCGGAGCTCGGCAGCTGCGCAAGACTATGTTTGTCCTCTGTGGGCTGGTTGATCGCCACGGCGGAGCGGACACTTACCGAGGAGGTGCCGGCCGCGCCGCACCAGGTTCGCGATTTCTACGTGAACCTGGACAACATGAAATCGATCCACCCGCTAATCGTGTCTGTCCACCCCATCTTGCGAAGAGAGACGGCGGACGGGTACCTGCAGACGTACCGGATCACCGACCGCATCTCATTGCGGCTCTTGACGTTACGGGCCAGCTACTCGGCGCGGCTCTACGTTCCCGGATCCGGTGACGTCGTCGCTGAGGCGCGTCAATTCCCCCGGGTACGCCTGCGCAGCAGGGTGAGATTCGAGCACATCGGGGGTGGCACCCGTGTCACCGAGAGGATCCGGATTCAAGCTCCCCGGCCGCTCGCGGCCCTGACGACACGTGAGGCACTCAAAGCGCACACCGCGACGCTTGCGGGTGTGCGGCGCCATTTTGAAGCTGCCTAGCCACCAGGTGAACGCCGCGGCGCGGCGACGAGCTCATCAGCCAACCGACTCCGCAGTTGGCGCTTCAGCACCTTGCCGTAACTGTTCTTCGGCAATTCGTCCACGAACACATACCGTTTCGGCCGTTTGAACCGCGCGATGCGTCGCAGCAGGTGGGCGTCCAACTCGGTCGCCTCCACCGCGCCGACGATGAACGCGACCACCACCTCACCCCACTCGGCGTCGGGCGCGCCCACCACGCCGGCCTCGGAGACGCCAGGGTGTTCGAGGAGCGCCTCTTCCACTTCCCGTGGGTAGATGTTGCTGCCACCGCTGATGACAACGTCCTTCGAGCGGTCGCGCAGCGTGAGGTACCCCCGCGCGTCGAAGGATCCCATGTCGCCGGTGTACATCCAGCCGTTCTTGAGGGTTTCCGCGGTAGCGCCGGCATTGTTCCAATAGCCGGACATCACCACGTCGCCGCGGCAGACGATCTCACCGGCCTCGTCTGTGCCCGCCGGCCGCCCGTCGCCGTCCAGGACCGCGACCTCCACGCCCGAGCGGGCATAGCCGACCGATCCGAGTATCGCGTCGTCCGCGGCGTCGTGGTCGGCGCGACGCAGACCGGTGATGGTCATCGGTGACTCACCTTGGCCGTAAATCTGGGCGAACACCGGACCGAACGCTGTCATCGCCTTCTTCAGGCTCTCGACATACATCGGGCCGCCGCCGTACACGATCATCCGCAGGCTGCCCGGCCGCTCGCGACCGGTATCCACCAGCCGTTGCACCATGGTCGGCGCGAGGAACGCGCTTGAGCCGGGATGGTGCGCGCACAGCTCGAGGAACTCGTCCGGATCGAAGGCGCCTGATTCCGGCACCACCTGCCGGGCGCCGCGCAGCACATACGGCGCGATGTAGAGGCCCGAGCCGTGCGACATCGGCGCGCCGTGGATGAGGCTGCAACCCTGATCGGGATTGTCGATGTCGGCGAGATGAGAAATCGTCATCGCCATCAGGCTGCGATGTGTCAGCATCGCGCCCTTCGAACGGCCGGTCGTGCCGCTGGTGTAGAACAGCCACGCCAGCGTCGCCGGGTCGGTGCACGGCGGAAGGACGGGGGAGGCGCCTAACCGGCGTGAATACCCCTCCGAGCCAACAATTTCGAAGGGCGGGTCGACGGCGGAATCGAGTGCGGGTGCGATCGTCGGGGAGACGAAGACCTGCAAGACCCCGGCGTCATTGATGATCTGAGCCATCTCGCGGGGATGGAGCTTGTAGTTGATCGGCACGGCGACGCATTCAGCAGCCCAGATCGCGAACATCAGCTCAACGATTTCCGGGCAATTCTCGCTGGCGACGGCGATCCGCGCGCCGGCACCGCCCTGCTCGCGGATCGAGCCTGCCAGGCGCAGCGCGCGCTCACGCAGCTCTCGCCAGGTCCAGAGTCGGTGCTGCCCGCGATACACCGCGCCATGATCCGGGAAGCGGCTCGCAGCCTGGTCCAGCAGCGAAAACAGGTTCAACGGACTGTCCACTCAGACGTAAGCGCGAAGTCCGAGAGGTATTTCGTTGAACTCCAGCCCCCGTCCACCACGATGGTCTGCCCGTTGATGAAGCTGCCGCCGGGCGAACACAAGAACGCGACGGTACTGGCGATGTCGTCGACCGTGCCGAGGCGCTGATGCGGTGTCATCTCGATGTTGATCTTGCGAAACCGCTGGTCCTGCAGGCGTTGTTGGACCATGGGGGTGAGGGTTACGCCGGGAGCCACGGCGTTGCAACGTATTCCCTGTGCTCCGTATTGGCACGCGATGTGGGTGGTCAGGGCGGTCAGTCCGCCTTTGGCCGCGCTGTAGGCGCCACCACGCAGGCCCCCCACCACTGCGAACGTCGACGTCACGTTGATGATTGCCGAGCCCGGCTTCATGTGTGACAGCACGTCGCGCGCCAACCGGAACGGTGCGCGCAGCATCAGGGCAAGGCAGTAGTCCAAGGTTTCGTCGTCGGTTTCATGCAGTGGCTTGGGGCTGCCCACGCCGGCGCTGTTGACCAGGAAGTCGATGTGACCCCACCGGTCAACGGCGAAGTCCACGATGCGCGCTGACGCGTCGTCATCGGTCAAATCAACGGCCAGAGTCGCAATACGATGGGGGTCGTCCACGGCCTTCTCCAGCTCGGCGAGCCTGCCCTCATCTCTTCCCGCTCCGAGGACCCCCATTCCCATCTCCGCGAGTTTCGTCGCGCAACCGAAGCCGATGCCGCTGCTCGCGCCCGTCACGATCGCTACCTGCATTCTCACCCGTCCATCTTGTGCACATCATCGCTGAGCGTCGCCCGGATCTGATGCTTGAGCACCTTTCCAGCGTCGTTCTTCGGCAGTGCATCACAGATCACGACCTGTTCAGGCACTTTGAACGCGGCGACGCCGTGGCCTTCGAGAAAGCTGCGCAAGCCGGCCACATCGGGGCCGGGCAACGTCGTCGGCACGATGGCGGCACAGGCCCGCTCACCTGTGCGGGTATCCGGGAGACCGACGATGGCGATCTCGGCGACGCCGGGATGGCCGGCGAGGATGTCCTCGACTTCCTTGGGTGAGATGTTCTCGCCGTTGCGAATGATGATGTCCTTCGCGCGGCCCGTCACGACGAGGTAGTCGTCGTCGATGAAGCGCCCGAGATCGCCGGTGCGGAAATAGCCGTCTTTGTCGAACGATTCAGCTTCGTCCTCGCGATGGAGATAACCGATCAGCATCTGCGGGCCGCGAGCGTGAATGTCACCGCCCCCCGGGGGAGCAGAGTCATCAGGCACGAGGACGATCTCGGCTATGCCGGCGCGGCCGTCGGTGTCGGCGGCATGATCGATGTCGCCCGGGCTGGTCGCGCCGACCGTCGTGACCGGGACTTCAGTCGAACCATAGACCCGCGTGACCACGCAGCGTTCGAAGTATGCAGTCGCTCTGCGGATCAGGGTGGGCGACACCGACGCGCCGCCACAGACGAAGAGCTTCAAGCCAGGCAGCCTGGTGCCGGTCCGTTGCGCAGCGGCGAGCAACTGCTCGAGAAAAGGTGTCGCTCCCGCCATATGGGTACATCGCGCTGACTCCATCGCCCGCACCGCGTCATCGGCATTCCAGCGGTCCATCAGCACTGCGGTCGTGCCGAGCAGCAGCGGGCATTCAAACGCGTAGATCGAGCCGCCTATGTGGGCGATCGGCGACGGGACCAAGAATCTGTCGCCTGGCTCGATGAACCAGTTGTCGCGAATCTGACGGATCAGCGCGTGGATCGAGTTGTGGCTGTGCAGGACGCCTTTCGGTCGACCGGTCGTGCCCGAGGTGTAGAGAATCATCCTTACGGCATCAGGCTCGAGCACCGGCAGTTCATGCTCGTCGGCCGCCCGTCCGAGCAGCGACTCATAGGGCGTGTGGCTTCCGCTCTGGCCCCGCAGCACCACGACTTCGGGTGGGGAATCCAGCCGGGCGGCGACACGGCTCAGCATCGACGCATAATCGTGCGTGCCGATGCGAGCGGGCACGAAGACCATCCGGCTCTGCACATCCTCCAGGATGAACAGCAGCTCACGATCACGCAGCGAAGGCAGGATCGGGTTCACCACCATGCCTGCGAGAGTTGCCGCGAGGTAGACGACGGCGGCTTCATGCCAGTTCGGCAGCATGAAGGACACCACACTGCCCACCGGCATGTTTGCCATCAGTGCCTGCGCGAGCGCCGTCGCCTGAATGTTGAGATCCGCGCAGTCCAGGCGGCAATCGCCGTCGATCAGAACCACCCGCTGCGGCGTATGTCTCGCCGCGTCGCGAAGCGAGTCCGCCAGTGTGCCGGCGATCCACAATCCGCGGGCATAGGAGTCGGCCGCGCGGCGAGCGTCCCAACGGACCGATCGCCCGTTGATGATTCGTCGATCTCTGTTCAGACCCGTCGGCATTCAGCCCCTCGCACGACGCATTGTCATGGAGTGACGGAAGCGGGACCCGGGATGAGTATTGATTGTCACCTGGGCAACCTCGCGATCAGACGTCTTGTACGTGCGGCGCACCTCGAGCGCCGGCGTTCCAGGTTCGATCCTGAGGCCCCCGGCCAGTACCGGTGAAATCAGCACCGCGGCGATTTCCTGGTCAACCTCGACGATGCGAACGCCGAACAGGTCTTCGATCAGAGGGAAGATCGGGCCGGAGTGGCGTTGCAGGAGGCGGCCGACGCTCGCGAAAGACCGGTTGACGTAGTACTCGGTCCAGCAGAGCGGATGTTCCGCACCTTGCGCCTGTCGGAAACCACGGACGGCCAGCCACTCCTCGCCGCCGACGAGCCCGGACCGGTTCGCCAGTTCGTCGTCGATGGTGACCATCGCCATCGATGCAATCGCCAACCGCGCGTCGGCGGCGAACGCCAGCAGGTCGTTGATCGACATGACGTCGTAGGAGTCCGACGAGATTCGTGGCACGACGAGGGTGCCTGCCCGCGGGCGCGACGAAACCAGGTTGTCGTCACGCAGTCGGCGCAGGGCTTCGCGAACCGTGTATCGGCTCACTGAAAAGCGTTGACAGAGTTCGTGTTCAGTCGGCAGCTGTGATCCCACCGGATACACGCCGTCCACGATGTCTTTTCTCAGGGCGCGGGCCACCTGAAGATATCGGTGGTCGCCTGATGTTGCCCCTGACATCGGTGCCACCCTTCAAGAAACGCGAGCCGGGTCTTGTCGCCGGATCGCCAGCACGCTGCCGTCCGCGTCGGCCGAAACGTAGAGCGTGCCGTCCGGTCCCGCAGTGATTCCCGCGAACGGGCCCTGGGGACCTGAGAATGGCGGCATTCCCCGTAAAGGCTTGGGGACGACTCCGGGCGGGGCGCCGACCGGCAGCTCAGAGGCAACCGTATGGCGGGAATTGCTTTCGAGATCGAACTCGATCAGTGTCTTGGCGTCGGCGTCGACGACGTAGAGCCGCCCGTCGTGCACGACAATTCCTTGCGGTCGTTGCAAACCGTCCAGCATCGTTTCGGCGCCCGATCCCGTCAGCTTGACCACCCGCCCAGCCCCGGCCTCGGCAACAAGGGGAGCGCCGTCGGCACCGATGGCGACGCCGACGGGATCGTGCAGTCCCGACACCAGGACGTCGACGCGGGCCGGCCGTATCGACAGCACTCGTCCGGTGCCGAGTTCGGCGACCACGGCGGCGCCGCCAGGAGCCATTGCGACTCCGTACAACTGATCGAATCCGTCCACTAGCACGTCGCTTTCGTTGCGTGCAGGCCGGTAGCGCGAGACCTGACCGCCAGAGGTGGTGACGACGAACTCGCCCGCGCCGGCTGAAGCCAGACCGCGCAAAAAGCCCGGATAGCCTGGCGTGAACAGCATGCCGGCGGTTCGCAGCGTGCCGTCGGACAGCCGCAGGTAGAAGTAGGTCCCGTCGGCGATGTAGAGGTTGCCGTCGTCACCGACCGCCAGGTCCAGCGGCCAGTTCAAGCCACCCGGCAACACGGTTCTGGTTCCCCCGTCGCCGAGGATCTCGGTGATCTCGCCGGTGAAATTGGAGACGAACAGCCGGCCGTCGAGGAATGTCACGTTGTCTAGGCCGGGATTCAATTGGGCCAGTACCGTGCGCTCGCCGGTGCGCGGATCGATGCGCAGCACCTGGCCGCTGTGCACTTGAGTCGAGACGATCCGGCCCCTGGAATCGAACTTCACCGCATCCGGCACGCCCAGTTCTCCCGCCACACGTTCGGGCACGCCGCCTTCGGGATCGATCCGCCAGATCTCGTTGGCGCCCATCACCGGGAAGTACAACAAGCCGTCCGGACCCACTTCCATCGCGTTGGGTGACGGTACGTTCTCGAGCAGCACCCGCGGTGCGCCGCCGTCCAGATCAAGCTCGAGGAGGCGGCCGCCCTCACGGCACTCGCCGACGAACAGCCGTCCCCGGTGGACTGTGATGCCGTTCGCGCAGGGGACGTCGTCGCGCAGCACCCGCGAGCGCCCGTCTGAAGAGAGCACGCTGACCCGCCCATCCATGACCTCGGTCGCGTAGAGGTTGCCCCGCGCGTCGAAGGCCACGTCGTCGGGCGCGATGATGTCGCCGCCCTTGGCGCTGACGGTTTCCAACAGGCCGGTGCCCAGATCTAGGGCGCTGATCTGGCTTCCGGTCACCTGCGCCACATAGATGCGTCCGTCGGGACCGGTGCGCAACCCGTTGGCACCGAACAGGCGGCTGGGCGGCGTGAGTCTTTCCAGGCGCCACCCTTCGGCAACGTCGGGTGACCCCGCGGAGTAATGGCCGACGTCGCGCGACATTCCGATTCCGACGGTCATCGCTCGGACGATAGCAACTTGTATTAGTCCAGACAATAGCGTCACCATACGGCGTTGACCTCTTGACGCCCAAGTCAAGGGTAGAGAATGATGTTCTCCACTGTGATTATACGACTATCTTGTCCGGACAATTGTCTGCCGACGCCCGACCGCCCGTGGCTCTGCTGAGCCTCGACGGTCGCGTCGTCGTCGTGTCGGGCGCGGCGGGAGGCGGCATCGGCACCACCGTCGCATGCATGATCGCGCGGGCAGGGGCGACCGTGATCGCGGTCAGTCGATCCCGCGACAACCTCGATCGCTGTATCGGGCCCATGGTCGCGCAAGGTCTTTCGATCGTGCCCGTAGCAGCCGACGCGTCGACCGATGTCGGCGTTGCCGCGGTCATGGATGCGGTGCGCCACCCGAAAGGTGATCTGTACGGGCTGGTCAACGTCGCGGGCGGGGCGGACCCGTCGACGTGGATGCCGGCGACCCGGGTGAGAAGATCCGACTGGCGGGACCTGTTCACCCAAAACCTCGAGACAGCCTTCTTCATGAGCCAGGCCGTCGCCGCGGAGTTGAAGACACAGCGGCTTCCGGGCTCGATCGTGTCGATCTCGTCGATCAGCGGAATGAACACCGCGCCCTTTCACATTGCCTACGGGACGGCCAAGGCGGCCGTTGCCGCGATGACCCGGACGATCGCGGTCGAGCTGGCGCTGGACAACATCCGGGTCAACGCGGTGGCCCCGGGAGTGACCGAGACGCCGGCATCCCGTACCTACGTGGACGAAGACGTCGAGCGCGACCGTCAGGCCATCGCGATGGGCCGTCGCGGCCGCCCTGAGGAGGTCGCCGGCGCCATCCTTTTTCTGCTCTCGGACCTCTCGAGCTATATCACCGGCCAGACGCTGCTCGTCGACGGTGGCCTCGACCTCAAGTGGAGTCACCTCGCCGACGACAACACGTCTCTTTTTCTCAAGGACCAGTCCTTCCGAGCGGCCATGAGGAGGATGTAATGAGCGAATCGGACGACGCCGACAACCCGGAAGCGGGCCAGATCGCCGAACCGGTGACGATCGGCGTGGATGCCTATCTCTCCGAGGACTACGCCCGCGCGGAGCGCGACAGGCTGTGGCGGAAGGTTTGGCAGCAAGTCGGGCGCGTCGAAGAGATCCCCGAGGTGGGGAGCTATCTGACGTACGAGATCCTCGACGATTCGATCGTCGTGGTCCGCACGGCGCCCGACGAGATCAAGGCCCACCACAACGTATGTATGCATCGCGGGCGCCGGCTCATCGACACCCCTCGAGGGGCCAAGAACAGCTGCGGCCGGACGAGGAAATCCTTCGTCTGCGGCTTCCACGGGTGGGCGTACGGCCTCGACGGCGCCTGCATCAATGTTCCGGAGCAGCCGGACTGGCAGGGCGCGCTGACGCCTGGCAACACCCATCTGGGCGCGGTGAACGTCGACTGCTGGGGCGGCTGGATCTGGATCAACATGGATCCCGACTGCGAGCCGTTGCGCGACTATCTCGAGCCGGCCGCAACCATGCTGGATCCCTTCGGCCTGCAGGACATGCGCTGCAAATGGCGCAGGTGGTTGTACTTCGACTGCAACTGGAAGGTCGCGATGGAAGCGTTCAACGAGACCTACCACGTCGCCACGACGCACCCCCAGTTCAACAAGTTCGGCGCGTTTCGGGGCTGGGCCAAGGCGCAGGGAAAGCACAGCAACATCGGTTATGACGCACCCAGGGACATGGCGGAAACCAAGTCGAAGATCCGGCTCGGCACCGGCGCCGACCCGCGCGTCTCGACCGCGGAAATGCAGCTTTACACCATGGAGGAAACCAACGCCACCACCACGCAGACGCTCGTGAATGCGGCGGTCCGGCTGGTCGACGAGTTGCCCGAAGACACACCGGCGGGCAAGGTGCTCGAGCATTGGCTGTCCTCCGCGCGCCGAGACGACGCTTCCCGCGGAGTGATCTGGCCGACAATCGACCCGGAACATCTGGGGAAGAGCGGCACCGCATGGCAGATCTTCCCGAACTTCCAGATCGGGCAGGGGTTGACCAGTGCACTGTGCTACAGCGCCCGCCCGTACGGCTACCACCCCGACAAGTGCATCTTCGAAGTCTCGGTCTACGAGCTGTACCCGCGAGGTCAGCAGCCGCAGACCGAATGGGTCTACACGCCTGCGGGTGACCCGAATTGGCTCAGCGTGCTGCCGCAGGACTTCTCCAACATGGCGGCGGTGCAGCAGGGCATGAAATCCCTCGGTTTCCCCGGCACGAAGCCTAATCCGTACCGGGAGCGCAGCACCGCCAACCTGCACCGAAACCTGGCCAAGTACATGGGAACCGGCGCCCCGCGCGAACTCACGAAGGAGAGCGATCGATGAAGGTCAACATTGGGCTCGGTTCCCACAACTCCCGGGACTGGGAACGGGTGCTCAGCGCGGATTTCAGCCGTCCGTCCGCGGTACCTGACTGGGAGTGCGTGCAGGCCACCCTCGCGATCGGCGATCTTGCCGAGACGCTCGGGTTCGACGGCGTCTGGTTGCCCGACCATTGCGGCACGCCATACGGCATGACCCCCAACCCGATCCAGGCGCTGAGCTACTTCGCGGGCCGCACCGAGCGGGTCAGTCTGGGCACGTTCGTGGTCGTGGCCCCGTGGTGGCATCCCGTCCGGTTGGCCCACCAGATCGCCTACCTCGACATCCTCTCGAACGGGCGCTACGACACGATCGGCATCGGGCGAGGGGTGTCGAAGGGGGAGTTCGACGCCGTCGGGGTGCCGCGCGAGGAGAGCCGGCAACGCTTCAACGAGACCCTGGACATCTTGGAACTGGCGTTCACCCGTGAGCGGTTTTCCTATGACGGTGAGATCTTCAAGGTTCCGGAGATGTCTCTGCGTCCACGCCCCAGAAGTGATGATCTGTTCTCGCGCATCTACAGCTCGTCGTCGACGCCCGAATCCCTGGAGATCCTCGCCCGCCGCGGGATGGTGCCGCTTTTCGTCGGAAACAAGCCGATCGAGGACGCCGGACGAGAAGTGCAGAAGGTCAACATCTTCCGCAAGGAAGAAGGTCTGCCGCCCTGCCAGCCGAAGAACGTCATGTTCATGTACTGCACGCCGAAGGCGGACGACGCCGCGAAGAGCGAAGAGTGGATCTGGACCGCCAACCGTGACGTCACCGTCCACTACGGCTTCGCCGACGCGTCCAATTTCAAGGGGGTCAAGGGATATGAGGCGTATGCGGCCCGGCAGGCCAGCGCGACCGCCGTCCTTGCCTCGGCGGTGACCGGCGAGGGCAATTCCCCCGCACAGAAGACGCCGGGATACCACGCGTCGAACCTGCTGATCGGCACGCCGGAAGAGGTTTTCACGCGGCTGGCCGCCGCCCAGCAAGCGTGCTCCTTCTCAGAGGTCGCCATCGTGCCCCAGTTCGGCACCATGCCCTACGAGGACGCCATGGAAAGCACCAGGCTGTTCGCCGAGGAGGTGCTGCCCGCCGTGCACCAGATGGACGCACCGTTGCACCCCGCTGCGCTGCCGGAGAACGCCATCGCATGACGACCGCCCACACCGACTGCGGACCGACGAACACGCCCGACGACATCGATGTCGACGCCCTGCGCGAGAAGTACCACCACGAGCGCAGCAAGCGTCTGCGCAAGGAGGGCTCGAAGCAGTACGTCGAACTCAGCGACGAGTTCGCGGGGTACTACGAAACCGATCCTCACTCACCGCCACACCTCCGAGGTCCGATATCAGAGGAGATCGACGTCGCGGTCCTCGGCGGAGGCTTCGCTGGACTGCTGTGCGCCGCGCATCTGAAGAAGGCGGGCGTTGACGATGTCCGCATCATCGAGTTGGGCGGTGACTTCGGTGGGGTGTGGTACTGGAACCGTTACCCCGGGATCCAATGCGACAACGAGTCCTACTGTTACATCCCCCTGCTCGAAGAACTCGACTTCATGCCGACGAAGAAGTTCGCCGACGGCGCGGAGATCTACGAGCATTGCCGGCGTATCGGGAAGCATTTCGGCCTCTACGATTCCGCGATTTTCTCCACCCAGGTGCGCGACCTTCGGTGGGACGAATCGAGCAAGCGCTGGCGGATCAGCACGAACCGCGACGACGACATCCGCGCCCGATTCGTGGTGATGGCTTCGGGTCCCTTCCACCGGCCGAAGCTGCCCGGTATCCCCGGGATCGAGGACTTCGCAGGGCGCAGCTTTCACACGTCGCGGTGGGACTACGAGTACACCGGCGGGGACACCACCGGGGGACTGGACAGGCTCAGCGACAAGCGCATCGCGCTCGTCGGCACCGGGGCCACCGGTGTTCAGGTGGTCCCGTTCCTGGGCCGCTACGCCAAGCACCTGTACGTCTTTCAGCGCACACCGTCAACCGTCGACGAACGCAACAACACGCCGACCGACCCGCGGTGGGCGCAATCGCTGACGCCGGGCTGGCAAAAGCAGCGGCAGCGGAACTTCCATGCGTGGACCTTCGAGGGCATGGCACTGGGCCAACCCGACCTCGTCTGCGACTTCTGGACCGAACTCGGTCGAAACACCGCGGCGCGGGTGCTCGCGATGGATGATCCCGCGTCGCTGTCACCCGAGGGGTTCATGGCAGTTCGGGAAGAGGAAGACTACAAGATCATGGAGCGGCTGCGTCGGCGGGTCGGGAGCATCGTCGACGACCCGCTGACGGCCGAGGCGCTCAAGCCCTACTATCGCTTCCTCTGTAAGCGCCCCTGCTCCAACGACGACTACCTGCCGACGTTCAACCGGCCGAACGTCACCCTCGTCGACGTGTCCTCGTCAAAGGGTGTCGAACGGGCCACGGCGAAGGGGCTTGTCGCCAACGGCGTCGAGTATGAAGTCGACTGCATCATCTATGCCAGCGGCTTCGAGATCACGACCGAGATCAGCCGCCGCTACTCCATCGCCGCAATCGAAGGTCGCGACGAGGTGTCGCTCTTCGATCAGTGGGCCGAGGGGTTCAGGACGTTCCACGGCATGACGAGCCGCGGGTTCCCCAACCAGTTCTTCACCGGGTTCACCCAGGTGGGCATTTCGGCGAACATCGCCGCGAACTACGAGCTCCAGGGCGAGCACATCGCCTACCTCATCGCCGAAACTCTGGCACGGGGTGCCACCACGGTGGAGCCCAGCCAAGAGGCTCAAGACGAGTGGTGCGACAGGATTCGGCAGAACGCGGTGCCCACGACTCAATTCGATCAGCAGTGCACGCCCGGCTATTACAACAACGAAGGCGGCGGCGGCGGAGAGGGGATCCGGTCACACCTGGGTGAGCCCTACGGGCCCGGCTTCTACGCCTTCGGCGACCTGTTGAAGGAATGGCGCGACACGGGCGAGATGGATGGCCTGGTCTTCGGAACATGAATGGCTGACCTGAGATTCGACGATCGTGTCGCCGTCGTGACCGGCGGCGGCAGAGGGCTGGGACGTGCCTATGCGCTGCTGTTGGCGTCACGGGGCGCCAAGGTGGTCGTCAATGATCCGGGCGGCAGCCTGACGGGCGACGGCGTCGACTCCCGCGCTGCCGACGAGGTGGTGCAGGACATCACGGCGTCCGGCGGCGAGGCGGTGGCGTGTGCCGAGTCGGTGGCCACCGCGGCGGGCGGCAGGGCGATCATCGATGCGGCGCTCGGCCACTACGGCCGCGTCGACGTCCTGGTCCACAGCGCGGGCAACGTGCGCCGTGCGTCGCTGAAGGAGATGACCTACGAGGACTTCGACGCCGTCGTGGATGTCCATCTGCGGGGCGCTTTTCACGTCGTCCGGCCCGCGTTCCCCCTGATGTGCGAGTCGCGCTATGGCCGCATCGTGCTGACCTCGTCGATCGGCGGCCTGTACGGGAATCATCGCGTGGCGAACTACGCGGTCGCCAAGGCGGGGGTGATCGGCCTGTCCAATGTCGTCGCGCTCGAAGGCGCCGCCGACGGCGTGAAGTGTAACGTCATCGTTCCCGCTGCGGTGACGAGGATGGCTGCGGGACTTGATACGTCGGCCTACCCGCCGATGGGGGCGGAGCTGGTGGCGCCCGTGGTCGGTTGGCTTGCACACGAATCTTGCTCCGTCACCGGCGAAATCTTCGTCGCTCTTGCAGGCCGCGTGGCCCGAGCCGTCGTTGCCGAAACTCCCGGCGTGTATCGCCCGTCGTGGACGGTCGAACAGGTCGGTGAGCACATGTCAGCTATCCGTGACACCGCGGAACCGGTGATCTTTCCGGTCGTTCCCGACGGCCATGGCCACCACATCGGTTACAGCGTCACGATGGCCGAACGGGGCAGCAGGCAAGGAGCCCACCATGGCTAGCCACTCCATCGGCACCGGCCCACTGGTCGGGGTGCGCGTGGTTGATCTCACCGCCATGGTGATGGGGCCGTACTGCACCCAGATCATGGCCGACATGGGCGCCGACGTGATCAAGATCGAGCCACCCGACGGCGACAACACCCGTTACATCTCGGTTGGGCCCGCACCGGGCATGAGCGGTGTTTTCGTGAACGTGAACCGCGGAAAGCGCAGCGTCGTCCTGGACCTGCACACCGAGGCCGCCAAGACGACGCTGCGGGCACTTCTCGAAACCGCGGACGTGTTCATCCACTCGATGCGGTCGAAGGCGATCGACAAACTGGGCTTCGGTTACCACAACGTGGCCGCCATCAACCCGGCGATCGTCTACACCAACTGCTATGGGTACGGCCGGCGCGGACCCCGCCGTGATCTGCCCGCCTACGACGACACGATCCAGGCCGAATGCGGGTTAGCAGCGGTCCAAGAACAATTGACGGGCGAAGCCACCTATGTGGGGACCATCATCGCCGACAAGGTCGCGGGGCTGACCGCGCTGTACGCCACGATGATGGCGCTGTTTCACCGCGAACGGACCGGTGCGGGCCAGGAGGTGGAGGTCAGCATGTTCGAAACGATGGCGTCGTTCATCTTGGTCGAGCATGCCAACGGCGCGATGTTCGACCCGCCGCTCGGACCCGCCGTCTATCCCCGCACGGTGGCCCCCAATCGCCGGCCGTACCGCACCCGCGACGGGTACATCGCCGCACTGATCTACAACGACAAGCACTGGAACGCATTCGTCGACGCGGTGCGGCCGCCGTGGGCCGGCGATCTGTACGCCACCCTCGAGCGCCGGGCGCGCCAGATCGACACCTTGTACGGACTGCTGGCCGAGACCATGAAGGAACGCACCACCGAGGAGTGGCTGACGCTGTTCCGCGAGCTCGAAATACCCGCTGCACCGATTCGCACGCCCGGTGCCCTGTTCGACGATCCGCATCTGAACGCGGTCGGTTTGTTCGAAACGGTGGAAACCCCGCAGGGCCCGGTACGCTTTCCGGGGGTGCCGACCTGGTTCTCGCGAACGCCCGGCCGAGTTGCCGGCCCTGCGCCGGAGCTGGGCGCCCATACGTCGGAGGTGCTCGCGGAACTTGGACTGGCTGCCGCCGACGCGGACGCCGCGCTGGGCTCCGGATAAGGAGGACCGTGGACTTCGAGATGGGGCAGCAGGCCACGCGGCTGCGCCGTGAATTGCGGGACCTGGTCAAAACGCATGTGCCCGAGGACTTTCTGGGCGCCTTCACCGACGACCCCGCCGATCTGGAGGTGACCCAGCGGTTCTGTCGGGTGCTCGCTGAACGTGGGCTGTTGTGCCTTTCGTGGCCGAAGGAATTCGGGGGCGGCGGCGCCTCGGTGTGGGAGCAGACCGTCGTCCGCGAGGAGATGTGGGCGCACCACGAGCCCCGCGGCGCCCAGTACATGGGGGTGAATTGGGTCGGCCCGGCGGTGATGCGCCACGGGACCGAAGAGCAGCAGCGCACACACCTGCCACCCATCGCACGCGGCGAAGTGATCTGGTGTCAGGGCTTTTCCGAGCCGGAGGCCGGCTCCGACCTCGCGTCGCTGCGAACCACCGCGCGGCGTGCTGAAGACGGCTGGCGGGTCAGCGGCCAGAAGATCTGGACCTCCTACGCCACCATGGCGCAGTGGTGCTTTCTGCTGGCCCGGACCGCCAAGGGCGAGAAGAAGCAACACGGCCTGACGATCTTCCTGGTGCCGATGGACGATTCGTCGATCCAGGTGAGGCCCATCCGCGCCATGCTCGGTCCGCACCACCTCAATGAGGTGTTCTTCGACGACCTGAGGGTCACCGAGGCCGACGTGCTGGGCGACGTGGACGGGGGATGGTCGATTGTGCAGGACGTCCTGTCCTTCGAGCGGGTCGGCATCGCCCGCTATGCGCGGTGCGAACGGCTGCTGCAGGCTGCGCCCGGGGTGCTCGGCGACGGCTGGGAGCACCTGCCCGTCGAATTGCGGGGACGGTGGGCGCGGATGCTGACTCATTGCCGCCGCGCGCGGCTGCTCGCGTATCGAGTTGTGTCGCTGCAGAGCACCGGGCGGGTAAAACCGGCCGACGCGGCGGCCTACCGGATCGCGGTCACCAGATTGGATCAGGACAGCGCCGAAGTGCTGATGGAGATCGCCGCGGCGCTGCCGCGTGCTCACAACGCGGCGGTGGCGCGCGATGACGCGGCGACAGAACTGTTCCGTGCCGAAGTCGAAGACCACTGGCGTTATTCGCAGGCTTCCACAATTGCGTCCGGAAGCATCGAAATGCAACGCATCCTGCTCTCCCGGGCACTGCTGGCCGCGTCATGATCCTCGATCTGGGCGATGAAGCCAAAGAGTATGGCCGGGAAGCTCTCCGCGCGTTCGAGGGGGCCGGCGGAGACCAGCTGGTGCAGCAAGCCGAAGCCAAGCCCGACACCCGGGAAGCGCTCGTCGCTCCGGTCCTGGCGGGACTGGGCGCCTGGGAACTTGACACCCGCGCCGATCCCGATGCGCTGGAGGCAGCCGCGGCGCTGTGCCGCAGTGCGGGGTACTGGGCGCTGCCCTACCCGGTGGCCGAGCGCCTGGCACGGCCGACCGACCTCGACGTCGACGGGCTGATCGTGGTCGCCGACGCGACCCCCGAAGGTGTCGTCGCCGGGCTCGATACCCGTTGGGCCGCCGTAACATTGGACGGTGACAGAAGCATGGTGATCGGGCAGTCCGCGACCGGACCGGCTTTCTCGGCTGCGCTCGAACTGACCGCTCTCGACAGCGACGGAGCCGGTGACGTCGCGCTCGGACTGGTTCTGCCGTGCTGGACGCTGCTCGGAATGCTGGATCGCGCGATGCAACTCACCACCGCGCACGTGCGCCTGCGCAAGCAGTTCGGCGCGCCCCTCTCATCGTTTCAGGGTGTGCAATTTCAGCTGACCGATGCCGAGGTCGAACGCACTGGATTGGAAATGCTGGCCAAATATGCGCTGTGGAGTGCCGGTACGGCCGCTGAGGACGCGCTCGACGACGCGCTCGCACTGAGAATGGCCGCGATCGAGGCGGCCGAAATCGTGTTCCGCGTATGCCACCAACTGCACGGCGCGGTCGGCTTCTGCGACGAGACGACATTGTCGTGGCTGTCGCGGTACAGCCAGCCACTGCGGCGATTTCCGTTCGGGCTGTCGGCAACTCGCGATCACCTCACCCGCAGCTTGGGTCGCGGTGGCCTGACCGGACTGTTCAGCGCCACCGACAGGTGATCCCGTGAACTACGACCTACCCGACGAGCTGACCGTGGAGGCGGACGGTCCGGTGCGGACCGTCGTCATCAACCGCGTCGCCGAGTTGAACTGTGTCAACGAAAACCTGCACTGGGCTCTCGCCAATGTCTGGCGGCAATTGGCTGCCGACAAGGCGGCCAAGGTGGTGATCCTCACCGGCGCCGGACGGGCGTTCTGCGCCGGCGGCGATCTCCGCTGGATCACCACGTTTCTCGACGACCCGGTGGCGCGTGACGAGAGCATCCGGGAGGGCGCGCAAATCGTCGAGGAGATGCTGCGCTTCCCGCTCCCGATCATCGCCGCGGTGAACGGGGCCGCGGTCGGACTGGGCTGCAGCATCGCGCTGTTGTGCGACATCGCACTGATATCGGAGGCCGCGTACCTCGCCGATCCGCACGTGGCCGTGGGCCTGGTCGCGGGGGACGGCGGCGGCGCGCTGTGGCCGCTGCTTACCCCCATCATGCGGTCCCGCGAGTACCTCTACACCGGCGACCGCATCTCCGCTGCCACCGCGGTTGAACTCGGCCTGGCCACTCGGGCCGTCGCGCCAGCCGACCTTTGGTCCGAGGCGCGTCGGCTCGCCGAGCGTCTCGCCGGCCAGCCCGCGGAGGCGCTGCAGGGCACCAAACGGATTGTCAACATGTACCTTGCCCAAGTACTCGGTGGTGCACTGCAAGCAGGGTTCGCCGCCGAGGTGGTCACCATGCAGTCCGATGACCATCGACAGCGACTCCTTGGTTTCCAGCAGAAGTCAACGCGCCGATGAGCACGGCGCCCGATCTCGATGAGTTCAGGGCCGCCGTGCGGGCCTGGTGCCAAACCCACATCCCCGCGGGGTGGCGGGAGTCCCAGACGGGGATCGGCGGCGACGAGTTCGTTCGCTTCCAGCAGGCCTGGTTCCGAGAGCTGCGCAGCGCCGGTTTCGCTGTGCCGCACTGGCCGCACGAGTGGGGCGGTGGGATGTCGGTCGCCGAACAGATCGTGCTGTACCAGGAGTTGGCCGCCCACGATGCGCCGCGGCTCGTCCTCGCGTTCGTCGGAATACACCATGCCGCAGCGACTTTGCTTGCGGCGGGTACCCGGGAGCAGCGGCAGCGGCACCTTCCCGCGATCCTGGACGGCGAAATCTGGGTCCAGGGCTTTTCCGAACCAGAAGCTGGATCCGATCTGGCCGCCCTCCGCACGACCGCCCGCAGGGACGGCGACTCCTACGTCGTCAATGGCCAGAAGCTGTGGGCCAGCGGCGCCATGCATGCCGACTGGTGCCTACTGCTCGCCCGTACCGACCCCGATGCAGCCAAGCGGCACGGGATTTCGTACTTCCTGCTGGACATGACCACAGCCGGAGTGGATGTGCGGCCGATTCGTAACGCCATCGGTGATTGGCACTTCTGCGAGATCTTCCTCAGCGATGTGGTGGTCCCGGCGGCCAACCTGGTCGGCTCCGAGAACGAGGGCTGGCAGGTGGCGCAGGCGACACTGGGCGCCGAGCGGGGAATGACCATGCTCGAACTGGCGGAGCGACTCGGCAACGCGGGCTTTCGCCGGCTGCTGCACGCATGCTCGCGCACGCCGGCGACGGGAAAACGGCCGATCGAGGATTCGCTGGTGCAGGATCGGCTGGCGCAGTTCGACATCGAGATCACCGGACTCCGTGGGCTATGCCGCGAGGTCGTGCAACGTGCGGAGGCCAGCACCGCCGGAGTCGCCGACGCATCGATCGTCAAGCTGTCCTACAGCGAGCTGCTGCAGCGAATGACCGATTTCGGTGCCGAGATCGTCGGCCTCCGCGGCCACACCGAACTCGCCAAACCGATGTCGAGTGGGTGGGAGTCGGGCTCGTGGGTGCTGGACTTCATCGGATCGTGGGAGTGGACGATCCCAGGGGGGACGAGCGAGATTCAGCGCACCATCATCGGCGAACGCGGTCTCGGGCTACCTCGGGAACCGAGCGTTCTCTGATGGGGCCCGATTTTCAGGACACCCATGAAGAGCTCAGGTCAGTGGCGAGTGACCTGCTCGCCAAGGAGCGGTCCAATCCGGCCGGCGTCGGCTGGCCGGTGCTCGCCAGAGCGGGGTGGATCGGGCTGGAGGCGCCCGAGGACTTCGGCGGGGCGGGCGCCACCTTCGGCGAGGTGGCGATCATCCTGGACGAGATGGGCCGTGCCGCGAGCCGAAGCGCGTATGTTGGCGGCGCCGTCCTCGCTGTCGGCACACTGAGCGCTTTGAAGTCCAACCCGTGGCGGGACCGGCTGCTCCGCGGCGTCGTCTCCGGGGCGGTTCGCTCAGCTGTGGCGGTTGGCGGCGGCGATGACGCCGCCGCGGTCCACGTTCCCTTCGAATTGGAGCAGACGACACGCGGGTTGCGCATGCACGGCAGGTCGGTCTTCGTGCCGGATGCAGGCGACGCCCAGCATCTGCTGCTGCCGGCGCGCGGTCCTGGCGGCGCCCCGGTGATCGTCGACGTGTCAGCACAGGCCGAGGGGCTGACGATCACCCCGCAGCCGGTCGTCGACGAAACACGGCGACTGGCGGCTCTGAGTGCCGACGGCATCGCGGTGGACGAGTCGTGGGTGTGGCAGTTCGAGGGAGATCCTGAGGCACAGGTCCGCGGTTTGGCGAATCGAGCAGCTGTCGCCATCGCCTGCGACAGTCTCGGACTCAGTGAGGCCATGCTCTCGGCGACCGTCTCCTATGCCGGTGTGCGACAGCAGTTCGGGCGGCCGATCGGTTCCTTCCAGGCCGTCAAACACGCCTGCGCCGATATGCTCGTGCAGATCTCGGTGGCCCGCCTACTCGTCGGCGCTGCTGTGGACGCCGTCGTCGACGGGAGCCCCGACGGCACCGCGGCGGCTTCGATGGCGAAGTCATACGCGTGCAGCGCCGCGGTCCAGGTCGCCGGTAAGGCGATGCAGTTGCACGGCGGCATCGGCTACACCTGGGAGAGCGGCATTCACGTATACCTCAAACGTGCCGCGCTCAATCGTTCGCTTTTCGGTTCGCCTGCGGCCCACCGCAAGCGACTCGCCCAGCGGTACCTCCACAAGTAGGTCGACGCCGAATGCGATCGCCCATCGCCACGTGAACCCCGCGACCGGAGAACTGGTGCGGGAGTTCACGCCGATCAGCGACGAGCAGGTCGATCACGCCGTCGACGACGCCGACCAAGCGTTTGTCGTGGCGCGAGCGTCCCGTGCGTGAACGCAGGGCGGTGCTCGACCGCGCCGCGGGCCTGATGCTGGCACGGGCCGAGGAGCTCGCCGGCCTGGTGACACTCGAGATGGGCAAGCTTCGGCACGAAGCGCGTTGACCCCGAGCAGCACACCGATCGGCTCC
The DNA here is from genome assembly GCA_025965895.1 of Mycobacterium sp. Lineage (GTDB taxonomy): Bacteria > Actinomycetota > Actinomycetes > Mycobacteriales > Mycobacteriaceae > Mycobacterium. The sequence goes on from JAOPWC010000073.1 coordinate 31,994, forward strand.
CAGCGCACCTCCGCGCGTCCCAGGTGTTCTGTCGCGGCACCGCTGCGAGTTTAGTCAAGCGTGATTTCCCCGCTCATCGCGCCTTCCGACGCGAGGGTGACGGGATGAGGTGAGCCCAGGTTGGCCTGGGCGGCGCCGGGCGCGAGACCGCTTGTTGTGCCGGTGTAGTGGGCTGAGCGAACGCGAGCGTGGGCCTCGGCGGCAACGCGCCGGCTCATGTGGGTATCAGCCTCAGCGCATTTGAGCTAATCACCTTCGAGGCAATCGATGTGGCGTCGTCCTGCGGGTGCCCAATTTCGCTGGTGCGCGCCATGTTAATTGCCGGGAAGCGATACAAAATCGGCTTGTTAGCCTCACACTGTGAATTGAGGCCGGCCACCGGAGGTGCGTCAAATGACTGTCGGAGACAACGAGGCCACCCGAGAGTCGGAGCCAGAGCAGGCATCGCGGCGGGTACAGGTACGCCGTGCCGCGTCGGCGAGTGCGATCGGCACGACGATCGAGTGGTACGACTTCTTCCTCTACAACACCGCCGCCGCGCTGGTCTTCCCGCACCTCTTCTTCCCGGCGTCGAGCGCCTACGCGGGCGCGATGCAGTCGTTCGCGACCTATGCCGTCGGGTTTGCCGCGCGCCCGGTGGGGGCCGCGATCTTCGGCCACTGGGGCGACCGCATCGGACGCAAGGCAACACTGATTGTCACGTTGCTCGTCATGGGCATCTCCTCCGCGTTTGTCGGCGTCCTGCCGGGGACGTCAACGATCGGGGTGGCGGCGCCACTGCTTTTGGTGCTGCTGCGGATCGTGCAGGGTATCGCGATCGGCGGGGAGTGGAGCGGATCGGTGCTGATCGCAATGGAATGGGGCGACCAGCGCAGGCGCGGACTGCTCGGGAGTTTCGCGCAACTCGGTGTGCCACTCGGGTTGGTACTCGGCACAGGTGGGATGACGCTGCTGTCTGCGACGCTCTCGCCCGACGCTTTCAACTCCTGGGGCTGGCGATTGCCGTTTTTGGCGAGCCTGGTTCTGGTGGCGGTCGGCCTGGTCATTCGGCTGAAGATCCTCGAGACCCCGATGTTCGCGAAGGTGCAGGCGGAGAAGCAAACCGCCCGCGTTCCGGTCCTCGAGGTGATTCGGCGCTATTGGCGGGAGATATTGCTTTCAGCGGGATTGCGATTCAGCGAGCAGATGCCGTTCTACTTGTTCACGACCTTTGTACTGATCTACGTCGTCTCCCGGCACGGTTACAGTAAGACGTTCGTGCTCAATGCTGTCCTGGTCGGCGCGGTGTGCGAACTCGTGGCGATCCCCGTCTTCTCGCAGCTTTCGGATCGCTTCGGCCGAAAACGCGTGTACCTGACCGGAGCGGTCCTGACCGGGTTGATCGCCTTCCCGTACTTCGCCGTCCTGACCCATGGTGGGCAGCTGCTGATCTTCATCGCGGTCATCGTGTCGCTGATCGTGCACGCGATGCAGTACGGCCCACAGGCCGCCCTGATCGGCGAAAGTTTTCCTACGCACCTCAGGTATGGCGGCGCGGGCCTCGGCTACCAACTGGCGTCGGTGTTCGCCGGCGGCCCCGCCCCGCTGGTTGGGACGTGGCTTTTGCACGAGACCGGGACGCCGTACTCGATCTCCATCTACATCGTCCTTGCCGCCGTTATCACCGTCGCGTGCGCCGTCGCCATGCCGGACCGTTCCCGCGTGAATATCGACGACCCGGCCGTCTACAGCCGGGCTTGAAAGACTAGGGCGGCGAGGGCGACGGCAAGGGCGGCGCCGGCGGCGTCGTGCTCGAGCGAGGTGGCGCGTCGGTCGGAACGATCGGCTTGGGCGTATCAGAGGGGCTCGACGACGACTGAGTTTGCTGCGATGCGGCCGCCGCTGGCGGTGCCGACTGACCATTGGACGTCACGATCGGTTTCGTAGTGGACGATTGCGAGCCGCCACCGGCACCGCTACCGCTGCCACCGCCACCGCTACCGCCGCCGCTGGCGCCACCGCCGCCGCTGGCGGTGCTGGCGTTGGGGGGCCATGAATCGCCGCCCGTCGGCGGCCACGAGTCACCGCCACCGCCGCCACCCCCGCCGCCGCCACCCCCGCCGCCGCCGTTCTGGCTTTGGTTTTGGCTTTGGCTTTGGCTGTTGCTGTTGTCGGCCCTGGCGACACCAGCCGACGCGGCCGCGAAGACCACGGCGAAAAGCGCACTCGCCAACGACCTCGTGCCAATGCGGCGCAATTGTCGCAACCTCTGGTGACTCATAGGTTCAGGATGTCCCCGTAGGTGTTGACGCTGTCGTCCCCGTCGTCGGTGCTGATTTGCGCGTAGGCGAACAGTCGTACCGAAACCGGCCCGCCGCATCCGTCGACTTTGACGTGCGCGTCGTGGACGGTTATGTAACCGGAGCGGCCCTTGAGATCCTTTTTGCCCAGACCCAACGTGTTGATCTTGCCGGGCAGCAATGTCACCGAAATATTGGGGTAGATATCCGCGTAAGGACTCGGGCTGATAGCGCTGAGCGAACTGCCGAAACCCAAGCTGACGCCAAGATCGCCGCCCACACCCAGACTCATACCCTGGCTGAGGTCGACCTGGCACCCCAACTGCGCCCCCAGGGACAGGCTGCCCGTGTTCACCGGCGCTTTGCCGTTGCCGTCGATGTTCGCGCTGGCTTTCCCGGTGATGAATCCTTCCCTGGTGAAGGCGGTCGCTGCCATGTTGGGAACGGAATTGATGGTCATGTTCGTCAGAGAGGCGCTCAGATGCCAGCCGTCATCGGTGTCCGCGGACTGCGTCACGTCCGCGACCGGCGCAGGGTCGGCCGCGGCCACACCACCGCCTACGGGCAGAAAAGCCAGGACAGAGACGCCAACCCGAAAAAGCCCGCGCATCCCAGCGCCTCATCTCTCTAGGTGACCGTGGAATCCCGCCGATCTTAAGGGCTCACACTATGTGCCGCCTGGCCGTTAGGTTAAACCCAGCACTGGGAATGCGCTGCGAAAGTGCTGGTGGGCGGCGTGGGTGCTCAGTGCGGGTCCCCCCCTGACCAGGCGTCAGCGCGATTTCTCTCCGTCACTTTCCTGGACCACCCCGTACGCGGGATCGGACATGTATACGGGCCGGTTGCCCGTCCCGCGGGCCTTTCCGGTGATACGCAACAGTTGGCCCGGTGAGATGTCGCCACCACCGTGGCCGGCGGTGAAAGTCACCTTGAGGTCGCCGCTGTCGTCGCACACCATGACCACCCGGATTGACTTGCCGTTGGTGTTCATCTCGTCCACCTCGCGGACCCGCCCTTCGACGGTTGCGCGATGCCCGGGTATCAGCCCACTGATCGCGATCACCGACGGGGATGGCTCCGGGTGCTCATAGGTGTCGAGCAGGTTCTGATCGCGCTGCGCGATCCGCGCCTGAACGTTCTCGACTCCCCGCGCGATGCGCTCCTCGAACAGATCCGGGAAGGCGTCTCGGATCCGGGACTGCACGTCATACGGAATGATGGTGGCCGCGGCGTCGGGTATCCGGCTGATCGCGCGTGAGATCCTGTCGGCGGTGCGGTCGTGCAGCAGCCGTCCGAGCAGCGGCGCGTAGCTGCGCCGCGGAAGCAGCAGCGTGACGTTGGTGTTGCGGTACTCGGCCCGGGCCTGCAGCACCAATTCCTGCGCGGCCCGGGTCAACCGACGGTCCGGGCAATCGATCAACCGCAGCGGGGTCTCAAGGCCGTAGTGGTCCCACCGATCCCGCAGCCGCGCCGCATACGCCGCGTCGATCACGAAGTGCACCGCTGTCAACTCGTCGGCCCGCAACCCCCGCCCGTATCTGAGCGCCTCGATCACGGCCAGATCGACGGAGTTGACGAGCACGAACACCCTGTGACGGGCGTATTTCACCACATCGGGCCGGTCCGTGCGGAACCTGTCGAGGATCGCCGCCTCGGCACGGTACTCGCGGTTGAGCCGTATCAACACGAAAACCAGTAGCGGAAACACCACGACCACCAGCCACGCGCCTTCGGCGAACTTCGCCACGGCGAAGATCGCCACGACGATCGTCGACACCACACCGGCCGACAAGTTGATGGCCAACTTGTGCCGCCACCCACGCTCCTTATGCGTCAGATGATGCTTGGTCATGCCGTAACCGGCCATCGCGAACCCGGTGAAGACCCCGATCGCATAGAACGGCACCAGCGCGTTCACCGAACCCTGGGTAACCAGCAGAAGAACCACGGACAACGCCGTGAGGACGATGATTCCGTTGGAAAAAACGAGCCGGTGGCCGCGTTTCGTGAGTTGCCGCGGCAGGAACCGGTCGTCGGCCACGAAGCTGGCCAGGGTGGGGAAACCGTTGAAGCTGGTGTTGGCGCCGGTGAACAAGATCGCCGCCGTGGCGACCTGGACCAAGATGTAGAACAGCTGACCGGTCAGCCCGTTGCCGAACACCGCGCGCGCGATCTCCGACAAGACCGACGGATATCCTGCCGCGTACGGGGTGGCGTGGGTCGCGAATGCCAAATAGGAGACACCCGCCACCAGGAATCCGAGGATGCACGCCATCACCGTGAGAACCCGACGGGCGTTCGGTCCCTGGGGTTTACGCAACGCGCTCACGGTATTCGAGATCGCCTCGACGCCGGTCAGCGACGAGCCGCCGTTGGCGAACGCCCGCAGCAACACCAGAATGCCGGCGCCCATGACCAGGCCGTCGCCTCGATGAACATCCACCGCCCCGGTCAGGTGTTGGGCGTCGTAAACCGGAAGTCCCCAGAAGATCTCGCGGACCACCCCGGTGATGATCGTCAGCGTCAGCATGACTGTGAACAAGTAGGTCGGCACCGCGAACGGTCGTCCGGCTTCGCGCAGGCCGCGCAGGTTCGCGAAGCACATGACCAGCACCACCGCCACCGAGATCTCCGCGCTGTAGGGGCCCAGCGGCCGCACCGCTGAGACGACAGCGACGGTGCCGGCCGCCACCTGCACCGCGACGGTGACCACGTAGTCGATCAGCAGCGCGGCGGCGGCGATCTGGGCCACGCGGGGTCCGAAGTTCTCCCGCGCGACGACGTACGATCCGCCGGCTCGCGTGTACGCAATGACCACTTGGCGGTAGGAGGCAGCCACCAGCACCAGGATCAACAGGATCACACCGGTGATCGGTAGCAGCAGCGCGAACGCGGCGAGCCCGGCGTACGGCAGCAGTTCGATCAGCATTTCCTCGGTGCCGTAGGCGCTTGACGAGATCGCATCCGGTGAAAGGACACCCAGGGCAACCGGATTCGACAGCTTCTCGGTCTTCAGCTGCTCGGTGATCATCGGCTTGCCGAGAAACAACCGCTTGAGCGCATAGCCGATCGACTCTGTCGTTCTCAGCCGGTGGGTCTCCGGTGTCATTGCCACGTACATACTGTGCCAGCCACCCCCCCCTTTGATCATCAAACGTCGGATGCCGCCCGGCTTCCGGGGACGTGGGTCTGATGTTTGGTCGGTGAACCCGCCGGGAATGCCCTGGGTCAAGCCTTCGCGCCGCGAACGTGGGACGTCAATCGACCGTCCGGTCTGAGGGGTACGGCCAGTCGGGGGTCAGCCAGCATCTTCAACTGTTCCGGGGAGGATTCATGCGAGCAATGGTGTATCGCGGTCCGTACAAGGTGCGGGTCGAGGAGAAGGATGTCCCGCCGATCGAGCACCCCAACGATGCGATCGTCCGGGTTCAGCGCGCCGCGATCTGCGGGTCGGACCTGCATCTGTACCACGGGATGATGCCCGACACCCGGGTGGGCATGACCTTCGGACACGAGTTCATCGGCGTGGTGGAGGACGTCGGATCGTCGGTGCAGAATCTGCAGCGAGGCGACCGCGTCATGGTGCCGTTCAACATCTACTGCGGGTCGTGCTACTTCTGCACGCGCGGGTTGTATTCCAACTGCCACAACGTCAATCCGAACGCCACCGCGGTCGGCGGCATCTATGGGTATTCGCACACCTGCGGCGGTTACGACGGCGCACAGGCGGAGTTCGTCCGCGTCCCGTTCGCCGATGTCGGGCCGTCGGTGATCCCCGACTGGATGGCGGATGAGGACGCGCTGCTCTGCACCGATGCGCTTTCCACCGGATACTTCGGCGCCCAGATCGCCGACATCTCGGAAGGAGACACGGTGATCGTCTTCGGGGCGGGCCCTGTCGGCCTCTACGCGGCCAGGTCGGCGTGGCTGATGGGAGCGGGTCGGGTCCTCGTCATAGACCACCTGGAGTACCGCTTGGAAAAGGCCCGCACCTTCGCGCTGGCGGAAACATTCAACTTCACCGAATACGACGACATCGTCGTGGAAATGAAGAAGGAGACCGATTACCTGGGCGCCGACGCCGCGATCGATGCGGTGGGCGCCGAAGCGGACGGCAACTTCATCCAGCACGTGACCTCCGCGAAATTCAAATTACAAGGCGGCTCCCCGGTGGCACTGAACTGGGCCATCGATTCGGTCCGCAAGGGTGGGACGGTTTCCGTCATCGGCGCATACGGGCCGGTGTTCAGCGCGGTCAAGTTCGGTGACGCGATGAACAAGGGGCTCACACTGCGGATGAACCAATGCCCGGTGAAGCTTCAGTGGCCGAGGTTGTTCTCGCATATTCAGAACGGCTACATAAAGCCCAATGAACTTGTCACGCATCGTATTCCACTGGAGCACATCGCCGAGGGATACCACATCTTCTCGGCCAAGCTCGACAAGTGCATCAAGCCGGTCATTCTCCCGGCCGCCTAGCAGACAACAGGAGCACAACATGGTCCAAACGGTTTACACGTCCGAGCACCCGCCGGCCCCCAGCAGCGACGAGCTGCGCGAGCGAATTCCCGGCTGGGGAGCCGATCTGGACCCGGGCAATCGGCCGTCGATGCAGAAGCTGACGCTCGATCCCGCGCAGAACGGTGCCCACTGGGACTTTCCGGAGCGACAGCCGGAGAAATGGCCGCGGGAGCGGTCCATCGAACACAGGTTCCTCACCCCGGTCTTCGGAACGTCGACGCCGCCCCGAGGTATGTCCGGTGCGATCCGGCGGTTCGCGTACCGCTACAGCGAGGGCCGGGCCGCGCACTGGCTTCTGCTGCTCGGAGCCGACAGGGTCGACGCCGTCGAAAACCACATCCGGTCCCTGCTGTCGCTGCGGCCCGACAACCCGATCACCGAGACAGGGGTCATGAGCGAGTTCTCCCACCACGGGTTCACGTCGCGGTTCGGTACTCCACGCGCCGACTTACGTCATCAATGGATGGACCCGATCATCGTCGGCGGCCCGTGGCTGCTGACCGGTGGACTGGGCATTGCCGCCGCGGTGGCCTTACTACGCCGCCGTGACGGCTGAGCGAGCCGTCCTTCGGCTGCCGATACAGTGGGCCGATGACCTCCGTCGTAATCGTGGGCAGCGGGTTCACCGGCTTCCAATGCGCTCGCCGTCTGGTCCACCTTCTGCGCAGGCACAACGCTTCGGTGGACGTGACGATCATCTCGCCGGTCGACTACATGCTGTACACGCCGCTGCTGCCCGACGTGGCCGGCGGCGTGCTCGATGCCCGGTTTGTCACGATCCCGCTCGCCGGAACGCTCCACGGCGTGCATGCGGTGCGGGGCCGGGTGGACAGCGTCGACTTCGAGAAGCGCACCGTCACCTTCACCGACCCCGAACAGCGGTCACGCTCCGTCGCGTGGGATCGGCTGGTGCTGACCCCCGGGTCGGTGACGCGGTTGTTCGACATCCCCGGCCTCGCCACCTATGCGCGTGGCCTGAAGTCGACCGCTGAGGCGCTGTATCTGCGCGACCATGTTTTGGAGCAGCTGGAGCTGGCCGGCATCGACGACGACCCGCAGGTTGCGGCAGGCCGCCGCACGATCGTCGTCGTCGGCGCCTCGTACTCCGGCACCGAACTGGTCGCACAACTGCGTGCATTGGCTGACGCCGCGGCGAAGCAGATGAGCTTCGATCCGGCCGCGGTGAAATTCCTGCTGCTGGATGTCGCCAAACAGGTGATGCCCGAGGTGGGCGAGAAGCTCGGCAACGCCGCAATGCACGTGCTCGAAAGCCGCGGGATCCACGTCAGGCTCGGCATGACGCTGACGGAGGTTCACGCCGATCACGTTGTGCTCAGCGACGATTCGCGAGTGGACACCCGTACCGTCGCGTGGGTCACCGGCGTCACCGCCGCCCCGCTCATCGAAACGTTGGCACTGCCCACCGAGAAGGGCAGGCTCACGGTGCGGGCCGACCTGCAGGTGCCCGGTCATCCCGATGTATTCTCCGCAGGCGATGCCGCGGCTGTTCCCGACCTGACTCAGCCCGGGAAGATCACCCCTCCGACGGCGCAGCACGCGATTCGGCAGGGCAAGGTGCTTGCACGTAACGTCGCGGCCAGCCTCGGGTACGGCACCAAAAAGGACTACCGGCATCGCAACATGGGGCTGGTTGTCGACCTCGGGCCGCATTACGCGGTGGCCAACCCTCTCAACGTGCACCTTTCCGGATATCCGGCGAAGTTCGTCACCCGCGCGTACCACCTCTACGCGATCCCACGGTCCGTGAACCGGTGGGCGGTGTCGCTTGCGTATCTGACCGACGTGTTATTCGACAGGACCGTGGTGTCGATCGGGCTGTCGACCCAAAGTGACGCCGAATTCTCCGCCAGCGAAGGCATTCCGCTGCCTAAAGCAGACTGATCGCGGTGATCGAGCCCTCCAACGCTGAACTGCTTGCCGCCGTTGAGCGTTCACCGCAGGCAGCCGCTGTCCACGACCGGTCGGCGTGGGTCGGGTTGTTCGCAGACGAGGGGCGCATCGAGGACCCTGTCGGCTCGCGCCCGCATATCGGGCACGCGCGGATCGGTCGTTTCTATGACACGTTCATCGGCCCGCGCCGGATCACATTCCACCCCGACGTGGACATCGTCGCCGGCACGAGTGTGATCCGCGACCTGACGGTCGAGGTCGAGATGGCCTCGTCGGTGACGATGATGATCCCGGCGATCCTTCGGTACGACTTGCGGGCAACCGACCGCGGTTGGCGGATCACCCGGCTGCGGGCCTACTGGGAACTGCCGAAGATGATGCGGCAATTCCTCGGAAACCGAGCGAGGTCGCTGCCGGCCTCGGTGCAACTGTCTTCGGCGCTGCTGGGCAACCAAGGACTCAGCGGCACAATCGGATTCCTCGCCGGATTCGCCGGACGCGGGCGCCGGGGCAAACGGCTCGTCGACGACATGCTGAGCGCGTCCACCGCAGCAGAAGGCATTGCCGGCGGGGGCAAGCTCCTCGGGGCCGGGCGGTGGGTAGCCGCATCAGTCAGCACGCCAACGGGCCGTGGGGTGCTGATCGCCGAAATTGACCGCACCGGTCGCCGGATCATCGACACGCAGCTGTTCAGTCGGAACTGATCAGTGGCCGCCAACGGTTTACGTGATCACGCCGAGACTTGCGGAATGCGTTCGGGAGTGTGACGATACCAACTTCTCGCCCAGCGCGACTCGTCATCGTCGCCGGCGGCACTCCTTCTGCGGTAGCACCGGCGCAGATCCCGCCGACCGCACCGGCGGCGAATCGATGGACGCCTGCTCTCTGTCGTGCGTACCCGACATCGCCCCGAACACCGGTGGTGCACCCAGCGACACCGATTTGACGAACACCAATCCGGGGATCGCCTCGCCGAACCGCGGCAACCGCTGACCCCACGTGCTACTCAGCCCTGCTCAGCAGATGGGTCATGTAGGCGATTTCTCGTTCCTGGGCGGTGATGATCAGGGTAGCCATGTGGATCGCGTCGGGATTTTGCCCGTGCGCGAGTTCCGCACGCGCCATCGTGACCGCCCCCCGGTGGTGACTGATCATGGCGGTAAGCCACAGCTGGTCGAAATCGGAGCCGTCGAGTGACTGGAGCCTGGTCATCGTGGCCTGGTCGACCATGCCGTTCATATCCGTCATACCCCCTGCGCCCGGCGTACCCCACTGCGCCAGCAAGTCGTTGAGCGATTCGATCTCAGCCCGCTGATCCGCGGCGATGTTCGCCGCGATTACGTGCATGTTCTGGGTGGCGGTGTGTGTCGGCACCATCGCCGCCATCTCGACTGCCTGCTGATGGTGCGGAACCATATCCCGCGCGAATGCCACGTCGTCGGCATTGTGGACGGCCGGTGCCGTCGATGGCGCAAGGCTGGGGTGGCCCTGCCCAGGAGGGTGCACCGCGCCGCACCCACTGATCGCGGCCGCGATGAGCAGCGCTGCCAGCATGGCGGCCATCCGCGTCGTCCGGGGAGCCATACCCCATGGTGCCGCGGAGCACGGGTGATGGGGCATTGTTGACGGCGTGACCCTGGATTCGCTCCTGCAGACAATCCCGCCGCTCGCCGTCTACTTCATCGTCGGCGGGGTCATCGGCATCGAAAGTCTGGGAATCCCTCTGCCCGGCGAGATCGTGCTGGTCAGCGCCGCATTGCTCGCTTCGCACCACGAACTTGCGGTCGACCCGGTCGCTGTAGGCGCGGCCGCAGTGATCGGAGCGGTTGTCGGCGACTCCATTGGTTACTCGATCGGGCGCCGGTTCGGGATGAGGCTCTTCGACCGACTTGCGACGCGCTTTCCGAAGCATTTCAGCCACGGACACGTCGTGCTCGGGGAGCGGCTTTTCGCTCGCTGGGGCATATGGGCGGTGTTTTTCGGCCGGTTCATCGCGCTGCTACGGATTTTGGCCGGCCCGCTCGCCGGGGCACTGAAAATGCCCTATCCACAGTTCCTTGCGGCCAACGCCGGCGGCGCCTTGTGCTGGGCGGGCGGCACCACCGCACTCGTGTACACCGTCGGCCTGGCGGCTGAGCGCTGGCTGTCCCGGTTCTCCTGGATCGGCCTCGTGGTCGTCGTGCTGGGCGGAATCACCGTCGCGCTTGTTCTGCGCAGGCGCACCCAGCGGGCCGTCGCCGAGCTGGCGGCTGGGCAGGCGGCAGGTGAGCCCGGGCCGGCATCAGCGAGCTGAACCCGTTGCGGGCCAGCGGATCCGGCCAAGCTGCGTCGACAGACGCCAGCCTGTTGGAAAAATGCCGTCGTGGCCATTGATGCGCCCCCGTTGGGGGAATGGGTGGGAAGCTTCCGTTTTTTCATCGCCGACCAGCGCTGGGAGTGGTCAGACGAGGTAGCTCAGATACACGGCTACGAGCCGAGCACGATCGTTCCGACGACCGAGCTGGTTTTGTCGCACCAGCATTCCGACGACAAACCCGCGGTCTCGGCGCTCATCGACAACATGGTCCGCTACGCGCAGCCGTTCAGCAGCCGCCACCGCATCGTCGACAGCCACGGGCGGATCCATGTTGTCGTCATGGTCGGCGATCGACTGCTGGACGGCGCCGGCGAGGTTATCGGCACGGGTGGCTTCTACATCGACATCACCGATGCCCACGAACGCGATGTTCACCACCGGCTGACCGGGGCAGTCAAGGAACTCGCGGCGCGGCGCGCTGTCATCGAGCAGGCCAGAGGCATTCTGATGTTGGTCTACAACCTGCCGGCCGAGCCCGCCTTGCATGTACTGCGGTGGCGCGCGCAGCAAACCGACACACCGCTGCGCGACTGGTGCGAGGACTTCATGCGCGACGTCACTGCCCGGGACATTGCGCCAGATTCACTCCGCCGCGAGGTCGATCACGTGCTGCTCACTGCCCGGCCACACCACAAGTCCAGCGCACGCGTTCGTGACGCCGAGACGATGCGCCAGACCGGGCAGCGGCGACATTGAACACCCGATAAGATCAGAACCCGGCCGGATGTCCCGGAATCCGGTGCAGCGGCATCCCGTCGAAGTCGGATCGCACTTTGCGCGGCCGGATCTGCGCCGGCGGCATCGTCCGTGGTGATCAGGTGGCGCTGCGTTTGGCGCAGCGGTGGGCGAAGGTGGCCGGGGTGTTGTTCGCGATCGGTGCCGTGTCCGGCAGCGTGCTCGGCGTTGAGATGGGGTTGCTGTGGCCAGGCCTGATGGGCCGGTTCGGCGACCTGCTGGGGCTGCCGTTTTTTCTCGGCGTGATCTTCCTGGGGACCTACCCTATCGTTGGTTTCTTCGGCTGTCCGTGGTGGCCGGGCCGCTGGCTTGCCTGGCGCTCGAGTTCGGTTGGACCGCGACGGAACTGGGCCGCCAGCCCTGGACTGTCTGACAGCTGTTGCGCACCCGCGAAGCGGCAAGCATGAACCCCGGCCTGTGGTGGAGCTACGCCGGGCAGGAGAATCTGCCCAGCCCGTACGGACCGGCCGATCTGGCAGGCGCCGCGACTGGCGGCCGGGAGGAGACGGGACGATGACGCTGGCTGCCGTGGTCGCCGCCGCGATGTTCGTCGGCGTCGTCGCGTACGCGCTCTTCGGTGGCGCCGACTTCGGCTCAGGTTTCTACGACTTGACCGCGGGGCGCGGTGGGCACGCCGGTGAGGTCCGCGCCTTGATCGATCAAAGCATCGGGCCGGTCTGGGAGGCGAACCACGTGTGGCTGATCTACGTCCTGGTGATGTGGTGGACCGCGTTCCCGAGGGCGTTTGCCGCCACGATGACCACCGTGTACATCCCACTGTTCCTTGCGCTGGCCGGAATCGTGTTGCGGGGGGCCGGTTTCGCGTTCCGCAAGTACGCCGCGACGTTCCGCCAGGCACGGTTGTTCGGCGCGATCTTCGCCGGATCGTCGTTGATCACGCCGTTCTTTCTGGGCACGGTCGCCGGCGCGATAGCGTCGGGACGGGTGCCGGCCGGGGGCTACGGGAACGGGGTGAGCTCGTGGGTCAATCCCACGTCGATCGTCGGCGGTGCGCTCGCGGTGGCGACCTGCGTCTTCTTGGCGGGAGTGTTCCTCACCGCCGACGCCCACCGCGCAGGCCTCGATCGCCTCGCCGAGCGACTGCGGGCCCGTGCTCTGGTGGTCGGGGTTGTCACCGGGGTGATCGTGTTCGCCGGCCTGTATCCGATCTGGCACGACGCCCCGACGCTCAGCCACGGTCTGCGAACGACTGCCGCCCCGCTGCTCGTTGTGGCCGCGCTGGCCGGGGTTGCCGCTCTGATCCTGCTGTTTCGCCGACGATTTGAGATGGCCCGGATCCCGGCTGCCGGTGCGGTCGCAGCCGTGGTGGTGGGCTGGGGGGTCGCTCAGTATCCGTGGATTCTCGTGAACCAACTGACCATCAACGATGCGGCCGGCGCCAAGGCTACGCTCGCCGCGTTGCTGGTCGTCGTCGGGCTCGCCGTGGTGATCGTCCTGCCGGCATTGGCCTACCTCTTCTGGTTGACGCAGACCGAATTGTGGTCCCGTCACTGACCACGTTTCTGGATCGGCGTGCCATATGTCACAATGCGCCTATGGGGGCCTTCAGCGCTGTCATGGGATGGGCCCGGCACCAAGTCGCCTCGCGGGTTCCGAAGGCCGACTTTGACCAGCGCGATCCTGACTACATCCGCGACCAGCTGCCGGGCACCTGGCTGCTCGCGTCGCTGTATTTCCGGGCCGACGTACGACACCTGGACCGGATTCCCGCCGAGGGGCCGGTGCTGCTGGTCGGCAACCACAGCGGCGGAAACGTGCCACCCGACACGTTCGTCTTCACGCTGGCGTTCTGCTCCTACTTCGGGGTCGAACGCCCCTTCTACCAACTCGCGCACAACCTCGTCGTCTCGGCGCCGCCGCTGGGCTGGCTGCGCAAGTTCGGCACCGTGGCCGCCAGCCACGAAACCGCGCGGCTGGCATTGGAGTCCGGTGCGGCACTGCTGGTTTATCCCGGTGGCGACTACGAGGTGTTTCGGCCGTCCTGGGAGCGCAACAAGGTCGACTTCGGCGGCCGCACGGGTTACGTGCGGTTGGCGCGGGAGGCCGGGGTGCCGATCGTGCCCGTCTCCAGCGTCGGCGGCCAGGAGACGGCATTGTTCCTCGACCGCGGGCAGTGGCTGGCCAAGCTGCTGAGGGTCGACAAGCTGCTTCGGCTCAAGAGTGTTCCGATCTCGCTGGCTTTGCCCTGGGGCCTGAACATCAGCGACCTCGCCGGGCATATTCCGCTGCCGGCCAAGATCACGATCGAGGTGCAGGATCCCATCGAAGTGGACGGCGACGATCAGGCAGTGCACGACAAAGTCATGGCCAGCCTGCAGGCCGGCGTCGACCGGCTCGCCGCCGAACGTCGGTTCCCGGTGATCGGCTGATGCGCGTCGAACGCGACTGCGTGATCAACGCCGATCGCGACGCGGCGTGGAAGGTGGTCAGCGACCCCGACTGCTACCCGTCGTTCATGAGCAACCTTGAGCGGTGGGAAGCCGCGAGCGAACGGCCGCCCGGAGTCGGAGCCCGCTACACCGTGCACTGGAAGATCGGCTCGGTGCCAGTCGGCGGCCTCGTCGAGGTTGTCGAATTCGACGAGTCGCGCGACCTGGCCTGGATCGGGATCACCGGGGTGAACCTGCGCGGCCGGATCCGGCTGCGCGACGCAGGTGAGGGCGGGACCAAGGTGACGTTCCGGCTGTCCTATCAGGCGCCCGGCGGGATCTTGGGGTACATCGCGGACCGGATCGCCGTGCGGCAGGTCGGCCGGACGCTGGCCGACACGCTGAAACGCCTCAAGGCGTTGGTGGAGTCGTAGCGCAGTCGTGCCGGACGGACAGGGCGTGCCCGTCGCCGCTCGCACGGAGTGGAGCCATCGCCCAGCCGCGAATCCCTTTGCGACGCAATCCCCAATGCGAATGATTGGTGTCGCGAGCACGTCAGCAACGAGGCCTTCGCCCTGCAGCCCGTGCACGTCGCGGTTTGGTTGTCAGAGAGCTGGGTAAACCGGACCGAGCGCGAGAATAACGAAGGAGCTCGAGGGATGCCGAAGACAACCAAAACCGGCGCGGCGAAAAAGAGCGAACTGCCCAGCACCCTGAAGAAATCGGACGCAAAGGCACAGCGCACGTTCGCCAAGGCTCACGATGCGGCCGTGCAGGAATACGGCGAGGGCGAGCGCGCGCACCGGGTGGCCTACAGCGCGCTGAAGCACAGCTATGAAAAGGTTGGCGATCATTGGGAGCCGAAGAGCAAGAAAGGGCCGTCCGATCAGCGAGCCCGCAGCGGCGGCCCGAACGCCAGGGGGGAGTCGGCCGAGGGCGTCGACGCCAATGCGACGAAGAAGCACCTCGTGGACGTCGCCCGTCGGCTGGACATCGCCCGCCGCTCGTCGATGAGCAAGGGCGAACTCGTGTCGGCGATCGAGAAAGCCAATCGGCGCGAAACCGCCCGCAATCGCTAACCCGGTGCCCGGTTCGCCGACTCCGCCTGAGCGGGCTCGAACCCTTCCAGCAGATTGCGCCACTGCTCTGGCGTCATCGCCCGGCGGGCCTTGCGCCGGGTGATCACGATGCCGGTCACGGCCAGCGCCCAGATCGCGTACTGCACCGTCCATGCGAGACGGAACGCTTCGAACGAGAAGCCACCGGCCGCGCCGATGATCGCGCCCACCGACTGCATCACCACGAGTGAGGCGACGAAGCCGCCCATGTTCACCATGCCCTGAGCGGTGCCCAGGGTGGCCCCGGGGTTGAACGTGCGCGCGAAATCGAATCCGACCATCGAGCCGGGACCGCCGACCGATATCACCACGACGAGCAATGCGAGCAGCCACAATGGCGCGCGGATGGGCAGGGCCAGGACAACCGTCCAGATCAGTGCGTTGCTGGCGATGATGATCAGCACCATCCGCGACCTTCGCGTCGGATAGCGGGCGGTGAGCAACCCGATGACGATGCCCGCGAGGATCGCGGTGACCACTGAGACCGACAGCAGCACACCCGCCGCTCGGACCGAAACACCTTGTGCGGCAGTCAGATAAGGCACGCCCCACATCAAGGCGAACACCGTCACCGGGAACTGGGTGCCCATGTGGGTGAAGAACCCCAGTCGCGTGCCCGGCCGCAGCCAGACCGCCCGCACGCCCGCTAACGTGGCCCGCACGGTTGCCTTCTCGTCTTTGACCGCCGCGCCTTGCGGTGTGTCGTACACGAGCGCGAGTGTCAGCGCGGACGACATCAGGCCGAGCGCCGCCACCCAGGTGTAGGCGACGGTCCAGCCGGAGCCCAGCAGCAGGGCGAGGAACGGGATCGCCGAGGCGACCTGGCCAAGCTGGCCGCAAATGCCGGTGAGCTGAGTGACCAGCGGCACTTGCTTGGGCCGGAACCAGTGCGGCACCAACCGCAGGACGGAAATGAACGTCACCGCGTCACCGAGACCGACGACCGCACGGGCACCGATCGCAATCGGTAACGACGTGGTGAGCGCCAGCATGAGCTGTCCCGCCGACATGACCAGTGCGCCCGACACGATCAGCGTCTTGGACCCGAGCTTGTCGAGGAGCACGCCGGCCGGCACCTGAGCGGCCGCGTAGACGATGACCTGCAGCACCACGAACGACGACAGCACGCCGGGACTGGCCGTGAATCGATGTGCCGCCTGCAGACCCGACACGCCGAACGTGGTGCGGTCGAGAACGGCGACGATGTAGGCGAACAGTCCGGTGGACCAGACGATCCAGGGACGCACCGTGTCCGCCTTTCGTCGTCCGGCGCTAACCCGGTCGCAGCCGACGCACCGGCCGGGTCTCGATCGCGTTGATGGTCAGTGCGCGTCGGGAGAATAGCCAATTCCGGCCGGCTCGAACGTACTCATCGTCGTACCTCAGGTGCCACACCAGATCGGTGATCCGTTGCTCGTCCCGGGCCCAGTGGTGTGCCACACAGGTGATCCGGCCCCGCGCCAGGTCCGGCCCCGACGCGGTGTACACCTCACCGACGACGGCGTGCTCCGTGCGGTCAACGGCCGCGACGGCGGCAACCGCGTCGCGAATTGCGCGGCTGCCGAGGTGGTGCACGACCGGCTCGAGGGATCGCGGCGGATCGGGCACGACGAGTTCCGCGCCGTCGGCGAACAGGGACACGACGTCGCCGACGCGGCGGTCGTCCACAAGGGCGGCATATCGGTGCACCAGGTCGGCCAGTGCGAGGCGGTCGGGGAGTGTCATGTCGGTAGCGACAGGCGCTCTGAGCACGCGGACAGGGCGTCCATGGCAGCGCCGAGGTCAGCGGTTGCGGGCATCGCCAGCACGATGCGGTGGGCTCCGAGCTCGGAGAGCTTGGCGGCCCGGTCGGCGTCGATCTTGGTGACGAGGTGACCAAGCGAGAGTTCGAGAGCCGACGGGTCGCGGCCCGCTTGGTTCGCTGCGTTACGCATGTCGGCGAGCAGCGATTGCAGTTGGGAGCCGGCGACGCCGAGCGGCTGAAAGCCGTCACCGAGCCGCCCGGCCCGCCGGGCGGAGGCTCGGCTGTGCCCGCCGACGTGAATCGGCAACCGCGCGCCCTGCGCGGGCTTGGGGTAGCACGCGGCGTTCTCGAAGCCGAAGAACTCACCGCGGTAGTTGACCCCGGCCGGCTCGTCGGCCCACAGCGCGCGCATGATCTCGAGTTGCTCGTCGGCGCGCCGACCCCGGCTGCTGAACGCGGCGCCGCACGCCTCGACCTCCTCTTTCATCCAGCCGACGCCGACGCACAACCGCAGTCGTCCGTGGGAGAGCGCATCGATCGTCGCCGCCCGCTTGGCCAGCACGACCGGGTGATGGTTGGGCAGCACCAGCACACCGGTCGCCAGTCCGAGGCTGTTGGTGTGGGCCGCCAGGAATGCGAGCAGGTCCAACGGATCCGGTACTGGGCACTCGGCTGACAGCCCGACGCGGCCCGACGGGTCGTAGGGATAGACGCTGGTGTAGCGCGTCATCAGAACGGTGTGCTCGACGGCGATGATCGACTCGAAGCCGCACGCCTCGACATGTCGCGCGAACGCCACCATCCATTCAGGGTCAGCCGTGACCCCGGCGGCGACCGGTGCGACGACGCCATACTTCATCTGAAAGCCTTCATGTCATATCACGCTGCAGCCGCCGTCGACGATCAGCGCCGAACCGGTGATGTACGAGGCGTTTTCGGTGCACAGGAACGCGATCGCCGCCGCGATTTCGTCCGGCGTGCCGAAGCGGCCCATCGGAATGTGGTCGAGCTGTTGCTGTTTGATCTCAGGGATCGCATTCATCGGCGCCGTCATCGGAGGGTTCGGGGCAACCAGATCGTCGATCATCAAGGCGGTGTCGGACGTCACCGTGGAAAACTAGAACCTGTTCTAGCAACTGGTCAAGCGCTGCCGGCGGGCGCGGTCTGCGTGCGCATCGAAGCGGCGAGCCGGGCGGCGCGCGGATCGCTGAACACGTCTTCCAGCAGCATCCGCCTTCCGTCCGGCCCGGCGAGCGGCACCCGCCAGTTCGGGTATTCGTCGGTGGTGCCCGGCTGGTTCTGGGTGCGGCGGTCGCCAACCGCGTCGGTCAGCGACACCGCCAAAAGCCTCGATGGCGTCCGGCCCAGGTAACGGTGCAGCGCGAGCACGGTCTGCTCGACGTCGGCGTCTTCGTCAAGCAACCCGACCCGGCGCAACTCCGCCCGCCACGCCGCCTGCTCGGCCTCGTCGTTGGCGAGCTCCTCTTCAAAGGAGCGGGTCAGCAGGCCCAGCCGTTCCCGCAGCCGGACATGGTCGCCCGCGAGGTAGCCGGCGGTCGGAGGTAAATCGTGCGTGGTGACCGACGACAGGCAGTACTCGCGCCACCGCTCAGCAGGCAGCGGCCCGCCGTCCCCGTCACGGTCCAGTTCGAACCACAGGATCGACGTGCCGAACACCCCGCGCTCGCGCAGGTAGTCGCGGACCCACGGCTCGACGGTGCCGAGGTCTTCGCCGACCACCAGAGCGCCGGCCCGGTGCGCCTCCAGCGCGAGAATGCCGATCATCGCCTCGTGGTCGTAGTAGACGTAGGTGCCGTCGGTCGGCGGCGAACCCTTCGGTATCCACCACAGCCGGAACAGCCCGATGATGTGGTCTATGCGGACGCCGCCGGCGTGCCGCAGCACCATGTTGATGAGCGCGCGGAAGGGCGCATAGGCCTGTTCGAGCAGCTGATCGGGCCGCCAGGGCGGTTGTGACCAGTCCTGACCCTGCTGGTTGAACGCGTCGGGCGGCGCGCCCGCGGTGACCCCCTGGGCGACCACGTCCTGCAGCGCCCAGGCGTCGGCGCCGTTGGGGTGCACACCGACCGCGAGGTCATGCATGATCCCCAGGGTCATGCCGGAGTCGACCGCGTGTGCCTGAGCCGACAGCAGCTGGTCATCGAGTTGCCATTGCAGCCAGCGGTGGAAGTCGATCTGGTCGGCGTGCACGGTCACGAACTCGGCAATGCCGTCACCCTGCGGGTGTTGCAGGGGCTGCGGCCACTCGTGCCAGTCGCTGCCGTACACCTCGGCAAGCGCACACCAGGTGGCGAAGTCGTCGAGGGCACGACCCTCGCGCGCTCGAAACGCGGCGTAGGCCAGCTGCCGGCCGGGCGGCCGGCGCACGCGGTAGACCGTTTCCAGCGCGCTCCGCTTGGCCGTCCACGCAGAGTCGCGGTCGACTGAGTCGAGCCGGTCGGCGCCTTTCTGCACCTCGGCGCGCATCCGCTGGAGCCGTCCGCGGTGCCTGACGTAGGCGTACTCCGGAATCGTCTCGACCCTCAGATACAGCGGGTTGACGAAGCGCCGCGAGGTCGGCAGGTATGGCGACGGCTCCATCGGCGCGGTCGGGGCGGCGGCGTGCAACGGGTTGATCAGCACGAACCCTGCGCCGTGCCGCGAGGCGGCCCACACCGCGAGCTCAGCGAGATCGGTCAGGTCCCCGATGCCCCACGACCGTTGTGACCGGACACTGTAGAGCTGCGTGGCCACGCCCCAGGCGCGGCGGTTGCCGAGCCGTTCGGGCAGCGTCAGCGACGCTGGTGTCACGATGACCGACGTGCTGGTCTCGTCGCCGCCCGCGTTGACGTGTAGGCGGTGATAGCCGAGCGGCAGGTCGGCGGGCAGCTCGAAGGTGGCCTCCCCGATCAGGCGGCCCTCCAGGTCGAACGGGGGGGTCAGGTTCTCCAGCTGTCGCAGCCCGGTGCGCACCTCGCCGTCTTCCAGCCGGATCCACAGCCCCACCGGGTCGCCGTGAGTCACGTGCACCCAGAACGGCATCGGAGTACCGGTCCGGGTGACGACGACCCGTGGCACAGTGCGCGACCAGTGGGCGCGGTCATACTCACGCAGCGCCTCGCGGCGCTCGTCTTCGGTCGCCGCGGCGACCTCGAGCGCGGCGAGCACCGCGATCAGCGTCTCCTCTGCCACCACCACCCGGTTGCCGTTCGCATCCTCGTACTCGGTGGCAACGCCGTAGCGGCGGGCGAGTTCCACGAGCGATGAGCAGCGTGTGCGAGGAGCCGAAGGCGGCGACGGCTGCTGCGAAGTCATGTGAGCAATCCTGGCTTACGGAGAGCCGACGGTGGATTCCAAGGCGAGCACATCGGGTTGAGTGGGGGCCGACATGGGGACAGCCTGCCAATCGACGACGGAACGTCGCGCCCGATTCGCGGCTGCGGCGCTGTTTTTGACCAACGGCGCGCTGTTCGCCAATCTGCTGCCGCGCTATCCGGAGATCAAGGCCGACCTGGGCCTGTCGAACGCGGTGTACGGCGCGGCGATCGCGGCGTTCTCCGCGGGAGCGCTGGTCACCGGGCCTGCGGCGGGAGCGTTGATCCGGCGGTACTGGTCGTCGCGCGTCGCCTTGGTGGGTTCGGTGCTGATCGGCGTGTTCGCGTTCCTGGCCGGCATCGCCCCGTGGGTGTGGGCATTCGCGGCGGCGTTGCTGTTGGCCGGTGGCGCGGATGCGGTGACCGATGTCGCGCAGAACGCGCATGCGTTGCGGGTGCAGCGAGTCTATGGGCGCTCGATCATCAACTCGTTCCACGCGGTGTGGTCCGCGGGCGCGATCCTCGGCGGTCTGATGGGCGCCGCGGCGATCGCATTGCACATCTCCCGCGGAACGCATCTGGCCGTCTCGGCGGTCGTGTTCAGCCTGGTGTGCCTGGTCGCCTACCGCTATTTGCTGCCCGGCCCGGATGCCAACGGGGAAAGCACAACCCGATCCGTCCGTTCCGGTGCCGGCACGTCGGGACGGGCGATGTACGCGACGTTGGCCGCACTCGTGATCATCGCCATCGCCGGGGCGACCGTTGAGGATGCGGGCAGTTCATGGGCGACTCTTTTTCTGCGTGAACTCGGCGCACCGGGGGCGATCGCGGTGTTCGGCTACATCGCACTGGTGGGGTTCCAGTTCCTCGGCAGGCTGTTGGGTGACCGGTTAGTCGACCGGTTCGGGCGGCGCGCCGTCGCCCGAGCCGGCGGGTTGATAGCGGCGGCCGGGATGGGTGGCGCACTGGCGGTTCCGTCTGTGGCGACGGTGATCGCTGGATTCGCGGCGGCCGGTTTCGGTGTCGCGACCCTGGTCCCGGCGGCGATGCAGGCGGCCGACGAGTTACCGGGTCTGCGGCCGGGTACCGGGTTGACGGCGGTGGCGTGGCTGATGCGCATCGGCTTCGTCGTTGCGCCGCCGATGGTGGGCGCCATCGCCGACGCGACGAGCCTGCGGGTCGGGCTGCTCAGTGTGCCGGTGGCCGGCGCGCTGGTGATCGTGCTGGCCGGCGTGCTGGCCGAACGGGGTCGGCAGGACGACAGCAGGGGGTGATTGTCGGCAGGATCACGACGACTGAAGGACGAGTTCCGTTAGTGCTGCTTTCTATTGCCGGTAACGTGAATCAAAACCCTGCGTGAACAGGAATCGTGAGAGGGATATGGCCAGCAACACCACCGTGGTCGAAACGACACACGGCCCGGTGCGCGGAAGCGACAACGGACGAGTCCGGACGTGGAAGGGCATCCGCTATGCCGCCCCACCCATCGGTGACTTGCGCTGGCGCTCGCCGGAGCCTCCCCAGCCATGGACGTACCTGGCGGAGGCGACGGCCTCCGGTCCGGTCTGCCCTCAGCCCACCGAGCCGTCGATCCCCATTGATCTGGGCGCACCGCAGGGGGAGGACTGCCTCACGCTGAATGTGTGGGCGTCGTCAAGCACCGAGCCGGGTGACGCCAAAGCCGTGATGGTGTGGGTCCACGGCGGTGCTTACATCTTCGGCTCGGGAAGCCAACCGCTCTATGACGGCAGCGTCCTTGCCGACAGCGGAGATGTCGTCGTCGTCACGGTGAACTACCGGCTGGGCGCGTTCGGCTTTCTCGACCTGTCCTCCTTCAGCACTCCGAAACGGCGATTCGACTCGAACCTCGGGCTGAGGGACGTACTCGAGGCGTTGCGCTGGGTGCGCGACAACATTTCCGCTTTCGGCGGCGACCCTCAGCGGGTCACTCTCTTCGGCGAATCCGCCGGTGCCGCCATCGTCACCACGCTGCTCACCACCCCGGCGGCCGGCGGTCTCTTCGGTGCCGCGATCGCACAGAGCTCACCGGCCACGTCGGTCTACGACACGGCGCGGGCGCGTCGAGTCGCCATGCAGGTCCTCGATCGGCTGGGCGTCGATCCCTCTGAGGTCAACCGGCTGCCGCAGACACCGACCGCGTCGTTGATCGCCACATCGAAAAACGTGTTCGAGGCGGTACCGGTACAGACGCCCGGGACGCTGGCCTTCGCGCCGATTGTCGATGGCGACCTGGTACCCGACTACCCAGTCAAGCTCGCACGCCAGGGCCGCTCGCACCCCGTGCCCCTGATCATCGGCACCAACAAGCACGAGGCGGCGCTGTTCCGCTGGATGAAATCACCCCTGATGCCGATCACGCCGCCGGCGATCAAGGCCATGTTCGCCGAAATCGCGGCCGAGCAGCCGAGTGTTCAGCTGCCGACCGATGCCCAGATCGGCTCCGCGTATCCGGATATGCGCGTCAGGTCCAGGGGCATGGGCGTCGCGCGCGACATCGGCTTCCGGATGCCGTCGGTGTGGCTGGCCGAAGGCCACGGGACGGTTGCGCCCGTCTACCTGTACCGGTTCGACTGGGCCACGCCGATGCTCAAGCTGATGCGAATCGGTGCCACCCACGCCACTGAGTTGCCCTACGTCTGGGGCAATCTCGTGCAGGGGCCCAAGGACATCACGTTCCGGCTGGGCGGCCTGAAGACCGGTAAGGCCGTGTCGGAACGCATGCGGTCGCGCTGGCTGAACTTCGCGACGCAAGCCAAGCCGATTGGCCTACCGGGAGAGCCGGAATGGCTGCCGTACTACGACACCGATCGGGCGTGCCTGCTCATTGACAGGCAAGATTCGGTGGTCAACGACATCGACCTGCACATCCGCGCCGCGTGGGGCAGCGAGGTGCTGAACTTCAGGTAGCGCTGGGTGCGACGCCGGAACCGCTAGGCACCTCACGCCGGTATTTTTGACTGAATCTTTCCAACGATCGTCGCTGCCTGATCGGTGACCGGCGACTGGGCGCACGCCGCGACGTCGATGACCAGATTGGTGACCGCCGCGAGGGTGCGCTGACAGGAGCGGCCGCCGTCACCTGACCGCGTCACCGGTATCGTGAGCTCGCTGCCGGTCTTGGTGAGGGCGCCGAACATCCACGTCGTTTGTGGATGACCGGTGAAGGTGATGTTGACCCGATGGTTACTGCACTTTGACCATCTGTCCGATGAATCCGCGAAAAACTTTTTGGCTGCATCTGGGGACTGATACGACACGACGCCCTCTATGACAAGAGAATTCCAGTTGTCGATGTCGGGTTCACGCAGCTCCTGCCCGCGGACCGCGGTAAAGCCGCTCGGTCCGTAGATGGCGGTTTGACCGATGGACCAGATGCCAAGGCAATTGAGGTTGGGAAGCAGGTTGCGTTGATCGTGCATCTGGCTGAACGGCTGCAGGGGCGTCATCGCGGTCGTGCCCATGACGGCGTTGATGTCCGCGGGGTTGAGTAAGAGCCCGTCGAGCGCGGACGTCGGCACGGGCTTCGGTGTGGACGGGTGTGTGGCGGTAGCGCCTCCGGAGCATCCTGTGAGGGCGATGCCCATCAGGACGGCGGCGGCTGCATATCTGAGCAAGCAGACTCCTTAGGTCGGTCGAGTGATAACGGCTGACGGTTAACACAAGGTGACGCTGCAGCTCCTGCCCCCTCGGTCGCCGGTTACCGGCGCGTTAAACTTCGTGCGGAGGTGCAGGCAGTGGACGGCATTCGGGCGTTTCTCGATCTGCTGCCACCGCAGATGCGCGATCCGGTGCTGTTCGCGGTGCCGTTCTTTCTGTTGCTGCTGATTTTCGAATGGACGGCGGCGCGCAAACTTGAGCAGCTGGAAGGCGGAGACGAGACGTCTCGTCCTGGCTCGGGAGCGTTCCACACGCGCGACTCGTGGGCCAGCATCTTCATGGGGCTGGTGTCGGTTGGCACTACGGCGGCCTGGAAGTTCATCGCGCTGCTGGGCTACGCCGCGATTTACGCCTACGTCGCGCCGTGGCATATGTCGGCGCATCACTGGTACACCTGGGTGATCGCGATCGTGGGAGTCGACCTGCTCTTCTACACCTACCACCGCATCGCTCACCGGGTCCGGCTCATCTGGGCCACCCATCAGTCACATCACTCGAGCGAGTACTTCAATTTCGCGACCGCCCTGCGTCAGAAATGGAACAACAGCGGCGAGATATTGATGTGGATCCCATTGCCGCTCTTCGGTATTCCGCCGTGGCTGATCTTCGCCAGCTTCTCGATCAACCTGATCTACCAGTTCTGGGTGCACACCGAGCGGATCGGCAAGCTCTGGCGGCCAATCGAATTGATCTTCAACACCCCGTCCCATCACCGGGTTCACCACGGCATGGATCCTGAGTATTTGGACAAGAACTACGCCGGCATCTTCATCATCTGGGACCGCATGTTCGGCACCTTCCAGCCCGAGGTGTACCGGCCGCATTACGGCCTGACGAAACCAGTCAACACCTTCAACATCTGGACGTTGCAGACTCACGAGTACGTCGCGATCGCCCGGGACGTGCGATCCGCCACCCGGCTGCGCGACCGGCTGGGTTTCATCTTCGGCCCACCGGGGTGGCAGCCCGCCGAGGTGGCCCAGCCCGACATTCCGGCGCCGATGACAACCTCCTGACATTCCGCCCAAACCATCTTTCACCGCCACCTCGACGCCTCCGATCGCGTCGCCGAGGTATGCCTGCAGTTGATAAGCGCACGGCGCGAATTCAATTGCCTCGACGCGCTCGGCCTCGGCTTCGGTTCATGACACAGGTAACACCCCGCCCATCGGGGCCGATGTGGCTACCAGTGGAGTAGCTCGGTGCAGCGTGGGTATGACGTTTGCTGTCCTGCCCGGCGGTGCCCGACGAGCGAACCGCCGGTACCGTACGGGCAAAACCGGCCAGGTTCCTGGCCCCGGACCGATCGGAGACGACGTGCGCCGACTCAGTTTGCGCGCCCTCGCCGCGACCGTGGGCGCCGCCGCCGCGGTCGCGGTATCGCAGCCACAGGCCCACGCCGCTCCGATGCCGGTGTACCCCGGCATGGAGATTCACCAGGACAACAACCTGTGCACTTTGGGCTACGTCGACCCCGGTCTGAAGGTCGCATTCACCGCCGGGCATTGCCGGGGCAGTGGAAACGTCGCTGACAGGGACGGCAACGTCATCGGCGGGATGGCGGTGTACCGCGACAACACGCCGGACGGCACCACGGTGTCGACTAACGACTCCATCTTTGACTACGAGGGCATCGCACTGGCCAACGACGCGATGCCGAACAACGTGCTGCCGGGCGGCCGCGTGCTGGTTTCCGACCAGGGCTTCGTCGTGAAACAGGGCCAGGCGGTGTGCCACTTCGGCGTCTCCACGGGTGAGAGCTGCGGAACCGTCGAGGCGATCAACAACGGATGGTTCACCATGGCGCACGGCATCGTGAGCCAGAAGGGCGACTCCGGTGGCCCGGTGTATGTCGTCACGGACGACGGTCAGGCGATCCTCGTTGGCCTCTTCAACAGCACATGGGGCAATTTCCCGGCCGCAGTGTCATGGCAGTCCATCCGACAGCAGGCGTCCGACGATGTGCGCACCGCAATGTCGGCGCACCCTCCGGCGCACCCTCCGGCGGCGCACCCTCCGGCTCAGCCGCCGCCCGCCTGACGTAGGACCCCGAACACCGCTATCGATGGCGGCGGCCGCCCGCAGCTGCTGCTCGTTGGACCGGCGCGGTGAACTAGAACACGTTTCAGTCGGCGCGGTATCCTTCGTGGCGATGAAGTCTGCTGTCCGAACACCTGTCCAGATTGCCTGGGTCACCGCCGGGCTGGACGACACCGAAGCCGCGCTGTCCGGCCTGCTTGGGGCCAAGAGGTGGGTGCGGCTGCCGCGCGTGCGCTTCGGGCCGGACACCTGTAGTTACCGCGGCGAGCCCGCCGACTTCGTCGCCGACATTTCGTTGAGCTACGCGGGCGACATGCAGCTCGAGCTGATCGCGCCGGTCAGCGGCGAAAGTATCTACACCGAGTTTCTCCGCGAGGCCGGCCCCGGTTTGCACCACATCTGCATCGAGGCGGACGATTTCGCAGCGGCACTCGCCGATGCCCAGGCCAACGGCGCCACCGTCGTACAGCAGGGCGTGATGGCAGGCGGCATGGAGTTCGCGTACGTCTCGGCGAATCAGGCCGGGGTGCCGTACCTGGAGATCGCACACATCCCGCCGGAGATCCGGGCGTTCTTCGACTATGTGAAACAGGAGCAGCAGTGAGTATGGGCACGGAAATCCCCGCGACGCAGCGCGCGTCGGACGTCGAGTCCTGGTCGGACGAATTCGATGTGGTCGTGATCGGGTTCGGCATCGCCGGCGGGTGTGCCGCCGTCAGCGCCGCCGCGGCCGGCGCCCGGGTATTGGTGCTGGAGCGTGCCGCCGCGGCGGGGGGCACCACCTCGATGGCAGGCGGCCATTTCTACCTCGGCGGCGGCACCGCCGTGCAGCAGGCCACCGGGCACCGCGATTCGCCCGACGAAATGTACAAATACCTGGTCGCCGTGTCCCTGGACCCGGAGCACGACAAGATCCGCGCCTACTGTGACGGCAGCGTCGAGCATTTCAACTGGTTGGAGGACCTGGGTTTTCAGTTCGAGCGCAGCTACTACCCCGAGAAGGCGGTCATCCAGCCCAACACCGAGGGCCTGATGTACACCGGCAACGAGAAGGTGTGGCCGTTCAAGGACATG
Organism: Mycobacterium sp.; assembly: GCA_025965895.1. Classification (GTDB taxonomy): domain Bacteria; phylum Actinomycetota; class Actinomycetes; order Mycobacteriales; family Mycobacteriaceae; genus Mycobacterium. The sequence continues at coordinate 59,154 of JAOPWC010000073.1, forward strand.
GCCGTCCCGGCGCCGCGCGGGCACAAGGTGCCGGTGCCCGGCGACACGGGCGGGGCCAGCATGGTGGTCGACCTGCTGCTGAAACGAGCGGACGAGCTCGGCGTGCAGTTCCGCTATGAGACCGGGGCCACCGGCCTGGTCCTCGATGACGACGGGCGTGTTGTCGGCGTGAGCTGGAAGCATTTCAGCGACCAGGGGCTGAGCGGCTCGAAGTCGGTGGTGATCGCCGCGGGCGGTTTCGTGATGAATCCCGAGATGGTGGCGACGTACACCCCTAAGCTCGGCGAAAAGATTCGAAGTCGGCGGCATGGTGTGCTGCAGCCCTACGTGCTGGGCAACACCTACGACGACGGCCTGGGCATCCGGCTCGGCGTCTCGGCCGGAGGCGTCACAAAGCACATGGACCAGGTCTTCATCACGGCGCCGGCCTACCCGCCGGCGATCCTTCTCACCGGAATCATCGTCAACAAGCTCGGGCAGCGCTTCGTGGCCGAAGACTCCTACCATTCGCGCACGTCGGGCTTCGTGATGGACCAGCCGGACAGCGCGGCATTCCTCATCGTCGACGAAGCCCACCTCCATCGCCCCGAGTTTCCGTTGACGCCGCTGATCGACGGCTGGGAAACGGTCGAGGAGATGGAGAAGGCGCTCGGGATTCCGGACGGCGAACTGGCAGCGACGCTGGACCGCTACAACGAGTACGCGGCGTGCGGCGAAGACCCGGACTTCCACAAGCAGCCGGAATTTGTTGCGCCACAAGACATGGGTCCGTGGGGCGCGTTCAACCTGTCACTGGGCGCGGCGATGTACGCCGGTTTCACCGTGGGTGGGCTTGCGACGTCCGTCGACGGCGAGGTGCGTCGCGCCGACGGCACGGTTGTGCCCGGCCTCTACGCGGCCGGGGCCTGCGCATCGAACATCGCCCAGGACGGCAAAGGCTACGCGAGTGGCACTCAACTGGGGGAGGGGTCGTTCTTCGGCCGCCGCGCCGGACGGCACGCAGCGCGGCACGTCGCGAAGCGTTAGACGAGCGCAGGCATCTCCCCGACGCGGCCCAGGCGCCACGCGCCCTCGCCCAGCAACTGCAGGTGTTGCTCGTGGTGCTGTTCGACCGTGTGGCGGTGACTCACGCTGACCACGATGCAGTCCGGACATTCGCTGCGCAGCATCTCGTAAAGCGCGTACTCCAGTCCCTCGTCGAGCGCGGATGTCGATTCATCGAGGAACACCGCCTTGGGCTTGGTGAGCATGATCCGGGCGAATGCCACCCGTTGCTGCTCGCCGGGGGATAACACCTTGGCCCAGTCGCGGTCCTCGCCGAGGCGATGGCTCAAATGCGAAAGGGCGACCCTGTTCAACGCGCGTTTCAGCTCGACGTCGGGAATCTCGCCCACAGAGGCGGGATAGGACACCACCGCACGCAGGTCGCCGAGCGGCACATACGGCAGCTGCGACAGGAACATCGTCTCGTGCCCCTCGCCGGGGCGCCGTAACGTGCCGGATGCGAACGGCCACAGCTGAGCGAGGCTGCGCAGCAGGGTGGTCTTGCCGCTGCCCGACCGGCCGGTGATCACCAGTGAGTCCCCGGGCTCCAGCCGCAGATCCAGTGGCTCGATCAGCTGAAGGCCGGACGGGGTTCGAACCTCCACGTTGACCAGCTCGACGGAACCGTCGCGGCTGGTCGCGGTCGCGAGTTCTGGTAGTTCCCTGGCCTTCTCGTTGGCGTCGATGAGCCCGTTGAGCCGCAGGATCGATGCGCGGTAGCTGGCGAACGAGTCGTAGGCGTTGCGGAAGAACGACAACGAGTCGTGTATCGAGCCGAACGCGCTCGACGACTGCATCACGTCGCCCAGCCTGATCGCGCCGGCGAACAGCCGGGGCGCCTGCACGATGAACGGCAGCGGATTGATCGCCTGGCTCATCACCAGGTTCCAGCCGAGGAAGCCGACGGTGCGGCGCACGTAGCGGCGGTAGTTGCCGATGATGGCCGAGAACCGGCTGCTCAGCTGGACCCCTTCGGCCCGTTCGCCGCGATAGAAGCCGACCGCCTCGGCGGCGTCACGCAGCCGCACCAACGCGTAGCGGAACGCGGCGTTGAACAGCTCGTTGCGGAAGCTCAGCCGGATCAACGGATGCCCGATCCAGAACGCGACCGCGGTTGCCACCAGCACATACACGATCACGACCAAGAACAGGGCCTTCGGAATAGTGGCGCCGAAAATCGTCAGCGCCCCCGACAGGTGCCACAGGATCGCCGCGAATGAGAACACCGAGACGACGGATTCCACCGCGCCGAACACCAGCGTGCTGGAGGTGCCGTACGAGGGCAGGTTCGGGCCGGTGCCCACACCGGTGGTGAAGATGTCGATGTCTTGCTGGATGCGCTGGTCCGGGTTGTCGATGGTGTGGTCGATGAAACGCCCGCGGTAGTAGGCCTTGCCGTCGAGCCAGTCAGCGGTGAGCCGCCCAGTCAGCCAGACACGCCATCGGATCATGAACCGCTGCATCAGATACAGGTCGAGCATCACCCGCAGAACGTGGACGGTCGCGATCATGCAGAACGTCGCGATCGCGACCCAGAAGCCGTGCACACCGGAGTCACGAACGGCGGCATTGTTTGCACCGGCGCCCTGGAACGCGGTCTGCAGCGCGGAGTAGAGGTCGTTGCTGTAGTAGCTCAGCAGCACGTTGATACGCACCGACATGGTGACCGACAGCAGCAGCACGATGAACAGGCCCCACGCCGGCAGGCTCTGCCGGCCCCTGAAGTAGTCGCCGGTGATCCGCCAGAACTGCCTGCCCCAATCGGTGTAGCGGGCGATCAGCACAGCGACGATCAGCAGGCACACCGCACTGACGGCCCAGGCCTTGACGACCCACAGCAGCGACGGGACGAGCTCGTGACCCCAATCGAGTGACGGCGTATAGGTACCCAACGGACAACTCTCCTGTTCCAAGGCGTGCCGGCGACCCGGGTGCAGACCCTGCGGCGAAGCTACCGCAGTGCCCGCCGTTCAGCCCGTTCTCAGGCATTAGGCTCACCGCCATGAGCATCGACGCTCCGAAATCGTCCGATCTTCCCTCAGGCGGTGATCCGGGCCCGTCCGGTCTTCGCCCGAGCGCTCAGTTGTCCCGGAGCGTGCACGCGGGCCGCCTGATCGCCCGCCGCTTGAAGGCCAGCGGCGTCGACACAATCTTCACGCTGTCCGGCGGCCACCTGTTCTCTCTGTACGACGGGTGTCACAGCGAGGGCATCCGGCTGATCGACACCCGTCACGAGCAGACCGCGGCCTTCGCCGCGGAGGGCTGGTCCAAGGTGACCCGGGTGCCCGGTGTCGCGGCTCTGACGGCAGGCCCGGGAGTGACGAACGGGATGAGCGCGATGGCGGCCGCGCAGCAGAACCAGTCACCGCTGCTGGTGCTGGGCGGCCGGGCGCCGGCGCTGCGGTGGGGCATGGGCTCGCTGCAGGAGATCGACCACGTGCCGTTCGTCGCGCCGCTCGCCCGCTTCTCGGCGACGGCGGATTCGGCGGCGGCGGCGGGAACGCTGATCGACGAGGCGCTCAGGGCGACGCTCACCGCGCCGTCGGGGCTTGCGTTCGTCGACTTCCCGATGGATCACGTGTTCTCCGAGACCGAAGACGACGGACGCCCGGGAGCGCTCTCCGACCTCCCCACGCCGCCGCCCTCCGATCCTGTGGAGTTGGACCACGCCGTCGGCTTGCTGGCGGCTGCCCGGCGCCCGGTGATCATGGTCGGCACCAATGTGTGGTGGGGCCACGCTGAGGCCGCACTGCTGCGGCTGGCCGAGGCGCAGCGAATTCCGGTGCTGATGAACGGCATGGCGCGTGGCGTCGTGCCCGCCGATCATGAGCTCGCGTTCTCGCGTGCCCGCGGGCGTGCCCTCGGTCAAGCCGATGTCGCGCTGGTGATCGGGGTGCCGATGGACTTTCGGCTCGGGTTCGGCGGCGTGTTCGGCGCCGACACCCAGCTGATCGTGGCCGACCGCGTCGCCCCCGATCGTGCCCATCCCCGCGTCGTCGCCGCCGCCGTCTACGGGGACTTGGCGGGCACTCTGGCGGCGCTTGCCGACGGACGGGCCGCCGAGCACGAGGGGTGGATCGCCGAGCTGCGCAGCGTGGAGACCGACGCCCGCGCCGCCGAGCGGGCGGAGCTGGCCGATGACCGCACGCCGCTGCATCCGATGCGGGTGTACGCGGAGCTGACGCCAATGCTGGACCGTGACGCGATCGTGGTGATCGACGCGGGGGATTTCGGTTCCTACGCCGGCCGGGTCATCGACAGTTACGTGCCCGGCGCCTGGCTGGACAGCGGGCCCTTCGGCTGCCTGGGTTCGGGACCGGGATACGCACTGGCGGCCAAGCTGGCGCGACCTGACCGCCAGGTCGTGCTGCTGCAGGGCGACGGCGCGTTCGGCTTCTCGGGCATGGAATGGGACACCCTGGTCCGTCACGGGGTCCAGGTGGTGTCGGTGCTCGGTAACAACGGCATCTGGGGCCTGGAGAAGCATCCGATGGAGATGATTTACGGCTATTCGGTCGTGGCGGAGCTGCGGCCCGGAACACGCTATGACGAGGTGGTGTCGGCGCTGGGCGGGCACGGCGAGCTGGTGTCCAGCCCGGCCGCGCTTCGGCCCGCGCTGGACCGGGCCTTCAGTTCAGGGCTGCCGGCGGTCGTCAACGTGCTGACCGATCCCGCAGTTGCCTATCCGCGGCGTTCAAACCTCGCCTGATTTCTCGGCAGCGGCGCGGATGCGTGACACCCGCCGCGTACCGTTGTGCTGTGGCGAAATCGACCAGCACGCGACCGGGACGGCTGAGCAGCACCTTCTGGAAGCTGCTCGGCGCGAGCACCGAGAAGGAGCAGAGCCGCTCGCTCACCGAGGTGAAGGCCTCGTCCGAATACGACGAGAAGGCGAAGGTCCTCGACGACGAGCAGCTGCGCAAGGCCACCAAACTACTGAACCTCGACGACCTCGCCGACTCCGACGACATCCCGCAGTTCCTCGCGATCGCACGCGAGGCCGCGGAACGGTCAACCACGCTGCGTCCGTTCGATGTTCAGCTGCTCGGTGCGCTGCGCATGCTGGCCGGCGACGTGGTCGAGATGGCCACCGGTGAGGGCAAGACGCTTGCCGGCGCTATTGCCGCGGCTGGTTACGCACTCGGCGGCCGCCACGTACACGTCATCACGATCAACGACTACCTGGCCCACCGCGATGCGGAGTGGATGGGGCCGCTGCTGGAAGCGATGGGCCTGACGGTCGGCTGGGTGACCGCCGAGTCCACCGCCGCCGAGCGCCGCGCCGCATACGCCTGCGATGTCACCTACGCTTCGGTCAACGAGATCGGGTTCGACGTACTGCGCGACCAACTCGTCACCGACGTAGCGGATCTGGTGTCGCCGAATCCCGATGTCGCGCTGATCGACGAGGCCGACTCCGTGCTGGTCGACGAGGCGTTGGTGCCATTGGTGCTGGCGGGCACCACCCATCGCGAGACGCCGAGGCTGGAGATCATCCGTCTGGTCGGTGAGCTCACAGCCGACACTGATTACGACACCGACTCCGATCGCCGCAACATCCACCTCACCGAACTAGGCGCCCTGAAAGTCGAAGCGGCCCTCGGCGGGATCGATCTGTACTCCGAGGAGCACGTCGGCACCACGCTCACCGAGGTCAACGTCGCCCTGCACGCACACGTGCTGCTGCAGCGTGACGTTCATTACATCGTCCGCGACGACGCGGTGCATCTGATCAACGCTTCCCGTGGCCGGATCGCGCAGCTCCAGCGCTGGCCAGACGGGCTGCAGGCGGCCGTCGAGGCCAAGGAAGGGATCGAAACCACCGAGACCGGCGAGGTTTTGGACACCATCACGGTGCAGGCGCTGATCAACCGCTATCCGACGGTGTGCGGGATGACCGGCACCGCACTTGCGGCGGGCGAACAGCTGCGCCAGTTCTACAAACTCGGCGTCTCACCGATCCCGCCGAACACACCGAACATCCGCGAGGACGAGGCCGACCGGGTCTACGTCACCGCCGCGGCAAAGAACGACGCCATCGTCGAGCACATCATCTCCGTCCACGAGAGTGCACAGCCGGTCCTGGTCGGGACGCGCGACGTCGCCGAATCGGAGGAGCTGCACGAGCGGCTGCTCAAGGCGGGCGTACCCGCGGTCGTGCTGAACGCGAAGAACGACGCCGAGGAGGCGGCGATCATCGCCGAGGCAGGCAAGCTCAGCGCGGTCACCGTGTCCACCCAGATGGCCGGGCGCGGCACCGACATCCGGCTCGGCGGCTCGGACGAAGCGGACCACGACAAGGTCGCCGAGCTTGGCGGCCTGCACGTGGTGGGCACCGGGCGTCACCACACCGAGCGGCTGGACAACCAGCTGCGCGGCCGCGCCGGACGGCAGGGCGATCCCGGCTCGTCGGTGTTTTTCTCGAGCTGGGAGGACAGCGTCGTCACCGCGAACCTCGAGCCGAACAAGCGGCCGATGCAGACTGACGAGGACGGCCGGATCGTCAGTCCGAAGGCGGCCGTGCTTCTCGACCATGCCCAGCGGGTCGCCGAGGGCAAGCTGCTCGACGTCCACGCGAACACGTGGCGCTACAACCAGCTCACCGCCCAGCAACGCGCGATCATCGTCGAGCGGCGCGACACGCTGCTGCGCACGCCGACCGCGCGGGAGGAGCTTCAGCGGCGCTCACCGGAGCGCTACGAAGAGCTGTCGGAAACCCTGAGCGAGGCACGGCTGGAGAAGATCTCCCGGATGATCATGCTCTACCACCTGGACCGGGGTTGGGCGGATCACCTCGCCTACCTGGCCGACATCCGCGAAAGCATCCACCTGCGGGCGCTTGGCAGGCAGAACCCGCTCGACGAGTTCCACCGGATGGCCGTCGACGCGTTCGCGCACCTGGCCGCCGACGCGATCGAGGCGGCGCAGCAGACGTTCGAGACCGCGAACGTCGTCGAGGAGGAACCCGGGCTCGATTTGTCGAAGCTCGCCCGGCCGACGTCGACGTGGACATACATGGTTCACGACAATCCGCTGGCCGACGACACCCTGTCAGCGCTGAGCCTGCCAGGGGTTTTCCGCTAGGTTTACGCCCATGGAGCAGCCACCCGCGCCGCAGCGCGAGCGGGTGCTCACTGTGCCCAATGCACTCAGCGTGGTGCGGCTGGTGCTGGTCCCGGTGCTTCTGTACCTGCTGCTCGCTGCGCACGCCGACGGCTGGGCGACCGGGATCCTCATCTTCAGCGGGGCCTCGGACTGGGCCGACGGCAAGATCGCCCGGCTGATGAATCAATCCTCGCGGCTGGGGGAGTTGCTGGACCCGCTGGTGGATCGCATATACCTGGTGACCGTCCCGATTGCGTTCGGGCTGCGGCACTTTGTGCCGTGGTGGATCGTCGCTGTGCTGATCGGTCGGGATGTGCTACTGGCCGCCACGCTGCCGGCGCTGCGCAGCCGAGGACTGACCGGACTGCCGGTCACCTACATCGGCAAGGGCGCCACCTTCGCGCTGATGTCCGGGTTCCCACTGATCCTGCTCGGCCAGTTCGGCGCGCTGTGGAGCCGGGTCGTGTTGGCTATCGGCTGGGGATTCCTGATCTGGGGGCTCGCGACATACCTGTGGAGCTTCGTGCTCTACCTGGTCCAGTTCGTCATGGTGTTGCGCCGGCTGCCGAAGCTGAACCCGGGAGCCGGACATCGTGTCTGAGCCCAACCGCTCGCTCGGCGGATACGACCTGGACGCCGGCCATCATGCACACGAAGCGGACCGACCCCAGCTGATCCCGGTGCCGTCGCTGCTGCGATCGCTGCTGTCCGAGCATTTGGATCCGGGTTACGCCGCAGCGGCAGCCGGACGGGCCGCCGGAACGGCCCCGACGCGGAAATGGGCGGCGTGGGGATGGCAGGCCGCGGCAGCACTTCTGATCGCAGCGGTGTTCGCGGCAGCGGTCGCACAGGCTCGCTCAGTGGAGCCGGGCGTGAAACAGACACAGCAGATGCTGATCTCCAGCGTGCGGGCGGCGCAGACCGACACCGATGGTCTCGCTGCGCAACGCTCCGGCCTGACGTCTGACGTCGACACCCTACGGCGCAGCCAACTCCAGGATGACGCCGCAGGCCAGGAGTTGCTGCGTAACCTCGATCGACTCGGTTTCCCGGCCGCTGCCACAGCGCTGACCGGCCCGGGCCTGACGGTCACGCTGACCGACCCTGGTGTGTCCGGGAACCTGTCCGACGTCTCCAAGGAACGGATACCGGGCAGCCGACAGGTGGTGCTGGACCGGGATTTGCAACTCGTGGTCAATTCCCTGTGGGCGAGCGGCGCCGAGGCCATTGCGGTCGGTGGGGTGCGGATCGGGCCGAACGTGACGATGCGTCAGGCCGGCGGAGCGATCCTCGTCGACAATCAGCCGATCACGAGCCCGTACGCGGTGGTGGCCATCGGACCACCGCACGCGATGCAGGACAGCTTCGAGGCGAGCGCCGGATTGACGCGAATGCGACTGCTGGAGGCGACCTACGGCGCCGGCGTGACGGTCAGTGTCGGTGAGACGTTGACGGTGCCTGCGGGCAACACACGAGGGATCAAGTACGCCAAGCCGATTGGTAACCGATGAGCGCTTGCGCGAAGAGGAGATGGCCGAGATGAGCGCTTGCGCGAAGAGGAGATGGCCGAGATGAGAAAGTACCCCGCATGATTGGTATTGCCGCGCTGGCCGTTGGCATTGCGCTGGGGTTGGTGTTTCACCCCAACGTGCCGGAGGTGGTGCAGCCGTATCTCCCGATTGCGGTGGTGGCGGCGCTGGACGCGGTGTTCGGGGGGTTGCGCGCATATCTGGACAGGATTTTCGACTCGAAGGTATTCGTCGTGTCGTTCGTGTTCAACGTGCTGGTCGCGGCCCTGATCGTCTACGTCGGCGACCAACTCGGGGTTGGCACGCAGCTGTCCACCGCGATCATCGTGGTGCTCGGCATCCGGATCTTCGGAAACGCAGCGGCGTTGCGCCGCAGGCTCTTCGGGGCTTAGCGATGAGTGACCACGGCGCCGATTCCGACCAGCACGGCCGCCATGAGCTTCCGCCGGACGCACCGGCGCCGCAGATCGGTCCCGTACGGGGCGGGCGATTCCGGGTGTTCGGCCGCAGCCGCACCCAGACGGTCTTCGGTGTGCTCGGTCTGCTGCTCTGCGCGGTTCTCGGCGCCGGCATCGTGACACAGGTGCGGCAAACCAAGTCGGGAGACTCACTGGAGTCGGCGCGGCCTGCCGACCTGGTGGTGCTGCTGGATTCGCTGCAACAGCGGGAGGCGTCGCTGAACAAGGAGGTCGGCGAGCTGCAGCGGTCTTTGGCTGCGCTACGTTCCTCGGGCAGCGACGACAAGGCGGCGATCGCCGACGCACAGGCGCGACTGTCGGCGCTGTCGATCCTGACCGGCACCGTCGCGGCGACGGGGCCGGGAGTGACGCTGACGATTGACGACCCGGCAACCGGCGTGACACCGGAGACGATGATCGATGTGATCAACGAGTTGCGAGCAGCAGGCGCGGAAGCCATGGAGATTCGCGGGGGACAGGCCGGCGAACAAACGGCCGTGCGGGTCGGGGTCGACACCTGGGTGGTCGGCAATCCCGGCGCGCTGTCGGTCGACGGTCAGAGTCTCGATCCGCCTTACACGGTTGCGGCCATTGGTGATCCGCCGACGCTGGCGGCCGCAATGAACATTCCCGGTGGGGCGGTCGACAGCGTCGAGCGGGTCGGCGGCACGATGAACGTCGGGCAGTCCGACCGCATCGACATCACCACCTTGCGGCAGCCGAAACCACGCCAATACGCTCAGCCCGTCAAATGAGGGTCCCGCCCGACTCCGACACATCGATCAACAGAGAAGGAAGCCAGTGAGCGAAATCCCCGCTGACCTGCGCTACACGTCCGAGCATGAGTGGGTTCGCCGCACGGGTGAAAACACGGTCCGGGTCGGTATTACCGACTTCGCACAATCGTCGCTCGGCGACGTGGTTTTCGTCCAGCTGCCGGAGGTGGGTGCCGAGGTTACCGCGGGTGAGTCGTTCGGCGAGGTGGAGTCGACCAAGTCGGTGTCCGATCTGTATGCGCCCGTCACCGCGAAAGTGGTTGCCGTCAACGGCGATCTGGAGGGCAACCCCCAGCTCGTCAACTCCGAACCGTACGAGACCGGCTGGCTGGTGGAGCTGCAGGCCGATGCCGCGACATTGGACGAGGGCGTCTCGGCGTTGCTGGACGCGGACGGCTACCGCAACACCGTCATCGAGTGAGGCGGTTGTTAGGGTTCCTGCAAGATTTCGCCGCGCGGTGATGCGGCCCCTGATACGAACAGGGCGGTCACAATAAGCACGACCACGCGGTACGGTCATAGGAGCAGGTGCCGGGCCGGGGCGACACCGGGCCCGACACCGCAGAGCAGCCAGGAGGAGCAGCGGGTGACGGACAAGGACAACGATCAGACGTCTGACGAAGTCACCGTGGAAACAACCTCCGTTTTCCGCGCGGACTTCCTCAACGAACTGGACGCGCCACCCTCGGCGGGGGCCGAGAGCGCGGTCTCCGGGGTCGAGGGACTACCTCAGGGTTCGGCGTTGCTGGTCGTCAAGCGTGGTCCCAACGCAGGCTCGCGATTCCTGCTCGATCAGGCGGTCACATCCGCCGGCCGCCATCCCGACAGCGACATCTTCCTCGACGATGTGACCGTGAGCCGCCGGCACGCGGAGTTCCGTCTCGAAAACGGCGAATTCCAGGTCGTCGACGTCGGCAGCCTCAACGGCACCTATGTGAACCGGGAACCGGTCGACTCGGCCGTTCTCGGCAACGGCGACGAGGTGCAAATCGGCAAGTTCCGCCTGGTGTTTTTGACCGGCCCGGGCGGCGAAGACGGCGAGACTGGGTCCGGGTAGCCGCATGACCGCGCCCGAGACGCCCGCGCTCGCGGGGATGTCGATCGGAGCGGTGCTCGACCTGCTCCGGCCGGAGTTCCCCGACGTCACGATCTCAAAGATCCGCTTCCTCGAGGCTGAAGGCCTGGTGACACCGCAGCGCAGCGCATCGGGCTATCGCCGCTTCACCGCATACGACTGCGCCCGGCTGCGGTTCATCCTGACCGCGCAGCGCGACCACTACCTGCCGCTGAAGGTCATCAAGGCCGAGCTCGACGCCCAACTCGACGGCGAGCTGCCCGAGACGGCCAAGTTCGCGTTCACCGCACCGCGATTGGTCAGCGTCACCGGGGACGGCCAGCGGGTTGACGACCACGCCGACACCGCGGCCGCGGTGGCCCCCACCAAGATCCGGCTCTCAAGGGAGGACCTCCTCGAGCGATCGGGCGTCGACGAGGGAATGCTGACCGCGCTGATGAAGGCCGGCGTCATCACCGCCGGACCGGCCGGATTCTTCGACGAGCACGCGGTGGTGATCCTTCAGTGCGCGAAGGCACTGGGCGAATACGGTGTCGAGCCCCGGCACCTGCGGGCGTTCCGGTCGGCGGCCGACCGGCAGTCGGATCTGATCGCCCAGATCGCCGGCCCGGTGGTCAAGGCGGGCAAGGCGGGTGCCCGCGACCGCGCGGACGACCTCGCGCGGGAGGTGGCGGCCCTGGCGATCACGCTGCACACGGCGTTGGTTAAGTCTGCCGTGCGCGACGTTCTGCATCGCTGAGGACTAGACTTTCCGACGACGGCATCGTCACGTCAGGTCCCGATGGGACGTGGTGCACGTTCGTGCGGAGGGCAGGCACAAATGGGTGAAGTTCGCGTCGTCGGCATCCGTGTGGAGCAACCCCAGAATCAGCCGGTTTTGCTGCTGCGCGAGGCCAACGGCGACCGCTACCTGCCGATCTGGATCGGCCAGGCAGAGGCAGCGGCAATTGCGCTGGAGCAGCAGGGCGTTGAGCCGGCCAGGCCGCTGACCCACGACTTGATCCGAGACGTCATTGCTGCGCTCGGCCATTCGCTGAAGGAGGTGCGGATTGTCGACCTGCAGGAGGGCACGTTCTACGCCGATCTGATCTTCGACCGCGACATCAAGGTGTCGGCGCGGCCGTCGGACTCGGTGGCGATAGCGCTACGGGTCGGGGTGCCGATCTACGTCGAGGAGGCGGTGCTGGCGGAGGCCGGGCTGATGATCCCCGACGAGAATGACGATGAGGCCGCCGGTACGGTGCGCGAGGACGAGGTCGAGAAGTTCAAGGAGTTCCTCGACAGCGTTTCGCCTGATGATTTCAAGGCGACGTGAGAGCCTCCATATCACGGATGCGTCTCAACTTGTCGGACTGAACCGACACGCGGGAGCGGGTGGCGATGACCCGAGCCCGCACCGGCCATAATTTTGGTCGCAACGGCAGGCCAATCAGCCCGCCAGGAAGCGTATGCTCGAGCAACTTGGGCCGTTACGTGACCAGGGCTCATCGGCAGCCACGCGACAGGCGGGAGGTAGCAGCACAGTGGGCGATCAGCCACGTCAGGAGCCGAGCCGGCCGGTGCAGCCGGGCCTGTTCCCAGACGACACCATTCCCGACGAACTGGTGGGCTACCGGGGCCCGAGCGCCTGCCAGATCGCCGGCATCACGTACCGGCAGCTGGACTACTGGGCCCGCACCTCGCTGGTGGTGCCGTCGATTCGCAGCGCAGCGGGATCAGGCAGCCAGCGGCTGTACTCGTTCAAGGACATCCTGGTCATAAAGATCGTCAAGCGGCTGCTCGACACCGGTATCTCGCTGCAGAACATCCGGGTGGCCGTCGATCACCTGCGCCAGCGCGGCGTCGAGGATCTGGCGCACATCACGTTGTTCTCCGATGGCACGACGGTGTACGAGTGCACGTCGGCCGAGGAGGTCGTCGACCTGCTGCAGGGCGGACAAGGTGTGTTTGGCATCGCGGTCAGCGGCGCGATGCGTGAGCTGACCGGAACGATCGCCGATTTTCCGGGCGAGCGCGCTGACGGCGGCGAATCCCTCACGGCGCCCGAGGACGAGCTCGCCAACCGGCGCAAGCACCGCGACCGCAAGATCGGTTGATCGATTGCGCCACCGGCGCGACGGGTAGACTGGCGTCCGCATCGCCCTTGAGCGGGAGAGTTTCGTGACCGCCAGCCACGGACGCCGAAGGAGCAACACCTCTCCGTCAACCTCTCAGGCACCCGGACCGTACGAGGACACGATGCCTCTGGAAAGCGGTGAGTTTCGCTCGCCCGCCGATGGGGAAAGGCGCGACGCCGGCGTGGGAGTCGCTCCGAATCTCTCAGGCGCCCGGTGCCCGGGTGGACGACAGAGGGAGAGGACGAGGTTTCCTCTGCTCAGGAGTCGTGAGAGTGCCGCACCGCTCAACATTCGCTGACCGCCACATCGGACCCGACGCCGACGCCATCGTGACCATGCTGTCCGTTATCGGTGTTGCCTCGCTGGACGAGCTGGCCGCCAAGGCGGTCCCGGCCAAGATCTTGGACCACCTGCAGGCCGGCGGTGTCGCACCCGGCCTTGACGTGCTGCCGCCCGCCGCGACCGAGGAGCAGGCCCTGGCGGAACTGCGTGCGCTGGGCGACACCAACACCGTCGCGGTGTCGATGATCGGCCAGGGCTATTTCGACACGCTGACGCCGGCGGTTCTGCGCCGCAACCTGGTCGAGAACCCGGCCTGGTACACCGCCTACACGCCGTATCAGCCGGAGATCAGCCAAGGCCGCCTCGAGGCGCTGCTGAACTTCCAGACGATGGTCGCCGACCTCACCGGTCTGGATATCGCGAACGCGTCGATGCTCGACGAGGGCACCGCGGCCGCCGAGGCCATGACGTTGATGCACCGCGCCGGCCGGGGCTCATCGCACCGGGTTGCCGTCGACGTCGATCTGTACCGCCAGACCGCTGCCGTGCTGGCAACCCGCGCCGAACCGCTGGGCATCGAGATCGTCACCGCCGATCTGCGGCAATGTTTGCCCGACGGCGACTTCTTCGGCGTGATCACCCAGCTCCCCGGCGCGAGCGGCGAGGTCACCGACTGGACCGACCTGGTCGCCGCCGCACACGAGCGTGGCGCACTGGTGGCGATCGGCGCCGACCTGCTGGCGCTGACCTTGATCACTCCTCCCGGTGAAGTCGGTGCAGACGTCGCGTTCGGTAGCGCCCAGCGCTTCGGCGTCCCAATGGGATTCGGCGGCCCGCACGCCGGCTACCTGGCCGTGCACAGCAAGCACGCCCGGCAACTGCCGGGCCGGCTGGTCGGCGTGTCGGTGGACGCCGACGGGTCCCCGGCCTACCGGTTGTCGCTGCAGACGCGTGAGCAGCACATCCGCCGCGACAAGGCGACCAGCAACATCTGCACGGCGCAGGTGTTGCTGGCGGTGCTGGCGGCGATGTACGCGAGCTATCACGGGGCCGACGGCCTGACGGCCATCGCGCGGCGGGTGCACGGGCATGCGCGCGTGCTGGCCACCGGGCTGTTCGCGGCGGGCGTCGAGGTGGTGCACCGCGCATTCTTCGACACGGTAATGGCGCGGGTACCGGGGCAAGCCGCCGACGTTGTGGCCGCCGCGAAAGAGCGCGGCATCAACATCTGGCTGGTGGACGCCGACCACGTGTCGGTGTCCTGCGACGAGGCGACCTCCGACGAGCACGTGGCGAGGGTCCTGGAGGCGTTCGGTGCGGCACCCTTCGGTGACTTCGGTGGACCCAACATCGCGACGCGGACATCGCAGTTCCTCACCCATCCGGCCTTCACTCGCCACCGCACCGAAACCGAGATGATGCGCTATCTGCGAACGCTGGCCGACAAGGACATCGCGTTGGACCGCAGCATGATTCCGCTCGGCTCCTGCACGATGAAGCTCAACGCCGCCGCGGAAATGGAGCCGATCAGCTGGCCAGAATTCGCCCGTCTGCACCCGTTCGCGCCCCCCTCTGACACGCCCGGGCTGCGGCGGCTGATCGCCGACCTCGAAACCTGGCTCGCGCAGATGACCGGGTATGCCGCCGTGTCGCTGCAGCCAAATGCCGGCTCGCAGGGCGAGTACGCCGGCCTTCTCGCGATCCGCGCCTACCACGCGGGGCGCGGCGAACCGGACCGCGACGTGTGCCTGATTCCCTCCAGCGCGCACGGCACCAACGCCGCGTCGGCGGCGCTGGCGGGCATGCGCGTCGTCGTGGTGGCCTGCCGAGCGAACGGCGACGTCGACCTCGACGACCTTCGGGCCAAGGTGGCCGAGCACGCCGGCCGGCTCGCAGGACTGATGATCACCTACCCGTCCACCCACGGTGTCTACGAGCACGACGTCGCCGACATCTGCGCCGCGGTCCACGACGCCGGCGGACAGGTGTACGTCGACGGCGCCAATCTCAACGCGCTCGTGGGCCTGGCGCGCCCGGGGCGCTTCGGCGGCGATGTCAGCCACCTGAACCTGCACAAGACGTTCTGCATCCCGCACGGCGGTGGCGGCCCGGGTGTGGGGCCCGTCGCGGTGCGAGAACACCTCGCCCCGTATCTGCCCGGACATCCGCTGGCCGACGAGCTGAGCGATACGCCATCGGTGTCGTCGGCGCCGTACGGTTCGGCGTCGATCCTGCCGATCACATGGGCCTACATCCGCATGATGGGCCCGGCCGGCCTGCGCTCCGCCTCGCTCACCGCGATCGCGTCGGCCAATTACATCGCCCGCCGCCTCGACGAGTCCTACCCGGTGCTGTACACCGGCGAGAACGGGATGGTGGCCCACGAGTGCATCCTGGACCTGCGCGGCATCACCAAGGCCACCGGCGTGACCGTCGACGATGTCGCAAAGCGCCTGGCGGACTACGGTTTCCACGCGCCGACGATGAGCTTTCCGGTGGCCGGCACGCTGATGGTTGAGCCAACCGAGAGTGAAAGCCTGGCGGAAGTTGACGCGTTCTGCGACGCGATGATCGCGATCCGCGCCGAGATCGACCAGGTCGGCTCCGGGCAGTGGCCGGTCGAGGACAACCCGTTGCGCGGCGCACCGCACACCGCCGAAAGCCTGCTCGTCGAGAAATGGGAGCATCCATACACCCGTGAGCAGGCGGCCTATCCGCTGGGACGGGGCTTCAGGCCCAAGGTCTGGCCGCCGGTGCGCCGCATCGACGGCGCCTACGGCGACCGGAACCTGGTGTGCTCGTGCCCGCCGGTGGAGGCGTTCGCGGGCTAATTCGCCATCGCGAGGACATCGCGCCCTGGGGGCGGTCGCCGACGCTCCGCTGAGCTGTCAGAGGACCTGATCGGTCGCAATTTCGCGGGCGCAGGGCTTCCCGTGCCGGGCCGGTGTGGTATGCCGAAGCCGTGACGGCAAGCAGTGTGCGACAGTGGCGCGACGGGGGCCGTTGGTTGACGACAGCGAGCGGGAACGTGTTCGTCCGTTCCGCGCCCGGCGACGGGCCGACCGTGTTGCTGCTGCACGGGTATCCGTCCAGCTCATTCGACTTCCGAAACGTTGTCGCGCACCTGCCGGGTCGCGCATGGCTGACCATGGACTTCCTCGGCTTCGGCCTGTCCGACAAACCGCGTCCACATCACTACAGCCTGCTCGAGCAGGCTGACCTGGTGCAAGGCGTTGTCGCGGACAGGGTCACCGGCCCGGTGGTGCTGGTCGCCCACGACATGGGCACCTCCGTGACGACCGAGCTACTGGCCCGGGACATCGACGGGCGCTTGAGGTTTGAGCTGCAGCGAGCGGTGCTGACCAACGGCAGCGTGATCCTCGCACGGGCTAGCCTGCGCCCGATCCAGAAAGTGCTTCGCGGCCCACTCGGCCCGGTCGCGGCGCGGCTGATCAGCCGGCGGGGCTTCGAGCGCGGCTTCGCCAAGCTGTTCAGCGCCGAACACCCGCTCGCGGCCGAGGAGGCCGAGGCGCAGTGGGCGTTGTTCTCCCACAACGACGGCCACCGCATCGCCCACCTGTTGATCAGCTACCTCGAGGAGCGCGAGCGGTATGCGGCGCGCTGGCACGGCGCGGTGCGTGATTGGCCGAAGCGGTTGGGGTTCGTATGGGGACTCGAGGACCCGGTCGCGACCACCAACGTGCTCAACGGATTGCGCGAACTGCGACCATCAGCACCAGTCACCGAACTGCCCGGCCTGGGACACTACCCACAGGTGGAAGACCCCCGGGTATTCACCGAGGCGGTGATGCGGCTACTCAACAACGATTGAGCGGCCTCAGCCCAGGAACGTGTTGATCGCGCTGGTCAGGTCCGGGGAGTCGGAGGTCGCCAAGTTCTGGTAGCTGCCGCCGGACAGCTGAGCCACCGACTCCCAGGCGGAACGGTCGGGGTCGGCACCGAAGTCGATGACGTTGATCGCCACCGGCTTTGCGGGATCGACGGCACCCTTCACATAGCCCTGTAGCGCCGAACCGTCCAGCGACTTGTCGGTATGCGCACCGGTGGTGATCACCAGAACGGAGTTCTTCAACCCGGGCGAGTATTTGGCCAGCGCGGTGTCGTAGATCATCCGCAGCGTGGTGAACGACACGGCCCCACCTCCCGACGAATACTGTCTGTCCAGTACCGCGTTCAGCGCGGCGGACCGCGGCTGCCCGTTGACCGTGTCCGACAGCGGACCGGTGGGCACCTCGCTCCGGCCTTCGTGGCCGTCGAACGTCCACAAACCGATCGCCGAGTTGGTCGGCATCGCCCCAAGGCGGTTCTTTAGCGCCGCGACCACATTGCCCAGCCGCGTATTGTTGCCCTCGTTTTCCGGCATCGACTGGTCGAGCATGATCGTCGCGGCGTCGGCCCCGGCCGGCGCGGTCAGCGAGTCCGCCAGCGTGGCGCGGGTCGAATCGTCTCCGATCGACAGCGGGTTCGACACTGGCGCAAAGCTGGTCACGTCGCTCTTCGGCGGTGTGCCGCCCTGCGTCCGGAATCCGGCCTTCGCGAGGTCGGCGAGTTGTTCCGGCTTGCGCAGGAACCTCGCGAACTCGCTGGCGGCGGTGACCTGTTCCTCGGCGAGCCAGGTTCCGCTCAGCAACGCCGTCGGATAGTCGGCGAGCGCTGTCGGCCCCGGCGGCAACCAGGAGCCCAGCACATTCTTCGCGTCCGGCACCTTGGTCGACCGCTGATACAGCTGTTGCTCGGTGGTAACGACCGAGTGCACCGGGCCGGCCGCGGGGTCACCGCCGGCAACTAGCGCGGAAATCGCGGTGGACTCGCTGTTGTCGGGCATCTTGGGTTGGGCGCCGGTCATCGCGCTGACCGCTGCGGCACCTGCGGTGGCCGGGGCGCCGGGCGGGGCCGACGCGGCCGCGACCGCTTCGGCGGCCAGGTATGACGCGTCGCTGGCACCCGCGATCGGCAGCGCCAACCGCAGCGATCCCCAGCCCGGCATGTTCAGCGAGTCCAGCGACCGCGGGTTGGTCTGCAGACCGGGCAGAGTGCCCCAATTCTGGTTCGCCAGGGCAGCTTTCAGCTGCGGACGGACCGCCAGCAGCACCGGCGAGGTGACCAGTGAACGGGCGTCGCTGATCGTTTTGGACCCTCCGGCGGCCTGCAAGCGCGCGGTGGACACGGAGCTGGCCGGAATCCACAGTGCCGGGCGATCACCGAGGCCGGCCGGCCAGTTGCCCACGAAACCGTTGATCACGTCGTCGGAGTTCGCCGGTTTGACCCCGACTTTCACGCACCGATCGCCGATCGGGCCGGCGGTCTTGTTGTACCGGTTCGCGAACTGGAGTATCTGGTCGGCGATGGAGGGATCGGCGATCACCGCCACTGCCTGGTCACCGCCGACGCAACGGCTCGCCGCCGCGTCCGACCGGTTCGACAAGGCATCGCCGAAGAAGCGCCACACGATGACGCCGGCGACGACGACCACGACGACGACCAGCGCCACGATGACACCGATGCTGACCCCGCGACGGCCGCGCTCGCTGCGGTGCCCGCCCCGCCAATCACCGTCGCCGCGGTGGCCGCCTCGCCACCCGCCGCTCGACGCTGGTGGGGGTGCCGGACGCGGGCCCTCCGCTTCGGGCCAGTAGTCCTCCGAGTAATCGTCGGAATACCCGTCCGCATACTCGTCGCCGTCGGATTCGTCCGCAGGCTTGTAGAAGCCGGCCGCTGGCTCGTACCGGGGAGGCTGGACGGGGACACCGGACGGTTCGTCGGGGGTGTCGCCAGGGCCTGGGATGCTGTGCCTACCCATGCCCTGCGTGCCCTCTCCGTGAACCGATCCTGGCTTCGGGCCGAATTCTAGTCACTCGAACCGAAGCGGGCTTTGGCCTCGCGGCGGCGCCGATGCAGGATCGGCTCGGTGTAGCCGTTGGGCTGCTCGGTCCCATTGAGAATCAGGTCCTGCGCCGCGAGGAACGCGATGCTGTCGTCGAAGTTGGGTGCCAGCGGCCGGTAGGCCTGATCGCCCGCGTTCTGCTCGTCGACGACAGCCGCCATCCGTTCCAGGCTGGCCCGCACATCCTCGGCGGTGATCACGCCGTGGCGCAGCCAGTTGGCCAACAGCTGACTTGAGATGCGCAGCGTGGCGCGGTCTTCCATCAATGCGACGTTGTGGATGTCGGGCACCTTGGACGAGCCGATGCCCTGGTCGATCCACCGGACGACGTAGCCGAGGATGGACTGGCAGTTGTTGTCGACCTCTTCCCGGATCTCGTCGGGTTCCCAGGCCAACTCACCGGCGAGCGGGATGGTCAGCAGCTGGTCGAGAGTGGTGCGGCGCTTACCCGCCAGCTCTTTCTGCACGGCGCCCACGTCCACCTGGTGGTAGTGCATCGCATGCAGGGTCGCGGCGGTCGGTGACGGCACCCATGCGGTCGAGGCGCCCGCCTTCGGCTGGCCGACCTTCTGCTCCACCATGTCGCCCATCAGCTCGGTCATGGTCCACATGCCCTTCCCGATCTGCGCGTGGCCGGGCAGCCCCACTTCCAGCCCGATGTCGACGTTGTTGTCCTCGTAGGCCTGGATCCAGGGCTGGTTCTTCATCGCACCCTTGCGGACCATGGGGCCGGCCTCCATCGACGTGTGAATCTCGTCGCCGGTGCGGTCCAGGAACCCGGTGTTGATGAACGCGACTCGGTCGGCCGCGGCCCTGATGCAGGCCTTGAGGTTGGCGCTGGTGCGCCGCTCCTCGTCCATGATGCCGACCTTGATCGTGGTGGGCGGCAGGCCGAGAACGTCCTCTACCCTGCTGAACAGTTCGACGGTGAACGCGACCTCGTCGGGTCCGTGCATCTTGGGTTTGACGATGTAGGTGGAGCCGGCACGGCTGTTGACCATCGGCCCGTTGGCGTCGCCGGACCGCAGCCCGTGCATCCCGATGAGGCTCGTGAACAAGGCATCCATGATGCCCTCGTACACCTCGTTGCCCTCGGCGTCGACGATCGCGTCGTTGGTCATCAGATGGCCGACGTTGCGCACGAACATCAGGCTGCGCCCGGGCAACGTGTACTCGCCGCCGTCCGGAGCGGTGTAGCTGCGATCTTGCTCCAGCACCCGGGTGAACGTCTTGCCGTCCTTGCTGACGTCTGCTGACAGGTCGCCCCTGTTCAGGCCGAGCCAGTTGCGGTAGCCGCGCACCTTGTCGTCGGCGTCGACCGCCGCCACCGCGTCTTCGAAGTCCATGATCGTCGTCACCGCGGACTCCAGAACGACGTCGTTGACGCCGGCCTTGTCGGTTTTGCCGATCGGGGACCCGGGGTCGATCTGTATGTCGATGTGCAGGCCATGGTTGACCAGAAGCACCGACGCGGGTGCGTCGGGGTCGCCGGTATAGCCGACGAACTGGTCCGGCCTGGCCAGGGTGGTTTCCAGGCCGTCGGCAACCGTCACGATCAGCCTGCCGTCGTCGATCGCGAAGCTGGTGGCGTCGGTGTAGGTGCCGTTGGCCAACGGCACCGAATCATCCAGGAACTTGCGGGCATACGCGATGACCTTCTCGCCGCGGACCTTGTTGTAGCTGTCGCCCTTCTCGGCGCCGTCGGTCTCTGGGATTACATCGGTTCCGTACAGCGCGTCGTACAGCGAGCCCCAACGGGCGTTGGCGGCGTTCAGCGCGAAGCGGGCGTTGAGGATCGGCACCACGAGCTGAGGGCCTGCCGTGGAGGTGATCTCGGCGTCGACGTTGGCGGTCGTCACGCCGAAGTCTTCCGGCTCGGGCAGCAGGTAGCCGATGTCGGCGAGGAACCGCTTGTACGCCTCGATGTCGATCGGCTCGATTACCCGCTGGCGGTGCCACTTGTCGATCTGTGCCTGCAGTTCGTCGCGACGGGCAAGCAACTCCTGGTTGCGGGGCCCGAGGTCGGTGACCAGCTTGTCGACGCCCGACCAGAACCTGTCAGGGTCGATATCGGTGCCCGGCAGTGCCTCGTTGGTGATGAAGTCGTACAACACCTGGGCGACCCGCAAGTTGCCGGTGGCCACGCGATCCGTCATGGTTCCTCCCTCGATGCCGTCGACCCAGCTTACCCGTCGGTAACGTGCGTCTCGTCGGACGCGGCGGCCGTGAGCTGGGCACACGCGTCCGCCAGGGCCTCCCGCAACGGCGCCGCAGCCAGCGCGATGTCGTGCTGGCGGCGTACGTATTCTGCCCTGCCCTCCGGTTCCTCGATGCGGATGGGGGCGAAGCCGTAGCCGGACAGGTCGTAGGGACTGGCGCGCATATCGAGCTCGCGGGCGGCGGCGGCCAGCTCGAGGCAGTCCACCAGAAGCTGCGAATCCACCAGCGGGCCCAGCTTGTAGCACCACTTGTACATATCCATCGTCGCGTGCACGCACCCGGGTTGTTCCGTGGCGACCTGTGCCTCGCGGGTCAGCTCGGCCGAGTTGCGGGGACGCGCGGCCGGGGTGAAGAACCGGAACGCGTCAAAATGGCTGCACCGCAAAGTGTTTGCCTCCACGACGGCGTCGGTGGCGCGCGCGCCGAGCCTCAGCGGCACGCGGTGATGCCGGACCGACGGCGCACGGTAGACCATCGCCCACTCGTGCAATCCGAAGCAGTTGAGGCGCGGCGGTCGCGCCGCGGTGGCCCGCAGCAGCCGGCCGATGAACGCGACCGTGTCGGCGCGGCCGCGCAGGTGAGCTTTGGTGACGGTGACGCCGTCCGGGTGAGCGCCATAGCCGGACCAGCGCAGATAGCGGCCGGCCTGACGGCCCGAGAGCACCACGCCGTAACCCGGGTGCCAACGGCGTAGCTGCCGTGGCTTGAGGCTGTAATAGCTGAACAGGAAATCCCACACCGGGTGGGCCTCGCCATCGCGCGTGCCGTGTCGCGCAAGGAACCGCTCGACGCGACGGCGATGGGCCCGTTCCCGCTCTGTCCAGGCGGCCTCTTGGAGCACCTCAGCCATTCGCGCGCCGTCGCGCACGTCAGGCACGGTGTGTCCCATCGCGAACGGTGCCGACAAGGTCCTCGACGAGATCTTCCAGGGCGACCATCGCCACGACGCTGCCGTCGGACGCGCTGGCCAGGGCGAGGTGGCTGTTGGTGCGCCGCATCCGCGACAACGCGTCCGGCAACGGCATGGTCTGGGGCAGTCGCGGCAGCGGGCGAACCATCGAATTTTCGATCACGGCGCCGGGATCGCCCACCAGCGGGAGAACGTCCTTGATGTGGACGTATCCGGTGAACCGGCCGGCGGAGTCGACAACAGGGAACCGGGAGTAGCCGGTCTCGGCGAGCGCCTGTTGGATCGCTTCGACAGTCGGTCCCGACCCCTCCCTCGCGGCAGGTACCGCGTGGATGTCATCGAGCGGCACCGCGACATCGCGTATCACCCGATTGCGTATCTGCAGCGCCCGGGACAGCCGGGTGTGCTCCTCGAGGTCGAGCAGCCCTTCGGAAACGGACTCGGCGATCATCTCGGACAATTCGACCGACGAAACCGCGTTCTCCAGTTCGGTCTTGACCTCGATGCCGAACGCCCGAAGCACCATGTGTGCGCACCAGTCGTAGAACGCGATGATCGGACGGGTCGCACGCACCCAGAGCAGATACGGCGGCACCAGCAGCATCGCCGCGGATTCGGGGCCGGCGATGGCGATGTTCTTCGGCACCATCTCCCCGAGCAGGACGTGCAGCACCACGACGATCGTGATCGCGACCACGAACGACACCGTGTGCAGCACCGCGTCCGGCACGCCGAACAGGTCGAATGGCTTCTGCAGCAGGTGCGCTACCGCCGGCTCCCCGACGCGGCCCAGCAGGATCGAACACACCGTGATGCCCAGCTGTGCGCCGGCGAGCATGAGCGACAGGTTCTCCCCGGCCCGGATCACCGTGACTGCGCTGCGTTTGCCTTGTTCGGCGAGGGCCTCGAGCCGGTCGCGGCGTGCGGAGATCAGAGCGAACTCCGCGCCGACGAAAAACGCGTTGGTCCCCAGAAGCAGGACGGTGAGAAGCACGCCGAGCACGTCACCCATTGGCGGCCCTTTCCTCGGACCCGCCGGCGCCGGGCTCGACCAATTCGAGCAGGTCGATGCGGCGGCCGTCCATCCGCTCGACGGTGGCGTGCCAGCGCACCGGCTGGTCTACGTCGGGATCGAAATGCAGCAGCGTCACGGACTCGCCCTCTACCGGGATGTGGCCGAGCTCCTGCAGCACAAGGCCACCGATGGTGTCGTACTCGCCCTCGGGCGCCCGATATCCGGTCGCGGCCGCGACCTCGTCGGTGCGCAGCAGCCCCGAGACCAGCCAGCCTTCGCCTGTCACCCTCACATCGGGGGTGGCGTCGTCGTGCTCGTCGCGGACGTCACCGACGATCTCCTCGATCAGGTCCTCGACGGTCACCATGCCCGCGATGCCGCCGTACTCGTCGGCGACCAACGCGGTCTGCAGACCGTTGGCTCTGACCTGTCCCATCAGGGCATCGCCGTCCAGCGTCGAGGGCACCACCGCGACCTGCTGTGCCAGCGGAGCCAGCTTGGTCTCGCGCCGGCCGTCTGGCGGCACTTCGAAAACCTGCTTGACGTGGACTATCCCGACGGTTTCATCAAGATCGCCCTCGACGATGGGGAAACGTGAATAGCCGGTCTCCATCGCCCTGATCACCAAGTCGGCGACCGTCTCATCGGCCTGTAGCGCCTCGATTTTCGACCGGGGCGTCATCAGCTCCTCGGCGGTCCGGGTGCCGAACTGCAGCGACCGGTCGACAAGCAACGCCGTAGCGGCGTCCAACGAGCCCAGGCGAGCGGAGTTGCGGACCAGCGAGACCAACTCCTGCGGCGACCGGGCCGACCGCAGTTCCTCGGCCGGCTCGATCCCGAAGCGGCGCAGCAGCCAGTTCGCGCTGCCGTTGGTCAGCTTGATCAGTGGCGCGAAGATCGCCGAGAACACCACCTGCGGCCCTGCGACAACCCGCGCGGTTGCCATCGGGCGGGCTAGCGCCAGATACTGGGCGACCAACTCGCCGAACACCATTGACACCGACGTGGCAATGAGCAGTGCCAGCCCCAGCGCCAGCCCGTTGGCGACGTGCCTGGGCAGCGCCATCGCGGTGAACAGGGGCGCGAACAGCCGCGCCAACAGGGGCTCGGCAAGATAACCCGTGATCAGTGTGGTGACCGAGATACCGATCTGGGCACCGGACAGCTGGAAGGACAGCGTGCGGTGCGCCCGCTGCACCAACCGGTCGCGGCGGCCACCGGTACGGGCGTGGGCCTCGACGGTGCTGCGTTCCAGCGCGGTGAGCGAAAACTCCGCGGAGACGAACAGCGCGGTGCCCGCCGTCAGCACGACGAAGGCCAGCAGGGCCAGGACGGTCGTCAGGACGCTCACCGCGCCCTCGCCGGATGGTCGCCGGGTCGTTCACCCGGCCGACTAGTGGAGGGCTCGGCGTCGGGCGGTTCGCCACCTGCGTGGTCGGGCCAACCGGCGACGTGCCGCTCGGCCCGGAAGCCCACGGCCTCAACGGGTGCCTGCGGCACGCATTCCCTTTCCCTCCGTGTAAAGCGGGCCGGCGCCCGCAATGAAGTGCACATCGTATCGCGTACCCGTTCGGGACGGCCCGTTCACCAGCCGGTGGGCAGCGGGTGTCCTTCGGCGAAGCCGGCCGCCGACTGCACGCCGAGGACGGCCCGCTCGTGCAATTCAGTGAGTGTCGACGCGCCGACATACGTGCACGTGCTGCGCACGCCCGAGGTGATGTGGTCGAGCAGATCCTCGACGCCGCCGCGATCTGGGTCCAGTCCCATCCGCGAGGTCGAGATGCCTTCTTCGAACAGCGCCTTGCGGGCCCGGTCGAACGCGCTGTCGGCAGAGGTGCGCGCGGCCACGGCCCGCTTGGACGCCATGCCGTAGCTCTCCTTGTACGGCCTCTCGTCGCGGTCATGCATCAAGTCGCCCGGCGATTCGTACGTGCCGGCGAACCAGGAGCCGATCATGACGTTCGACGCGCCGGCGGCCAACGCCAGCGCCACGTCCCGCGGATGGCGCACCCCGCCGTCGGCCCATACCTGGCCGCCCATCTGTCGTGCGGCCGCAGCACACTCGAGGACCGCGGAGAACTGCGGACGGCCTACTGCGGTCATCATCCTGGTGGTGCACATCGCGCCGGGGCCGACGCCGACCTTGACGATCGTCGCGCCGGCACCGATCAGGTCTCGGGTGCCGTCGGCGGACACCACGTTGCCGGCGGCCAGCGGCAGACCCAGATTCAACGACGCCACCGACTTGATCGAGTCGAGCATCTTGACCTGGTGCCCGTGCGCGGTGTCGATCACCAGCAGATCGACCCCGGCCTCGGCGAGCGCCTGCGCCTTCGCCGGCACGTCGCCGTTGATCCCGATCGCCGCCGCGATCCGCAGCCGGCCCCCCGCGTCGACGGCAGGGGTGTAGATGCTGGCCCGGACCGCGCCCCTGCGGGTGAGCACGCCGGCCAGCGTGCCGTCCGGCTCGGTGAGCACCGCGACGTCGATCAGTGCGTGCTCGAGCAGGTCGAACACCTTGCGCGGCTCGGTGCCCACCGGCGCGGTGACGAAATCGGGCACCGCCACGTCGCGCACCCGGGTGAAGCGGTCCACCCCCGCGCACACCGCGTCGGTGACCAGGCCGACCGGGTGACCGTTGGACACCACGACCGCGGCGCCATGCGGGCGCTTGTGGATCAGCGCACACGCGTCGGAGACCGAGTCGTCGGGTTCCAGCGTCACCGGCGTGTCCACAATCACGTCGCGGCTCTTGACGAAATCGACCGTGTGCCGGACGGCCTCGATGGGCAGATCCTGCGGCAGCACGACGAGCCCGCCGCGGCGTGCCACGGTCTCGGCCATCCGGCGCCCGGCGACCGCGGTCATGTTGGCGACGACGACCGGGATGGTGGTGCCGGATCCGTCGTGGGTCGAAAGGTCGACGTCGAACCGCGACACCACGTCCGATCGGTTGGGGACGATGAAGACGTCGTCGTACGTCAGGTCATACGGCGGTCGGTGGCCATCCAGAAAGCGCATCGTCTTCGATTTTAGGCGGGCACCTCGCTGCCGTCGCCGCTCCACAGAGTGTGGAACTTCTGATCCGGGGGAGCGTCGACGCGGCCGTAGGTGTGGGCGCCGAAGAAGTCGCGCAGGCCCTGGGTGAGCGCGGCGGGCAGGCGCTCGGTGCGCAGGGCGTCGTAGTACGACAGGGCCGACGAGAAGCCGGGGATCGGGATGCCGAGTTCGGTGGCGGTGCACACCGCCCGCCGCCAGCTGTCGATGGCCGACTCGACCGCGCTGCGGAAGTACGGTGCCGCGATCAGACTTGCCAGGTCGGGGTCGTCGTCGAAGGCGTCCTTGATCCGGTTGAGGAATTTGGCGCGGATGATGCATCCACCTCTCCAGATCGTGGCGAGGTCGCCGGGGTTGATGCCCCAGTTGTATTCGGCGCTTCCCGCCTGGATCTGGTTGAAGCCCTGCGCGTAGGCCACGATCTTCGACGCGTACAGCGCCTGGCAGACGTCCTCGGTGAACGTCTCGGCGTCGGTCGGCCGCTCGCCCAGCGAGCCCGACGCCAGGCCGGTGGTGGCTTTGCGTTGCGGCTCGGACCCCGACAGCGCGCGGGCGAACACCGCCTCGGCGATGCCGGTCACCGGCACACCGAGATCGAGCGCCGACTTCACGGTCCAGCGCCCGGTGCCCTTCTGCTCGGCCTCGTCACGGATCACGTCGACCAGTGGTTTGCCGGTCGTGGCGTCGACCTGCGACAGCACATCGGCGGTGATCTCGACGAGGTAGCTGTCGAGGTCGCCGCTGTTCCATTCCCGGAACACGTCAGCGATCTGCGGTGCGGAGTACCCGAGGCCGTCACGCAGCAGCTGATAGGCCTCGCCGATCAGCTGCATGTCGGAGTACTCGATGCCGTTGTGCACCATCTTGACGAAGTGCCCTGACCCGTCAGGCCCGATGTGCGTGCAGCACGGCACGCCGTCGACGTGTGCGGAGATCTCCTCGAGCAGCGGGCCCAGCGACACATACGACTCCTTCGGGCCGCCGGGCATGATCGAGGGCCCGTGCAGCGCACCCTCCTCACCGCCGGAGATGCCGGCGCCGACGAAATGCAGGCCGCGCTCACGCAGGGCCGCCTCCCGGCGGATCGTGTCGGTGTAGAGCGCATTGCCGCCGTCGATGATGATGTCGCCCTGTT
Organism: Mycobacterium sp.; assembly: GCA_025965895.1. GTDB lineage: Bacteria > Actinomycetota > Actinomycetes > Mycobacteriales > Mycobacteriaceae > Mycobacterium. Next base: position 86,782 of record JAOPWC010000073.1, read on the forward strand.
CCATCGCGTCGGCCAGCTCGTCGATGACCGCGTCGGTCGGATCGCCGGCCTTGACCATGATCAGCACCCGCCGAGGCCTTTCCAGTGCCGCAATGAATTCCGCGATGCTTTCGGTGCGGACGAAGTTGCCCTCGGAACCGTGCTCCTTCAGCAGCGCGTCGGTCCTCGCGGTGGTCCGGTTGTGCAGCGCAACCGTGTAGCCGTGTCGCGCGAAATTGCGCGCGATGTTGGACCCCATCACGGCCAGTCCGGTGACCCCGATCTGTGCGGTGCCGGTTTTCTGCGAGTCGGTCTGGGCTTCAGACGAGGTCATCGAGGGCCTTTCTTTTCTTTTGTTGTGGCGAAGATGGTGTTGCGAAGACAGCGGAGTCAGATCGCGAAAAGTCGGCGCAGTTCTGTGAGCCAGGGCACCGCGAGCGCGATCGTCGGCACCATCAGCACCGCTGCCGCGGCCAAATATGCGCCACAGGCCAGTAGCAGGCTGTTGCCGCGGCCACCGAGGCGCCGGATCCGCAGCACCGTGGACTGGCCACCGGCCGCCAGGGCGCCGGACGGGGTCGGCCCTGACGCGCAGGCGACCAGCGCGCGGGCCAGGGGCGTGGGCCCGGCGGCGCGGACCGCGGCGTCGTCGGCGAGCAACTCGACCAGCAGCCGCACCGCGTGCAGGGCGTTCGCGCTGCGGACGAAACGCGGGAACGCTGCGTGCACGGCGGTGAACATCTCCAGGACAAGGTCGTGACGGGCCCGCAGGTGCGCCTGCTCGTGGCGCAGGATCGCGGCGATTTCGTTGCGCTGGAGGGTTTTGAGCGTGCCCTCGCTGACCACGACACGGCTGCGAACCCCGGGCAGGCAGTAAGCCAGCGGCTCGGACACGTCAAGGATGCGCAGGCCGCTGGGCCGCGGATACGCGCTCACGCCGTCGCCGGTGGTGGCGAGCAGGTCGACAAGCATCCGGTGCTGCGCTCGTCGCCGGCGGGTCGCGATCGCGACCTGCAGCACAGCGACGACCAGCCGGCCCCCGATGAGAAGCGTGACCGCGAAGACGGCGACATAGGCGAGCCACAACGGCCAGCCCAGCATCGCGATTTCGCTGGTGATCGTCGCGGTGGGGCGCCCGTCGGCACCTGGCACCAACAGCCGGCTGGCAATTGCGATACCGGCGCTGAACGCCGACAACACGGCGGCCAGCGCGACGGACTGCCACAGCACCACTGCCGCGCGTGGCGCGCGCATCGGCCACGTTGCCCGTGCCAGCAGGGCCGGGACCGGCCCGACCAGCAGCAGCGCGACGAGGGTGAAGGCCAGCCCGGATATACCCCAAGTCACGCTGTAAGTCTCTCTCAGCCGGTGTCGGGACCGCTACCTGGCTGCGGGATGCGGTTTTTGGCCTCGAGGTCGGCCAGGGCCCGCCTCAGCGCGTCGGCTTCGTCGGCTCCGACGCGTTCGACGAAATGCACCAGCGCGGCTTGCCGGCTACCTGAATCGGCGGCCTGGTCGAGCGCGTCGACCATGAGACCCGCGACCAATTCGTCTCGGCCGTGCATCGGCGCGTAGCGGTGCGCCCGGTCGTCGCGGTGCTGCACGACGAGGCTCTTCTTCGCGAGCCGCTGTAACACCGTCATGATCGTGGTGTAGGCCAGATCCCGGCGGGCCGAAAGTGCTTCGTGTACCTGGCGAACCGTCTGGGGCTCCGGCGAAGACCACAGGTGGTCCATGACCGCGCGTTCGAGCTCTCCCAATCGAGTCCATTTGGCCATGTTTGCGTTCATCTCCTGCGGCGATGTGTGTAAGCGTACTACTGGCTTACTACTGCGTGTCGTATGCGACCGGCCGCGCCGCGGTGCCAACCAGATGCGCTGGCTCGGTACCTGGTCAATACCGTCCGGCGCAAGGGTGTGAGTCCGGTCACAACGCTTGAGAGTTAGGCGAGCCTTGCCTACTCTTTTTGATGACATACATATGAGCTAGAGGACCGCGCCGGCGTGCTGTGGGCTGCAGCGACGCCCGGTCCATCCGAGGGCGGGGCCCCGCGCATCACTCGCGTGGGGCCCCGTCGCATTGCCGGCGGCCCTCGCCGTGTAGACACAGTGGCGTGCCGTCGCTGCCGCCATCCGATGTCGGCCGGGGTTTCGACAACGAACTCGGACTGACGTATGTCCACGTCACCCCGGACGGGGCCAGGGCACAGCTAAAGATCCACGACAAGCTGCTCCAGCCCTGGGGCATCGTCCATGGCGGGGTGTACTGCGCGATCGTGGAAAGCCTGGCGAGTGTCGCCGGACAGGCGTGGCTGTCCGAGAACGGAGGCGGCAATGTGGTTGGGGTCAACAACAACACCGACTTCCTGCGCGCGATCTCGTCGGGCACCGTCTACGCGGCGTCGACACCGATTCACCGGGGCCGCCGCCAACAGCTCTGGCTCACCACGATCACCGATGCTGACGATCGCATCGTCGCCCGGGGCCAGGTGCGGTTGCAGAACCTGACCGAGGCGTGATCGACGTCGGATTGATCTGCTGACCGGGACAACCCGTGGCAGGATCGCGCATTATGCGCCTGACTCCGCATGAACAGGACCGGCTGCTGATCTCATACGCCGGCGAACTCGCGCGGCGCCGTCAGGCACGCGGACTGCGCCTGAACCACCCCGAAGCCGTTGCGATGATCACCGACCACCTGCTGGAGGGTGCTCGCGACGGGCGGACGGTCGCCGAGCTGATGGTCAGCGGTCGCGAAGTGCTACGGCGCGACGACGTCATGGAGGGGGTGCCGGAGATGCTGAACGACGTCCAGGTGGAGGCGACGTTCCCGGACGGCACCAAACTCGTCACGGTCCACCATCCGATCGCATGATCCCCGGCGAAATCCTCTATGGCTCCGGCGATGTCACCATCAACGCAGGCGCCGACCGGTTGAGGCTGGACGTGGTGAACACCGGTGACCGACCGGTGCAGGTGGGCAGCCACGTGCACTTCGCTCAAGCCAATGCCGCATTGTCGTTCGACCGGGCCGCCGCGCACGGACATCGGCTTGACATCCCGGCAGGCACCGCCGTGCGCTTCGAACCGGGCGTCGCCGAACAGGTTTCGCTGGTCCCGTTGACCGGCTTGCGCCAGGTGTACGGGCTGACCCTCGACCCGCCGGGACGCTTGGACGGGCCATGACCGAGCTGTCGAGAGCGCGTTATGCGCAGTTGTTCGGCCCGACCACGGGCGACCGGGTCCGGCTGGCCGACACCGATTTGTTCATCGAGATCACCGAGGACCGCAGCGGTGGACCGGGGTTGGCCGGCGACGAGGCGGTGTTCGGCGGTGGCAAGGTCCTGCGCGAGTCGATGGGTCAGGGCCGGGTAACCAGGGCGGACGGCGCCGCGGACACAGTGATCACCGGCGCTGTCATCGTCGACTACTGGGGAATCATCAAGGCGGACATCGGTATTCGCGACGGCCGCGTCGTCGCGATCGGAAAGGCCGGCAACCCGGACATCATGACGGGCGTGCACCCTGACCTGGTGGTGGGACCGTCCACGGAGGTCATCGCCGGCAACGGCCGCATCGTCACGGCCGGGGCCATCGACTGCCACGTCCACTTCATCTGCCCTCAGATCATGGCGGAGGCGCTGGGCGGCGGCACCACGACGCTGATCGGAGGCGGGACCGGGCCGGCCGAAGGCAGCAAGGCCACCACCGTCACCCCCGGCGCCTGGCATCTCGGCCGAATGCTTGAGTCACTGGATTCGTGGCCGATGAACATCGCGCTGCTCGGCAAGGGCAATACCGTGAGCGCCGAGGCGATGTGGGAGCAATTGCGGGGTGGCGCTTCGGGGTTCAAGCTTCACGAGGACTGGGGCTCTACGCCCGCGGCGATCGACGCGTGCCTGGCGGTGGCCGACGCGTCCGGTGTGCAGGTGGCGCTTCACTCCGACACCCTCAATGAGGCGGGCTTCGTCGAGGACACGCTCGGCGCGATCGCCGGCCGAAGCATCCACGCCTATCACACCGAGGGCGCCGGCGGCGGCCACGCACCCGACATCATCACCGTCGCCGCTGAGTTGCATGTGCTGCCCAGTTCCACCAACCCGACTCGGCCGTACACGGTCAACACGCTCGACGAGCACCTCGACATGCTGATGGTCTGCCACCACCTCAACCCCAACGTTCCGGAGGATCTGGCGTTCGCCGAAAGCCGCATCCGGCCGTCTACGATCGCCGCCGAAGATCTGCTGCACGATATCGGCGCGATCTCGATGATCGGCAGCGACGCGCAGGCGATGGGGCGTATCGGCGAGGTGGTGATCCGTACCTGGCAGACCGCGCACGTGATGAAACGCCGCCGCGGCGCGCTGCCGGGCGACGCGGCGGCCGACAACCATCGCGTCCGCCGCTACGTCGCCAAGTACACGATCTGCCCCGCCATTGCCCATGGGCTCGATCACGAGATCGGCTCGGTGGAAGTCGGCAAGCTCGCCGATCTGGTGCTCTGGGATCCCGCGTTTTTCGGCGTGCGGCCGCACGTGGTGATCAAGGGCGGCATGATCGCCTGGGCGGCGATGGGCGACGCCAACGCGTCGATCCCCACCCCGCAACCGGTGCTGCCGCGACCCATGTTCGGGACAGCACCACCCGCGGCCGCCGCCACGTCGGTCCACTTTGTGTCGCGCCAAGCGGTCGAGGACGGCCTGGCCGACCGGCTCGCGGTCAACCGACGGCTGGTCGCCGTCAACGACGTTCGCAGTATCGGCAAGGCCGACATGCCGCTCAACGACGCACTGCCGCGCATCGAGGTCGAGCCCGACACATTCACCGTCCGCATCGACGGCGACGTGTGGGAGGAGCAACCGGCCGCCCACCTACCCATGGCGCAGAGATATTTCCTTTTCTGATGGCAAGCCTGGCGACTCTTCTGACACTGGCAGACTCACGGCTGCCCACCGGCGCCCACGTGCATTCGGGTGGTGTCGAAGAGGCCGTTGTCAGCGGCCTGGTGGTCGATGTTGCGACATTGCGTGCGTTTCTGCGCCGCCGTATCCGCACCCACGGCTTGGTGAGTGCGTCCCTCGCGGCCGCCGTGCACGCGGGCACGCTGTCGGTTCAAGATGCCGATCGCGAAACCGACGCCCGCACGCCGGCTCCCGCCGCCCGACAGGCGTCGCGGTCGCAGGGCAGGGGACTGCTGCGCCTGGCGAGGCGGGTCTGGCCGGCGGCCGACCTCGACGCGCTGGGCATAACCCCCCATCTGGCCGTCGCCGCAGGTTCCGTCGGCGCGATCAGCGGCGTGACGCCCGAACAGACGGCACTGCAGGTCGTCTACACGACGATGACCGGCTCGGCCAGCGCCGCGCAGCGGTTGCTGGCGCTCGACCCCGCCGACGTGGCCGCGCTGACGTTCGACCTCGCCGCGCTCTGCGAACAGACCGCGACGATCGCGCGTGCCGAGCCGGCGGAGCTGTCAGATCCGCTGCTCGACGAGCTGGCCGAACGCCACGCCGGGCGCGACCGACCCCTGTTCGCCTCCTGAAAGGCCGGCTATGCCACCACATTTCATCGACGGGCAACCGCACACCCACCCGCAAAGGCCACGGCGGACCAGAACGCCGGGGGAGCCGCTACGCATCGGGATCGGCGGGCCGGTCGGATCCGGGAAGACCGCACTGGTCGCGGCGCTGTGCCGAGCGCTGCGTGATGAATTGTCACTGGCCGTGTTGACGAACGACATCTACACCACCGAAGACGCCGACTTTCTGCGCCGACACGCCGTGCTGCCCGACGAGCGCATCGCGGCGGTGCAGACCGGCGGCTGCCCGCACACCGCGATCCGCGACGACATCACCGCAAATCTCGACGCGATCGACGACCTGGTCGCGGCCAACGATGCGCTGGACCTGATCCTGGTCGAATCGGGCGGCGACAACCTGACCGCGACGTTCTCGTCTGGGCTGGTCGACGTCCAGATCTTCGTCATCGACGTGGCCGGCGGCGACAAAGTACCCCGCAAGGGCGGCCCGGGGGTGACGTATTCGGATTTGTTGGTGATCAACAAGACCGACCTGGCGGCGCAGGTCGGTGCCGACCTCGACGTGATGCGCCGCGACGCGGGCGCGGTGCGCGGTCAGCATCCGACGGCGTTGATCTCGCTGACGCAGGATCCGTCGGCCGGCCCGGTGCTGACCTGGGTGCGTGAGCAACTCCGGGCTGCGCGGAGCGTCTGATGCGCTCCGATGTGCGGGTGGTCGCGTACCGGGACCGGGCGCCGCGGATCGAGTGTCGCGGCGGCATCGCCGCGCGCCTGACCGCCGACGACGCGGTGCACCTGGTGTCGACGGCGGCGACTCCGCTCGGCGGCGACGTCATCCGCGTGCATCTGATCGTCGAGGCCGGGGCTCGGCTGCACCTGCGCAGCGTCGCGGCTACCGTCGCGCTGCCCGCGGCCACGACTTTGGAGTCGCAGGTCTGCTGGCGGCTCGAGGTGGCCGGTGAACTTGACGTCGATCCGCAACCCACCGTCGTCGCAGCTGATGCCTGCCACGAGTCACAGACCACGCTGTACATCGGCAGCGGCGCCGTCGTGCGGCTTCGCGAACGGGTGCAGATCGGCAGGACCGATGAGCGAGAAGGCTTGTGGACAGGCACGCTGCGCGCCGACCTCGACGGCGCGGCGTTGCTGCGCCACCGCGTCGAATTGGGCGCCGGCTCGGTGGCCGACGACGAGCTCGGCGCACCCCTGGCGTGCGTCAGCGAGTTCCGATATCCGGCAGACGAGACGGACCTGGCTGCCGTGCCGCTCAGGCTGGCCGGCGGGGGGTGCCTGTCGACCTGGCAGGGCGCTAGCTTGCCGCCTTCTCCTCGTTTTGAACCGTCGACGCGATCTCCTCGAGTTGCTCGAGGCGCGTGCGGGCGAACGCCTGCTGCTCGGTGATCGTGAGCTGGCCTCGCCGAGTGCTCAGGAACGTCACCGTCCACGAGATCAGCGTCGTGATCTTGGTTTTGAATCCCACGAGATACACCAGGTGCAGCACCAACCACGCCAGCCAGGCGATGAACCCGCCGAACTCCAGCGGGCCGACCTGAGCGACCGCGCTGAACCGCGACACGGTGGCCATCGAGCCTTTGTCGAAGTACTGGAAAGGCTTGCGTTCTGCCGGGTTGGCGCCTTTGAGTTCGGACTTGACCAGGTGGGCGACGTGCTTGGCGCCCTGGATCGCCCCCTGCGCCATGCCGGGAACACCATCGACGGCGGCCATGTCGCCGATGACGAACACATTCGGGTGCCCGGGGATCGACAGGTCGGGGAGCACCTTGACGCGGCCCGCACGGTCGAGCTCCACCGACGACTGCTCGGCGAGCTGCCTGCCGAGGGGGCTGGCCGACACGCCCGCCGACCAGACCTTGCACGTGCACTCGATACGCCGAATCGTGCCGTCGGAATCCTTGACCGTCAGGCCGTTGCGGTCGACATCGGTCACCATTGCGCCGAGCTGAATTTCGACGCCCATCTTCTCCAGCCGTGCCTGCGCCTTCTTGCCGAGTTTCTCGCCCATGGGCGGCAGCACGGCGGGCGCGGCGTCGAGCAGGATCACCCGGGCCCTGGTCGTGTCGATGTGCCGGAAAGCGCCCTTGAGGGTGTGGTCGGCCAACTCGGCGATCTGACCGGCCATCTCCACGCCGGTCGGGCCCGCCCCGACAACGGTGAATGTCAGCAGCTTCTCGCGGCGCTTCGGGTCACTGGAGCGCTCGGCCTGTTCAAAGACGCTCAAAATGCGACCACGCAGTTCCAGCGCGTCGTCGATCGTCTTCATACCCGGTGCGAACTCGGCGAAGTGGTCGTTGCCGAAGTACGACTGACCGGCGCCGGCCCCGATGATCAGTGTGTCGTAGGGGGTGATGTAGTTGTGGCCCAGCAACTCCGACTTCACGGTCTTGCTGCCAAGATCGATGCCGGTCACGTCCCCGAGCAACACCTGCGTATTTTTCTGTTTGCGCAGGATCACCCGCGTTGCCGGGGCGATCTCTCCCTCGGAGATGATGCCGGTCGCGACCTGATACAGCAGCGGCTGGAACAGGTGGTGCTGGGTGCGGGCGATCATCTTGATGTCGACGTCGGCGTGCCTCAGGGCCTTCGTGGCGGTCAGGCCGCCGAACCCGGACCCGATCACGACGACCCGATGCCGGTGCTGGGCGGCGGCCGCACCGTGGGGCTGTGCACTCATGCTGGCTCCTCGTCGGCCGAAGACTGCGGGGACATCTTCCACCGTAGTCGCGCCGCTCCCGGCCGTCGCGGGGACCGTTGTAGGGACCGTTGTGGCGTTTGCCACTCCCGCGAGCCCGCCGCCGCGCTGGCCGGCTAGCGCGCTACCAGCGGTTTCAGCGCCTCACCGACCTTCGTGATCAGCCCGGGCGTATGGCCCTGGGTCGGCATGTTGATGATCACGCCATCGATCCCGACACCGAGCACCCGCTTTTGGACCTCCTCGGCCACCGCCTGCGGCGAACCGGTGACGGCTCGATCACCCCTTGTCTCCTCCATGTCGCTGGTCTCGCCGTTTTCGTCGAGCACCACGGTCAACAGCGCGCTCGTTTCCAGCGTGGCGGGATCGCGGTTGACCTCGGCACAGCGCTGCTTGACGGCCTCGAGCTTGCGGGGCAGATCGGGCATGCCCGCAATGATGTTCAGGTGGTCGGCGTATTGGGCGGCCAACCGGAATGTCTTCTTCTCGCCGCTGCCGCCGATCATGATCGGGATGTGGTCGCGGTATCGCGGCTCATTCATCGCCGACTCGGTGTGGTACCACTTGCCGGAGACTGTGGGCCGCTCGCCGCGCAGCATCGGCGCGATGATCTGCAGCGCTTCCTCGAGGCGCTCGAAGCGGTCGGTGAAGGTGCCGAACTCGAAGCCAAGCTGGTGGTGCTCCAGCTCGAACCAGCCCGCGCCGATACCAAGTATCGCTCGCCCGCCGCTTACCACGTCGAGGGTCGTGACCGCTTTGACCAGTAGCGTCGGGTTGCGGTAGGTGTTGCCGGTGACCAGCGCGCTGAGTTGCAACCGGTTCGTCGCGGTGGCCAGCGCGCCCAGTGCCGTGTAGGCCTCGAGCATTGGCTGGTCGGGCGTCCCCAAACCGGGCAGCTGATAGAAGTGGTCCATGAGCAGGACGGTGTCGAAGCCCGCCGCCTCGGCCTCTTTCGCCTGGGCGACAACAGTGGGGAAGAGCTCCGAAACAGGTGTGCCGTAAGAGAAATTCGGAATCTGATAGCCGAGTCGAATAGTCACACCGTCGACATTAGGACGGCTCAGCCCCACTGAGCCAGATTGCCGTGGCTCACGTGCAGGGTCTGGCCCGTGATGTGGCGCGCCGCAGGCGTCGTCAGGAACAGCGCGAGCCGTGTGATCTCGGCAGCCGCGCTGGCGGGAATGCCCGTCGACAGCCCCTCGTAGCCTTGTTCGGCGCCACGGCCCGTGGCGACCGCGTTGATCGTGATGCCGCGCGTGCCGAAGAACTCCGCCTGCCCCGCGGTCCAGTCCGACAGCGCCGCCTTGATCGCGGCCTCGGCGCTGCCTGGTCGCGGATTCTCCGGCACGACGCTGATGATCGACCCTCCCGAGTGCAGATGGTCGCCGATCGCGGTCACCATCAGCACTGCCGAGAGCACTGTCGCGTCCATGCTGTGCCGCCACGCCGCGGCTCTTTCGGCAAGTGTGTAGGTGCGCGGGTCACCGCAGGTGAACGCTGGTGCGGGCACGCTCACGATGGTGTCGAGGTGGTGGGGCAGAAGCGGCACCGCTTCGGTCAGGCTGGCAGGGTGGCTGCTGTCGCACACGACGCCGTCGATGTCGAGTTCCTTGGCCGCGACCTCCAGCTCGTCTCGGTGGGCGCCCGTGATGACGACCTGGTGGCCGTCGTCGCGGAAGCCCATCGCGAGCGTGCGGCCCAGCTCAGTGTCGCCGCCGGTGACAAGCACCTCCATCGCTGCCTCCTGATGCTCAGACCCGTTGCTCTTCGCGCGAGCCACCTCTCGACGCTGAACTCCTTGATCGTGGCACACACCAGATGCGCCGTCCGGCATTTCCGCGTCGGTTCGGGAAAATGTTACTGGACAGTAGCTAGCCGCGGAAGTTGGGTGTGCCTAGGGTTTGGCATCATGACGCCCCTGCGCGGGACCGGCTTGCCGAAACCTTGAACCAGCCGGCCGGGCTGCCCCGGTGGATCTATGTTCCCGCGGCGCTCGGCGCGCTGTTCGTCGCGCTGCCGCTGGTCGCGATGGCCGTCAAGGTGAACTGGCCGCAGTTCTTCGCCTTGATCACGACTCGATCGTCGCGAACCGCGCTGTTGCTGAGCCTGCGCACGGCAGCGGCCAGCACGGCGCTGTGCCTGCTGCTCGGCGTTCCGCTGGCGCTGGTGCTGGCCCGCAGCGCTGGGCGCCTGATTCGGCTCGTACGGCCGCTGATCCTGCTGCCGTTGGTGTTGCCGCCGGTGGTTGGCGGCATCGCGCTGCTGTACGCGTTCGGCAAGTTGGGCCTGCTCGGACGCTATCTCGAAGCCGCGGACATCCACATCGCGTTCTCGACGACGGCCGTGGTGCTGGCGCAGACGTTCGTGTCGTTGCCGTTCCTGGTCATCGCGTTGGAGGGTGCCGCGCGCAGCGCAGGTGGCCGATATGAACAGGTGGCCGCCACGCTGGGTGCGCGGCCGACGACCGTGTGGTGGCGGGTGTCGTTGCCGCTGTTGGCGCCGGGTTTGGTGTCGGGTGTGGTGCTGGCGTTCGCACGGGCGCTTGGCGAGTTCGGCGCGACGCTGACGTTTGCCGGCTCACGCGAGGGCGTGACCCGCACACTGCCGCTGGAGATCTACGTCCAGCGGGAGAGCGACGCAGACGCGGCGGTGGCGCTGTCCGTGTTGCTGGTCGCGGTGGCGGCGGTCGTCGTGCTGGCCGTCGGCGCACGCAGGCTGAGCGGGACGCCGGCGTGACGGGCCTGCAGCTGGCGGCGATCGTCGCCGATCGCGGGGTCGACGTCGAATTCGCGGTGGCCGCGGGCGAAGTGGTGGCGGTGCTGGGCCCGAACGGGGGCGGCAAGTCGACGGCGCTGCACCTGGTGGCCGGATTGGTGCGGCCCGACCAGGGCATCGTGCGGTCGGGATCCACGGTTCTCACTGACACCGACGCCGGCGTGTTCGTGCCCACGCACGCACGCCGCGTCGGCCTGCTGCTGCAGGACCCGCTGCTGTTCCCGCACCTGTCGGTCGCGGCCAACGTGGCGTTCGCCCCCCGCAGCCGGGGCGCAAGCCGGCGCGCGGCCCGCAACGCTGCCCGGCTCTGGCTGGGTCGCGTCGACGCGGGTGAACTCGCCGACCGCTCGCCACGCGAGCTGTCCGGCGGGCAGGCACAGCGGGTGGCGATTGCGCGCGCGCTGGCCGCCGAGCCCGACGTGCTGCTGCTTGACGAGCCGCTGGCCGGCCTCGACGTGGGCGCCGCGGCGGCGGTTCGCACGCTGCTTCGCGGCGTGCTGGCGCGCGATGGCCGCGCCACGCTGCTGGTCACCCATGAGCTGCTGGACGTGCTGACCCTGGCCGATCGCGTGCTGGTGCTCGAAAGCGGCCGGGTGGTCGAGGACGGCCCGGTCGCCACGGTGCTCGCCGCCCCGCGCAGCGACTTCGCCGCCCGCTTCGCCGGTGTCAACCTCGTGCGGGGGACGGTCGCGGCAGACGGTGCGCTGCGGGCGGCCGACGGCACCTGCTGGTACGGGAGCGGCGATCCTCTCGACCCCGGAGTTCATGCGGTCGCGGTGTTCAGCCCCACGGCGGTCGCCGTGTATCGGGACCTTCCCCACGGCAGCCCCCGTAACACCGTCGCGGTGACGGTGGCCCTGCTCGACAGCATCCCGCAGGGCGTCCGGGTCCGGGCTCACGAGCAGAACGACGGCGCACCCGGTCTGGCGGCTGATATCACCGCCGAATCTGCCGCCGAATTGCGCGTGGCGACCGGTGAGCCGGTGTTCTTCGCCGTCAAGGCGCAGGAAGTGGCGGTATACGCAGCCTGACGGCGCCTTTCTCATCGTTTTCTCAATTCACTTTGTGAGCAGATCACACTTGCGTCACGGCGGTAACACGGTAGTTTCGTCCCCATGCGACAGCCGGACCTGACCCCCACGCGACGTAAGGGCCTATGGACGACGCTGGCGATGACGGCGATGGCCGGTGCCGGAACGGTGGCATTGACACTGCCACTGCCCGTGACAACGGCCCACGCCGATCCCGTGCCGGCACCGCCGGGCACCACCACGACGCCGGCCCCGACGCCGGCCAACCCCGATGCCGCTGCGCCGCCTGCCGATCCCAATGGCGCGCCGCCGCCGCCGACTGATCCCAACGCACCGCCGGCCCCTGCGGCTGATCCGAACACACCGCCGCCGCCCCCGGCCGATCCGAATAGGGTGAACGTCGCGGCCGGCGGGTTCAGCTACGACCTGCCCCCGGGGTGGGGCGTGGGCGACGCGTCGCGAATCAATTACGGCCAGGCGCTGCTGACCAAAGCACCGGCCACGCAGGGTGGGCAGGCCCCGACCGACACCAGCATTCTGATGGGTCGGCTGGACCTGAAGCTGTTCGCGGGCGCAGAGCCGGACAACGCCAAGGCCGCCACCCGGCTTGCCTCCGACATGGGTGAGTTCTACATGCCGTTCCCCGGCACTCGGATCAACCAGGAGACCGTCCCACTCGACGCGGCGGGCATGCAGGGCAGCGCGTCGTACTACGAGGTCAAGTTCACCGACACGAACAAGCCCAACGGTCAGATCTGGGCCGCCGCGCTCGGCTCGAACACACCCCGACAGGGCGGGCAGCCGGCCCAGAACAACCGCTGGTTCGTTGTCTGGCTGGGCACCGCGAACAGCCCGGTCGACAAGGCTGCCGCCAAGACTCTGGCTGAGTCGATTCGCCCGTACACGCCGCCGCCGCCGCCGGAAGCGCCGCCGCCGCCGGACAACGGCGCTCCCGGTGCCCCGCCGCCTCCAGGTGCCCCGCCGGCTCCCGGTCAACCCGCCCCGGTCGGCGTGCCGGTTCCGGTGGCGCCGAACCCGGAGATGATGCCGCCCTCCTGACGACCCGGCAGACGAACGCGTCGACCGCCGGCATAGCAACTACACGTCACTTACCGTGCCCGATTCAACAGCGCAATCGTTACCCCCGAGCGGTATACCAATGGCAGTGCGCGCCGACCAGGCGAGCGGCACCAGCGAAGGTGATCCAGATGGATACCGTGGCAGCCACCGAGTTTCTCGCCCGTTCGACAACGCTCACCAGCGTCGGCTGGATCGGTTACATCATCATCGGCGCCATCGCGGGATGGATCGCCGGGAAAATCATGAATTACCGAGAAGGGTTCTTGGTCACGATCCTGGTCGGCATCGCCGGCGCACTGATCGGCGGCTTCCTGCTGAGCTTCTTCGTGGACACGGCAAGCGGCGGTTGGTGGTTCACGCTGTTCACCGCGATCCTCGGGTCGGTCATTCTGCTTTGGCTGCTGCGTCTCGTCCGACGGGCCTAGCCGGGAGCAGGCGCTCCACCGTGTCCTCGAGTGGACGGCGCGGCGTCGGCGGCAGGGGATCGGCGTTGATCGGTGCCCACCCGATCCGCAGCAGCAGCTGCGGGTAGCCGTCGTCGCCCAGCACAATCGAGCGGACGGCCTCGCGCGTCGAGTGAATCTCGAGCGGCTCAGTCAGCGGGCAGGTGGACAAACCGAGGGCGGTGGCGGTCAGCAGCACCACACCGGTGGCCTCGCCCGCGCACAGCCGCGCAACGGGATCGTCGGTCGCGGTGGCCAGCACCGCGACCACGCCCGCATCCTCTCCGGCCTCGGCGCCCTCCGGTTGCGGCAGCACCGGGTTGGGGAACACGCGCGCAGGGATCGTCGTACCCGGGTCGGACGCCGTCGGGCTTCGGGCCGCAACGCCGGCGAGTAACCCGTAGCGGCCACTGGGTAACGACAGTTCGGCCAGATACTGGGCGTCGCCGGCGTGCTCGCGGACCGCCTCGGCCACCAACTTCTTCAACGGCCCAGACTCGGGGATGCGACGCAACGCGACCCCGGCCCGCGCGGCGCGAGCGGCCATCAGCGCGATGTCTCCCACAGACACCGGCCACGAGCTGTACCACCGACGATCGGTGCGACGACGCGGGATCGACGCCGCCAGCGCGATGTCCTGCTCACTGGTGCCACGGCCGTCGATCTCGATCGCGGCCAGGTGGTCCGGGTCGGCCTGGCTGGGGAACCGGTGCACGTGGCTGCGCCAGCCCAGCGCGGCCAGCGCGACGGTGAAGTGCTGCAGAGCGGCACCGCAGCTGAGCAGCGTGTCGCGTCGATCTGGATCGACGTGCGTCACTCGATCGGGGTCGACGAACAGATGCACTGTCTGGTCACTCACGCGCCAGAGCCACGGCTGCGAGTTTTGCACCGACGGCGCCCGATTTGCCAGTGCGAGCGCCGCTCTGATTGTTTCGTGGTGCGGCGAAGCGGTGTTCACGGTCGCGCTCCCTTCGTGGTCGGCTATCACGCTGACAGCGCCCCGACGACGGCCATAGGACCGAATGTCCCTGGCACAGAGGATTTAGTCCCGACTTTCCCGGCAGCGCGGCACGGGTTGCGGACGAGGGCCACGATGGTGTCATGGCTGCGGATCGCACGATGACGGCCTGGCGGGTACGCCGGCCGGGTCCAATGAGCACTCGGCCCCTGGAGATGGTCACCACGGAGGTTCCCCGGCCCCAACCCGACGAACTCCTGGTCTCGGTCCGGGCGTGCGGGGTCTGCCGTACCGACCTTCATGTCGCCGAGGGTGACCTGCCGGTGCACCGGCCCCACGTGATACCCGGGCATGAGGTTGTCGGTGAGGTCATCGAGCTGGGCCCCGACGCCGGGTCCAGCTTCGCCGTCGGCGACCGGGTCGGCATCGCATGGCTCCGTCACACGTGCGGGGTGTGCCGTTTCTGCGTACGCGGCAACGAGAATCTGTGCCCCAACTCCCGCTACACCGGCTGGGACGCCGACGGCGGGTATGCCGAATATGCGACCGTACCGGCGGCTTTCGCGCACCATCTGCCTCAGGGCTATTCGGACCCGGAGCTGGCCCCGCTGCTGTGCGCGGGCATCATCGGTTACCGATCCCTACTGCGCGCCGAGCTGCCCGTCGGCGGCCGACTCGGCCTGTACGGGTTCGGTGGCAGCGCCCACATCACCGCGCAAGTGGCGCTGGCGCAGGGTGCCGAAGTCCACGTGATGACCCGCGGCGAAGCGGCCCGCAAGCTGGCGCTGTCCCTCGGCGCGGCCTCGGTGCAGGGGGCCGCCGATCCGCCTCCGGTGCCTCTGGACGCCGCGATCCTGTTCGCGCCGGTCGGCGAGCTGGTACTGCCCGCATTGGAGGCGCTCGACCGAGGAGGCACGCTGGCGATCGCCGGCATCCACCTCAGCGACATCCCGGTGCTGAACTACCAGCGGCATCTGTTCCAGGAGCGGCAGCTTCGTTCGGTCACCTCCAACACCCGCGCCGACGCCCGCGAGTTCCTGGCGTTCGCCGAGCGCCACCACATCGAGGTGAGCACGCCCGAATATCCGCTGGCAGCTGCCGACCAGGCGTTGGCCGATCTGGCCGAAGGCCGCATCGCCGGGGCCGCTGTGCTGCTGGTCTGAGCGTTACGGCCACGCCTCGCGCGGTTCGCACCGGCGCAAACGCCGATTCGCAAATCGGACAGTGAACGTCGCGTGTGTTCGTTTCCGCGACTGCGGGTTTATCGCGCGGTGTATCGGTAAATTAATATAGGCGTCAGTTAAGACGGCAGCCGGGAGGTGGCGCCCCTATGAGCCAAACAGACATCACCCAAGAAGAGGCACAGTTTCTTGGATACAACGGGGCACCCGACCCGTCGGTAATGGGTGATAGCGTCATGCACACTCCGCTAGCCGAATTGGTGCGAGACGTGCAGACGGAAGCCAGACCGCATCCCGAAGAAGTGATGGAGCGGTTCGCGGGGCTGGCGTCGGATCACATTCGCGGCGTGGCCGCGGCCGCCGTGATCCTGACCTCCGGCAAGCGCGGCTTCCGGTCGTCGGCCGTCATCGGCAGTTTCCCCCACGTGATCGACAAGATCCAGGAGGAGCTGGTCGAGGGCCCGGCGCTGGATTGCGCGACGAACAGTCAAACGATCCGCGTCGACGATCTCGCCCGTGACACCCGGTGGCCGCGGTTTGCCGCAGCCGTCGTCGCGGAAACGCCGGTGCGCTCGATGCTGAGCTTCCAGCTCTATACGCATGTGCAGAACTGGGGAGCGTTGAGCCTGTACTCGAATCGCTGCAACGGATTCGACGGCAGTGCCGAGAGGTTGGGGCTCGTCCTCGCCACCCATGCCGCCCTGACACTGGAGGCGGTGCAGCGCAGCAGGCAGTTCCGCTCCGCGCTGGGCAGCCGCGACATCATCGGCCAGGCGAAGGGAATCCTGATGGAGCGCTACGACATCAGTCCCGGCGCGGCGTTCTCTCTGCTGACCCGGTTGTCGCAGGAATCGAACAAGCCTGTCGTGGTGATCGCGAAAGAGCTCGTCGAGACCAAGCCGAAGAGCGGCAGGGGCTGACGCGCAACTGTCACGTCGACAGGTGCCATACCAGCGCGGCCGTCAGTGCACCGACGCCGTTGAGGGACCAGTGCAGCGCGATGGGCGCGAGCAGGCTGCCACTGCGTCGCCGTAGCCAGGTGAACACGAAGCCGGCGCCGCCGGTAGCCGCGACTGCCAGCAGCACGCCGGCGACCTCGCCGCCGACGCCGGTGCCGAACAGGTGGGTGAACCCGACGTTGCTGCTCGTCAGTCGGAGCGACGTGGCGACGTGCCACAAGCCGAACAGCAGCGAGCCGGCCGCGGCGACGCCGCGAAAACCCCACGCCCGGGTCAGCGTGCCGTGCAGAACACCCCGGAACGCGAGTTCCTCGGGGATCACGGTCTGCAGCGGGATGATGATCATCGACGCGATCAGCGCACCGGACACCGTCGCGTAGTTGTTGTTCAGGAACAGCGGCCGGGTCAGCGGCAGCAGCGCACCGACCGCCACGACGGTCACCACCACCGCGACTGCTGCGGCCGCGTAGCCGATCCCCGACTTCCAATGTTCGCGCCCCAGCCCCAGCTCCGACCATCCCCACCCGCGGCCGCGGACCAGCACGACCAGGCCGATAGCGGCAGCCGGGACGGTGGCCACACTGGCCCACGGCGTGGTGAAGTGAGCGATCAGGTTGGTCAACGCCAACACCACCACCACGACGCCGATGTCGACGTACACCCGGTAGTGGTGCAGCGCGGCCAGCTGGGACACCGCTGGGTGTGGTTGAGCGGCCGCGGCGTCGGTCATGGTGCGCCCGAGTGTACCCGCGAAGCTCCTTCGGAACCTCAGCCGCCGGTGCAGATTTCGCAGCGGGCCGCACTACTCTCACGGGTGTGCTGGGTTTCGCGCTGCCGCAGTTCGGGGAGTCCGCGCGTGACGACCTGGCCCGCTTTGCCTCGGCCGCCGAGCGTCTCGGCGCCGCCGGCCTGTGGGTGGGCGACCGGCTCCTCGCGCCGGTCGACCCGGTTGTCGGTTACGCCGGCACCGGATCGGTACCGGTGCAGTTCCGCTCCGGACTTGACCCTTTCGTCGCGCTCGCGGTCGCGGCGGCTGTCACCACAGCGCCCCGCCTGGGCAGCAGTGTCCTGGTCGCGCCGTGGTATCCACCGGTTCAGCTTGCCAGGCAGTTGACGAGCATCGATGTGGTGAGCGGCGGGCGGCTGGTCGTCGGCCTCGGCGTCGGGTGGTCGCCTGATGAGTATCAGGCCGCCGGCTCACCGTTCGTCCGCCGCGGCGCCCAGCTCGACGAGCTACTCGACGTTCTCGACGAATGGTGGACTGCGAACCCCGTGCGCCACGAAGGCGAGCGGTGGTCGGTGCCGCCGTCGTGGGTAGACCTCAAACCCGTCCAGCGGCCCGGTCCCCCGATTTATCTGGGCGCCTCGTCGGCTGCCGGACTGGCCCGGATCGGGCGGCGCGCCGACGGCTGGCTGCCGGTGGTGCAGGTCCCCGGGGCGGTTCGCCTCGATGTGCTGACCCGCCAGCGTCAGGTGATCGACGCCGCGGCAACCGACGCCGGCCGCAAACCCGACGAGATTGCCACTACCGTCCGGGTGAACGTCGAAGCCCTCACCAGTGTCGAGGACGTCGCCGACGCCGTGCGTCGCCTGACGGACAACGGGTACATCGACCTGTTCGTCGACATGCTGTACGTGGTGACCGGACTCGACGCGCAACTGGAATGGATAGACCGATTACTCGCGAAGAGCTGAGCGCGCAGCGCGGCGAAGCCGTGCCCGACGATGAGCCGCCGCTGGGCGGTGTGCGGGTGCTCGACCTCGCCGAAGGCGACGCCGGCGCCGTCGGCCGCCTGTTCGCCGACCTCGGCGCCGACGTCCTGAAAATCGAGCCCCCCTCAGGCAGCCCCGCGCGCGCCGCGCGCCCTGCCGTGATGGGGGTCAGCGTCCCGTTCGCGCTGCACAACGCGAACAAGCGCAGCGCGATCCTCGATCCCGCCGCCGGGGCCGACCGGCGAACGTTCGTTGACCTGGCGTCCGCCGCCGACATCGTCATCGACAGCGGGATCCCCGGGCAGTCCGCAGCCTTCGGCGTCTCGTGCGCCGAGTTGAGCCGCCGGTACGAGCACCTGGTCGCGTTGTCTGTCACCGACTTCGGCAGCACGGGCCCGTACGCGTCATGGCGCGCCACCGACCCGGTTCTGTATGCGATGTCGACCGCACTGTCGAGGTCTGGCCCACCGACCGGGACGCCGGTGCTGCCGCCCGACGGCATCGCCTCGGCGACCGCGGCGGTTCAGGCCGGCTGGGCCGTGCTGGCCGCGTACTACCACCGATTGCACAGTGGCGCCGGCGAGTACATCGATTTCTCGCGGTTCGAGGCGGTCCTGCAGGCCCTTGACCCACCCTTCGGCTCGATGGGTCAGGCAGCGTCAGGTCAGCGCCTGACCGACACGTGGCGGGGCCGTCCGAGAAATCAGGACGTGTACCCGATATTCGCCTGCAAGGACGGCCACATGCGGATCTGCGTGCTCTCGCCGCGGCAATGGCACGGCATGCGGGCCTGGCTGGGTGAGCCGGCCGAGTTTCAGGATGCCAAGTACGAGACCCTCGGGGCCCGGTTCGCCGCCACACACGAGATCGGCGAGTTGACGGCGCGGTTGTTCGCCGACCACACGATGGATGAGTTGACAGCGGCCGGCCAGGCCTACGGCGTGCCGATCGCCGCGGTGCTTTCCCCGTCCGAAGCGTTGTCATCGGAGCACTTTCGCGCGGTGCGTGCGATGACCAGGGTCGAGCTGACACCTGGTGTGGATGTCACCGCGCCGGCGGGGCCCTTCGTCGTCGACGGCCACCGCGCCGGCCTGCGCCGCACGGCCCCGGCGGCGGGCGAGCACGAGCCGTCCTGGCTCGCCGGGCCGCGCTCGGCGTCAGCCTCCGGTGACGGGGCGGTCGGCCACCGGCCGTTCGAGGGTCTCCGGATCCTCGACCTCGGAATCATCGTCGCCGGCGGGGAACTGGGCCGGTTGTTCGCCGATTTGGGTGCCGAGGTCATCAAGGTGGAGAGCGCGACGTACCCGGACGGGCTACGCCAGTCGCGGCCGGGACAACCGATGAGCGAGTCGTTCGCCTGGACACACCGCAACGAATACGGCCTCGGACTGGATCTGCGGCAGCCGGCGGGAGCGGATATCTTCCGTCGCCTGGTCGCTGATGCCGACGCCGTGTTCGCCAATTTCAAGCCGGGAACCCTTGCCGCTCTTGGCTTTTCCTACGAAGCGCTCCGCGAGATCAATCCCCGCATCGTGCTCGCTGAAAGCAGCGCGTTCGGCGATCGCGGTCCGTGGAGTGTCCGGATGGGGTACGGGCCACTCGTGCGGGCCGGCACCGGTATCACCAGGCTGTGGACGTCGGCATCCACGGGCGCGTTCCTCGACGCGATCACGATCTTCCCGGACCACGTGGTGGCACGGATCACCGCGATCGCCGCGCTGGCAGCGCTCATCCGCCGGGATCGGACGGGAGTCGGCGCGCATGTGCACATCTCGCAGGCCGAGGCCGGCGTCAACCTGCTTGACACCCGTTACCTCATCGACGCGGCGCGCGACGCCGGCCTGCCGGTTGACGACGACCGGAGCCTCCACGGTGTGTACCGGTGCGCAGGAGACGACGAGTGGTGTGTGATCTCGATCTGCGACGACGCGGAGTGGCGCGCGCTCTCCGACGCGATCGGACGCCCGTCGTTGACCCCGGATGCCCGCGACCCGCGAACCGATATCCCGGCGTGGACCCGCACGCTCGACAAGGCAACGATCACCTCGACATTGCAGAACGCCGGTGTGGCCGCCGGGCCGATGAACCGGCCGGTCGACGTGCTCGACGACCCTGCCGTCCGCTATCGGAACCTTTACACCGACATGGTTCACCCGCTCATCGACACGCCGCTGCCGAGCGAAACCGCACCTGCGCCTTATCAGTGCATTCCGCGCTCAGACCTGCGGCCTGCGCCGATGCCCGGTGAGCACACCCGGGAGCTGTGCCAGAAGCTGCTCGGCCTCGACAGCGGGGAGATCGACCGGCTGATCGCTGACGGCGTCCTGTTCACCTCGCCGCCGGCGACCACACCGAGGAGTTCGCGATGACCGCAGCCACGCAGACCGCGCAGGTGTTCATCCGCGGCCGGTTCCGGCCGGCGGTCAGGACGGTTCAGGTCGTGTGCTCACCGTTCGGCAGTGTCCTGCCCAGCGGGCTGGGCAGGGAATTGGGACCCGAAGGGCTCGACGCCTATCTCATGGTCAAGTCGATCTACCGATCCGGCTCTGCTGACGAGGGCCGCAGCCGCTGATGCCCGTCGATCCGCGCACACCGGTTCTCGTCGGCTCCGGTCAGATCAATCAGCATGATGCCGATCCGGATACCGAACCAGTCGATCTCATGGTCGCCGCGGCGCGCCGGGCCGCCGACGCGCGGGTGCTCGAGGCAGTCGACGCGATCCGGGTGGTCAACGTGCTGTCGTGGCGGTATCGCGATCCCGGCCAGCTGTTGGGCCAGCGCCTCGGCGCCCACCACTTCTCCACCCGCTACAGCGGGGTCGGCGGCAACGTGCCGCAGACGCTGGTGAACCGGGCGTGCCTGGATATTCAACGCGGACGCGCCCAGGTCGTGTTGATTGCCGGCGCGGAGACCTGGCGCACCCGACGGAAATTGCGGGCGCAGGGACGCAAGCCGCAGTGGTCGCAGCAGGATCACACGATCGCGATGGCCACGGGCGGGGAGGACAACGTTGCGATGGCCGGTCCGGCCGAGCAGCGGATCGAACTGGTCCGCCCTGCCCATGTCTATCCGCTTTTCGAGCAGGCGGTGCGGATCGCGGCAGGTGAGTCCTCCGACGACCACCGCCGCCGAATCGGCGAGCTGTGGTCACAGTTCAGCACCGTGGCTGAGGGCAACCCCAACGCGTGGAGCCGTCAGCGGCTGACCGCCGACGAGATCTGGCAGCCGGGTCCGGACAACCGCATGATCAGCTGGCCGTACACCAAGCTGCTCAATTCCAACAACATGGTCGACCAGGCGGCGGTCATTGTCCTGGCGGCGGCCGGCGCCGCGAACCGTCTGCAGATTCCCCCGGACCGGTGGGTCTTCCCGTACGCGGGTACGGATTCGCACGACACGTATTCGATCGGCGAACGCGCGGAGTATCACCGGTCGGCGGCGATCAGGATCGCGGGCCGGCGGGTGATGGAACTGGCCGGGGTCGGCATCGACGACCTCGAATGGATCGACATATACTCCTGTTTCCCGTCGGCCGTTCAGATCGCCGCGGCCGAGCTCGGCCTACCGCTGGGAGACCGCAGCCGGCCGTTGACCGTAACGGGGGGACTGACGTTCGCCGGTGGGCCGTGGAACAACTATGTGACGCACTCGATCGGGACGATGGCCGAGCTGCTCATCGCCCACCCGGGCAGTCGCGGACTGGCCACCGCCAACGGCGGCTACCTCACCAAGCACAGCATCGGGATCTACGGCACAGACCCTCCGTCGGCCGGATTTCGTTGGGAGGATGTGCAATCGGAGGTCGACCGGGAACCGACTCGACACATGGCGCAGGAGTGGGAAGGCGTCGGAACCGTGGAAGCGTGGACCGCACCGTTCGGTCGGGACGGTCAGCCGGAGAAGGCATTTCTCACCGTCCGAACACCCGACGATGCGCGGGCACTGGCGGTCGTCATCGATTCATTCCAGGCCGCGGTGACCGTCCGCGAGGATATCGCGGGCGCGAAGGTCCACGTCCGCACCGACGGGACCGCGACGCTGCTTTGACCGTCATGTGCAGGCGGTGCGCGGCGTCGGTATGACAAACTTTGGGAATGTCACTAACCGCTACCCGGGGCCCGGGCCGCCCCCAAGGAACGAAGTCAGCCCAAACCCGGGAGCGTATCGTCCGCGCCGCCCGGGAAGTCTTCAGCGAGGTGGGTTACGACGCCGCCACCCTCGAAGAAATCGCTTCCCGCGCCGACCTGACCCGGCCGGCGATCAACCATTACTTTGCCAGCAAGCGGATTCTCTACCGCCACGTCGTTGACTGGACGCACAACACCGTCATGCAGGCGAGTGTGGAGAGGGCCGAACGCGAGAATTCGTTGTTGGGGCAGATCGGCGTGTTCATGGCGCTGGTCATCCAGGCAGATCCGGATCGATCAGCGGCCAAGTTCATGGTGACGGCGGTACTCGAGTCGCATCGCCATCCTGACCTGTGCGAACCCGAGCAGGATCTCGTCGCCATGACCCGGGCTTTCATCACCAGGGTGGTCCACGAGGCGCTCGGGCGGGGGGAACTCGACCCCGACACCGACGTCCACTCCTTGGTTGACATGATGCTCGCGATGCTGTGGGGCATGGGCTTCTACGCCGGCTTCGTCGGTGGCCTGGAGGGTCTGGAGGCAGCTGCAGGGCAGCTGCAGCAGTTGCTGGTCGGGAAGCTCTGGACAGTCAACCGCTGACTGCGGCGGTGCTCATTCGGCGAGCTGGTTGACGAGGCCCGTGAAGACCCGGGGGAGCGCTGTCGCCGCGGGCAGGATGCGCGAGCGCACCGGCCCGCAGCCGCTCGCATGCAGCAGCGCCGCCGTCAACAGCCGATATCGACGCGACATGCGGCGCCACTGGCGGTCGTAGTCGTTCGGCCGCCCGGCGATGATGCAGCCCACCGCCAGCTCAGCCGCGGCGAACGCGAGGCCGAGGCCTTCGCCGGTCAGCGCGTCGACGTAGCCCGCCGCGTCGCCGATCAGCAGAATCCGACCGGCGCTTCGGCTGCGCACCTTCTGCCGCAGTGGGCCCGCGGCACGGTCGGGGCCGTGCGGGCGTCCGTGCACCTTGTGCTTGAGCGTCGGAAATTCGTCCAGGTGCGTGTCGAATCCGCCCCGGTGCGATGTGAGGATCGCGATACCCACGCAATCGTCTGCCACCGGGGTCACGTAGGCTTCGGCGCCCGCGGCCCAGTACACCTCGACGTAGTCGGTCCACGGCGCGATCTGCACGTGCCGGCGAATGCCCCACCGGCGAGGACCGCCGGTGGGCGCCTGCAGCCCGAGTGATCGCCGGATGGGTGAGTGCAGTCCGTCGGCAGCCGCCAGATACCTCGCGCGCGTGCCGCCGGCGCGCACCGACATTCCGTCCTGGCTGATGTCGCTCGCATCGCCGTGGAGGAAGCCGACGCCGGCCGTGGTCGCCGCGTGCAGGAGCGCGGCATGCAGGGCCGTCCTGCGCACACCACGTCCGTTGCCGGACCGGAACCGCGCATCGACGTGCCGGTCACCGTCCAGATAGCGGATTCCCCGGAAGGGTCTGCCGTGCGCCTCCACGCCAAGGCGTGCCAACTGCCCCACGGTGTGGGGCATCAACCCTTCGCCACAGGCCTTGTCGACGGATCCGCGCCGCCGCTCCAGCACAACCACCTCCTGCCCGGCCCGCGCTGCGTAAAGTGCGGTCGCGAGGCCGGCGGGGCCGCCGCCCACCACAATCACGTCGATCACGTCAGACCCGTCAGTGCAGCGTTTTCGACCTTGATCCGTGCCCTCAGCAGTGCGGCGTTGAGAACCGAGAAGCCCAACGCGGTGATCCACGCGGTGTGCACCAAGGGCAGCGCCAGCCCTTCGGCGACGACGGCTACATAGTTCGGGTGAGACAGACGCCGGTAGGGGCCCGCGGTCACGCGGGGTGCACCGGGCACGACCACCACCCGGGTATTCCATTGCCGGCCCAACGTGGCGATGCACCACCAGCGCAAGCCCTGCGCGCCCGCCACCACCGCAAGCATCGGCCAGCCGAGCGCCGGGATGAACGGTCGGTGCAGCCAGATCGCTTCCCCCAGGCAGGCAGCAAGCAGCGCGGTGTGCAGGACCACCATGAGCGGATAGTGCCGCGCGCCGAATTCGGTGCCACGGTGGGCTCGACTCCAGGCCAGGTTGCGCCGCGAAATCAACAGTTCGGCCGATCGCTCCGCCGCCACCGCTGCGATGAGCAGCACGTACCAGCCCATGTGAGTCAGTGTGGACTCAGTGCCAGCGCAGGAGCACAAGCTCAGAACAAAACCCGGGGCCCATCGCCATCAGAACTCCCGAGCTTCCGCTCGGCGGCCGTTTGGTGATCGTGTCACGCAATACGTGCAGCACCGATGCCGACGAAAGGTTGCCCACCTCCCGCAGCGAGTTCCAGGTCACATCGAGCGCGTCGTCAGGCAGCTCGAGGGTGGCGATGATCGCGTCGATGACCTTGGGGCCGCCGGGATGGCTCACCCAGGCACCGACTTGTTCGACCGCCAGGCCGTGGGCCGCCAGGAACGTAGTGACGTCGTGGCCCAGATAACGCTCGACGATTTCCGGCAGGTCGGGGGCCAGGATCAGCTGGAATCCCGAGGCGCCGATGTGCCAGCCCATCGTGCCAAGCGAGTCCGGGTAGAGATGGCTGCGCGTATCGACGATGTCGGGCCCCGTTGCGCCGATCCGCTCGGCACGATGTTGGCCGACCGCCACCACCGCCGCGGCCCCATCGCCGAACAGCCCGGTCCCGACCATGCTCGCCATGGATGGCTCAGCCCCCGGATACGTCAGCGAACACAGCTCCATCGACACCAGAACCGCGACGTCGTCGGGCGCGCCACGCAGATAATCGTGAAGTCGAGCGACCCCGGCCGCCCCCGCGACGCAGCCCAGGCCAAAGATCGGCACGCGCCGCACATCGGCACGCAAGCCCAGTCGACCGGCGATGCGGGCATCCAGTGACGGCACCGCCACGCCTGTGACGGTGGTCGAGACAATCAGATCGACATCCTGGGGCCGTAGGCCGGCCTCCTCCAACGCTCCCGACAGCGCCGCGCAACCGAGCTGCACGGCGTTCTCGATGAACAGATCATTCGCCGCATCGAATTCGGTCAGCTTCGAGAGATCCTCCAACGGCACAACAAGGTAGCGACTATCGACACGAGAACTGGCGTGGAGACGCCGGAGAATGTCGCCGAAACCCTCGAACGCGGGAAAACCGACAAACGCCTCGGTGATCTCATCCTGCGAATAACGATGCGGGGGCAGTGCGCCCCGCACAGCCGCGATGACACTCATGAGGCCCACCTCGAAGACATGGATATCTATGCCTTTCGGTTCAATGTCGCCGCTGCGCTGGGGCGAGATGAATCCTGTTCGGATGTCGGCAAGTGCCCGTCGGTGATTCCCAGGCGTTGGTGCAGCCAGACCAGCGGTTTGGGCGCCCACCACGTCCACGTGCCCAACACGTGGATGAATGCCGGTACCAAGACCATCCGCACCAGCGTGGCGTCAACGAGCACTGCCAGCGTAAGGCCCAGGCCGAACATCCGCATGAAGGATACGTGCGCGGCCATCAGTGCAGCAAACGAGATCGACATGACCAGCGCGGCCGCCGAGATCACCCGCCCGGTGCGGGCAAGGCCGAAGGCGACGCTCTCGTCGTTGTCGGCGCGGGTCTTGTTCGAGGCCAGCCAGAATTCACGGATCCGCGAGATCAAGAAGACCTCGTAGTCCATGGACAGGCCGAACGCAATGCAGAAGAGCAGCACCGGCATGTTGGCGACCAGTGTTCCCGTCGACGTGGTTCCGAATGCGCCGAGGTGCCCGTCCTGGAATATCCAGACCAGTGCGCCGAACGCGGCGGTCAGCGACAGCACGTCGAGCACCAGCGCTTTCAGTGGAAGCACCACGCTGGCGCTCAACATGAACAGCAGCCCGAACATGATTGCCGCGATGAGCCCCAGCACCAGTGGCAACCGGGAGGTGATGGCACCAACACTGTCCCGATTGATCTGCGCGACCCCGCCGAATTCGACCGATCGGTTGCCGGGGCCGGCGACCGCGTGCAGTCGGTCCAGCTGGGCCTCTGAACTGTCGGAGAACAGCGGTGCCGTGCTGTTGACCGTCAGAAATGTGCTGCCGTGGGCCGCACCTGTGGGGCCCGACGGCGGTCCGCGCCGGGCGCCGCCGATGAACGTGCCCGTTGGTGCCGATACCGCGGAGACGTCGGCGACGCGGGACAGGTCGGCGGCGTACCGCTCCATCTCGCCTTGCCCTACGGCGTCTGAGTCGGGGACGACGACGGTCACCGCCGTTGCCGAATCGTTGAGGAAGTCGCGTCGCAACTGGTCGCCGACCAGATGCGCTGATGCCGATTTCGGCAGCACGCGGTCGTCGGGGAATCCCCACCTCACTCCGAAGAACGGGGAACCAAGCACGACAAGCAGCGCAACGCCGGCCAAGCCGACGGGAATCGCGTGCCGCATGACGAACTTCGCCGAGCGATACCAGAATTGGTCCTCGATGGGTCGGCGCACCGGTTTGGGACGACCCCCCGAGCGCCGACCGAGGCGGCGGACATTCAGCGAGTCCAGTCGGTCTCCGAGCAGGCTGATGGCCGCGGGGGCAACCACCACCGCGGCGATCGCCGTGAACGCCACCACGGCGATGCCCGCATAGGCGAAAGACTTGAGGAAGTACATCGGGAACAGAATCATCACGGCCATCGACAGCGCCACTGTGGTGGCAGAGAACAGGACCGTGCGGCCCGCGGTGGCCATGGTTCGAACCAGCGCGTCCTCTCGGCCGGCGCCGTCGGCCAACTCGTCGCGGAACCGGTTGATGATCAGCAGCGTGTAGTCGATGGCCAGGGCCAGGCCGAGCGCCGTGCTGAGGTTCAGCGCGAAAATCGAGACGTCGGTGAAAACCGTGATGATGCGTAACACCGCCAGCGAACCCAGAATCGCCAGCGCACCGACGACGATCGGCAGTGCGGCGGCCAGCAGGCCGCCGAACACCCAGACCAGCACGAGGAAGCTCAGCGGAACCGCGATCGACTCCATCAACAGCAGGTCCCGCTGCGACTGCTCGGTGATTTGCGCGTTGACCATGGCGACCCCGCCCGAACGGACGGTTACGCCGTCGTGGTCATGTGCCACCTCTTTCGACAGGGCGTCGGCGTAGTTTTGCGCATACTTGTCCCCGCCGGTGATCCCCGCGACGATGAGTCCGGACCTGCCGTCGTTGCTGACCAACTCGGCCGCCGCGGGTGGCGGTGCTGTCCATGCCGACGTGACACTCGCAACATGTGGCGATCGCTGCAGATGATCGACGATCTCGGTGCCCACGGCGCGGGCCGGTCCGCTGGCGAACCCGTCCGGCGCGGAGACGACGATCAGCAGCTGCATGTCACCCTGGGAGAACTTGTCGGTGAGGAGTTTGGCCGCCTTGGATGATTGCGCATTCGGGTCCTGGAACCCGCCCGCGGAAAGGCTCTTGGCGACTGGGACGCCGAACACGCCCGCGGCAACCATGACCAGCGCCGCGACGGCAAGGATGTGCCGAGGTGCGGCGATGGCCAGCAGCGCCATGCGCTGAAGCACGTCGGGCCCTTTCGCTCTGCGCTGCCGGGTGGTGTCCCGTCACTCAACGCTGGGTCAAACGCTAGGTGAGAAGTTTAGGGCTCCCCGCTGCGGTACGAGGACGGGCGGGTCAACGTTCACACCAGTTCGCTCAATGGCACGTCTGGGTCGGCGAGTCGGGAGATATCGACAGAAGAGCGCGAGTGGATCAACCTCTTCACGTCATCGACCACGCCCCACACGTTGACGTTCATGCCCGCCAGCACACGGTCGTGGGCATCGAGCCAGAACGCGACGAACTCCCGCGTTCCGACATCGCCGCGGAAGACCACCTGCTGGTAGCGCGGCGCATACCCGACGTACTCCATCCCCAGGTCGTACTGGTCGGTGAAAAAGTAGGGCAGCTCGGCGTACTCGGCCGACTCACCCAGCATGGCCGCCGCCGCTACGGCAGGCTGCTTGAGCGCATTGGCCCAGTGTTCGGTGCGGATCCTGGTCGCGTAGAACGGATGCTCTGCCGCGGCGATATCGCCAACCGCAAAGACATCACGATCGCTGCAGCGCAGCGACGAGTCGACGAGAACGCCGCCGTGGCCGGTGTCCAGGCCTGCCTGTTCGGCGAGTTGGATATTGGGTTCCGCACCGACGGCGACGAGCACTGCGTCGGCCGCCACCGTCGACCCATCGCCAAGCCGCAGCCCCGTCGCGGTGTCCCTGTCGGTGGTGATCTGCTCGACGGTCGTCCTCAGCCGCAGATCGACGCCGTGCTCTCGGTGTAGTTTCGCGAAGACCTCGGCGGCTTCTCTTCCCAACGCGGCCAACAGCGGGAGTTCGGCGCGCTCGACGACGGTGACATCGACGCCGCGCGCGCGGGCGCTCGCGGCGACCTCGAGGCCGATCCATCCCGCGCCGACTACCGCGAGCGAAGCCCCCGCCCGGAGAGCTCGCTTCAGCGCGCTCGCGTCGTCGAACGTCCGCAGGTAGTGGACGCCGACGGCGTCCGCGCCGGGAATCGGAACACGGCGTGAGCTACAGCCGGTCGCGAGCAGCAGCTTGTCGTAATGCTCTGTGCTCCCGTCAGGCAGTGCCAGGGTGTGGGTGGCCGTGTCAAGCGAGGACACCCGCGTTCCGAGGCGCAGGGCCACGCGCTGATCGCGGTACCACGCGCGCGTGTGCACGGTGAATTCGTCGAGCGACTTGTTGCCCGCCAGGAACTCCTTCGACAGGGGTGGCCGCTCGTACGGCAGGTGGTCCTCTCGAGCGAACAGACTGATCCGGCCGTCAAACTGATTGTGGCGCAACGCCTCGGCGGCCTTCGCGCCGGCGAGACCACCTCCGACGATCGCGAATGTGGAAGACCTCGACATGGGTTGTTCTCCGATTAGTCGCAGCGTCAAATCCGACGTTACTTGTCGGATGGCACGGCTAGTATCGCAAGTAGTTCGAACGGTTGTGTTCACTCGTCACTGGTTCGGGGATTGTCGCGCCCGATGACGTTGGTGATGTGGGGCCGGATGGGCTTGCCGAGCTGATTGCGGTGACGCAGCGGCTGGAGTCGGTCCTGGTGGCGCGCCGGCTGGCTGCGGTGGAGGCGTTGCTGTGGCATCGCGTCGTGCCGGAGGACGTCGACCCCGACAAGCAGTATGACTTTGTCGACGGGGTTCAGAAGACCTGTGCGGAGGTGTCGGCGTTGTTGGACGTCTCCGCGATGGCGGCGTCGTACATGGTGCATTACGCGCAGGTACTGGGCGAGCGCTTGCCGAAGGGCGGGCAACCCGGCTGCCCGGCCAGGGAGAACAACAGCCGGCGGGCAATCGGCGCCCGGGTGCTGATCAACGTCGTCGCCGACGCGGAAACGGTCGGCGGTGGCCATGATCGCCCGGGCTACCTGGAAGGTTACGGGGTGATCGATGCCGAGCAGGTGCGCGATCTGGCCGCGGGAGCCGTCCAGCGGCTGCTCGATACCGATCTCGTGACCGCTGACCCGTATTCTATGAGCCGTCAGCGGCGTTGACACGCGCACTTCGACTTCGTGATCTGACGTGCCGCTTCCCGGGTTGTGACCGACCCGCCGAGCGCTGCGATATCGACCATACTGTGCCGTTTTGTCACGCGAACCCGGCAGCGGGTGGGCTGACCGCACCCGAGAATCTCAAATGCTTGTGCCGTCAGCACCGGATGCACAAGCGCTTACGGCAGGCGAAGTTAGTTTCGCCGCAACCCACCGCTAGGGAGACGCGACGGCGAAGAGATGCCACTCGTCGGGCACGCCCTTGAGGTCGTAAGCGCCGCGCTCCTCGAACTCCAACCCTGATCCGATCACGAGGTCCCGCAGCGTGCTGGACACGAGCACGTCGTTCGGCCCTGCCAACGCGCTCACCCGCGCACCGATGTGCACGCCGATCCCGCCGATGTCCTCGCCGCGAACCTCACACTCGCCGGTGTGCAACCCGGCGCGCACCTCGATGCCGAGGGACCGCACCGCATCGGGGATCGACATCGCGCAGCGGATCGCTCGCTGCGGGCCGTCGAACATCGCGAGGAAACCGTCACCCGACGTGCTCACCTCGCGACCCCGAAACCGATTGAGTTGTGCGCGCACGACTGCGTCGTGCGCATCAAGCAACGCATGCCAGTCACGGTCGCCGATCTCCGCAGCCCGACGCGTCGAGTCCACGATGTCGGTGAACAGCACCGTTGCCAGCACCCGATCGTCCGCGACTTCTGCCTGGTGACCGGTGAGGAACTCGGCGACCTCCTGGAAGGACGCACGCCACTGCGGTTCAACGAAGTGGTACACGTTGCGGCCCGGGAGCTCAACGTATTTCGCGCCGGGGATGTGATCAGCGACGTACTTCCCCCATTCGGGCGGAATCAATTGATCGTCCGCGTGATGGACAACCAGCGTGGGCACGCGGATTGTCGGTAGCACCGGCCGCACGTCCAATTCGGACGTCAACGGAAGCACGAGCGCGAGGGTCCCCGGACTCGCGGCCATCCGGTCTTGCCGAGCCCACCCTGCCCGGATCTCTTCGTTCCACGGCATATCCGGATTGATCGCATGCTGGAATTCACCGGTGCGCCACGGGGCGTCAAAGCCGGCAAGGAATTCCTCCGTGTCGAACCCATCGTTGCGTGCGCGCGCGTTATGCGCGAATCCGTCCTGCACGACGAGCGCGGTGGTACGAGATGGATGAGTTGCTGCGAACAACGCTGCCGTCGGCAACGCCCCGGCGCCCGCGAGAAGGACCGCTTCGCGACTTCCGAGATCGTCGAGCACAGCGGTGATGCTGTCGGACCATTGCTCCAGGGTTGGCAATGCGCCCGGCGCGACGGGATCGGATGCACCGGTGCCCGGTTGGTCGAAGAAGATGAGCCGGCCGAGCGAGGTCATCGCCTCGATCCAGCCTTGAAGGGATGGCAGGTCCGGAAGGATCTCGCAGCACGTGAACCAGTTCGGGACGAACACGATGTCACGCGAGCTCACCTCTGACGCGCGATAGGCGATGTGCAAGTCACCGTTGCGCGCGTATCGCGTCTCGGAGAACATTGCGGAAGTGTAAGCCGGGGAGCGGGTCGAGTTTCGGTGTCTTGCGAGGTGCTCATTAAAGCGTTCTTTAGCGAGTCGGTGTCATCATCGGCTCAAAACCTTCGATCCCGGCTGGCGCGATCAGCAACTGGCCGACGGCACGGTGATCTGGACCGCGCCCAACGGCAAGACCTACATCACCAAACCGGTGGGGGCCGAGGTGTTTCCCGAGCTGTCGAGGCGGCGCCCACGTACGCGGGCGCGGGAGCGCGCGCTGCGGATTGCGCGTGCGCGCGACCGCAACCATGCCCAGAGGCCGATCAACGATGCCCAGCGGCGACTGCGTGAGGCCCGCAAACGCGAGATCGAGGCGCGTCGGTTTCGGAATCACATGCGTGACATGCTGTTTCTGTTCAAAGGTAAACCGAGCACCAGCCCGGCGTGCACGTGGGTCAACGATCCCTACGAACCCGAGGACCTTCCGCCCGGCTGGACACCACCACCGCTCCCACCGCTGCCCGACGAGCCGCCATTCTGAAGGAGCTGTTTGAGTGTGCGCGCGTTCTTGACGGCGTAGCCCAAGCCATCGTTGTTGAAGTAGACGAGCACTCTGCGGCCCTGTTCATGCCATTCCATGATCCGCTCTGCCCACCACCGCAGCTCATCGTCGGAATACGAGCCGGCATACATCGATTCGGTATCTGGTCCGTGCATGCGCACATAGACCACGTCAGTGGTGGCGCGGAGCACGCAGGGCAGATGCGCCCCGCTCATGATGACGTATGCGGCCCGGTGTTTCTCCAACAGCGCGTAGACCGCCGGGTCATCCCATGACGGATGCCGCAGTTCGACCGCCACCCGGATCCAGCTCGGCATGCATCCGAGAAAGTGATCCAACCGGGCGTCATCGCGCTCGAGCTCGGGATGCACCTGCACAAGCAACATTTCGGCTCGGTCGCCGAGGGCGCGCCAGCATCGCTCGAACCGCTCTACCCACGGCTCTGGAGATTTCAGCCGCCGGAAATGCGTCAGACCCCGGTGCGCTTTGACCGACATTGTGAAGCCCTGGGGCAGCCGCTCCCGCCAGCCGGCGAACGTCTGGTCCTTTGGCCATCGGTAGAAGCTCGCGTTCAGTTCGACGGTGTTGAATTCCTCGGCGTACCGTGCCAGCCGGGCGGCCGCCGACATCCGCGGCGGATACAGCACGCCGGTCCAGTGGTCATAGGACCAGCCTGACGTACCAATTCGCACGCCCACGCGGCCGCTACCGGGGGAATGGGCGCTCCTGCGAAAGCGCGAGCACCTCTTCTGGCGTGAGGGGACTTTGTGGGTGAAACGACAGGCACCACGGTGCCTGGATCTGGTGGAACGCCTGGCCTTCCGATGCGACGTAGAACTGGCCCGCGCGCAGCCGGCTGATGTCGGGCACCCGTCCGCCCTTCACTCGCGCAATTTCCTCAGCGGTGTCGATCTGGGTGGGCGAGTTGAGCAACCCGAAGAATTGCGTGGCCGCGTTACCGGGAATCTGGTTGTGCAGTCCTTTGGGCGCCTGGGTCGCGAACACCAGCCCAAGCCCGTACTTACGGGCCTGAGATGACAGCGCAAGCGTGCTGAAGGTAGACGGCGTGAATTTGCCGGACGGCGCCAGGGTTTGCGCCTCGTCCATCACCAAAAGGCCGCCGAGCGGACGATCACCGGCGGGATTGCGCTTGATCCACGCGAACAGCGCCATCTGCAACTGGTTCACGAAACCCTGCCGCTGCTGGTCGGAAGGTAAGCCGATCATGCTGATCACCGACACCCGCGCGCGGTACCCGTCCGAGGGAGTGAGCAGCACACCAGGGTCCACCGGAGTGCCGGCACCACCGAACATCGGGTCGTTGATCATCGCGGCACGCAGGTTCTGGGCCAATTCGGCGGCAATGCCCTTGGCATTGCTCATCGCGCTGACGTCGTCAGGCAGGTCGGCAAGCATGTCGATGAACCCGCGCAGCGTCGGGTCACGGCGCCGTCCGTACTCCTGCAGCGCTTCACGCAACACCGCCCGGGCATGATTCGCCCTCGCGGTGTTCCCGGTGATCAGCGCGCGCGGTTCAAGCGCGGCCACCGCGGAGTCGACAGCTTCGAAGAACTCGTCGACATCGTCGATCACGCTGGCGAAATCGGGCAGCGGCTGAAAGGCCAGCGGTCGGCCCCCGCCTCGCCGAGGCGTCCAGACCACAACTTCCGTCTTATCCAGGTAGTCAGTTGCTTTGGGGCCGTCCGAGGGATCCCAACCGGGTGGCGGTTCCGGCCAAGGTGTGCCAAGACGGGAAAGGTCGCTGTTGGGATCCAGCACAATTGAGGACACCCGCCGTCGGGCACTCTCCTCGACAATTCGCCGTATCAGAACGGTCTTTCCCGATCCTGATCCTGCGAAGATCGCGGTGTGCTTTCGCAGCGCGTCCAAGTCCACGGTCACAAGTTCCGTCGATGCGATGTCGCTGCCAAGCGGTATCGCGGTGGGGGAATCGAAGACGTGACCGTTATTGCGAGGCTGCGGCGGGGGGACGGGCTCAGGCTCCGGGATCGGCGGTGACTGCTCGCCCGCCTCATCGCCAAGGGCTTCGTGCAACATTGCGATTCCGTGCGCCGGCTTGCGGACGGCCAGCCAATCCTTGAGGTCCGCGTGGTCCTCGTGGATCAGATCGCGCAACGCGATCATCGTCCGAAGGTCCGGGTCAGATACTTGCAACGTTCGTCCGCCGTTCTCCTCGAACTCGGTGACGACGGCGGCTGTCTTCTTGCCGGTAGGCCACGGGGTGTTGCGCAGCAGGCACAGCTTCCGCTTGGGTGCGCGGGCGCCGAATCCGGCGGCGTCGCAAGCTTTGCGGATTCGGGTGAGCGCGGCGGTGGCATTGCTTGAGGCGATCGCCCGGAATGCCCAGTGCTGTTCGTCATCGTTGCCCGGATCCAGGCTTTGACGCAGCCGACCGTGCAGAGTGACCCGCGCTCCCGGCAGCGGATCGACGCGAAATGTCTGTTCGGCGTCTCCACGCTCGACGATCCACGCCTGTAGCGCGGACGACAGCAATGCCGGCATCGTGGTGTCTTCACCCTCGGGGTCGAGTGCTGCCGCGGTCACTGCCCGCTGTCGGTACTCGGCGAAAAGCCGGTCAAGTCCGGAGTTTTCACGGGTCCTGGGCTCCGACTGCGCATCGCTTCGGCCATTGGTGTGGCCGGTGAGATGCTCGAGCTCGTCGACATCGCCGCGCCGCAGGCACTCCCGTATGTGCGTATCGGCCTTCATGAGCAGTTTCCGCGGCGTGTATTGCGGCGCATCGCCGAACGCGGCGGGCTTGATCGGCCAACTCGGATAGGGCGGTGCGAAGCCGATTTCCCTGTAGCTGGCCGTGAATCGCCGCTCCAGGATCGCCCGTCCGATCTCGGGCGTGGGCAGACCTTCCAGTGGCTCGGTCTCCCGGAATCGGTCCTGCACCGTGACTGTGGCTCGCTTGCGGATGCTTTCCCACGCGATGGGGAGGCATGCGACGACCGCCACGGTGCGGCGCATCCACTGCCTGATCGACAACAGTCCGTGCGCGACGTGTTCCAGGTCGCGAGTGTCGGTCCGCTCGGCCGCGTCGTCGGTTCTCTCCGACGACTGTGCCAGCAGCGTGTCGATCTGGTCGACCGCCAGCACCGCCGGACCGGCCAGAGCCACGAGTCGCGAGACGGCCTGCACCGTTTGCTGCGGCGTCCGGGTCGTCCCGAGGATGCCCCACGCGGTGCGTTCCTCGCCGCCCAAGTCCGCACTGCCCTGCAGGAACGCCTCACCGATGTCTTGCAACCCGAGGTCGGCAGCGCCGAGCAGTGCCAGCGCCCTCAGGGTGTCATGGCATTGGCGGACCGTCTCGCGTCGCGCCTTATGGAGGGCGCTGACGAATTCGTTGAGCGTCTGCGGTCTCAGTTCGTCGTCGCCGGCGATTGCGCGGCGTGCAGCTCGGGAAATGTGGGCGATCGAGGACAACCGCCACAGCAGTTCTTTCAGCTGGGTGTCGCGTTCAACGCTGGGGCGGCCGAGGCTCTCCAGAATCCCCGCGAGTGCAGACTGCCAGAAGCTGGTGGCGTCCAGGAGTTCGACGATGAAGAAGAACCCATCCGCGATCTGAACCTGCTCACGCACCTGGCCGAGCAGATGCGTCTTGCCGGAGCCGGCGGGTCCTCGCACGACGATGCCCAGTGGGCTGGCGTCAGGATCGCGGACCGCATCGTCGAACGCCGCCATCACCATGCCGAGGGCATGGTCGTGCAGGCCTTGGACGTGCACGGCACCCTGCGGCCGCCACAGGTCGTCCGCCGTTGGCGCCCACGCCAGCCGCCGCCGCAGCACGCCAAGCGCTTCCCGCTCTCGCTCGTCGATCACGCCTGGATCGCAATCAAATGCTTGTCCTGGTCACCGATTTCCACGGCGGCCTCCCTATCGGCCGTGGTGAGCACCTTCTGGTTCTCCTCAGGTATCAGGCTGATGCCCGGCTCCTGATACATCCGGATCAGTGCCGCGTCCACATCCGAGCGCGCCAGATGGGGCAGTTCCGCACGCAGTCGCACCAGCCCGACCCAACCTCCCGGTCGCCGCGCCAACCGTGAGTACGCGTCCCGGACAAGACCCTCGACGTGACCGGGACCGTGACCGACGGCCGGGATTTGGGACTCGGTTATCTTCGCCGCAGTGTCCCGGGGCCAGAACACATCGGCGACCCGCTGGTCGGTGCGCCGCAGATATCGACCCAGCCCGGCCAGCACCACGTACAGCGCTTTACCCTGCCCGCTGGACCGCGGCGGCGCCTCGGCACCGAAGAGATCGCCGCATTCGCGCAATCCTTTGTCGGTCAGTTCGTGCACCAATCCTCGCCCGACCTGTGCCGTCTCGATGAGCTTGAGCCGGTTGAGCTTCTCGCGGCTGCGCTTCTCCAGCTTCGGCCCCAGGGCGCCGAGCTCCGTGTTGGACACCGGCCGCGATTCGGCCATCAAAATCAGCAGTACTGCCTGCTCAGTGCCCGTCAGGTCCTCGGTCGTCACCGTCACGGCGCCACCCTATCGTCGTATCGCCTTGTGGTCAGCAGTCTTTCGATAGTGGCAGTTACCTGTGCGGTGTCGTCGGCCACTTCGTCGTTGGTGAATCTGAGCACAGCGAAGCCGGCCAGGACAAGCGTGTTGTCCCGTCGGCGGTCGTGCGCGTACTTCAGACCGCCGCGATGGTCCGGGCCGTCGATCTCCACTGCGCAGCGATATCGAGGCCACATCAAGTCCACCCGGATGAGCGGCTCGAGCATCTGCCCGGTGTGCCGCTGATTCCAGACTCGGCCCGCCGCCCATTCGACCTCAGGTCGTGTGGCGCCGCGCTGGGATTGCCCGCGCCCGGCCAGCGACTGCACGAAGCCGGGGAGTGCCAGGGTTATCGACGGGAATCTGTCGATCAGTGGCAACGCGTTGCCGACAAGCCACACGCCGATGCGACCGTGCATCGAGTCGGTCGAGAACCTCGTCGATCAGAGCCGCCGTGGTCGACGGCAGGTCGTGAGGCGGTAGCGGATCACTGCCAAGGCGTCGGGCGGGAGCGGGTCGAGGGTGACTGCTATCTCTTCTGGTGTCGCGCCATCGATCCGAAGTACTCGGTCGGTTGGGGACACCCGACCACCCAACCCCCGGGCCTGTTGACGCGACTATTTCGGCCTCAGCGTCTTGGCGTAATCCGTGCCACGGGTGACCCATGACTGCAGTTGGCGCTTAGTCTTGACGCCGTCAGTGTCGACCCGGAGCCAGCCGCGCGCTTCGCGGCCCGCCATCACCATCGGGTTGACGTGCTTCCGCTCAGCGAATTTCTCGGTGTCCTCCGGCGCCACCCGCACCAGCAGGCCGCCCTGCCCACTGGCGGCCACCGCCATGTTGCCGTTGATCAAGAACGCCAAACCGCCGAACATGCGTTTCTCCTCGACGCCGCGTTGCGGGCCCAGAAGCTCGCGGATCCGCTCGGCGAGATCTTCGTCGTACGCCATGGGTTGACCGTAGTGCGCGACGGTGACAGCGGCTTGGGTCCGCAAGTCAGGCGTCCGGATCCGCGGTCACCGACCACCACCCGAACAGCCTCTGCGTCAGGCGGCCGCCGTCACCGTTTCGGCGCCTTCCAGCGCCTGGGCGATGATGTCGGCGACATCGGTCATCGGCTTCACCTCGAGCGCTTCGAGGACCTCGGCCGGCACGTCGTCCAGGTCGGGCTCGTTGCGCTGCGGAATGAAGACAGTCGACAGTCCGGCGCGTTGGGCGGCCAGCAGCTTCTGCTTGACGCCGCCGATCGGCAGCACGCGGCCGTTCAGCGTGACCTCGCCGGTCATGCCGACATCCGACCGGACCTGTCGTCCCGTGGCCATCGACACCAGTGCGGTGACCATCGTGACACCGGCCGACGGGCCGTCCTTTGGCACCGCACCCGCGGGAACGTGGACGTGGATCTTGCGGTCCAGCGCCTTCGGGTCGACGCCCAGCTGCTGGGCATGCGAGCGGACGTAGGACAGCGCGATCTGCGCCGACTCCTTCATCACGTCGCCCAGCTGACCGGTCAGCTGCAGTCCCGGCTCACCGTCTGTCGAGCCGGCCTCGATGTAGAGCACATCGCCGCCGAGGCCCGTCACGGCCAGACCCGTCGCCACGCCCGGCACCGCCGTGCGCTCGGCCGACTCCGGCGTGAACCGGGGCCGCCCCAGGTAGCCCACCAGGTCCGGCTCGTCGACCACCAGCGCGGTCGGGTCCTCGGCCAGCTTGGTCGTCGCCTTGCGCAACGCCTTGGCGAGCAGCCGCTCGAACTGCCGCACACCCGGTTCACGGGTGTAGTCGGCGGCGATCTTGCGCAGCGCGGCCTCGGTCACCGCGACCTCTTCGTCGGTCAGCGCCGCACGTTCCCGCTGCCGGGGCAGCAGGAAGTCGCGGGCGATCGCGACCTTGTCGTCCTCGGTGTAGCCGTCGATCTGCACCAGCTCCATCCGGTCCAACAGCGCCGACGGGATGTTCTCGATCACGTTCGCCGTGGCCAGGAACACCACATCCGACAGGTCGAGATCAAGATCCAGGTAGTGGTCGCGGAACGTGTGGTTCTGCGCCGGGTCCAGCACCTCGAGCAGCGCCGCGCTCGGGTCGCCGCGGTAGTCGGAGCCGACCTTGTCGATCTCGTCGAGGAGCACGACCGGATTCATCGACCCCGCCTCGCTGATCGCACGCACGATGCGGCCGGGCAGCGCACCGACGTAGGTCCGCCGGTGGCCCCGGATCTCCGCTTCGTCGCGCACGCCACCGAGGGCGACGCGGACAAACTTTCGGCCCAGTGCGCGGGCCACGCTCTCACCCAGCGACGTCTTACCGACCCCGGGGGGCCCGGCCAGCGCCATCACAGCACCGGAGCCACGGCCGCCGACCACCTGAAGACCCCGCTGTGCACGGCGCGCCCGCACGGCCAGGTACTCGACGATGCGGTCCTTGACGTCCTTGAGCCCGTGGTGATCGGCGTCGAGGATCGCTCGGGCCGCGGCCAGGTCGGCCGAGTCCTCAGTCTTGACGTTCCACGGCATGTCCAGCACGGTGTCGAGCCAGGTGCGGATCCAGCCGCCTTCGGGGCTCTGCTCGCTGGAGCGTTCCAGCTTGGCTACCTCCCGCAGAGCGGCCTCACGGACCTTTTCCGGCAGATCGGCGGCCTCGACGCGGGCCCGGTAGTCATCGGAGCCGTCGGGCTCACCCTCGCCGAGCTCCTTGCGGATCGCAGCCAACTGTTGACGCAGCAGAAACTCCTTCTGCTGCTTGTCCATCCCGGCGCGGACATCCTCGGCGATCTTGTCGTTGACCTCGACTTCGGCCAATTGGTCACCGGTCCAGCTGATCAACGCGCGCAGCCGTTCGGCGACGTCCGGGGTTTCCAGTAGTTGCCGCCTCTGCACGTCGGTCAGGTACGACGCGTAGCCCGCCGTGTCGGCCAGGGCCGACGGGTCGGTCAGCTGGTTGACGACATCGACGATCTGCCATGCCTCGCGCCGCTGCAGCATGGCCAGCAGCAGCTTCTTGTACTCGGCGGCCAGCGCACGCGTCTCGTCGGTGGGCGGGCTGTCGGCGACCTCGGTCACCTGCACCCACAAAGCAGTGCCGGGCCCGTTGGCCCCGGCCCCGATTTGCGCCCTGCGCTCACCCCTCACGACCGCAGCGGTGCCACCGGCGAACTGGCCCACCTGCAGGATCGACGCGATCACCCCGAACGACGGATAGCGGTCATCCAACCGGGGGGCGATCAAAAGCTTGTCGGAGTCGCTTGCACGGGCAGCCTCGACAGCGGTCCGGGCCGCGTCGTCCAGCGCGATCGGCACCACCATTCCCGGCAGTACCACAGTGTCGGCGACGAACAGCACCGGCACTGAAAATGGTTCAGGCATTCATCCTCCAAAGTTAAGTCTGAAAGGCTCAACCCTGGGGCGCCCCGATTTGTTCCCGAGATGGGTCATGTGTCACTCGGGCCGCACCCAGCGAAAGCCGATGCGGCTGGGGCCCTCAAGCTGGTTTGGCAACCGTTCGTCAGCTCGTCATTCTTTCACGCAAGTCCTTGTTCAGCGAGACTCGAATCAAAGCCGCCGCCAGCTTCGCGTTCGCCCGAGGTGCCAACGCGGCGAGCTGGTCCGGGTCGGCGGGCAAGCCAAGGGCGCGTGCCGACACGATCGCCTTCTTGTCGAAGTAGGGCCGCGCCCAGGTCCAGACGTCCTGCACCTCACGCAGGTAGATGTCGGCGCCGGTGTCGCCAATTCCCTTGAATTCCTTGAGTAGCCGCTTCGCGACGGCCGTGTCATGATCGCTTTCCGC
Organism: Mycobacterium sp.; assembly: GCA_025965895.1. GTDB lineage: Bacteria > Actinomycetota > Actinomycetes > Mycobacteriales > Mycobacteriaceae > Mycobacterium. Next base: position 127,171 of record JAOPWC010000073.1, read on the forward strand.
GGCGAGCCGACGCAGGTCGCCGCGGTATTTCTCCAACGCAAGCTGAGCCATCTCAGGCAGCCTTGTCGCGGTGCTCTCGTCGTAGCGGACGTAATGGGCGCGCCCGAACGCGCGGATCATGTCGGCCCGGCTCGCGTCGAGCACCTTCTGTGGGGTGCGAAGACCCAACGCGAACAACTCTTTGGCGGCCTCGACTGCGATCTCCGCGGATATCGGCTTGCTCATCAGCGAGCACAGCATCAGCAGCTGAAACAGTGGCTGCGGCGTGTCCTTGAGTTTGATGCCGGCCTCTTCCGCATAGGTGGCCCCCGCCACTCTCATTAGCCGGCGTGCCAATCCGGTCCCGTCTGCCTTCGCCATCAGAGCTGGGTGACGTGATGAGGCCGTAGCTCCTCCAACGAGGTCACGCCGAGCAGCCGCATCGTCCGGGTGAGCTGGCCCGACAAGATTTCAACGGCGCGTGCCACGCCGGCCTCGCCGCCGGCCATCAGCCCATACAGGTAGGCGCGGCCCACGAGCGTGAACCGCGCACCGAGGGCGACAGCCGCAACGATGTCGGCGCCGGACATGATCCCGGTGTCCAGCAGGATCTCGGTGTGCGATCCGACCTCGGCGGCGACGCGGGGGAGCAGATGGAACGGCACCGGCGCCCGATCGAGTTGCCGGCCGCCGTGGTTCGACAACACGATGCCGTCCACACCCACGTCGACAACCTTGCGTGCGTCGTGAAGGGTCTGGATGCCCTTCACGACGAACTTGCCCGGCCATTGATCCCTGATCCAGGTGAGATCGTCGAAAGTGACGGTGGGGTCGAATATGCTGTCCAGCAGCTCCGCCACCGTGCCCGGCCAGCGGTCGAAGCTGGCGAACGACACCGGCTCGGTGGTCAACAAGTCAAACCACCATGCCGGTCGGCGCATTGCGTCGAGCACCGTCCGTGCGGTGAGCGCGGGCGGAATAGACATCCCGTTGCGGGTATCGCGCAATCGGGCGCCGGCCACCGGCACGTCGACGGTCGCCATCAGGGTGTCGTAGCCCGCCCTGGCCGCGCGTTCGATCAGCTCTTTCGACCGGTCGCGGTCACGCCACATGTAGAGCTGAAACCAGTTGCGGCCCTCCGGGTTGGCCGCCTTTACGCCCTCGATCGATGTGGTGCCCAGTGTCGACAACGAGAACGGGATCCCGGTCCGGCCGGCCACCCGCGCGCCCGCGATCTCACCCTCGGTCTGCATCAGCCGGGTGAACCCGGTCGGTGCGATGCCGAACGGCAGCGCGACGGGTCCGCCGAGCACATCCCATCCGGTGTTCACCCGGGACACGTCGCGGAGAATCTGCGGGTGAAATGTGATGTCCCGAAATGCGTTTCGGGCGCGGGCCAATGACAGCTCCGCCTCCGCGGCCCCGTCGGTGTAGTCGAAGGCCGCCTTCGGGGTCCGGCGGCGCGCGACCGTCCGCAGATCCTCGATCGTCAGCGCCGCGGCAAGCCGGCGCCTCGTGGCGTTCAGTTCCGGCTTCTTCAACCGGATCAGTGGTGTGAGGTCACGAACCCTCGGTATCTGTCGCCGCATCTCATTCGCTCGCAGCCGCCAGCGCCCGGCGAACTTTGCTTCGTCGCTCATCGATGATGCGGCCGAAGTCCTGTAGCAGCAACGGTTTGTGCGATACGAGATGGGCGAGGTGCTCACGATCGATCTCCAACGCTGTCACCTCCTCGAGTGCATACGCACCGCTGAGGTTGCGTTGTCGGGTGAGCGCGGTCAGCCCGAGGAAAGAGCCCTCGTCCAACGTGCCCAACGGGATGACCGAACCATCTGGGGCGGTCGCGGTGAGCCGCACGCGGCCGCTGATCAGAAAGGTCATGCCCGCGGGCACTTGCCCAGAGTCCTGGACGATCTCGTCCGTGCCGTAGCGGACCATCTTCGCGTGTGGAACTAGATTTTGCAGTTCGGGGTGGCCCAGGCGCAGTGTGGGCGCCACCACGCTGCGCAGTGCCTTCTCGATGCGATCGGGCGTTGAGAACTCCTCGTCGGCTTCGTCAAGGTGCAGGCCTTCGCGACGGGCGGCGTACCAGATCCAGCGCAGGAACAAGGCTTTCGCGGCGCCGTCGTCGGCGGGCGACTTCAGCGGAATGCTGGCGCGGTATTCCTTGCCGCCCAGCGGCACCGCGCTCGGTGCGGCGTCGCCGCGCAGCTGCGGAAGGGCTACGGCCACTGCGCACAGCGTGGCGCAGACGAGATCCGGCGGGTCCGCCAGCGAGAACGTCGTCGTGACCGAGAGCTTGTGCGCACCTGCAGGGCGGCTGAGGTTGGTGAACGACGCACCGGCCAGGACCGAGTTCGGCGTGATCTGCAGGCCGCTGCCGGTCTCGATGTGTACCGCGCGCCAGTTCACTTCGACCACCTGCCCACGTGCGGCAGGGGTGTCAAGCCAGTCACCGATTCGGAACGGCTGCTCGAACAGCATGAGCAGCCCCGAGATGATCTGCCCGACGGAGTTCTGCAAGGTGAGGCCAACGACGATCGACGTCACGCCCAGGGCGGTGAACAGCCCGCGCACGTTGGCGCCCCAGATATACGAGAAGATCAGCGCCAGACCGATGGCGATCAGCACGAACCGGGCGACATCGACGAAGATACCGGGCACGCGTTTGCGCCACGTACCTTCCGGCGCTGCCTGGAACAGGGTCGCATTGACGCCCGACAGCAGGAGCACCAGGACCACGAAAGCGAACAGCGTCGCCACCACACGTACCGACGTATCGCCGGTGGGCACCTGCGTCGCCTTGACGAGCAGAAGCAGCAGCGCGCCAACCGGCAGAAGATAATTCCGCAGCAGGCTGACCGGCCGCACGAGAAAGCTCCGCCTGCGGGCCAGTGCGTGCTGCCACTCGGTGAGCACGATGAGACCGACCGGCAGTCCCAGCGCGATACCCAGCGACCAGTAGAACCACGACGAATTGAACACGTCGGTCATCCCTGCTGCTCGGAGAGGCGCCAGATCGGTTGCTCCTGCCCGTCGACCGTGATCGTGCCGGCAGGCGTCAACAGCCGACCGTCACGGACAACTTCGTACACCCGCGAGCTGACATAGACACCGGGTTGCGGTGACCCGCTTCGCACCTGGTACGCGAGGCTGACCACCGCCCCCCACAAGTCGTAAACAACTGATGATCGCCCGACCAATCCGCTACTCACCCTGCCGGTGTCGATGCCGGCACGAATGCCGATGGGGTGGCCGGTCTGGGCGTTGAACCGGTCGATTATGCGCAGAGTCTCCGCGGCGAAGTCGACGGTTCGACCCACGTTGTCCAGCCGCGGAACCGTGAGACCGCAGCTGGCCAGGTATCCGTTGTGCACGGTGCGGACACGCTCCACCCCCAGGCTTTCGGCGGCAGCGTCGATCTGGCGAATCAATTCGTTGACGATCGCCAGCGACTCATCGGAGGTGAGTTCGGCCTGGAGCACGTCGAGACCGACGATGTCGGCGAAGATGACCGTGACGTCGTGATGATCTTGTGCGATGACTTCCTCGCCCTGACGGTAGCGTTCCATGACCGGCTCGGGCATCAGCGACAGCAGCAGCCGGTCGTTTTCTTTGCGCTGTTCGTTGAGTAGCTCTTCCTTGATCCCGAGATTGCGGCTCATCTCATTGAAAGCCAGGGTGAGATCGCCGATCTCATCGCGGGACGTCACTGGCACCGTGACGGCATAGTCGCCGGCGCTGATGCGCTGCGCGCCCTTCTCCAGCCGGCGGACTGGCCGCACAAAGACCTGCGCGAGGAGCATCGCCGCCAAGCAGATCAGGAAAACTATTGCCGTGGTGGCCAACACCAGCGTTCTGGTGAACGAGGAGATCGGCGCGAAGGCCTCGGATGTGTCGATGGTCGCCAGCATGGACCAGTGCAGATCTGAATCCGGCACAGCCAGCGGGGCGTAGGCCTCGAGTTCTTGGTTGCCCGTGTAGTCGGTGTCGACGAGGGTTCCGGTCTGGCCGCGTTGCGCGGCGCGCAGACCTTTGCTTCCGACGGGCTGCACCAAGGTCGTGCCGCCCATCCGGATCGCTTTGTCGATAACGTCCACCGGCGTACCCGCGCGCATCGCGTCTCGCTTGTATTGCTCCGGATTCTCGAGGAACTCACGCCCGTCTGAGCGCATCAGATTGTCGGGTCCGGCCAGATACGTCTCGGTCGTCTTGCCCATGCCGGCGGCTTCCCAGCGTTTGTCGGCCGTCATGACGGCGTTGATCGTCGCGATCGGCAGCGGCAGCGCCAGCACCCCCTCGATCCTGCCGGCGGAGCCGATCGGCGAAACCAACCACGCCGTGGGCACGTCGAGCTGTGGCTGATACGGCGCGAAGTCGGTGATCCACACGTAGTCGACAGAGTTTGCGCCAAGCGCGTTTTCGTACGCCTGGCGAAGATTGGATTGACGATACGGGCCGGTCAGGATGTTCGTACCGAGGTCGGCATCCTTGTCGGTGCAGTAGACGACGTTTCCGCGAGTGTCCAACACCAGCGCGTCCCCATAGGCGAAACGGGTCTGGATTTCGCGGAAGAAGCTGTTGAACCGGGCATTGGCGGCCGACCACGCGCTGCGGTCGTGGGCGTCGTCCAATCTCATCGAGTCGTTGTCGGACGTGAACGGCGCCGTGTAGTAGGCCTGCAGATATTTCTGGGCGTTGGAGGACGGCAGCAGCGCGGCCAGGTCGAGTGTGTCGCCCGTCATCTGCTGTGTGGGTTTGATGAGCTGGTTCTGGTAGTAGTCGACGATCGCTTGCTGCTGGACCGGGTTGATCGTCGCGTTGGCCAGCTGGTCGAATCCGGCGGTGAACGCCTCGACCGCTTCGACAGCCGTTGTTCCCGATGTATAGATGACCAGCGAATTTCTCAAGTCGGAGAACAGGGACTCCACGGCCTGGTTCTGCGACTCGCGCAACTCGGTCAACCGCTCGAACACCGCTGTTCGAAGTGACCCGCGACCGGAGTGGTAGCCGATGAACCCCACCACCGTGGCCGAAACGATGCTCGACACCAGCAGCATCACAATGAGCTTGGACTGAACGCTGACACGCCACAGCAGTCGGCGTCGGCCCCAGCGGCCGCCCCTCAAAGCCGGTGGCTCACCGGTCGATGCCGCGTCGTCTGCTAACGCGTCAGGCGCGGCTGCCGTCGACGACGTCATCGCCCCCACCACAGCGGCCGGCGGCGAAGATGGCGCATTGATGCCCCCTTCAGCTAATGCGCTGCACAACACTGAACAGGCAGCACATTAGCCGCAAAGACGGCGAGCAGGAACCGACAGACGTCGTTCGGTCCTGCACGTCGACCGCAACGGCGGCGCTATCTTGGGCAGGTGAACGGAGCTCGGGCACTGCTCGACACCCTGGTCGGTAGCGGCGTCGACGTGTGCTTCGCCAATCCGGGGACGTCGGAGATGCATTTCGTCGCGGCGCTGGATGCGGTGCCGGCCATGCGAGGCGTGTTGGCCCTGTTCGAGGGTGTGGCGACCGGGGCGGCCGACGGCTATGCGCGAATCGCCGGTCGGCCCGCGGCGGTACTGCTGCATCTGGGACCCGGACTGGGCAACGGCCTTGCCAACTTGCACAACGCCAGGAGGGCGCGGGTGCCGATGGTGGTGGTGGTCGGCGACCACGCGACCTACCACAAGAAGTACGACGCGCCGCTGGAGTCCGACATCGATGCCCTGGCGCACACCGTGTCCGGTTGGGTGCGACGGACCGCGCGGGTAGCCGACGTCGCTGAGGACACGGTGGCTGCGATCCAGGCGGCCGCAGCTCCACCGGGCCAGGTCGCCACTCTCATCGTGCCCGCCGATGTGTCGTGGAGCGACGGCGCCGCGCCGGCCGGCCCATCTGATGTTGCGACCGTGGCGGTCTCCGGGGAGACCGACCAGGCCGTCGAGATGACTGCCAAGATCCTGCGCACCGATGCCCCGGCGGTGGTGTTGATCGGCGGCGACGCCACCGGCGAGGAAGGGCTCACGGCGGCGGCGAGAATCGCCGCCGCTACCGGCGCGCGGTTGCTGTGCGAGACCTTTCCGGCCCGGCTGGCGCGTGGCGCGGGCCTGCCGGCCGTCGAACGGCTCGGCTACTTCGCGGAGGCGGCGGCGATGCAGTTGGCCGGCGCCAAACACCTGATCTTGGCCGGCGCCCGCTCGCCGGTGTCGTTCTTCGCGTATCCGGGCAAGCCCAGCGACCTGGTGCCCGATGGCTGCGATGTCCATGTCCTGGCCGAGGCCGGTGGGGCAACGGCCGCGTTGACCGCGCTGGCGGACCTGGGCACCGCAGGCACCGCGGCCGTCGCCGTGCCGGCGCAGCGACCGTCGCTGCCCAGCGGAGCGCTTACCGGGGAGAGCATCGCCGCGGCCGTCGGCGCACTGCTGCCCGAGCACGCAATCGTCGTCGACGAGGCCAACACCGCCGGCACGGCGTTGCCTGCCGCGACCGCGGGTGCCCCGCGGCACGATTGGCTGACGCTGACCGGCGGGGCGATCGGCTTCGGGTTACCGGCCGCGGTCGGCGCGGCGGTCGCCGCCCCCGAGCGCCCCGTGCTGTGCCTGCAGGCCGATGGTTCGGCGATGTACACGCTGTCGGCGCTGTGGACCCAGGCGAGGGAGAACCTGGACGTCACGACCGTGGTCTACAACAACGGCGCCTACGACATCCTGCGCTTGGAGCTGCAGCGGGTCGGCGCGGAGACCGCCGGCTCCGGAGGCGTTCCCGGCCCGCGTGCGGAAGCGCTGCTCGACCTTCGCCCACCACCGCTGGACTTCGTCTCATTGGCCGCGGGCATGGGTGTTCCCGGCCGCCGGGTGACGACTGCCGAAGACTTCAACGCCGCGCTGGCCGTGGCGTTTTCAGAAGCCGGCCCGCACCTGATCGACGCCGTCATCCCGTCGGTGATGGGGTAGTGTGACCGATCCGTTCCACCTCCAACGCTTTGTCGACGCCCAGGCCGGCGTCTACGACACCGTGGTCACCGAGCTGCGCAACGGCCGAAAGCGCAGCCACTGGATCTGGTTCATCTTCCCGCAGCTCGCAGGGCTGGGCCACAGCGCGACCGCGGAGCGTTACGCGATCTCCTCGCCGGCTGAAGCCGACGAGTACCTGCGCCATGACCTGCTTGGCCCACGGCTGCGCGAATGCACGCGTCTGGTGAACGCTGTCGAAGGGAGGTCGATCGAGGAGATCTTCGGCTGGCCGGATTACCTGAAGGTGCGCTCGTCCATGACGCTTTTCGCCCGCGTCACAGCAGACGACGAGGACTTCCTTGCGCTGCTCGACAAGTACTACGGCGGTGAGCAAGATTCGGTCACGCTCACGCGGCTGTCAGCCGGGCCGAAGCACTAGCCAGCCCTGGGGGTCAACCACCGCATCGCGCACGTGCGCCTCGGGCGGCATGCCCGACCCGCCGAGCAGCTGCGCGGTGCCGAACCCCAACTCCTGCATGGTCAGCGCAAGCGGCGAGTCCGTGATGTTCAGCGCGACGATCAGGGCGTCGTCCTGATGGTGAGTCAGGTAAACATACTGGCGATTGTTGAGGCTTAGCGACGTCGTCATGGCGCGTTGCAGCCACGGATGGCGCCGACGCAACCCGATCAGGTACTGGTGCAGCCGGAAGACGTCACCGGCTGTTGCGTCGAGGGTTCCCGGCGCCGAAGGGAACTCGGGCCGGACAGCGTCGTCCCCGCCGAACCGCTCTTCTTTGATGCCGCGATAGGCGAATTCATCGCCGGCGTAGAGGCTGGGCGTGCCGCCCGTGGTCAACAGGATCACCAGTGCGTGGGGAAGGTGACGCGGCTCTTCGAGCCTGCTCGCGATGCGGGTCACGTCGTGGTTGCCGATGAACGTCAGCGGCAGGAATGTCTCGAGGAAGTTGTTGTGCCGCTGCAGCGCCCAGTCGAGTTCGTGGAAGTTGCCGTCGTTGAGCGCGCTCCAGATCGCCTTCCACAGCTCGTACTGGGTCACCGAGTCGAAACGGGCGTCGCGGACGTGCGCGACGTAATCGCCGTGGATCACCTCGCCGACGAACCACGCGTCGGGGTGACGAGCCCGCACTTCCGGTATGACCCTGGCCCAGAACGAGTCTGGCATCGCATACGCCGCGTCGAGACGCCATCCGTCGGCGCCCCGGCCGAGCCAATGGCTCATCACGTCGGTGACGTAACCGGTCACCTCCGGGCTGGAGTGATTCAACGCGATCAGGTCGCCATGGCCCTCGAACGTGTCGAATCCGGTGCCACGCTTCTGGAACCAACCAGATCCGGGCCCGGTCGGGTCGTTGACGACGTTGCGGTATTTCGGGAAGTCGGTGCCGACGTGATTGAAGACGCCGTCGAGAAGCACTCGCAGCCCACGCCGGTGTGCCTCGTGGACGAGGTGATCGAAGTCCGTGTCATCGCCAAGGCGGGGATCGATGCGGTAGTGATCGGTGGTGTCGTATCCGTGGGTTCGCGACGCGAAGATCGGCCCCAGTGCGACGCCGGACGTGCCGAGGGCGATCGCATGGTCGAACCAGTCGACGATGCGCCGCAATCGATGCTCGGTCGGCCCGGGCGGCGGATCGGCGGGATGGGCACCGACGAACCCCAACGGATAGAACTGCCACCAGATCGCGTGCTCGACCCATGCCGGCCCGCTCATCGGCTGATCCGTTCGCGATCCCCCTGCGTCAGCGCCACGGGACCGCAGTTTACGCATCCGTGCATTCGGGGGGGCCGGGCCCGCGATCCGGACTACGGATGCAATTCGACATCGTCGCTAGAACATGTTCTAGTTCAAACATGCTGGACTTTACCCAGGTGGACATCAGCGCGGCGGAGGTCGAGCGGCTGCGCCGGACGTACGAGCCGTTGACCCAATCGGTGCGCGAGCTGATCGACGCGACGATCAGAACGGCGGCCGACGCCGACACCGTCGCGCAGGCCAAGGCGCAGATCGATGCGGCGACGGCAAGCCTGCGCAGCAACCAGACCGACGGGCCCTTCGGGGTCAGACACACCCCAGGGGGAGAGAGCATGCCGTGGGGAAACGTCGTCGTGGGGCTGCGCAACCCGATCGCTGCACCGCTCGTCGTCCAGACCGACGAGTCGGGCAAGGTTTGGGCCGACTTTCACCTGGGCGCCGGGTACGAGGGGCCGCCCGGCCACGTGCACGGGGGAATGTGCGCGTTGATCCTGGACCACATTCTGGGCGAGGTCGCCAGCGGCGGTCTCACGCGGCCGTCGTTTACCGGAACGATCAGCTGTCGGTATGTCCGCGCCACCCCACTGGGACATCTGCACGCGGAGGCGATCATCGAACGCGCGGAAGGTGTCAAGACCTACGCGGTAGGACATCTGGCCGACGACGAAGGCGTGACCGTCGAGGCCGACGGCGTGTTCATCGTGCCGAAGTGGGCGCGGTAGGCGAAACGTCCCCGGGACCAGGTTGTTCAACCCGTCGCGGCTCGTCGAGAAGCTGTGCGGCCATCTGCAGCACCGTGTCGTCGGTGAGCGCGGGGCCCAACAGCATGGCGCTGGATGGCCGGCCATCGGCGGTGGTTCCCGTCGGGACCGCAATGCCAACCAGGTCAAGCAGGTTGGCAAAGTGCGTGTAGTGGCCCAGCATCGTGTTGCATGCGATCGGTGCGGCCAGCACCTCGTCAATTGTGAACGTTGTCCCGATCGTCGGCACCACGAGCACATCCATGGACCGCCACAGCACGGCCGCACGGGCCTTGAGTACCTGCAACCCCTGCAGTGCGGCGAACGTGTCGACCGCGCTGTACCGCCGCCCGCCGCGCAAGATGTCGCGTACCACCGGATGGATCGACTCGGGCTGGTCGGCAAGGAAATCACCGAACTCGACCAGCCGCTCTGCCACCCACGGGCCCGAGTAAAGCAGCGACCCTGCCTCGAGGAAGGTCCCGAGCGGAACGTGGACCGTCGTGGCGTCATTGGCCACTCGCCGCCGCAACGCCATGTGTGCCGCCCGCATCTCGTCGTCACCGAAGAACTCGAGCTCGTCCTCCGGCGGCAACCCGACCCGAATCGGTGAGCCGTCGTACCGAGGGCCGCGGTCTCGAGACCACGCGTCGCTGTCGTCGCGCGCGGCCATCACGTCGAACAGGCGGTCGACGTCATCGATACAGCCGGCCATCACGCTGATGCAGTCCAGCGACCTGGATGCGGGCACCAGGCCGACGGTGCTGATCAGGCCGCGCGAAGGCTTGAACCCGATGACACCGTTCAGCGCGGCCGGCACTCGACCGCAGCCGGCGGTGTCGGTGGCGACCGCGAACGGCACCTCGCCAAGGGCGACGGCCAGAGCGGAGCCCGAGCTGGATCCACCGGAGATCAACTCGGTGCCGAATACGCTGTGCGGCACAGTATATGGCGTGCGGGTGCCGTTCAGCCCGATGGCGAACTGGTCGAGGTTGGTCTTGCCGACGTAGAGCGCGCCGGCGTTCAGCAACCGCTGGACCGTGCGAGCGGTGGCGTCGGCGAGGTAGGCGAAGTTCGGACACGACATTGTGGTCGGCACGCCGGCAACGTCGATGCTGTCCTTCACACCGAACGGCACACCGTACAGGGGTAATGCGCGTGCGCCGGGCCGGTTCTCGATCTCAGCTGCCGCCGCCAGAAGTTCGTGGCGGGGGACAGTCGACAACCAGGTGCCGTCGTCGCCGCGGGCCGCGATGGCGTCGGCAAACCGTGCGGCGGTCTTGGTCGGCGAACCGGATCCGCCGGCATGCGACTCGAGGATCTCGGCAACACAGGGCCCGATCGACGGACCGGATCTCCTCGTCGCGTCGGCCGGCATAGAAGTTCATTGTCGACAGATTCATGGCGGCGCCGAAACGGCCACGTGTCAATCGTGTTAGGTCGCTAACCGATCGGGTAACCGCGCCGTATGGCAAAGATCGGATACTTCTTGTCATGTGAACAATACCGACCAGCCGAGCTGACCGACCAGGCCAAACGGGCGGAATCGGCGGGCTTCGACGGGCTGTGGATCTCCGACCACTTCCATCCGTGGAACGACGAGCAGGGTCAGAGTCCGTTCGTCTGGGGAGTGATCGGTGCGCTGTCACAGATGACGGCGTTGCCGGTCACCACCGCGGTGACGTGCCCGACGGTGCGCATCCATCCGGCGATCATCGCCCAGGCTGCCGCGACCGCCGCGGTGCAGCTGGCCGGGCGGTTCACACTCGGAGTCGGCAGCGGCGAGGCCCTCAACGAGCACATCCTCGGTGGCCGCTGGCCATCGGTCGGCGTGCGGCAACGCATGCTTCAGGAGGCGGTCGAGGTGATCCGCCTGCTGCACACCGGTGAGGAGGTCAGCCATCACGGCACCTACTACGAGGTGCAGGAAGCGCGCATCTACACCAAGCCCGAGAAGCCGGTGCCGATCTACGTGTCCGGCTTCGGCCCGCAGGGCGCCCGCCTGGCCGGACGCATCGGCGACGGACTCTGCCTTGTGACGCCCGAGGCCGAACTCGTGAACGCGTTCCGCGGGTCGGGTGGCGGCGACAAGCCGGTTCAGGCCGGTACCAAGGTCAGCTGGGACCGAGACCCCGCCGCCGGACTCAAGGCGGCGCACCGGCTGTGGGCCAACGAGGCGTTGCCCGGTCAACTCGCGCAAACCCTTCCGCGTCCAAAGGATTTCGCCGATGTGATCACGCTGGTGCCGCCGGAGAAGGTCGCCGAGATGATCACCTGCGGCCCGGATTCGGACAAGCACGCCGCGCAGGTCCGCAAGTACCTGGATGCCGGCGTCGACGAGGTGTATGTGCAGCAGATCGGCCCCGATGCGGACGGCTTCTTCACCGCGTGGGAGCGCGAGGTGCTACCGCAACTGCGCTCCTAGAGCCTCGGTCACCAACGGGCCATCAGGACAGCGCTGAGCCTGCGGCGAGCCCGAGGAGCCAGTGCGGAACTGTTCGATCGGCAACTCGCACAGCGACACTGCGCGCCGACCGATGGCACAGTGAGCTCATGCCACGACTGGATTTCGACGACTACTGCGCTGCGATCGTCGCGCAAACGGACATGCTCCGCGCGGCCATCGACGGCGCCGACCTGACGCGTCCGGTGCCGTCGTGCCCCGGCTGGAACGTCGGCCAACTGCTGCGCCACTTGGGCGGCGGCCAGCGATGGGCTGCGGAGATGGTGCGCACGCGGACAACTGAGCGCTTGCCCGACGAGCATTTTCGCGACCTGTCGCCCTACCGCGATGAAGACCCGGCGACCGTGGCGCCGTGGTTGGCCGAAGGGGCAGCCCAACTGGCCGAGGCGCTTCGCGGGGCAGGACCCGACGGACCTGTCCCCACTGACCCGATCCCCGATGGGACCGCGATGTTCTATGCACGCCGGTTCACCCATGAGTCCGCCATCCACCGTGCCGACGCGGTGCTGGCCCTCGGCATGCCGTTCGCGATCGAGCCGACCATCGCCGTCGACGGTATCGACGAGTGGATGGAGTTGGGCTCGCTGCCGATGCACTTCGACCTCCATCCGTGGACGCGAGAGCTGCTGGGCCCGGGGCGCACCCTGCACTTTCACGCGACCGATACCGACCCGCAGGAGGGTGCGGAGTGGCTGGTGGACCTCACCGGCGACGCGCTGGCCTGGCGCCGTGCGCACGAGAAGGCGGCCGTGGCCGTGCGGGGACCGGTGACCGACCTGCTGCTGCTGATCTACAAGCGACAACCGGCGTCCAGTGGTGCACTCGAGATTCTCGGCGAGGGCCGGCTCCTGGACTTTTGGTTGAAGCGCGTCAGCTTCGGATGAACCACGACCGCGTCAGGTGACGATGTCCGCGAGGAGGCGCAACTCAACGGTTGCGCTTGGCGGGTTGCCGTGCTTCAATACGTAACCAGGAGGTTGCATATATGGATACGGATCGTATTGAGAAGACCGTTCTGCTGAAGGCGCCGCTGGAGCGCGTGTGGCGTGCCATCAGCGATTCGCGCGAGTTCGGCCGATGGTTCGGGGCCCGCTTCGACGGACCTTTTGTCGCGGGCACCTCCGTTCGCGGGGTGATCGCACCGACCACTGTCGACGACGAAGGGGCCAAATCGCAGCAGCCCTATGCCGGTGTTGAACAGACGTGGGAGATCGTCGCGGTCGAGCCGAAGCGCCGCTTCGCCTACCGGTGGCACCCTTACGCGGTCGGGCCTGGCGTCGACTATTCGGCGGAGCCAACGACGTTGGTGGAATTCACCCTCGACGAAACCGCGGACGGCGTCTGGCTGCGCATCATCGAGTCGGGCTTCGATGCGATCCCGGCCGAGCGCCGGAAAGCGGCGTTGGAGGCCAACAGCGCAGGCTGGGCCGCCCAGGCTGACCTCGTCGCCAAATACCTCGCATTGGGCGAACGGGTGTGAGCGGTGCAGCCGGGATGGCCGAGGCGGCCCCCTTGTTCGACGCCCTCGGCGACCCCAATCGTCTTCGTATCGTCACACGCCTGTGTGACGAAGGACCGTCCTCGACGTCCCGGGTGAGCGCAGAGTTACCCGTGACCCGTCAGGCCGTCACCAAACACCTTCTCGCGCTCGAGGCGGTGGGCTTGGTCCGCAGCCGTCGCAGCGGGCGGGAACGCATCTGGACGGTGAGAACCGAACCGCTGGGCGAAGCCAGCGAGTATCTGGTCCGGCTGTCGGAGCGCTGGGACCACGCCATCGACCGGTTGCGCGAGTTCGTCGAGGAATGACCGCCGCGGCGGGCATCATCGAAGGATGACAACGCTCCCCGACGCCGTCGCCTTGGCCGAAGCCGAACACGGCCTTGCAGTAGTGGGCACAGCCCGTGCCGACGGCACGATTCAAGCGTCATTGGTCAACGCCGGCGTGATGCCACACCCAGCCACCAAAGAGCCGGTACTGGCGTTCGTCACCTACGGCAAGGTGAAGCTGGCGAACCTGCGTGCGCGGCCGCAGCTTGCCGCGACGTTCCGCAACGGTTGGCGCTACGCGACCGTGGAGGGGAATGCCGAGCTGGCCGGTCCCGACGATCCCGCACCGTGGCTGCGCGACGCCGACCAACTCCGGCTGCTGTTGCGGGCGGTTTTCACCGCCGCCGGCGGCTCACACGACAACTGGGATGAATACGACCGCGTGATGGCCGAACAGCGACGTACTGTGGTCCTGGTCACCCCGACCCGGGTGTACGGCAGCGGTTAGGAGGGACCATGCGACTGTCGATCCGCAATCAATTGAGCGGAAGGGTCGTTGCGGTGCAGCTGGGTGCGGTCATGGCGACTGTCCAGCTCGAACTCGACGGCGGCGGTCAAGTCGTGACCGCATCGATCACCAAGGACGCCGCCGAGGAGCTCGGGCTGGCCGTGGGCCAGTCGGCGACGGTGTTGATCAAGTCGACTGATGTCGTCGTCGGTGTCAGGTAACGACACCCCGCCTTTTCGCCGTCGAAACACACAGTGACGGGACCACTTTCGTGATAGCCGGCGACATGACCGAAACCTCTTCATGCGGTGGGATTCTCGATGGAACAGTCCAGAGCACCCGGCCCCGAGTCGCCCCCCCGTGGGCATCCAGACGGAAGGGTCGGCGATGCCGGGGCCGGGCGCTAGCTTCTCAACGTCGGGCTGCGCCCATTCATCGCCTCGCGGCGAACAGATGCAGCCAATCGTTCACTCGCCGCTGCATGCCGGATCCCCACGCGTTCCTGCGGCCAAACCTCTGCCCGGCATTCTGCGTCATTGACGGGCACTGCCCGCAGGAGCCAGCTCTCGGTCTTCGTCCCAATCCCGTTGCACCAGCACTCGATGCGCAACGCGTTCCAATGCCGCCTGTACCTCGAAGCGGTCCGGCCTGCCCTCGAAGTTGGGCGATTGGTCAAGCTTGTCGATGATCCAGTTGGCGATCTCGTTCGACAGAAATTCGACCTGTCGACGACCGGCCTGGGTGAGCCACAGGGTGTCACCTGCTTGCAATGCGTAACCCGTGTCGACGAGGCGATCAAACGTCGGCTCGAGCACTTCGTGCGGGATCCGTAGTCGGTCGGCGATGTCTTTCAGCCTGGCCGCCCCGAACACCTGCGCGTACCGGTTGATCTGCAACAGTGCCCACGTCCCGGCGACATCAAGTTCGCAGCCCACATTCGCGCACAACGCGCGCAGCCCAACGGCCGGCCCGTGGCGAAACATGCGGCCGATCGCCATCTCCAGGACCTTGTCCGACGATTCGCTCGCCGGCATCGCGAAGCCTTCACCGAGGTCGACCGCCGCGGCCTGGCCATCCCGGATGAGTGGGACCTCTTTGAGCGTGAGCGCGAGGACGAAGCCGACCACCCCGACCGGCGCCGCGCACAGGAACACCAGGTCGAGTGACGCCGCATACGCGTGGACGATAGGCGCCGCCATCGGGTGTGGAAGGTGGTGCAGGACCTGCGGCGATCGGGCAGCCGCCGGCGGCGCGCCGCTGGCCGCGAGCGCCGGCCCTATGCGGCTGGCAAGGAAGTTGGTGAACAGCGAACCGAACACCGCCGCACCGAACGAGCTCCCAATGGTCCTGAAGAAGGTGACGCCGGAGGTCGCAACGCCGAGGTCGGCGAAGTCGGAGGTGTTCTGCACGATCAGAATCAGCACCTGCATGCACATGCCGATGCCGATGCCGAGGACGAACAGATAGAGCGACTGCATCAACAACGAGGTGGAGGCGTCCATACGGGACAGCAGGACAAAGCCGACCGACATGATCGCGGTGCCGAGCACGGGGAAGATCTTGTAGCGGCCGGTCCGCCCGACGATGATGCCGCTACCCATTGAGGTGATCAGCAGACCCGCGACCATCGGCAAGGTGCGCAGCCCCGATGTGGTCGCGGACACACCGTCGACGAACTGCATGAATGTCGGCAGGAAGGTCAGCGCGCCCAGCATCGCGAACCCGACCACGAACGACAGCACGCAGCACACCGAGAACACCGGGTTACGGAAGAGCCGGACCGGCAGCACCGGCTCTTTCGCATGCAATTCGATCCACACGAAAATCACCACCGCGACGACCGATCCCGCGAACAGGCCGATGATCGTGGGTGACGTCCACGGATAGGTGCTGCCGCCCCAGCTGGTGGCCAGGGTCAAACCGGACGCGCCGATACCGACGAAGACGATGCCCGCATAGTCGATGACCGGCTTGGCCTTCCTGGCCAAAGCCGGGATCGCGCCGGCCGCGACGATGAAGACCACTATGGCCACCGGCACGTTGATCCAAAAGGCCCAGCGCCAGGTCAGGTGGTCGGTGAAGAAGCCACCCAGCAGCGGTCCGACGACGGTGGTGACACCGAAGACCGCCCCCAGGGCGCCCTGATAACGGCCGCGTTCGCGCAGCGGGATCACCTCGCCGATCAGCGCCGTCGCGGTGACAATCAGCGCGCCGCCGCCGAGCCCCTGCAGCGCCCGCGAGGCGACCAGCATTTCCATCGACTGAGCCAGTCCGCACAGCACCGAGCCGGCAAGGAAGAACAACACCGCAGCCTGGAAGACGGTTTTGCGGCCGAACAGGTCGCCGAGCTTGCCCACGATCGCGGTCGCGATCGTCGATGCCAATAAGTAGCTGGTCACCACCCACGACTGATGGCCGGCGCCCCCGAGGTCGGCGACCACGGTGGGCAGCGCCGTCGCCACGATGGTCTGGTCGAGTGCGGCCAGCAACATGCCCAGCAGCACGGCCAGGAAAATGAGATTGCGCCTTTGCAGGCTGATCATGGCGCTGCTCGACTCGGGGTCTGCGGTCCCCCGAGGTGGCCGGGTAGGCGCGGTAGCCATGCCGCTGAGCCTACGACCCCATCTCCGAAACGGAATCCCAGGTCGTCGTCACGGCCATTGCATGACCGGGAATTTCGTTTCAGCGCAAGCAGAGTCAGCCGCTGCGCCAGCCCGCAACGCCGATTGCGATCATCCGCAGCTGTTTGATGGCGATCCGCTTGATCTCCCCGAGCGTCGAGGCGTCCTGTGCATCCTCGATCGCTTCGGCGATCACGATCATCGAGTTGACGAACAGGCTCGCGAGAATGTTCAAGTCCTCGGTGCTCCAGGTCCGCAAGTCCGGGAACCGGGCCAGGTCGGTGGCGAGCTCCGAGGTGATCAGCCGGATCTCGGTGCGGATCGCATACCGCAGCACCGTCACTCCGCTGGACCGCTCACGACCGATGAAGCGCCAGTGCTCACGCTGCTCGGCGACGCTGGCGACCAGGATCTCGACGGACGAGTCGATCACGCGGTTGGGGTCGAGCTTGCCGGCTCGCGCGAAACGCAACATGTCGCGCAAGGCGCGAAAGGATTCGTCGATGAGGACCAACCCGAGCGCCTCCATCGACTCGAAATGCCGGTAGAAGGCGGCGGGCACGATCCCGGCCTCCCTGGTAACTTCGCGCAGGCTCAGGGCGGAGAAACTCCGGTCGTCGAGCAGCTTGAGCGCCGCCGCGACGATCGCCCGGCGGGTCGCTTGCTTGCGCTCCTCGCGCGAGATCTTCTCCGTTGACGGATCGGAGCCCGAACGACGACGCCGTGAACTGGGCGTACGACTGTTCACTATGTGAAACCTACCACAACCTCGCCTATTCGGTTGACTTCCTGCGACTTCAGCGAGCACGGTATACATATGTTCACTGAAACGCTTACCAAGCGGGTGTTGCGTTCCGGGCTGCTCGACATACTCACCGGGCCGCACGGGGTCGATCGCTACACCGAGTTGCTCACCCCGACGTGGACCAGCGCCGATGCCCGCGCCAGGGTTGTCGCGGTGCGCCGGCTGACGCCGCGCAGCGTCACCCTGACTTTGCGGCCGAACCAGGCGTTCGCCGGGTTCAACGCCGGCCAGCATGTGAACTTGACGGTGGAGATCAACGGGCGCCGGCGTACGCGCTGCTATTCGCCTGCCAGCGCCCAAGGCGCGGGCCTGATCGAACTGACAGTCGGCCTGCATGACGGCGGGCTGGTGTCGACGTTCCTGTACCGGCATGCACGTCCGGGAATGGTTGTCGGCCTCGACGGTGTCGGCGGCGAGTTCGTTCTGCCCGAGCGCCGCCCGCCACGCATCCTGTTCGTTGCCGGCGGCAGCGGGATCACGCCGGTGATGTCCATGCTGCGCACACTGCATGCTGAGCGCTTCGGCGGCGAGATCGCATTGATCCACTATGCGCGCTCGGCCGACGAAGCCTGCTACCGCGACGAACTCGCCGCCATGACGGGCGTGCGCGTCCTGCATGGGTACACCCGATCTCCTGAGACCGCTGACCTGAACGGTCATTTCGGCCCGGATCACCTCACCGCCGCACTGCCGTCACCCGAGGCCGTCTATGTCTGCGGCCCGCCGTCCCTGGCCGAATCGGTGCGGCAACACTGCGACAACGTCGCCTCCGAAAGCTTTGTCCCGCCGGTGTTCGACGTCCCGGCCGTGGCGAGCGGAGGGGAGGTCGCGTTCAACGAGAGCGGCCTCATCCGCACCGACGACGGCCGGCCGCTTCTGGAGCAGGCCGAAGCCGCCGGGCTGACGCCCGAAAGCGGATGCCGCATGGGCATCTGCCACAGCTGCACGCGCCGCAAGAAGCGCGGCGCCGTGAAGAACCTGATCACCGGCGCGATCTCTGCCGCCGACGAGGAGGACGTGCAGATCTGCGTGTCCGTTCCCGTCGGCGACGTCGAGCTCGCGCTCTGAACCCATAGGAAGAAGGAGCGCTCGCATGTCGAACAAATACATCACCCTGACGCCCGAGCAGGCCGACGCGTTCGGTCGCGAACTGGACGCGCTGAAGGAGCGCCTGCTCGCCGACCTCGGCGAACGCGACGCAACGTACATCCGCGGCGTCATCAGGACCCAACGAGCCCTCGAAGTCGGTGGCCGTGGTCTGCTGATGGCCGGAATCCTGCCGCCGGCATGGATCGCCGGCACCGCGATGCTCGCGCTGTCGAAGATTCTCGACAACATGGAGATCGGCCACAACGTGATGCACGGCCAGTACGACTGGATGGGCGATCCGTCGATCTCGAGCCGAGGCTTCGAGTGGGACACCGCCTGCCCCGGCGACCAGTGGCGCCACTCGCACAACTACATGCACCACACCCACACCAACATCGTCGGAATGGACCGCGATATCGGCTACGGGATCCTGCGGATGAGCAAGGACCAGCGGTGGCGTCCTTACTTCCTGGGCAACCCCGTCTACGCGTTCCTGTTGATGGTGCTGTTCCAGTACGGCGTCGCACTGCACGAAATGGAGGCTGAACGCATCCGCGCCGGCGAGATCACGCTCGCCGACAAGCGGGAGGTGCTGAACGGCATCTGGGCCAAGACAAAGCGTCAGCTACTCAAGGATTACGTCGCATTTCCGCTGCTCGCGGGCCCGTTCGCGCCGTTTGTCGCGGCGGGCAACTTGTCCGCCAACGTGGCGCGCAACATCTGGTCGTTCATGATCATCTTCTGCGGCCACTTCCCAGACGACACGCAGGAGTTCTCGATCGAGGAGACGACCGACGAAACCCGCGGCATGTGGTACTTCCGCCAGATCCTCGGTTCGGCCAATCTCACCGGTGGCAAGCTGTTCCACATCCTGTCGGGCAACCTGTCGTTCCAGATCGAGCACCATCTGTTCCCCGATATCCCGGCCCATCGCCACGCGGAGATATCGGCGGAAGTGCGCCAGATCTGCGAACGCTACGCCATCCCGTACAACACCGGGCCGCTGCCGCGTCAATTCGGGACGGTGGTGCGCAAGATCGTCAAGTTGGCGCTGCCTCCGGGTAATCGCCTCGGGCAGCTCATCCCGTTCGTGAAGAGTCAGGAGCGCCAGCAGGCCGCGGCCTGACCTCACCGCGGAACCGATCTTGAACTGGCCAGATGGGGCCCGGGGGATCGGTTTCTGCTTGCTGCCGCCGGGGTAGCCGATTCTTGGATCGCCGCAATGCAGCGGCGGCTGTGAGGAGAAGTGATGAGCAACCCAGGCCAGAACCTGTCCGAAGAGCCTCAAGAAGAACGCGGCGCACCCGGATCACGTGACACCGGCTCCGATCAGCCCTCGGGCGGACCGGCCGACCGGCCGTCGGGTACCTATCAGGGCGACGAGAGCGTGCCCTCTTACGGCGGCCCGGGCGGCAGCGGATCACAAGACACCACCGGAACCATGCCACCGCAGGACACCCCGCCCGCGGTGCCGCCGTACGAGGGCCGGAAAACCAGTGCCTCCGGCGGCACGTCGGCTACAGGCAGCAGCGGGGGCGCCAGGACCGCGGGCGCGACCGGCCCCACAACGGATTCCGGCTACAAGTCGCCGGCTCCGGGCGCTACGCCAGGTGGCGCGACCGCCTCACCGGCTCAGGAACAACCCGCCTCGGGGATGCCGGAGACTGACCGCGGCGATGACGCGGTCGGGCCGGCTCACGTTGCCGGCACGGGCCGCGGGGAAAACAAGCGCTGACCGGTTCGGCTCACACTCGGCCGCCGGCTGAATTAGAACGTGTTACAGATCGTGCCGGCGCGGCGTACGATTCCGGCCATGAGCCGAATCGGGAACTACGCCGACGACGACCTGACCAGCTGGTTCGCCTCCTCACCGCAATTGGGGGGTGCGCTGGGGAATTTCAGTGACGCGGTCTACCACCGCAGCCGGCTACCGCTGCGGGTGCGTGAAATCGCCCGGATGGCGATCGCGCTGGACAACGAGTGTGTCGTGTGCCAGAACACTCGCTTCGGGGAGGGGACCGCGGCAGGCGTCGACGACGAGTTCTACGCCCATGTTCGGCAGTGGCGCACCTGGCCCGGCTACAGCGCCGAGGAACGTACCGCGGCCGAGTTCGGACACCGATTCGCCGCCGAGCACATCGGGCTTCGCGACGATGAGCAATTCTGGGCACGCTGCCGGGAGCAGTTCTCCGACGAGATCCTTGCCGACCTTGCGCTGTCGTGCGCACTCTGGCTCGGAATGGGACGGGTGCTTCGGACCCTCGACATCGGCCAGTCCTGCAAACTCACCGTCTAAGTGGACGTCTGCCCCGTCAGCTGAACCTTGACCGACACGCCACCGTTGGTGTCGCGCTGCGCGACTCCGTGACCAGGTACATCGCGGCCGTCCAGTTGCAGGGTTAGCGGAGCCCCCTCGCCCAGGAAGTTCCGCCACCACGTCTTGGCATCCGGCATACTCACGCCGATCGTCACCTCATTGCCGCTGCGCCGATATCCGACCGGCAACGACACCGTCCGTCCCGATCGGCGTCCGGTGTAACTGAGCATGGCCATGTTTCCGCCCACGAGCCGATCCCACAGTGGGGAGCGGCTCAGTGCGACCACCGGGGCATTGAGCAGCGGCGCAGCGCGCATTACCAATCGGCCGAAATTCATGTCGCCAAGCTTATCCGCCTGGCCCGGGTGTTGTGCTCTACGGCTCCTTCGACGGTCCGTTGCGGGTCACCGTAGCCGGGTGTATCCGCCGAATGTGCGTGGTGGACCGGATAACCACCGCCCTCGGCGGTCTCGGAGTGCACGCTGTTGCCTTGATGCACGGTGATGTCGGCTCCGGCGCGGTCGACCGCCACCACGAGATACGTGTGGTGCTCGATGCCGTGCTCCACAATGGGAACGATGTAGGGCAGCTCCGACCACCTCCTCGAGTTGTTCACGCGCCGCCCGCCACTTCAGCTCGCGCTGGGCCGCGGCATCCTCCGTGTCATGGGTGTCGTCGAAGTAAATCGACGCGAACGGGCCTTTCGCGGTCAGCAGTGGTCGGAAGCGGTCGGCGCGCATATCAGCCCTGCTGTGCTCGGGTGTGGTCGTTGAGGAGTGCCCCGGCTGGCGGCCTGCAAACACGACCGGTCAGGCCTCGTGCCCCGGCTCGAGGTCGCGGACATCGGAGAAGGTGACCAGCTCGTCGAACCGCGCCGGCGCGTGCCCCGCGATCGGGTCGAGCAAAAACCCGACGTGATCACCGACGTCGAACTGGTTCAGGATGCGGCCCGCGAACCAGCCGATCGCATCGTCAAGTATTGGCACACTGTACGGACCCTCATGCCAGGCGCAACGATCGAATTTGTTGATCCGGTCACCGGTTTCGCTGCCGAACAACCGGGCCAGCGCCCGCTTCCGGCGCGGCAGCAGATGCACGGCAAGATGCGCTGCCCGCCGCGCCACCCGATACGTGTGGTTTCGTTTGGAGAGCCCGACCAGGAAGCGCGACGGGCGGATGGAGACCTGGCTGGTGAAGCCGACGAGGCAGCCCGCCAGGTCGTCGTCCGCGCCAGTGGTGACCACGAACATGGGGTAGTCGAGCAACCCGACGAGTTGATCGAATGCCTCGCCGCCGGCCTCGTCCGTCATCGGTCACCACACTACGGCCCTGCGCTATTCACGAGCCATTCAGCAACCTGTCGGCCGCGCGTCGTTGACCGCACACGCTCGCGGTTTCTGATGGGAAGTGATGCGGGTGGTTCAGGTCGCGAACTTTTACGGGCCGCGCTCGGGCGGCCTGCGTACCGCCGTGGACCGGCTCGGCGCCGAATATTGCGCCGCCGGCCATGACGTGGTTCTGATCGTCCCCGGTCCAACGGCGACCCGCGCGGTGTTGGCGACCGGGGTGGTCCGAATCACCGTGCCGGCCCGGCGCATCCCGTTCACCGGCGGTTACCGTGCCGTGATGCCCTGGCCCGTGACCACAATTGTGGAGGCGCTGCAACCGGACGCCATCGAGGTGTCGGACCGGCTGACATTGCGATCGCTGGGCCGCTGGGGACGCCGGCATGACGTCATCACCGTGATGATTTCGCACGAGCGACTGGATCGACTGGCGGGTATCGTTCTGCCCCCGAAATCGTCTCGGCGGGTGGCGGATTTCGCGAACAGGCGGACCGCGGCGAACTACGACACCGTGGTGTGTACCACCGGCTTCGCCCGTGAAGAATTCGACCGGATCGGCGCGTCGAACACGATCACGGTGCCGCTGGGAGTCGACTTGGAGACGTTTCATCCCCGACGTCATTCCGCCCAACTGCGACGAGAATGGGCGGACCCCCGTCAGGTGCTGCTTGTGCACTGCGGCCGGTTGTCGGTCGAGAAGCGCGCCGACCGAAGCATCGATGCCGTTGCGGCACTGTGTGGTTCGGGTGTCGACGCACGCCTGGTGGTGGTAGGGGAGGGACCGATGCGCGCGCGGCTCCAGCGCCAGGCCGCGGGCCTACCGGTCGACTTCACCGGATTCATCGACAGCCGCGACTCGGTCGCCGCGCTGCTCGCATCGGCGGACGTGGCGTTGGCGCCGGGGCCGCACGAGACATTCGGTCTTGCCGCGCTCGAGGCGTTGGCGTGTGGAACACCGGCGGTAGTGTCCAGGACATCGGCGCTGCGCGAGATTGTCTGCCCGGAGAGCGGCGCGTGGGCGGACAACCACCCAGAAGCCGTCGCGGCCAGCGTGATCGAGATCATCGGACGCCCTGTCGGCAAGCGACGCGTCGGCGCCCGGCGCCGCGCAGAACAGTTCACCTGGTCGCAAGCCGCGTCCGGCATGCTGACGGCGTTGGCCGGGCCGGCCGACAGCTACCCC
Organism: Mycobacterium sp.; assembly: GCA_025965895.1. GTDB lineage: Bacteria > Actinomycetota > Actinomycetes > Mycobacteriales > Mycobacteriaceae > Mycobacterium. Next base: position 150,714 of record JAOPWC010000073.1, read on the forward strand.
GCGGCCTGAATCGCTCGCCAACCCCACGGGAACCGCCGCGCGCCGCATCGGCGCACTGCAAAATGTCTGGCATGACCGACACCGCCGCCGCACCTGCCATCGCCCGCCTCGAGGCCGGTGGGATCGAGGCGGTGATCGGCACCGTCGTCAACCCGGCGGGGCTCATCCACGCCAAAACGGTTCCGTTGCGCCGGTCAACGACGTTCGCCGATCCCGGACTCGGCGCTAGCCCCGTTTGGCACGGCTTCGCGATCGACCAGACCGGCATTGCGTTCACCACCGGCATCGGCGTCGTCGGCGACCAGCGCATCCGGATCGATCCGGCCGCGCTGCGCACGCTGGGCGACGGATTGGCTTGGGCACCCGGAGCATTCTTCGAGCAGGACGGTACCCCGGTGCCGGCGTGCAGCCGCGGCACGCTGGGCCGGGTGGAAGCCCGCCTCGCCAAGGCGGGCTTCGACGCGCAGGTGGGTCATGAGGTCGAGTTCCTGCTTGTGGGGCCTGACGGTAGCCGTCTTCCGTCGACGCTGTGGGCCCAGTACGGGCTGGCGGGCGTGTTGGAGTACGAGGGCTTCGTTCGAGATGTCACGGCCGCCGCGGCGATGTCGGGCATCGGCATCGAGCAGTTCCATCCCGAGTATGGGCTCAACCAGTTCGAGCTGTCGCTGGCTCCGCTGAGCCCGGTCGCCGCCGCCGATCAGTTGGTCCTGATGCGGACGGTTGTCGGCCGAGTGGCGAGGCGGCACGGGATGCGCATCAGCCTTTCACCAGTGCCTTTCGCAGGCAGCGTGGGCTCCGGCGCGCACCAACATTTTTCGTTGAGCAGGGGTGGATCGTCACTTTTCTCCGACGGGCCGGGCGCTGCAGGGATGACCGCGGACGGCGAGCACGCGGTGGCCGGAGTACTGTCCGGCCTGCCGGAGGCCCAAGGCATTTTGTGCGGCTCGATCCTGTCCGGCCTGCGTATGCAGCCCGGGTTCTGGGCCGGCGCGTACGCGTGCTGGGGAACTGAGAACCGGGAAGCGGCGGTCCGGTTCCTGACCGGTGGCGCCGCCAATCCTCACGGCGCCAACGTCGAGGTGAAGATCGTGGATCCGTCGGCGAACCCGTATTTCGCCACGGCGGCGATCCTCGGACTGGCGCTCGACGGCATCGAGCAGGCCACGCCGTTGCCCGCTGACACCACCGTCGACCCGGCTAGCCAATCCGACGTGGAGCGCGCGCGGGCCGGCACCGTCTTGCTCCCGAGCAACCAGGCCGATGTCATCGCCGCGCTCGATGCGTCCACGCGGATGCGCCGAATTCTGGGCGATGACGCGGTGAACGTCGTTGTCGCGGTGCGCGGCTACGAACACGAGAACTACGCCGATCTCGAGCCCGCCGAGATGGCCGACAAGTTCCGCATGGCCTGGAGTGTCTGATCGTGCCCGCCGCCACCTCTGCGCTGGCGGAGCAGATCGCCGAGATCGAACTCGTCGACCAGCACGTGCACGGATGCTGGCTTGACGGGGGCGGGCGTGCCCGGTTCGAAAACGCCCTCAACGAGGCGAATGTCGAACCGGTCGCTGACTTCGATTCCGCCTTCGACACGCAGCTGGGTTTCGCGGTGCGCGCGCACTGTTCACCGCTTCTCGGACTGCCGCGCCACATCGACTCCGATGCTTACTGGAGGCAACGCAGCGAGCTCGCCGAACGCGACGTCGCCCGCTTGTTTCTGCCCGCGGCTGGGGTATCCGACTGGCTCGTCGACACCGGCCTTTCCGACGGTGTGGCCGGGCCCGACGCGGTTGCCCACTGTTCGGGCGGTCGCGCCCATGAAGTGGTGCGCCTCGAGGAGGTGGCTGAGCTCGCGGCGCAGGCGGACGGGGACTATGCGAGCGCATTCGCGGAGATCTTGGATCGACGGATGCTGGCCGCCGTCGCGACGAAGTCAATCCTGGCCTACCGCGGTGGTTTTGACGGCGACCTGTCCGAACCGGCGTCGAACGAGGTGACCGAGGCCGCCGACCGCTGGCGACAGGCAGGCGGTGTTCGGTTGACTGACCGGGTATTGCTGCGTTTTGGTCTGCATCAGGCGCTCGCGCTGGGCAAGCCGTTGCAGTTGCACGTCGGGCTTGGCGACCGGGAATGCGATCTGCACCGAACCAACCCGATGTACCTGCTGGACTTTCTGCGGAGCGCCGGCGACACGCCAATCGTGTTGCTGCACTGCTACCCCTACGAGCGCGAAGCGGGATATTTGGCCCAGGCGTTCAACGGTGTGTACGTGGACGGCGGCTTGGCGATCAACCACCTCGGCGCTCGGTCCGCGCCGTTCATCGGGCGGCTTCTTGAACTGGCGCCGTTCCGCAAGATCCTGTATTCCTCGGACGGGTACGGTCCGGCAGAACTGCACTTTCTCGGGTCGCGGCTGTGGCGCATCGGGATTCATAACGTATTGCAGGACTTCGTTGACGCGGACGAGTGGAGTGAGGCCGACGCTATCCGTGTCGTCGGCCTCATCGCGCGGGCTAATGCCGCACGGGTGTACCGGCTCGAGGTCGAGAATTAACGCCCACCCCGGCTTTTCGCAGGCGTGACGCTGTCGCCGGCTTCGGGGAAGCCCCAATATCAGCGATTCGTTGCACCCGAAAGTAGATCCCGCCACGGCGTTCCGGATTTGCAACTGGAGGGCCGCCATAGATTGGCCTCAGGCGGGGTACCCCTGGCGCATGTCGACTTCACCCGAGCGTTCGCCTGCAGTCTTGTTCGACATCGACGGGACTCTCGTCGATTCCAACTACCTGCACGTCCACGCCTGGAGTCGCGCGTTCCACGAGGCCGGTGTGGAGGCGGCGGCGTGGCGTATCCACCGGTCGATCGGGATGGACGGATCGAGGCTGGTCGACGCACTGTCGGGAAACGCCGACGACGACACCAAGAAACGGCTCAAAGACCTCCATTCGCGCTTCTACTCAGAGCTTTCGCCGCTTCTTCGGCCACTGCCCGGCGGACGTGAAGTGCTCGACCGTGTTGCATCGATGGGTCTGCAGGTTGTGCTCGCCACGTCGGCGCCCGACGACGAACTATCCCTCCTTCGTGCGGTGCTCGACCGGGATAACGTCGTGTCCGCGGTGACCTCTTCGGCCGACGTCGAGAACCCCAAGCCAGACCCCGGCATCGTGGAAGTGGCGCTTGACCGCGCCGGTGTTGGCGCCGAGCGCGCAGTGTTCGTCGGTGACTCGGTGTGGGACGCCGAAGCGAGTGTGCGCGCGGGGGTGCCGATCATCGGGCTGCTCAGCGGGGGCATCTCACGCGAGGAACTGACCAGCGCCGGCGCGCTCGTCGTCTTCAAAGATCCCCGCGACCTGATCGACCACATGGACGCGACACCCATCGCCGCTCTGACTTAAATTGACGCGTCGGTTTAAACCGCACCGGCCGCGGGCACCCCCTGGTGGGAAAGGCTCCCCAGAACAGCACACCGATGTAGGAGAAGGAGCCGGTAATGACAACCAGCACCATCGTATGGATCGTCGTCGCCGTGGTGGTGGCGCTGCTGCTGATCGCGGCCATCGCCGTAATGGCCAATCGCAGGCGCACCCGCCAGCGCCACCTGGAGGCGGAAAGCATTCGCGAGCGCGCCAGAGAAGAAACCACGGGGGTCGAGCGACGCGAGGCACTCGCGGCGGAGACCGCGGCCAAGGCCCGTGCCGCGCAGGCGGAGGCTGAGGCCAAGGCGGCCGAGGCGGCGCGATTGCAAGAGCGGGCGGGAACACACCGCAGCGACGCAGCGGCGTCCCGCGATGAGTTGGACGAGCAGTACCGGCACGCCGACCGCATCGATCCCTCAGTGCGGCGAACCGAGAACGCCGCAGAAGACCAGGAACTCGGGACGGGCCAACGTCAACGCGACGAGGTCCGTTCTACGGAAGAAGCCACCTGATCGGTGGCTTCTCCGCGAAATCGGCCGCGACGTCAGAACATCGCTTTGGTGACCTGGTCGGGTCCCGAGTACTCCTTGTCGGGCAGCTTGTTGAGTTGGTTCAGCACCTGCTCGTCGGCGCCATTTTGCTTCGCGCGCGTGACCAGGTCCTGTTTACTGGCAGGGTAGTTGACGCCTTTGAGGTTCTTCTGCAGTTGAATCGGGTTGGCCATTGCTTACCTCCTCGTGTTTGACCTTGTGCGCGGATACCCACCGTGGGCGCTCGAAACTCGCGATTGGCGGGGCCAACCGCGACCGTAGAAGATTTGGGCTACACCAGTTCCCACTTCATCGCCTGGGCGAACGTGATCGCGTCGGCGGAGATAGTTCCGAGACGCTGGCACCGTTGGATGTACTCGCGAATCATTGACACGAAATTCATCGGGTTGTAGGCGTCTTCTTCATAGCTCCACAGCCCGTCGCCGGCGTACTTGAGCACCGACAGGTTGGGCCGCTCATGGATGCTGGCGTCCCCGGGGTCCTTCATCCGGTTGAGGAATTCGCAGAACACCCAGCCCTTTTCCTCGTCAATCGAGTACCACGAGGTGGGGTAGAACGGCATTTCACTACCCGGGAAGGTATTCATGGTGGACACGATCCACTCCCGGATCTGTTCGCGGCCGCGGAATGTTCCGAACGAGTGCTCGACATAGACCGCGTCCTCGGTGAACTGGTCGGCGAACCGGGACCAGTCCCAGCTTCGACCAATTTCGACAACCACCTGCTTGTGGTGGTCGAGCGCCGACTCGATCTCTGCGCGTGACCACTGACCCATCGCGACCCCGTCCGGCTCGGTGGAACTGACATGCCCCGTCCTATCAGACGACCGCACCGGCCGTGACCGCCTTGACCAACTCCGCGACGCGGGCCCGCCAGACTCCGTGGCGGTTATCGCGGCTTCGTGGGCGTCGCAGACGGACTGACCTCGGGTTCCCGTGCACCCGGTCCGAGGGTGTAGATGTGGTCGGGCGAGATCACCGTGGTGATCGCGGTTGCCAGCGTCGTGCTCGGTTCGTTGCCCTGATATCCGATGTCGGTGTTGATGAGGATGACCAGCGTGCGTTTCTGTTCCGGCAGGTAGACCGCCACGCTCTGATAACCGGGGAGGCTTCCGTTGTGACCGATCCACCCGCCCAGGTTGAAGATCCCGAGCCCGTATCCGTCCTGCAGCGGCAAACCTTGGGCATTCACAGTCTGTAACCGCTGCGCTTGCATGGCCGGCGAGAGCAGCTTCCCGGTGGCTACCGCCGGTGCCCAGGTGTGCAGGTCTTCCAGCGTCGAGATCATCGCCCCCGCTGCCCAGGCCCACGACGGATCCCAGTCGGTGGAGGCGGTGACGGCGCCGTCCGGGGTCTGGTTGGTGTAGCCCTGGGGGTGGGGGTCGGGGAACGCATTCGTCGTGGGAAAGCTGGTGTGGCCCATGTTCAGTGGCGCGAGGATATGATCGTGGATGTAGTCGGGCAGCTGTTGGCCGCTCACCTTCTCCACCACCAGGCCCAGTAGGACCGTGTTGGTGTTGCAGTATTGGAATCCCTGCCCGGGCGGGAACACCGGGGGTTCGGCGAACGCGTATCCGAGCAGCTGCTGCGGCGTGAAATTGCTGCGTGGGTTAGCGAACAACGCCTGCTGGAATGCGGTGGTGTTGGTGTAGTTGTAGAGGCCGCTCTGCATTCGCGCCAGCTCCCGCAAGGTGATCTGGTTGCCCTCGGGAACGCCGTCGATGTACTTGCCGACCGGATCGTCAAGCCCGAGCTTGCCCTGATCGGCGAGCTGAAGCACCCCGGTGACCGTGAATGTCTTTGTCTCGCTGCCGATTCGGCTGTAGAAGTCCGCTTTCATCGGGTCGCCGGTGGCCTTGTCGGCGACGCCGAATGTGCGGACGTACCGACCTTCGGGACCCCACAGGCCGACGATCGCGCCTGGTATCGAGGCAGCGGCCATGCCCTGGTTGATCGCGGTATCCAGCCGCTGCGCGGTGCCGGGGTCGATCTCGTTCGTTGCCTCCGCGCTGGGTGGTGACGACGTCGCTCCGCCCGATTGTCTCGAGGCCGAATCGTTGCCGCAGGCCGCCGCCACGATCAGAAACGCCCCGCTTGCTGCAGCCAGAAGCCTTCGCCGCCAACGCCGGTCCGTCACCACACCTGCAGTCATTGGCTGCACACTATTCGACGACGCCGCCCTCGCGCGGTCGTAATCGGTGTTTCGTGTCGAAGATCGTGCCGCCATCGGTCTGCGCAGGGTTTGGCACCAGGCTCATCCAGGCGGCCCGGGAGCCAGGGTGATGTTGGCGTTGCGCTGGCCGCCGCCGGGGTCAACCCATGTCAGCGACACGGAGTCGCCCGGATGGTGTTGATCGAGGATGTTCGTCAGCGCGTTGGCGTTGCCGACGGCATTGCCGTCAAACGCGGTGATCACGTCGCCACCGATCATTCCGGCCTGCGCCGCGGGACTGCCCCGCAGCACCTGCCGAACCGCGACGCCGCCGCCGTTCCGGGTGTCGGCCACGCCGACGCCAAGCATCGGTGTGTCACCGACGTGGACTGTCGGTGACGGCGCGCGCGCGCGAATCTGGTCCGCGATTGCCAGCGCCTGATTGATCGGGATCGCATACCCGCCGCTACTGGTGTGATAGCTCATGGAGGCAGCGGTGTCGATGCCGACCACCTGACCGGCGCCGTTCACCAACGGGCCGCCCGAATCGCCAGGACGCAGGTTTGCGGCGATCTGGATCAGGCCCGTCAGCCGCTCGGAGCTGCCGGTGAGGTCATCGCTGGCGACGATGCTCTGGTCAAGCGCTCTGACGGTTCCGGGTTCACGGGTGAGTCCGCCGTTAGGTCCGCCCGCGTTGCCGACCCCGACGATCGGATCGCCGACAGCGACCGTGTTCGAATCGCCGAGGGGAGCGGTGGGAAGACCGCCGGCCCCGCGCAGTTGCACCAGGGCGATGTCGTGTGTGCGGTCATAGCCGAGCACGTCGATCGGGAAGGTGCGTCCGGTGCCCAGATTCGTTCCCGAGATGCCCGTCGCGCCTTCGACGACGTGGTTATTGGTCAGTACCTCACCGTCCGGGTTCACCACGATGCCGGTACCCACGCCGATCGCGTTCTGGTAGTCGAGGGTGGTGTTGATCTGAACCACCGCGGCTTCGGCCTGACCCGTGCTGATGGGGTCGGCCGGCGCCTGTTTGATCAGTTCGAGATGGCCTGATGTCAGAGCAACCGGCTGAGCCTGTACCCCGACATGACCCGGCGGCGCGACGCCGAGTCCAATCACGACTACGACGGCAAATAAGGCCGTCGACCACCAGTGCCTACGTTCTCGCATGGGTTGATGTCTTCTTTGCATTCCCCCCATTGCCCACCTCCTGCTCGAGCTTGGTTAACCCCGACCGTTCTTTTCATAGTGACCCGAAAAGGCGTCCCATGTCGATCAGCGGGCCCGTAATGCGGTAACGGGTAACTTCGCTGAGTTCGGGTACCCGGTCGGATATGAGTACAACAGATCACAGGTCGCCCGAGGTCAAAGAACAAGCTCATCAACAGGCCGACGAAGCCCGCGAGAAAATGGCGCGTCAGCGGGACAAACAATCCGGCGGAGTCAGCGGATGGGTGGCCAAACGCGCCGGCGACTGGGATCTGGCAGGTCAAGACGAAGCGACGATGCAGCGCCAGAAGTTCTTCTGGAACACGCTCCTCGATTACTGGTTCCGGATGGAGATGGACGGCTGGGAGAACCTGCCGGAGGCGCCGGTGCTGCTGGTCGGCATCCACTCGGGCGCCCCATTCGTGTGGGATGCCTGGACCGTCGGCGTGCAGTGGTGGCGGCGGTTCGGGCAGGCCCGGCCGTTGCACGGAACCGCCCACGATGCGTTGATGGCCATCCCGGTCATCGGGCGCTACTTCCGGGCGATGGGTGTGCTGCCCGCCGCCCCGGACTCCATCGCCAGGGCGCTTGCCGAGGGACGCGATGTGGCCGTGTGGCCCGGGGGCGAGGTCGACTCCTTGCGTCCGTGGAGTGAACGCGACCGCGCGAACCTCGCGGGCCGCACCGGGTTTGTGAAGATGGCGATTCGCGCCGGCGTGCCGATCGTGCCGGTCGCCACTGTTGGGGGAGCAGACGCCATGCCGGTGCTCATCCGGGGGGATCGGCTCTCGCGTGCGCTGCGCCTTGACCGGCTCCTTCGCCTGAAGGTGTTTCCCATGGCGGTATCCCTGCCGTGGGGGATCGCCCCGGCGGCCCTACCGCAGTTTCCCCTGCCGGCCAAGATTCGCACCCGGTTCATGCCTTCCGTGGAAGTCGATCACGATCCGCAGCGCGTCGATGACGACGACTACGTCGACCGCAAATACCGCGAAGTGCAGGACAGTATCCAGTCTGGGATGGATGCGCTGGCGCGCAAACGCGCACTGCCGCTGTTCGGTTGACAGCCGAAAAGCCAGCCGGTCAATGGCAATACGAGCGGGTAGCGAAATCAAGTGCCGTTGGGTACAGACCGTCGAGTTGACGTGATGACGTGACGGTGTTTTTCGCATCTTGCAGCGCGCCTGCGCATGCCGGCGACTGCAGGACGTCCCAATGCGCCGCAATCTCGTCGACCATCTGCCGATTGAGGGTGTCGATCGTCGAGCGGGACGCAGACAGGTCGACAGCATTTGTCGGGGCATTGGCAGGGTCGAGCTTCCACTGCGCGAAGCGGCTGTACTCGATCGCATCGGTGGCGTTGATCTGGTCGTTGAAGACCTGTGTGACGTAGGCAGGGTCGATGCGGTGACCGGTTGCGTCCGCGCTCACCGCCGCAAGGACCTGGTTGACCCGCGGCGGGTCCTCGATACTGTTCTGCGCCCGCCATTTGAACGCGGCCACGGCATCAGCGGTCTGCAGTCGCTGCGCTGCGGCGTCGACCAACGGCCCAAGCGCGCCCCCCGGGTCTGCGCCGACTACGGGCGCCTCGGTTATCGCTGTCACGGTCAGGGCGCCCAGCAGGGCCAACAAGGCGGAAGCGCGAAATCGCATACCGCAGTTTTGCAGTGACGGCATAAGGGAGTGTCACCGAGGGCCAGCTGCAGGCGCCTGATCCCCGCGCCTGTTTGGCACGGCACCGATACGGGCAGTCCTTATAATGTCCGTTTTGAATGAAGCACCGCGATCAAGGACGCGTAGACACCATGAGCACAGAAGACACCAGTCAGAATAACGCCGAGCATCAGCCGGATTCCGATAGCGATCCGGAACGGGCAGGCCAGCTCGCCGACAAGCCCGAGCCCGATGAGTCGGCGAAGGACAAGGCCAAGGAAATGACTAAGGCCTACGACGACGAACTCAAGACGGCCGTGCTTCCCGGTTCTGATGGCACCGTGACCGGCACCGCGGTGAACGAATGGCTCGACGACGACGGCAATCCGAAATTCGGCCAAGACGAAGGCCAGCGAGGAAGCGACGGCGAAAAGGCCGAGAGCACGCCAGACAGCGAGGGCTAGCGAGGCCGGCGCAGCCTGCGCCACAGGCGCAGCGGAAACAGACCGATCAGTGGCGCGCGCTTACCGAGATCATCGGTGTCGCGCCTGTTGAACGCGCCGGCATAGCGCTGAGCGTCCTGCGCAGTCGCATACTGCTTTGATCCGCCACCGACGCCGCAACCGCGTTCGCAGTCCCAGCGCATCATCCGGCCCTCGGCGTGAAACGCAGGCCGATGCCCGAGGACCCGGCAAGCCCAACTCATCCTGCGGTCATTTCTCACCGTGCTGCTCGGGCGGTCTCAAACGGCGCCGGCCCTTTCGTGCCACACGGTGCCCGGCAAGCGCCTGACGGGTTGTGGCCGGCTCAGCCTGTGCGCCGCCGCCATTGTGGTCGGCGTCCGCGTCGGCGGTGGTCAGCGGCGTCGCAAGGTCCTCCAGCGTGCGTCCTTCGGCTTTGACGCCCAGCACGACTTCCACCAAGCCCGCCACAGCCATCACGGCCGCCCCGACCAGGAACGAAAGCGCGACCAGAGCACGATCGCCGGAGTTGATGAGCTGCCCGAACAGCAGTGGACCGCTGATGCCCCCGATGGCCGTGCCGACGGCGTAGAAGAATGCGATGGCCATTGCGCGGGTTTCCATGGGGAAGACTTCGCTCACGGTCAGGTAGGCGGCGCTGGCCCCGGCGGAGGCGAGGAAGAAGCACGCCGCCAGCACGATGAGAAACGCCCAGACACCGCCCGCACGGGTCACGAAGACGCCGGCGAGCGCGACGGCGATCGCGGCGGATCCCAGGTAGGACAGCGCGATCATCGGCTTTCTGCCTACCGTGTCGAAGAATCGCCCGAGCACCAGTGGGCCGGCGAAGTTGCTCAACGCCCACAGGATGAAGAACACCGGCACCGTCCCCGAAGCCACCGAATAGAACCCGCTCAACAACGTGCCGAGGTTGAAGGTCACCGCGTTGTACATGAAGGCCTGGCCGATGAACAGTGCGAGCCCGAGGAATGCCCGCCGCGGATACAGGCTGAACGCGACCTTCGCGATCTCCTTGAACGAGATCGTCGTGCGCTGCCGGACCGTCAGCGATCCCTGCGGTTGCGCTAGGGGCTGCTGCGTTTCCCGCTGCACCTCCTGCTCGATCTCGGCGACGATCCGCTCTGCTTCCTCCTCGCGGCCGTGGATGAACAGCCAACGGGGGCTTTCGGGAATGTGGCGGCGGACCACCAGCACGATCAGGCCGAAAACCGCCCCGATTCCGAACGCCATTCGCCAGCCGATGTTCGGGGGAAAGATCGACGTGTTGAGCAACAGCAGCGCGCCGGCCGCACCGAGAGCCGATCCCAGCCAGTAGGAGCCGTTGATCGCCAAGTCGACCCGACCACGCACACGGGCGGGAATGAGTTCGTCGATCGCGGAGTTGATCGCCGCGTATTCGCCGCCGATGCCGGCGCCGGTAAAGAAGCGCGCGAGGAAGAAATACCACGGCGCGAACGCGAACGCCGTTGCCACGGTTGCTATTAGATACAGACCAAGCGTGATCATGAACAGTTTCTTGCGGCCGAAGCGGTCGGTCAGTTGGCCGAAGAACAGCGCCCCCAGGCATGCTCCGGCAATGTAAACGGCCGCGGTGACGCCGATCTGGGCTGCGCTGATTCTGATCCCGCTGTCGGCCTCGGTGAGGCGCGCCGACACGTTGCCCACCATCGTGACCTCGAGGCCGTCGAGTATCCAGACCGATCCGAGGCCGATGACCACGCGCCAGTGAAAGCGCGACCAGGGTAGCCGGTCCAGCCGCGCCGGCACTTGCGTCGTGATTGTGCCTGTTTGAACGCCTGAGCTCATCGCGGCCTCCTACAGGACATCGCTGCCCTCGCTCGGGGTGACTACAGGGATTACCCGCGCCGGCGAATTCAATGCTGGTGGACACTGAAAATGTGAGCGTTCTTCAGACCGGCGAACTGGGGCCCGAACTGGCCGAGGCATTGGCGGCTCGACACGCCGTGCTGCAAATGCCGGACGTCGGCCAGCGGGCATTTTTGAAGGAGCACGGGTCGTCGGTTACCGCGATCGTCACCTCCGGGGCGGGTGTGGACGCCCAGTTGATGGCGGCGCTGCCCAACCTCGGTGCCATCGTCAACTACGGTGCGGGCTACGACTCGATCGATGTGGACGCGGCGCGCCGTCGCGGCATCGGCGTGAGCAATACCCCCGACGTGCTCACCGACACTGTCGCCGACACCGCAGTCGGCCTGACCATCTGCATGATGCGCGGCTTGTGCACCGCCGACCGTTACGTCCGGGCCAACCGTTGGCCTGCGGGGGGCGAGTTCCCGCTGACCCGAGATGTCAACGGCACTCAGATCGGCATCCTCGGCATGGGCCGGATCGGCACCGCGATCGCCAGAAGGCTTGAGGGGTTCGACTGCGCAATCGCGTACCACAATCGCCATGAGGTGTCCGGCTCGCCGTACCGGTACGCCGCCTCACCCATCGAACTCGCCGAGTCCGTCGACGTCCTGGTCGTCTCGGCCGCGGGCGGCAAGGGAACCCAGCAGTTGGTCAATCGCGCGGTTCTCGAGGCGCTCGGGGCGGACTGCTACCTGGTCAACATCGCCCGCGGCAGCGTCATCGACCAGGACGCTCTGGTCGACGTGCTGCGTGCGGGCGCACTTGCCGGTGCCGGACTCGACGTCTTCGCCGACGAACCGAACGTGCCGGCGGAATTGCGCGAACTGGACAACGTGGTACTGCTTCCGCACGTCGGAAGTGCCACAGCCCGCACCCGTTCGGCGATGGCCGCGTTGGCGCTGCGGAATCTGGACCAATACCTGACCCAGGGCACCCTGACGACGCCCGTCGTCGCGCCGCGACAGTAGCGGCGACGGGCGCACAGGGCGTTAACTAACCCCGTGTCGGGCTGGGACGGCGAGGAGTACACCCGGGTCAGCGGTCTTCAGCGTGCAATGGCGCGCGATGCCATGGCGGCGCTTGCCCTCGCCCGCTCCCAGAAGGTGCTCGACATCGGCTGTGGTGACGGGGCAGCGGACCCAGTTCGTCAGCGACGTCGGACGGCACTACGCACAGGTCTCGGGGCTCTTTCTGGTCACCCAGATGCGCGCCGAACCGCGCAGGTAAGCGCCCTTTCCGCGCTGATTCCCGCACTTCTCGTAGGATCGGGTAGCTTTCCCGACAGTAAAACGCCTTGACCGGACACCGGCGGTGGGCCGGAATGGGGCACTGAACAAGGACGGGACATTGCCAGAAACGCAGTCGGTACCGCAGGACCTCACGCCGCACTTCGAGGACGTGCAGCACCACTACGACCTCTCCGACGACTTCTATCGGCTATTCCTGGACCCGACGCAGACCTACAGCTGCGCATACTTCGAGCGCGACGACATGGCGCTGGAACAGGCACAGATCGCCAAAATCGACCTCGCGCTCGGCAAGCTTGGCCTCGCGCCGGGCATGACGCTGCTCGACGTCGGCTGCGGCTGGGGCGCCACGTTGATGCGGGCGCTCGAGAAGTACGACGTCAACGTCATCGGGCTGACGCTGAGCAGAAACCAGCAGGCTCACGTCGAGAAGATCTTCGCGGATTCGGACAGCCAACGCTCCAAGCGCGTGCTGCTGCAAGGCTGGGAGCAGTTTCACGAGCCGGTCGACCGGATCGTCAGCATCGGGGCGTTCGAGCACTTCGGCTTCGACCGTTACCACGACTTCTTCAAGATGGCCTACGGGTCGCTTCCCGCCGACGGTGTGATGATGCTCCACACGATCGTGCAGCCCGGCGCCGAGGAATTCAAAGCGCGCAACATGCCGATCACCATGCGCCATCTACGGTTCTTCAAATTCATCATGGACGAGATCTTCCCCGGCGGCCGACTGCCGTCAGTTGCGGCTGTCGAGGAGCACGCCATCACGGCAGGGTTCCAGGTCACCCGCGTGCAACCGTTGCGACTGCACTATGCACGGACGCTGGACACATGGGCCGCGTCGCTTCAGGCGCGCAAGAACGAGGCCATCGCGATCCAGTCGGAAGAGGTCTACGAGCGGTACATGAAGTACCTGACCGGCTGCGCGGAACTGTTCCGCGACGGCTACACCGACGTCTGCCAGTTCACGCTTGCGAAAAGCTAGACCGATCCGCAGCCGTCTCGTTCGATCGGCAGACGACAATCGTTCAGCCGAGCGGCTTGTGCGCGCCGACGGTGATTATCGCGTCGATGACCGCGAGCGGGTTGTCAATAGCCACGAAGGTTTTCGCATCGGGCACCTCGATCAGTGCGGAGTTCGGGAATGAGGAGGCCAGCCGCCTGCCCAACGCCGGGGTGAAGCAACGGTCGCGCTGGCCCCAGACCACGGTGACCGGCTTGGTGAACTGCCCGAACCGCGTCGCCACCTCGGTCAGGTCAGTGACGGCGACATGCCGGAGCAGGGTGGCGAGGTCGCGGCAAATCCGTGCATCGCTGCGACACGGCTGCAGCCACGAGTCAGTGAGCGCCGCATCAGGCTTGTTCATCAGCAGCCCGAACCCCACCGGTGAATGACGCAGCGCCGTCAGCTTCATCTGAGCGAACAGCGTCTTGATCGACCGCGGTCCTCGGAGCAAGGCAAACACAAGCGGAAACGGGAACGGCGGGAACTTGTCGAACGCGTCGCAGTTCGTCAGCACCAATCGGCCGACCCGGTCCGGGTACGCGTCAACGACGAACTGACACAACCCGCCGCCGGTGTCGTTCCCGACAAGTGTCACGTCGTTGAGGTCCAGCGCGGTCATCACCTGATGGATCATCAGCGCGACCCCGCGCGGGGACAGGTCGGCCCACCCATCAACCGGGATCCTGTGCGAACCCAGCGGCCACGTGGGAAGGATGCAGCGAAAGCCTTGACGGGCGAGCTCTTCCGCAACGTCGAACCACAGCTTGTTGTCCACCAGGATGCCGTGGACGAACAACACCGGAGCGTGTCGCGAGTCCTGCGGTCCCAACACGCGATAGTCAAGCGTTGCCCGTTCCAGCGCGAGCCGTGGCATGTCGGCTATCCTTCCTGCGTCACAACTTACAAACGCTCAGTATGGAAGTTACGTGCAGGCTGTATGAAAGTCAAGAGCGCAGCCGCCGACCCGTCCCGGCCGGCGGTGCGGCGCACCCAGGCGCAGCGAACGGCGGCCACTCGTGCACTGCTGCTCGAACAGGCGCGAAACCTGTTCGCCGACAGGGGTTTCTCCGCGGTCTCCACGCAGTCGATCGTCGACGCCGCCGGGGTGACGCGGGGGGCGCTCTATCACCAGTTCAGCGACAAGACAGCCCTGTTCGCGGCGGTCTACGAGGAGCTCGAGCGGGAGATCGTCGCCGACATCGCGGAGCAGATCATGGCGGCACAACCGGTCGACCCGCTGGAAGCCATGCGGCTGGGCGCGCGCCTGTTCCTTGACCGTTGTGCGGGCCCTGATGTGCAACGAATCGTGCTGATCGATGCCCCGGCCGTGCTCGGCTGGGATCGCTGGCGCGAGGTCGGGGTGAAGTACGGGCTCGGAGTCATCGAGGGCATGCTTGCGCAGGCGGTCGCGCAGGGAGCGATACCGGAACAGCCACTGCGCCCGAGTGCGCATGTTTTGCTCGGAGCACTCGACGAGGCAGCACTTTATGTGTCAAGGGCGGCCGATCCCCGACGGGCCAAAGTGGAGATGTACGGCGTGTGCGACCGGATACTTCACGGCATCGCGCAGCGGTGACGGCGAATTCGCCGGCCGTTGCAGGGAACGAGCCCCCTGGCGGCCACCCGACAATCGCCCGTACCGGGGAATCCGGCATGCCGCCGTTTGCAGCATCGTGGAGGCAGGGCCGGGAGATGCTGAAGCGCGCGCTGATTGAGGTGACCGGTGCGCAGACAGCGCGAGCCGACCACCGACCACCGCATCAAGGTGGCCGAACCGCTTGCATTATCGGCGATCTGGCTACATGTGCCGCATACGCAGATAACGATTCAGGTCGGGGAGAGATCGCACGCCGAGGACCACCCCGGCCACAACAACCAATCCCACGACGACCGAGGCCGCCAGACCTACTGCTTGCATGTGGTCCTCCTTGCTGAGTGGTTCGACGTCATCGGATGCGAGGTAGAGGCGCCGGCCCGTGCTGGTCGTACGGGAGCGCGGCCACGACGGCGGCTCGTGGCGCGGCGGCGGTCGCCGATGCTTGACCAGCATCTCGGTGATGACTCCACGGACCAGGTGCTCGGCGCCCCCATGCGCCGCCGCCATGCATTACTCCGCGGTGAGGGTTTGGGTGGGGGAGTGGAGTTTTTGCACGGTTTTGCCGTTGCCGAGGTACATGTGGACTCCGCAGGGGAGGCAGGGGTCGAAGCTGCGCACGGTGCGCAT
>JAOPWC010000086.1 GCA_025965895.1 Mycobacterium sp.
TTCGAATCCTGCCGGGGGCACCACCGCCGGGGGCACCACTCTGACCACGTTTGAACTGGGCTTACGCCGCAACCCATTCGCACCAAGAATCCGCCCCAGGCCATCAATGTCGTGAGGATGTCACATCAACTGCACCCAAAGTCTGTCCGGCAGACCGCAGCGACTCGTCCTGGGAATGCGCGTAGATGTGGGCCGTCGTCGCAGCGTCCGCATGCCCAAGCCACGTGGCGATGACGGCCAGTGGCACTCTCCGAAGGTCCAACGCCTGCCGCATGAGTGGCGGCCGTCGTGCAGGCGGATCAGACGGACACCCGCAGCGTTGGCGAGCTTGCACCGCATCCGCGTGAGCAAGTCGGGGGTATAGGGCTCCCCGCCTCATTGACCGCTACATACCCGCTGTCGACATGCGCTTCGCCAAGGGACGGCCTCTCGCCCGCACAGCGTGCTGAGGCGCGCCTGAGGACACTGATCACTCGACCCGTGCCGGGAGTTGTCGACGCCAGCGATATCGGGACGTGACGAAAGCGATCGGGTGAATTGGCGACCTACCGCCTAGTTCAACCACTGGCGCCCCGACCGCGACCCCCGCTCGTGCTACATACGCCCAACTCGACCATCCGCTCATCTTCGGCCTGAGCGACATCGTTCCTGGGCTGTGATGTTGCATCAGGATGGAACACGGATACGGGATCGAACACCGGCGACTCGTGGCGCCTCTTGGCACCCCCCCGCTGATCCGCCACCGGTCGAGCCCAACGAGCGCTGAGGCGACCCCACTGGCCACCCCGCCCGGGCAAGTCGAGTAGACCGAGGTGCGCCCGGCCACCGCCCCCGCAGTATCGTTATCTGAAATCACTAAACCAGGGTGCACCGAGTTGCGAACGGGACCTGCTCCGACCCCGCCACGGGAGTAGCAATGGATGAAAGTAAGTTCGCCAGCTTGTTCGACCTTCGCGGTCGCACCGCACTGGTGACCGGAGGCACCCGAGGGATCGGGCTGGCACTGGCCGAGGGCTTCGTGTGCGCCGGGGCCAATGTGGCGGTGGCCAGCCGTAAGGCCGACGCCTGCCGGGAAGCGGCCGAGCACCTGACCGGCATGGGCGGGCGCGCCATCGGCGTGGCCACCCACGTCGGGGATCTCGATTCACTGACCAACCTCGTCGACGCGACCGTGACCGAGTTCGGCGGCCTGGACATCGTCGTCAACAACGCCGCGCTCGCGCTGGCCCAACCGCTCGGGGAGATGACGCCGCTGGCATGGGACAAGTCCTTCGCCGTCAACCTGCGCGCACCGGTCTTCCTGGTCCAGGCTGCGCTGCCCCATCTGAACGAGAGCGAGCACGCGGCGGTTCTCAACGTCGTCTCCGCCGGCGCGTTCATCTTCTCGCCGATCACGTCGATGTACTCGGCGGCCAAAGCGGCGATGGTCTCCTTTACCCGGTCCATGGCCGCGGAGTATGCCGGCCGCCGCATCCGGGTCAACGCGCTGGCACCAGGCTCGGTCGATACTGACATGGTCCGCAACAACACCCCCGAATTCATTGATGCGATGGCACATTCGGCACTGCAACAACGCATTGGCACACCCGACGAGATGGTCGGTGCGGCACTGTTGCTCACCTCGGATGCGGGCAGCTTCATCACCGGGCAGACCATCATCGCCGACGGTGGCATGGTGGCCCGCTAGGCCTCCGCAGTCGGGCGGATCCGTCAGGGGGATTGCGCGAGCATCCTCAACACGGTTACGTTATTCGTAATCACGTTAATGAGCACGGAGAGGTGCCCATGCCCGACACCGACGCCATCCGCGAAGCCAACAAGCAGACACTGCGCCGAGCGATGGACGCCATCGGCGCGCTGGACGTCGATGCCGTGCTCGGCGAACTTCACGACGACATGCTGCTGCAACTGCCCTACGAGGAGCACGTCCCAGACCTGGACAAGGCCGGGTTCGGCGAACTGTTCAAGGTCATGTTCACCATGTACAAGCAGTTCGACATCGCCATCACCGACGTCTTCGATCTCGTCGACCCCAACCAGCTGATCGCCCGCTACGACGGTGACTGCATCGGCCGCGACAAGGACGTCCGCTACGCCAACCGCTATGTGGGTATCTTCCGGTTCGCCGACGACAAGATCACGTTGTGGTGCGAGTACGACAATCCCGTGACCACCCTGAAGTCCCTGGAAGACTTCGCTGCCGAATGACGTCAGCCGTCTTGACCGAGCGTCGCCACGGCGGCGGCACCGTCGTGCTCACCATCAACCGTCCCGAGCGCCGCAACGCCCTGGATTCGCAGACGTGCGCCGACCTGCACGCAATCCTCGATGGCCTCGACGGCGACCCCGAGGTTAGAATTGTCGTGATCACCGGTTCCGGAGTCGCCTTCAGCGCAGGCGCCGATCTGAAGGCGACACCCGATGACTTCAGCAACACCACGGCGACACCGACGGCGGCACTGCTGGGCGGCGTTGCAAGCGAGGTCGGGCGGACTCTTGCCGCTCAGGAATTGATGGCATCGCTGTTCGAGAAGATCCACCGGCTCCGTCAACCGGTCATCGCCGCGATCAACGGTGCCGCCCTCGGCGGTGGCTTCGCCCTCGCGCTGGCGTGTGACATCCGCCTGGCCACCGCCGACGCGACGTTCGGCGCCATCTTCATCCGCCACGGCGTCTCCGCCTGTGACATGGGCACCAGCTACCACCTGCCGAGATTGGTCGGCGCGTCCCGATCCGCGGAGCTGATGCTCACCGGTCGCGTGTTCGACGCGCACGAAGCAGCCCAGATCGGACTGCTCCACGCCATCGTCGACCCCGCCGATCTCCTCGAGACCGCCCTCGCGAAGGCCGGCGAGATCGCCGCGCACGCGCCACTGGCGGTCTGGATGACCAAGGAAACCCTGTGGCAGAACGTCGACGCACCCAGCCTGCGCCACGCACTCGATCTGGAAAACCGTACCCAGGTGATGTGCACCGCGACGGGCGACCTGCACGACTCGTTCGCCGCGTTCCGTACGAATGGCACTGCGCGGTGGAATCCGCTGTGACGCAACGAATCGTCACGCCCGCCGACGTGGACCGGGGAGGTCAGCGATGAGTGGACTGGTCAGCTACGAGGGTAAGCGCGTCGTGGTCACCGGCGCCGCCTCCGGCGTCGGTGCCGCACTGGTCAACATCCTGCAGGACACCGGCGCCGCACACATCACCACCATCGACGTCAAACCCGGCGGGCCGGTCGACCAGACCATCGCCGCCGACCTGTCCGACCCCGCGGCGGTCGATCGGGCTGTCGGCGTGATCACCGGACCGGTCGACGCATTGTTCAACAACGCCGGCGTCGCAGCCACCTTCGCCACTGACATCGTGATCGCCGTCAACGTCCTGGCACCGCAACGCCTCACCGCCGGCCTGATCGACAAGATGCCGACCGGTGCCGCGGTCGTCAACACCGCATCAACCGCCGGCGGCGGATACCCCGCCCACCTCAGCGACATCCAAACCTTGTTGGCGATCGACGACTGGGACGACGCACTGGCGTGGGTCCACAAGCATCCCGAACTCACCGCCAACCCCTACGGATTCTCTAAGGAATGCGCCCAGGTCTTCACCATGCAGGCCTCCCCGGCACTGGCCGCACGCGGTATCCGCATCAACAGCGTCTGTCCAGGACTCATCGAAACCCCACTGCTGAAGGACTTCTCGGCCACCATGGGCCAGGAACTGCTGGACTGGATGGTCACCCAAAGCGGTAACCGACGCGCCACCGCACGGGAAGTCGCCAACGTGCTCGCGTTCCTGGGCTCCGGCGCTGCCAGCTATGTCAGCCGCTCGAACGTCGTCGTCGACCACGGCTTCACCGGAGCGTTGAACACCAACCAACTCGACTACTCCACGTTCCCCGCCTGACAAGCTCGGCGGCACGCTGTCGCTGACAGAGACGACATCACGATGGACGACTTGACCTCGAAGGTCGCCGTCGTCGTGGGAGCTTCCTCCAGAATCGGCTTCGCGGTGGCGAAAGCGTTTGCCGCCGAGGAGATGCGGGTGGTCCTGGCCGACGTCGACGTCGACCGCCTCAAGGCGCCGTGGACGAACTCACCGCCTCCGGCGCCGATTGCTTCGGCGAGGTCTGGGTGCTGCCCAATGGGGCCGAACTCCTTCCCATGGCGCAGGCAGACTTCGACGAGATGCTCGCGAGCCCAAGCTAGCCGCGCGACGGGCGCGCTCCAGCCAGAACACAGGTGCACGAACGATCGAGGGGAATATCACCAATGGTCAAGCTGAACTTCGTCGACTTCCCGCGCTGCTCAGGTTCCTCACGGATGAATTCGAAGGTTCTAGACGTTTTGGCTGTAGCGAGCGCGTTGCCCGCGTGATGCCCACTGCTATTCTTCAACGTTATTGCGAATAACGAAGCACGTGGGGGACGGCCGCGCGATCCAGATATCGACGATGCGGTGCATCGGGCTGTACGTAAGTTGTTGGCAGAGCAGGGCTATCACGCGACGACCATTCCCGCGGTCGCCCGCGCAGCCGGTGTCGGTGCACCGACGATCTATCGCCGATGGGCTACCCAATCGGCCATGGTCGAGAGCGCGTTGTCCTACCGTCTCGACCCGCCGAGCATCGACCGGGCCGGCGACTTCGACACCTACCTAAGAAGCTTCGTGGCAGTGGTGGTCGGCTATTTCGCCGATCCAGCCACCCGGGCCGCCGTCCCGGGACTGCTCGTCGAGTACTACCGGCAGCCGCAGCGCTACACCTCACTGGTCGTCCGGGCCGAGGACCCCATCCGCGAGCTGTTCCGATCGGCACACGCCGACGCGGTTGCGGCTGGCACCGCCGCCGCCGAACCGACCGCCGACTCCTTGTTCGACACCATCATCGGGATCGCGCTCTATCACGGGGTATGGCGCCACACCGCCGATGACCAGTTGACCGACGAAATTCTCCGTGTCGTTCGATCAGCCTCCCGGCCCACCGCAGCCCGTCGTCGACGCGCGTGACCGTCGCGATCTGACGCCCCCTGGGCGATACCGTCAAGGTCGACACAAAGTCCAGTCGATACGCTGACGGATCGCGTTGCCCTCTGGTGCCGCTCCGCCGATCACTCCACATTAATCGCGCCAGAACAGTTCTTTAGTCCTGCAATCCCACTCGAATTTCGGTAGGAATCCTGCGGCCTTCGCATTAACCAGCTAGTTTGCCGGATCCAAACGATGATCCAACGATGTCAACCATTCTACCCTGTGCATGTTGGGCGTGATGAGCGAAATCTAGAGAACTGAAAACTGCTGTGCTGCAACACTATCGTTGGTCACAGCACACATCGGCGCCAGATCGGGCGGCACTTTCGAATCCTGCCGGGGGCACCAGTGGTCTGGCAGTTCAGAGGCTATTTCGGCATGGATTGACATGCCGTGTGCCATCTATGTGCCATCACCTTCGCCTGCTCGCGCGGTTCGCCGCTCCACCGGAACCAACCTGAGCGGGAGAACAGCAATGACTGCCGCATCCCCAGCCTCCACGAGACTGCGACCGTGTCGCTTACCCTCCCCGCCGCCCTCGCGATCAGGGAAGGCCATGTCGCGAGGCAGCGGGCGGCTAACGCTTCATGCTCGCTTTGGTCACAAACATTGGCCAGCAATGCTGGTCCGGCGAAGACGGTGGTCGGATCGGGCAAGCGGCGTACGCAGACGACGGCCCGGAGGTTGCGATATGGGTCGCTCGGACCGACACATCTGATTTCTCTGCTCCTCGCGGTTCCAACGCGCAGCGGGCGGCCTTGGTGGGCCCGTCGAAGAGCGCGAAGACCCCATCTCCCGTGTGTTTCACACGGCGGCCGCCATACTTCTCCAAAAACCAGTCGACGACTTTGTCATGTGCATTGAGCTGGCGACGCCAGTGAGCATCGCCACGGGCGCTGAGCATTTCGGTGGAACTGACGATGTCGGTGAACAGCACCGTCTTGACCACTCGTTCGTCGACGGCGGCACTCGATGTACCGCAGACGAAGTCGAGGATGGCCGAACCTGCCGCCTCATCGACGAGCGCGTGCGGCCCCTCGGGCAGTGTCTTGAACTGGGACCCGGGAATGGCAGCCGCCAACGCCGTCGCGCCCTCCAATGGAGCCATTCGATCACCCGGCCTCGCCAGGACAAGAGTAGGGGCGCGGATGGAACCAAGAATGCCGCGAACATCAATCGCCAGGAGTGCCTGCCACAGCCACGCGGCCATCGTCGGGCTCGCGCTCGCCCGTTGATACCGGCCATAGAGGTCGCGAAATCCTGGTACGTCGGCAATCTCGCCGAAGAACAGCTCAGCGAGCGCGCCTTCACCCCAATGACTTTCGATAGCTTCCAGATGGTCGGCCTTCTCTTCGGCGGTAAATCCCCAGGGGCAACCCGGCAACTCCTGAGAAAACCGTGCCACCACGCCGTACATCACCAGTGAATGAACGCGTTCTGGGTACGTCGCCGCGAACAAGAGGCTCATCGGGCCACCCTCGGACATACCAAATAAGGCCGGGCGATCGACCTTCGCGGCGTCGAGAACGGCATGAAGGTCGTCCATTCGCTCGTCGAGAGGAGGGACGTGGGTGGCCGGATCTGAGAGGCCGGTGCCGCGTTTGTCCCACACTATGGTCCGTGTGACCTCCGCCAGCTGTTCGACGACGGCTGTGATCGGACTTGCGGGTTCGTCGACAAGGTCGACGTTGCTGAACCAACCGGGGTTCCACACCAGCGTCGTGTCACCCTCTCCGAACTCGCGGTACGCGAGCCGGACGGAGCCGTTGCGTGAGTAGCGAACCCGTCGGTCGCTCATATCGATATCTTGCATCACCGAGGTCAGAAGGTCTCCGGATTTCGCTCCTGCGCTCGCACGCGGCCACAGCGTTGCCAAGTCGAGGTACGACCGATGCGGGACCGCCGACCGCCCCGGCAACGTGCGGCGACGGCGAAACAGGGGCTTAATCTGCGGAAACACGTCATCATCTGCCTCCGTTACTATTCTCGACCCGCGCTCAATTTCGTCCCACGACATGATCCCGGACAGCAGTCGACCCGCCACCAAAGCGGATGACGGGTCGACTAATTTCGCAGGAGCCGCCTCGTCGGACGGGCCGTCCTGAGCAGAGCTGCTACCCCTACGGCGACGTGCTTCCTGCCGAACACGCGCTCCATCAACGCGGTGTCGCCGTAGGTCTGTGCCCGTACCGCCTTGCCATGGCGGATCGTGAACACCTCGACGTCTTGGCTTGTTTCGCCGCCAACGGTGGCGCCCAGGCGCCCGAGGAACTCGCCGAGTTCATCCTTACCGTGATAGGTACCGCTGATCGCGCTCTCGCCCGGTTGTACCCACTCGATGTTGTCGTCGTACAGGCTCATCACCGTCTCGATGTCACCGGTGGAGAAGGCTTCGTAACCCTTCTTGACGATCTCGATGTTCTGTTCTTGCTCTGACATCGTTGATTCCCTTTCCTGCGCATCCCAATGCTCGGCCGGTCTAGGATTGCGCCGGGTCGGCTCTCCGATCAGTCAGACCGTTCGCCGCCGCGTTTAGTATCGGTCCTCCGGCACGCTTTGATGTCTGCGATCAGGAGAAATAATTGACGTCATTGCAATTTTCAAGTGGTCGCGCCGGTCAGTCCCCGGATGCAGTTCCAGGCCGAATTGCTGAATTCTCGAGTGCCGAACTCAATACCGGGAACAGGCCTAGATAAATCCATTCAGAGCGCTGGACTACTTGATTTTGCAATGGAATACCCTTTGCTGGCTTTTAATCCTCGGCACGGCGGTTAAGGATATTTTCCGGGTTGGGGGATAAAGACGACAGGAGAGAAAGATGCTGAAAAAGCTTCTCACCGGTGGTCTGGCGGCGGGTGCTATCGGTATCCCGTTCGCCGGAGTGGCCTGGGCAGATCCGCCGGTGAACCCCGGTCCGCCCGCCGTTCCGGACTCGAATGCACAGGGTTCGGCCGTGCCGGCGCAGCCGGCCGCGGTTCCGGCGTCCAACGGACAGGGTCCGGCCGCGCCAGGACAGCCGGGCGTTCCGGCCGCCAACGGCCAGGATCCCAGCTGCATTGTCTCGGCGAATGCACCGGCAGAGGCAGCCCCCGGAACGCAAGCCGCGGGAACGCAGTGGCGGCAGGTCGCCACGCTGCAGGGCTCCGACGCGACAGACCTTGGTTTGCCTCCTGGGCAAGTGGTGAAGGTATTCTGCGCGCCGGCCGGCACCCAGACCCCGTCGGCGCAGGCGACCGGGGTGGAGAACCCCGGGCAGATCCCGCAGGCGCAGCCGGCTGGCGTACAGAACCCCGGCCAGATCCCACCGGCGCAGCAATAGGCCAGCTCGCGGCATAACAGCGGTTGACCCGGTCGCGTTTCTCATCAACGCGACCGGGGTCAGCCTCGTTCGGCCGTCGCCTGCCCTGTAAGATCGGGGCCCGTCTTTGCGGCTAGGTCGCCGTCTGGGATACGTCCTCCAGCCGTGCCGGGCCAGTTCCCTTCGTCGGGTCGGTTTTCCAGGGCCAGTCGTTGGAACGGAACGGCGCAAGGCTCGGCAGTAACGCTTTCTGGCCCCGTTTCGCCATCTCCCGCTCGATCGCCGCCCGACCGCCACCGCCGAGGAGTTCGACGTCCATCACGAAGTTGTCGCGGAAGAACACCATGCTCAGGGAGCGGTCAGCGACGATGCGGCCGAGCACGTCGAGCAACTTCTCGGGGGTTGTCTCGAACTCCGGCGTCTCGACAAGCAACAACCGGTCGCCCATCGTCTCCGTGCCCATGAACTGGACGAGGACGCTGAAGAGGATGTTGTTCTGCCGCGTGATGTACAGAGTGTTGTTGACCGCGTAAGTGCGCTCCCAGTCGGTGCCGAGCTTCTTCTTCCAGTCCTCGACGACTTTCATCCAGTGGCCCACCTGGGCGACCGAGGCGATGCCGATGGATTTGACCGACATGGGCGTGGTGCCGCGGATGTACTTCTCGACGTCCTCGTAGCTGTAGCCCCCCTTGGCGAGGCACTCGTCCATGAAGGCCAGGTTGCGTTGCAGAATGCTGGCGAGGATGTACCGGTCGTCTTCGGAGATGTCCAGGGCGCCCAGGCTGTCCAGGGCCGTCTGGTTTTGCGTCCGGTACATCTGGAGCGGGGCGCGCCACAATTGGTTCGCGTGCGCATCGGACAGGAACGGTGAGACGATCTCATAAACGGCCATCGTGCTATGGCCGACCGATTTGGCGAGCTGGTAGACGATCGGCACCGGCGGGGCCACCTCGGGGGCGTGGCCGGGCCGGTAGAGGATCATTCGTCCGCCCTCGCCGCTGAACAGCGCCACGATGATGGGCACCCGGTCGCGGATGTTCTGCTTGAATCTCGCCAGCGATGCATCGTAGAACTGCATCATGGACGCGTTCAGGGCGAGGACCGCATGCTCGGCTACGACGCGCGCGCTCGCCGGCGCCTCGTCGGCGACGGCCGGGCGCATGAATTCCGGGACTACGCTGCCGTTGGACTCGGCCATACTGGTCACTCACTGCTCCTATTGCCGTGCGAGGTCTTCGGTGGTCATCACGAGGTGTCTTTGCGGCTAGGTCGCCGCGGGGATCAGCGTGGCCGACCGCACCCGGTCATAAATCCGTTCGGGGGTCAGCGGCAGTTCCCGGTAGCGCACTCCGTTCGCGTCGTGCAGCGCGTTGGCCAGCGCTGGTGCGACCGGGTTGATGCAGCACTCGGCGATGCCCTTGGCCCGCATCGGACCCACAGAGTCGCTCGAGTCCACCAAAATCACCTCGGTGCGCGGAACGTCGGCGAAGGTGGGGATGCGGTACGTGCGCAGAGTGGCATTGACCATGACACCGTTGTCGTCGATGTGCACACTGCGCAGGATCTCGCCCGGCCGCAGCACATTCTCATGGTCGCCGTCACGAATCGGCTGCGTCGATGCGTCTTTCGCCGCCGTCGGTAGACCATAAGTGTACGTCGCTTCCAGCGCCACGGCCGTCGTGATCATCGGGCCCGCGGGCAGCGACATGCAGCTGTTGCCTCCGACGGTCGCGCTGTTCCACACCTTGAACGACGCCAGAAACACCTCGCAGCAGATGGGGAACAAGGCTGCGGCGGGCCAGTTTCGGGGGGGTGAAGTGGTTCAGGTCCCGGGTTGTACAGGTGGCGCCAATCTCCAGGCCGTCGGCGGCGGGCACCTGGCCGGGCCAACGCAGGCCGGTCAGGTCGATCAACCGGCGTAGGTCGGGCTGGGCCTCGGAGAACAGCCAGGTGCCCCCCGCAAGCCAGGTGTCGCCGGGCGACCACTGCGCACCGGGTCGTGGCAGGGGTTGGCGAACAACGTGGGTGACGGTGTTGAGATCCAACTGACTGCGTCCCTGAGTCGGATTCTGAGCAAATGTGAGCAGGACGACTGTAGACAATGGATCCGGTTTTATGAGCTCGTTCGACAACTATTGACCTGATTAAATTCGAATGATGATGGCAACAATCATTATCTGCCTCGGCGATGCGGCGGCCGCCGGGCGAGACGCATCAAATCGACTTCCCAGGCTGAGGACGCGGGTCGATTCCGGCAGATGGTAGCGGACTGCGATGGACCCCTAGAGGCGAAGTCCGCAGGTCAGCAGCGCGGCGGCTGTGCCGCCGCATCGCCGAGGAGAAAGGCCTACTGGCTCTGTTGCACCGTCGTGCTGCGGTTGGGCACCTGGACGTTGCCCGGGCCGTAAAGGACGCTCGAGAGGCACCCTGGACGGTTGCTGCACGCGGTGACGTCTTGCTGGCTGGGCGCGCCGGCGGTGATGGGGGCGGGTCCAACCGGCCCGCAATTAGTGCTGATCGGAGCGCCCTCCTGGAGGAGGTTCATGTTGACGCCGCCACCGCATGGATCGGCGAGGGCGCTCGGCGATGCGCCGGACCCCGCCAGCATCGCAACCGCGGGAGCCGCGGCAAGGGCCATCGAGCATGCGCCCGCGAGCACCAGCCGTCGCGTGGGAAGTCCGAATGGTGCCACCTCTGCTCCCTCGTTCGGGTTCAACGCTGTCCAAGAATGCATACACCATCAGCGCAAGCTATGCGAGCGCTGTCAACGAACCAGGCGCCGCAGCAATGCCGATGCGGCGGCGATGCCCACCACGGCGGCCAACGCCAGCACGCCGAGATCCAGCGCCGTGTTGGATGGGATACCGACAAGCAGCGTGCGCAGCGCGTCGACCTCGTAGCTCAGCGGATTGACCTTGCTCAGCCAGCGCAGCCACTCAGGCATCACGTCGACGGGGTACAGCGCGTTCGACGCGAAGAACAGCGGCATTGTGATGGCCTGCCCGATACCCATCAACCGGTCGCGGTTGCGGACCAGTCCGGCCAATGTCATGGACAGACACGCGAAGAACGCCGAGCCCAGCACCACGACGCCCATCGCGCCGAGGATTTTGAGCGGGTTCACGGTCATGTGCACGCCCAGCAGATACGCCAGTGCCAGCACCCCGACGACCTGAGCGACCGACCGCACTCCGGCCGCGAAGGCCTTCCCGGTGATTAGCGCAGACGCCGGCGCCGGCGTCACCATCAGCTTCGCAAGGATCCCCGCGTCCCGGTCCCAGATGATCTGGATGCCGTAGAAGATCGAGATGAACAATGCCGACTGCGCGATGATGCCCGGCGCCAGGAACGCCAGATAAGGCACAGAACCGGTGTTGATGACACGCAGCCGGCTGAACGTCTGCCCGAAGATCAACAACCACAACGCCGGTTGCACCATGCGGGTGACCAGCTCGGCCCGGTCGTGCTGCAGCTTCTGCAGCTCGACGAGCGAGAACGTGCCGACCTGGAGCAGCAATCCCCGGACCTTCCGCCACCCGCGCGGCGCCCGCGCGATCTCCACGCGAATACCCGGCTCAACTGACACGGCGCGCCACCTTTCGGCTGGAACGTGTTTCCCGCAACCCGCCATGGGAGGTGTCTGCGCCGAGACCCGATCCCGCGTAATGGCGGAAGACGTCCTCCAGCGTCGCGTCCGGTGACACCGAGCGTTTCAGCTCCGCGCGAGTTCCGACCACCTGCAGCCTGCCGCGATGCATCAGCGCGACCCGGTTGCACAGCGCGTCGGCCTCTTCCATGTAGTGCGTGGTCAGCAGCACCGTCATTCCAAACTCCGCCTGCATGCGGCCCACCTGCCTCCAGACTCCGTCACGCGCGATCGGGTCCAGCCCGACGGTCGGTTCGTCCAGGATCAACAGCGACGGGCGGTTGACCAGAGCCTGCGCCAATTCGAGACGCCTGACCATGCCGCCCGAGTAGGTACTCGCCGGCCGGTCGGCGACATCGAGCAGCTGCATCGCCTCAAGCGCCCCGTCCACGCGATCGGAACGCTCGGCGCGCGCCACGTCGTAGAGCCGAGCGAACCACTGCACGTTCTGCCTGCCGGTCAGCGCCGGCTCTATCGACAGTTGTTGTGGCACATAGCCGATGTTGTAGCGGATGTCCATCGTGTGCCGCCGCGAGTCGAGGCCGAACACCCGCACCTCGCCCTGCTGGACAGGGCTCAGCGTGGTGAGCACTCGCACGACAGTCGTCTTGCCCGCCCCGTTAGGCCCCAGCAGGCCCAGGGTTTCGCCGGAACGGACGTGCAAAGACAAGTCGTCCACGGCAGTGAAGTCGCCGTAGCGGTGGCTCAGGTGCCGGCAGTCGATGGCCAGCTCGTTCGGCACACTCATCGCTCCCCCTCATGAAGCATCTGGGTCATGGTCGCCATGACCCCCAATCCCCCGGTAAGTGCGTGGATCTGTTCGTCGTCGAGTCGGGCCAGCACTTCGGTCAGCGCCGCCCGGCGTGCGGCGCGCGACGCGTCAGTGAGGTGCTGCGCGACGTCGGTGAGCCGTAGCCGTCCCACCCTCCGGTCGTCCGCGTCGACGCCCCGGATCAGCAGGCCATCCGACGCCAGCTTGGACACCAGCGTCGACGCAGTGTTGGGCACCAACCCCAACTCCGTGGCGGCTTCGGAAACCGAGATTCCCGGTCGCCGACCGACCAGCCGGAGCAGCTCCGCCTGCGCTTCGGTCAATCCGGGCATGTCGAGGCCGCGGCCGGCGCGGCGCAGCTGCCGCCGGAACCGGCCGACCACGCTGAACAGCTCGGTCACCAGATCGGTACGAGTCTCCACAACACGAAGATACCTCTGTCTCAGAGCTATTTCGGCTACAGATCCCCCACCGCGTCGGCGACGCGACGAAGCTGAACGCCGTCCGAGCTCGTCGGGATCAAGTGCACCTCGTCCGCCCCGATGTCGGCGAACCTGCGCAACACGGCGAGCAGCTCGTCTTCGGTGCCGGTCCAGCCGGTCGTGGGTGACATCGCGTCGACGTACCGCGGCGGGATCCAATTCATGTAGCGCCTCAAGTGCTGGTGTATCTGCTCACGGGCCGACCCGTCCGACCCCAGTGCGAACCAGAATGACGTGGTGAGCCGCGGCTTCGGCTTGCCGGCTTGCGCCCACGACGTTCGCGCGACCTCGAACAGCTCGTCGACCTTGTCGACGTCGAGGTCCAGTGTTGTGCCGGCCAGTCCATCAGCCCAAGCTGCCGCGCTGCGAACAGTTCTCGGTCCCATGGTACCGACCAGCAGCGCTGGTCCGCCGGGTTGCGCCGGCGGCGGCCCCACAGGACAGACAGATTCAGTGACCTTTTCCCCCAACCACACCCGTTTCATCACCGCCACCCGCTCGGCCATGTCTCTCATGGTCTGAATGGCGGGATCGGCGCTCACCGCGTGGTAGTCCTCGTGGCGACCGCCCACGCCGATCCCGACGGTGAGACGCCCGCCGCTGAGCATGTCCGAAGTCGCGAGCGCCTTCGCGAGCATGACGGGATCGTGCAGCTGCGGGACGACGACAGTGGTCACGAGCCGGACCCGGTGGGTCCACGCCGCCAGCGCGCCGAGCAGGGTCAACGTCTCGGGGTTGTCGAATGCGATCCGTTCCCCGAAGCACAAAGAGGCGAACGGCCCGTCGTCGATCGCCTTCGCCCATTCCTCGAGCGTCGCCGCGTCCAGATCCGGCTCCATCACCGGCATCGTCATCCCTACCTGCACGACAGTCCTTCCATGATCGTGGCCACCGATGCGAGCCTGGCCTTCTGAAATCCGGTGCCCGCCCATATGTTCGTGGCATGCGGATCGCCGGCCCGCACCGACGCGGCCCGCAGCGGACTGGTCAGATAATGGATCTCCGGATAGCCCAACGGGGCCTCGGCTTCATGCTGTTCGATGAATCTGTTGCGCAGACCGCGGGCATATCGGCCCGAGAAGGCTTTGGTCACAACGGTTTCAATGAACTGCGGATCCCGCAGCGCGGCACGGTGAACCGGGCTGCTGCCCGCCTCGTCGGAAAGCAGGAACGCGGTGCCCAGCTGCGCTGCGACCGCGCCCGCACGCACTACCCCCTCGACGTCCTCCGCGGTCATCAGCCCGCCGGTCGCGACCACTGGCACGTCAACCACCGCGAGAACCGCGCTCAGCAATTCGGCCAGCGGCTGGGTGGCTGCCTGCGCCGCCGGATCGTAGGTGCCGCGATGGCCGCCCGCGCCCGGGCCCTGAACCACGAGCGCGTCGACGCCACGGCCGGTGGCCAGTTCGGCTTCAGGAACTGTCGTCACGGTGGCGAGCGTGACAATCCCGGCGCCGCGCAGGCGGTCACAGCCGTCGCGAGCCGGCAGCCCGAATGCGAACGACACCACCTCGGGCCGTAGATCCAGCACTGCGTCGAACTTCGCCGACCACCCGTCGTCGTCATGCCTCGGCTCGCCGAGCGCCACCCCATAGCGTTCGGCGTCCCCCGACAGCGCAGCCGCGTAGCCTTGGATCTCCGCAGGCATGCCTGTGCTTGGTTGCGGCACAAAGAGATTGACGCCAACCGGGCCGGACGTCAGCTTCCGGGCGGCCACCACACGCTCGGCGAACGTGTCCGCTGACAGGTAGCCGGCAGCGACGAACCCGAGCCCACCGGCATTGGTCGCAGCGGCGGCCAGTTCGGGGGTTGACGGGCCGCCGGCCATTGGCGCGGCAATCACCGGAACCGAAAGGTCGGAAAGTTGGAACTTACTCGCCATCGTCAACCCCTATCTCATCGCCCTTCCGCACAGCAGGCAGTCCTGCGGCTCGGCAGTCAGGTTCGGAAGCAGTGCGCAGCGGGACAGCTTGCCTTCCCGCGACAGGCCTGCGCATTCGAGCAGGTGTGCAAGCGGGATGTTGTCAACGTGGCATGCTGCCCACACCCGATACGACATCACGCCGTAGCCCCACCACTGTCGTGCGAGGCAGTCTCATCAACGTCTCGGACTGGCGGCCATGACGGATCGTCCAGCCGGTCGGACGTCACACGTGTGAACGGCGCGTAGCCATCATTCACACGCGATACACGCAGCAAAACGCACAGCAAAATGCGCGGTCGCGCAAGGACTTCGTCGTCCGCCACTCCTCCATCCTGAGGCATTGCGGCGTCCGCCACGAAGCTGGTTGACTGAGATCACATGGCCATCGCGTTCAACCACACCATCGTTGCCGCCAAGAACAAGCACGAGTCGGCGGCCTTTCTGACCAACTTGTTCGGTCTGCCTGCCGCGATACCGGCCGGTCACTTCCTGGTCGTGAAGCTAGAGCATGGCGCCTCGCTCGACTTTGCCGACACCGGAGACGATGTGCGCCCGCAGCACTACGCATTCCTGGTATCCGAAGACGACTTCGACTCGATCTACGGGCGGATCACTGACCACGGCCTTCAACACTGGGCCGACCCACGGGGCAACCGTCCCGGTGAGATAAACCACCACGACGGCGGGCGGGGCGTCTACTTCCGCGACCCTTCCGGCCACTACCTCGAGATCATCACCTGTCCGTACGGTTCGGGCGGCTGACCAGACGACGATGGCCGCCCCGTCTGTCGCGAGGCGGCCATCCTGTCGAGCAGTCCCGGTCAGAGCGGAATCCAGGCTCCAAACAGCGACAAACCCCACTGGTTGAAGTCATTGTTCCAATACGGCTGGACGTTGTATCCCCAGTAGTTGATCGGGCCGGGCGCAGGGCCCCAGGCCGCTGGAAGCGGTCCGTCCCAATCCGGCCGAGGCGGCCGACCCCCAACCCCACGGCGGACCTGCGTCGCCCCACGGGGCGTCACGCCACACGCCGTGCGTGTCATCGCGACCGACGGGGTACGCCAAGTTGCGGTCGCCCGGCGGTGGCATGTATTGATGCCCCGGCGGCAACGGGTAGCCGGGCCCTGGGACGGGCTGCGGCCCCCATTGGTCAGCGTGTGCCAAACCGGCCCCGCCTCCGAGGGCGGCGAGGCTCAGCGCCCCCGCAATGCCCGCTTGGGCCACGAGTTTCTTCACATTCATCGTGCAAACCTCCTGGTTGCAGCGCCAAACTGCAACTTCGTTGGTTTAATGGCGTCGATTTCGAATTCTTGATCGATCGTCTTTGGATTGCTGCTATACCGCCGCGCTCTGTATTTGGCAGACGGCTCGGTCACCTGTGCGGTGGCACGCGGGGTTGCGTCCCCCCCTGGGTATGTCGGAGCGTGCGGTGGTTTTGTTACGACCCAGGCTCAAAAATATGCCCCGACGTGGCGAGCATGCTTCGCGGTAACCCTGACGTGGACCTCCGGACTGTTGCCTACCAACAGCGTTCGGTTGACCGACCGTGCTACCCGCTGAGTGCCACTTCGTTGAGCTTGCCGGTGGCGACGTCGAAGATGAACCCCCGCAATGACTCATGCTTGGTGACGAACGGGCTGGTCTCGATCCGCCGCAGCGATTGCCGCACGTCCTCCTCGAGGTCCGGGAAAGCCTCTGCGGCCCACTCCGGTTTGATACCGGTGTCGTCTTGGATCGCGCGCTTGAACTCGTCGTCGGTGAAAGTCAGCATGCCACAGTCGGTGTGGTGGATGAGGATGATCTCTTTGGTGCCGAGCAATCGCTGCGAGATGGCCAGCGACCGGATCTCGTCGTCGGTGATGACCCCGCCGGCGTTGCGGATGACGTGCGCCTCGCCCTCGCCGAGGCCGAGGATCCGGTACACGTCCATCCGGGCGTCCATGCATGCAACGACGGCCACCTGCGCGCTCGGCGGCATCGGCAGCGGGCCCTTGAACGTGCTCGCATACCGCTCGTTGTTAACCAGGTATTCGTCGGTCACGCTCAATGGGACCTCCTCGCACGTCGTCGGCACAGACCCGGGCACGGAGATGCTATCAATCCCCCTCAGAAGAGCCGTCACGATCACGGCGATTCTGGGTGCGCCCCGGCGCGGCGAACGGGCTAGCCTGAACGCGTTCATGACTGAGCAGACCTCGCTGTACCAGCGGCTCGGCGGTTACGACGTGATCGCCGCGGTCATCGACGACCTGTTCGCCGCCCTGCGGTCTGATCCGGCGTTTGCCCGCTTCGCCTCGGGCCGCAGCATCGACTCCCATAACCGCGCCCGCCAGTTGCTGGTCGACCAGATGTGCGAGCTATCGGGCGGCCCGTGCATCTACATCGGGCGGGATATGAAGACTTCACACAGCGGACTCGGGATCACCGAATCCGAGTGGGACGCGAACATGAGGTACGCCGCGGAGGCGCTCGCCGGGAACGGTATCGGCGAGGCGGAACAGACCGGGTTCCTCGCCCTGTTCGAGCGCTACCGACGTGACGTCGTTGAGGGCTGAGTCGGCACACTAACCACAGAAGCCCCTGGATCACACACGACGGCCCCTTGATTCCGCACTGACCACGTCATTCGGCCTCCTCGCTGTGAAGCCCCTGCGCACCCGGTAACCGGTGTCTGCGGTCCGGAGACCCGTCGACCGCCGACGCAGGATGTCGGGCCATTTTGGTTCTGCCCGGCCCACTGCACCTAACCTGTGCGCATGCAGGTCGCGCACGGCGGGCACGGATGACGCGGTTCCTGGCGCGTCGGTTGCTCAACTACATCGTGCTGCTGGCCTTGGCATCGTTTCTGACATTCAGCCTGACGTCGCTGACGTTCCAGCCGCTGGACAACCTGCTCCACCGCAACCCGCGGCCCCCACAGGCCGTGATCGACGCGAAGGCCGCCGAGCTCGACCTCGACAAGCCCATACCGGTTCGCTACGCGAAGTGGTTGTCCGGCGCCGTCCACGGCGACTTTGGCACCACCGTCAACGGCCAGCCGGTGTCGGCCGAACTGTGGCGGCGCATCGGGGTCAGCTTGCGGCTGCTGGTGCTCGGATCGGTACTGGGCACCGTCGTCGGGGTGGTCGTGGGAGCCTGGGGCGCGATTCGGCAGTACCGGTTGTCGGACCGTGTGATCACGGTGTTGTCGCTGCTGGTGCTCAGCATCCCGACGTTTGTGATCGCGAATCTGCTGATCCTGGCCGCGCTGCGGGTGAACTCCATCCTCGGGGTCCAGCTGTTCCAGTACACCGGCGAGACGTCGCCCAATGTGACGGGCGGCTGGTGGAACGGCTTCGTCGACCGGGTGCAGCACCTGGTGCTGCCGACGTTCTCGCTGGCGCTGGCCGCGATCGCCGGGTTCAGCCGCTATCAGCGCAACGCGATGCTCGACGTGCTGGGCCAGGACTTCATCCGCACGGCGAGGGCAAAGGGGCTCACCCGCCGCCGCGCGCTGTTCAAGCACGGCCTGCGTACCGCGCTGATCCCGATGGCCACTCTGTTCGCCTACGGCGTCAGCGGCCTCGTCACCGGCGCCGTGTTCACCGAGAAGATCTTCGGCTGGCACGGCATGGGCGAGTGGGTCGTGCAGGGCATCTCGACCCAGGACACCAATATCATTGCCGCGATCACCGTGTTCTCCGGCGCGACGATCCTGCTGGCAGGCTTGCTCTCCGACGTCATCTACGCGGCGCTCGATCCCCGGGTACGGGCATCATGACCGAGACCAATGCCACGGCAGTACGATCCGGCTTGGACACAGCAAAATTCGCGTCACGACGCAACCTCGTGTTGCGCCGGTTCCTCCGGAACCGGCCCGCGGTCGTCGCGCTGATCCTGCTTGTCGTGCTGTTCGTGGGCTGCTACGCGCTTCCCCCGCTACTCCCCTACAGCTACACCGATCTGGATTACACCGCGCTGCAGCAGCCCCCGACGCCCGACCACTGGTTCGGCACGAACTCGCTGGGCCAGGACCTGTTCGCGCAGACCCTGCGCGGCATGCAGAAGTCGATGCTGATCGGCGTATGCGTCGCATTCATCTCCACGGCGATTGCCGCGACCGTCGGGTCGGTCGCGGGGTACTTCGGCGGCTGGCGCGATCAGATGTTGATGCGGGTCGTCGACCTGCTTCTCGTCGTGCCCAGCTTCATCCTGATCGCGATCGTCACCCCGCGGACCAAGCAGTCCGGCAGCGTCCTGCTGTTGATCGTGCTGCTCGCAGGGTTCAGCTGGATGATCAGTTCGCGAATTGTCCGCGGCATGACGATGAGCCTGCGCGAGCGCGAATTCGTCCAGGCGGCAAGGTACATGGGGGTGCCGAACTGGCGCATCATCGTCCGCCACATCCTGCCGAACGTCGCGTCCATCCTGATCATCGACACCGCGCTCAACGTCGGGGTCGCCATCCTTGCCGAAACCGGTCTGAGCTTTCTCGGCTTCGGGGTGCAGCCGCCCGACGTCTCTTTGGGCACGCTCATCGCCGATGGCACCAACTCCGCGACGACGTTCCCGTGGGTGTTCCTGTTCCCGGCGGGAATGCTGGTGCTGATCGTGTTGTGCGCCAACCTGGTCGGCGACGGTTTGCGCGACGCGCTGGACCCCGGCAGCGGAAGGCTGCGCCGGTGAGTCCGCTGCTGGAGGTCACCGACTTGCGGGTCACGTTCCCCACCGACGCCGAACGTGTCACGGCGGTGCGGGGCATGAGCTACCGCGTCGACCCGGGTGAAGTGGTCGCGATCGTCGGCGAATCCGGGTCAGGCAAATCGGCGGGCGCGATGGCCGTCGTCGGCCTTCTGCCGGAGTACGCACAGGTGTCCGGATCCGTGCGCCTGCATGGCGACGAGCTGCTCGGCCTGTCCGACAACCGGATGTCGCGCATCCGCGGTCGGGTGATCGGCACAGTGTTCCAGGATCCGATGTCGGCGTTGACACCGGTGTACGCCGTCGGCGACCAGATCGCCGAGGCAATCGAGGTCCACCAGCGCGACGTCACCCGGAGGGCTGCCCGGCAACGCGCGCTTGAGCTGCTCGACCTCGTCGGCATCGCACAGCCGGATCGGCGGGCCCGGTCGTTCCCGCACGAGCTTTCCGGCGGCGAGCGGCAGCGTGTGGTGATCGCGATCGCGATCGCGAACGATCCCGACCTGCTGATCTGCGACGAGCCGACCACCGCGCACGATGTCACCGTGCAGGCCCAGATCCTCGACGTGCTCAAAACCGCCCGCGATGTCACCGGCGCGGGTGTCGTGATCATCACTCACGACCTCGGCGTGGTCGCCGAGTTCGCCAACCGCGCGGTCGTGATGTACGCCGGCCGCCCCGTCGAGGTGGCCGGCGTCGATGAGCTCTACCGCGACCGGCGAATGCCTTACACCGTCGGGCTACTCGGCTCGGTACCTCGGCTGGACGCCCCGCAGGGCGCGAGGCTGGTGCCGATCCCGGGCGCGCCACCATCGCTGGCCACCCTTCCGCCAGACCAATGCCCGTTCGCCCCGCGCTGCCCGCTGGCCATCGATGAGTGCCGCGTCGCGGAGCCCGATCTGGTCACGGTGGGCAGCGGCGCCGCTCGGCCGGCAAGCACTGCCCACCTCGCCGCGTGCATCCGCACGGACGAGGTGGTCGGCCGTAGCGCCGAAGAGATCTACGGCGTGTCCACGCAGCCGCCCGTTGACGACCAGCCGGCCGCCGAACGCCCCGTGGTGCTGCGGGTGAAGGATCTGGTCAAGACCTACCAGCTCACGAAAGGTGTGGTGTTCCGCAGGCAGGTCGGCGAGGTCCGCGCGGTCGACGGTGTCAGTTTCGAGCTGCATCAGGGCCGCACGCTGGGAATCGTCGGCGAGTCGGGGTCAGGAAAATCCACGACGCTGCACCAGATCCTGGACCTGACGCCGCCCCAGTCCGGCTCGATCGAAGTCCTCGGTGCCGACGTCGCCACGCTGGACTCACCCAGCCGCCGCGCATTACGCGGTGACCTGCAAGTGGTGTTCCAGGATCCGGTGGCTTCCCTCGACCCGCGACTGCCGGTATTCGATGTGTTAGCTGAGCCGTTGCGCGCCAACGGATTCGACAAGAGCGGGGCCGACGCCCGGGTAGCCCAGCTGCTTGACATCGTCGGCCTGCGACGGGCAGACGCCAGCCGCTACCCTGGCGAATTCTCCGGCGGCCAGAAGCAGCGCATCGGCATCGCGCGGGCACTGGCGCTGCAGCCGAAGATCCTCGCCCTCGACGAACCGGTGTCGGCACTCGACGTGTCGATCCAGGCCGGCGTCATCAACCTGCTGCTCGACCTGCAGCAGCGGTTCGGCTTGTCCTACCTTTTCGTCTCCCACGATCTGTCGGTGGTCAAGCACCTTGCCCACCGCGTGGCGGTGATGTACAAGGGCGTGATCGTCGAACAGGGCGACAGCGATCAAGTGTTCGGCGCCCCTCAGCACGAGTACACCCGACGGCTGCTGGCCGCAGTACCCCGACCGCTACCGGCCCGCAGCTAGCATCAGTCCCGTGATCCGTCGAATCGCCCTGGCCATCCTGGTCGCCGCACTTGCACTCACCGGCTGCTCCGGCAGCCACCAGGCGCCGTCGGCCGGTGGCACCGCGGAGGTCGGCACCACGAACGACATCAACCCGCAGGGTGTGTCCAAACTGCAGGACGGCGGCAACCTGCGGCTCGCGCTGACCGAGTACCCGTCGAACTTCAACCCGCTGAACATCGACGGCAATTCGGTCGATGTGAATGCGATCGTCAAACCCACGCTGCCGCGGGCATTCAACATCGCCGCCAACGGGGGGCTGACCGTCAACACCGACTACTTCACCAACATCGAATTGACCGGCACCAACCCGCAGAAGGTCGCCTACACCATCAGCCCGAAAGCGGTGTGGACCGATGGCACCCCGATCACCTGGGAAGACATCGCATCTCAGGTCGCCGCCAATAACGGCAAAGACAAGGCGTTCGCGGTGGCCAGCACGGCCGGCTATGACCGGGTGGAATCGGTGACCAGAGGGGTCGACGACCGGCAGGCCGTGATCACGTTCGCCAAGCCGTACTCGGAGTGGCGCGGGATGTTCGCCGGCAACACCTCGTTGCAGCCACGCACCATGACCGCCAACCCTGATGCGTTCAACAAGGGTCAGCTCAACGGGCCCGGCCCGTCGGCCGGCCCGTTCATCGTGTCGAGCATGGACAAGACGGCCCAGCGAATAACGTTGACCCGCAATCCGAAGTGGTGGGGCCAGCCGCCCAAGCTCGATTCGATCACGTTCCTGGTGCTCGACGACGCCGCCCGGATCCCCGCGCTTCAGAACAACGCGATCGACGCGACCGGAATCGGCACGCTGGACGAGATGACCATCGTCAGGCGCACACCCGGCATCGCGGTCCGTCGCGCACCGTCACCAAGCTGGTACCACTTCACGTTCAACGGTGCGCCGGGTTCCATCCTGGCCGACAAGGCGTTACGCGTCGCGATCTCGAAGGGGATCGACCGCCAGACCATCGCGAACGTGACCCTGCGCGGCCTGGCCGACAACCCAACCCCGCTGAACAACCACGTCTACGTCGCGGGCCAACAGGGTTACCAGAACAACAGCGCCTCACTCGCTTACAACCCAGACGAGGCCCGTAACGAGCTCGACAACCTCGGCTGGAAACTCAACGGCAACATCAGAGAGAAGAACGGCAAGCAGTTGGTCATCCGAGACGTGTTCTACGAGGCGCAGTCCACCCGCCAGTTCGCCCAGATCGCGCAGAACAACTTGGCTCAGATCGGCGTCAAGCTGGTGCTGGACGCCAAACCCGGCACCGGATTCTTCACGCAGTACATCAACGTGGGTGATTTCGACATCGCGCAGTTCGGCTGGTCCGGCGATGCTTTCCCACTGTCGGGGCTCCCCCAGATCTATGCGTCGAACGGCGACAGCAACTTCGGCAAGATCGGCAGCCCACAGATCGACGCGAAGATCGAGCAGACGCTGTCATCCCTCGATGAGGGGACGGCACGTGCGCTGGCCAACGAAGTCGACGTGATGATCTGGCAGGAGGGGTTCAGCTTGCCCCTGACCCAGGCCCCCGGAAATGTCGCGGTACGCAACAATCTGGCCAACTTCGGCGCAGCCGGCCTGGCCGACTATAACTACAGCGCAATCGGATTCATGAAGTAGTCAGCGCTGCAGCGCGCGTGGCAGCGCAGCAGGCAGCGCGGCCTCCACCGCCACCGCCGCCCTGATCGCGCCGATCAGCAGCCGGACCGCCGGGGTACCGGTTATGGCGTCGAGCTCAGCCGCCCGTGCGGGGAGTTGCTCGATCTGCCCGTCGCGGACCGCCTGTGCGATCGCCACCGCGGCCCGCTCGCGGCTGTCGAGGATGCTGTGACCGGCGGTCGGCAGGCTGACCAGCACGGCATGCGGGATCAGCGATGCTATCCGCTGTGCCACCGCCGTTGGAGTGGTCAGATCGCGGGCGCCGGAAACGACCACCGTGGGCCAGGTGAACTTTGGCATCTCGGCCACCAGGTCATAGGGTTCTGCCTCGAAATCGACCGGGTGAGAAGACAATTGACGAAACGCAACCGCCGGGTCCAACGGCTTGCCGTCGGGCATACCAGCGTAGTTGAGTTCACGGAACCCGATGCGGCCGACCAGGTCGGCCTCGTTGTGATACGGCGCCTTGCGCTGAAACAGCAACTTCGCGAGACGCCCCAGCATCGTCCAGAGCACGCGACGCCCACGCAGCAGAAGATCCAGCTGGCGGTTCAACAGCTCAGCGCCGCCCAGGCCGTACACCACTGCGGCCAGTTGGCCCGCAGTCGGGGTCAGCACGCCGTCGTCGACCAGTCGGCGGACCTTGGGAGCAAGCTCGGCGGTGTCCGGCCGGTCCCCGTCCCACAGCACACCGCGGATCGCTCCGCGCACCTCCTCGATGTCGTCGTTCGACAGCAGCGGCGAGTCGAGAATCATCGCGTGCACCCGTTCCGGGTGCCGCACTCCGACCCCGGCCGCAATGTATGTGCCGTAGGAGGTGCCGTACAGGACTGCCCGCTCCACATGGGCGTCGTCGAGCACCGCGGCGACATCCTCGACGACCTGGTCGATTGTCAGCGCCTCGGGCGGCAGGTCGTTGCCCGCGTCGTCGTGGCGGGACATACCGACACCCCGGTGCTCGATCATGATCACGTCCAAGCCGGCGGCTGCCGCCCGCCGCCGGAACCCGCGGTACAACGCGATCGAGGCCGCGCCGGGACCACCGGGAATGACGACCAGCGGGTGCGCCGACTTACGGCCGGTGCGCACGTAGTACAGGTCGAATTCCTCGGCGCTGTCCGTGCTGACCGGGCGCCGCACAGCGCGAACCCCCGGCAGCGCCGCCAGCTTCTGGTGCGCACGACGACGCTTGGCAGTCATGGTCATCGACGCCCATTCTGCCCGCCACCGGTTGGGTCACGACCGACACCTCCACCGCGAGAACCCCCGAGGCCAGCGCCCCTCAGCCGCTGATCAGGTCGGCCGCCCTCTCCCCGATCAGCACGGCCGGCGCATGAGTGTTTCGGCGGATGATCGCCGGCATCACCGATGCGTCGGCCACCGCAGGCCTTCGACGCCGCGGACATGTAGCTGCGGGTCGACAACGCTCGACTGGTCGGTTCCCATTCGGCAGGTGCCGACGGGGTGATACAGGGTATGCGAGCAGGTGTTGAGTGCCTCTTCCAAGGTTTCTTCGCTGGCGTCGCCAGCGTGATGGCGCCACGGCTGCGCGGCGTCAGCAGGATCGGTCCCGTCACGACGGCGTGACCGTACGGGTCGCCGAGCCCTTCATCGAAGAACGGGGCGGGCGCCAAGATCAATTCGAGATCGGGATGCTGCAGATCTGGCCGACTTCGGACGAACCCGTACGCCTCGCCGACGTTCGAGGTGAGCATGCCGCGCCGACGCAGCAGGTATTTAACGAGTTGCAAAGGCTTTTCGGCCGCGAACGAGCTGTCGTGCTTCGCGTCGAAGCCGATCGGCCCCACGAGGTGATCCATCAGGTTCTGACCAACTTCGGGTGCGTGATGGAGCACCTCGATACCGTGCTCCGCCAGCTGCTCGCCATCGCCGATGCCCGACAGCATCAGCAGCTGCGGAATGTTGACCGCACCGCAGCACAACACAACCTCGCGGCGCGCCCGCACGACCTGGCGCGCACCGTGCCTGTCGAACTCGACACCAACCGCCCGGGTGCCCTCGACCACCACTCGGCCCGCGGTTGCCGCTGTGACCGGGGTTAAGTTGCGGCGCCGTTGGACCGACCCTGCAGACCCGGTGCCAACGACGACCTAATCGGTGTCTTTATCCACGCGGCGCAGTTTAGGAGCCGCTGGGGGCCTTCGTGGTCAGTTCGGGCCGGGTGGCGGCAGCCGTCGAGGGGCGTGCCCGCGCCGGCAGCAGCACGGCGACGACGACCGCCGCGGCCAGGCCAATGCCGGCGCAGACCAGCGAGCCCGCCTGAAGGCCGTCGAGGAACGCGTGGTCGACAGCACCGCGAACATCGCCCATGCGCCCGGGCGGCAGTTGCCCGATGACCTTGTACGCCGCGGCCATCGACCGTTCCATGGTGGAGCGGACGCCCGCGGGAAGAGTCTGCAGCGCCGACGCGGAGCCGAGTCGGCCGGAGTAGACGGACGCGAAAACGCTACCGACGATCGCCACACCGAGCGTGCCGCCCAGTTCGCGAGTGGTGTCGTTGACAGCCGAGCCGACACCTGCCTTGTCCGGACTGAGCGAACCCATGATGGCCTCGGTGGCCGGCGCCGTCGTCAACCCCAGTCCGCCACCCAGAAGCAACATCTGCGTCGCGATCTCGAGGTACGGCGTGCTCGCATCGGCGGTGGAGGCCCACGCCAGCCCACCGGCGAACACCGCAAGGCCCCCGGCGACGACCGCGGTGGTACCGACGCGTTCGACCATCCGGGGACCGAACACGCTCGCGACGGCGATCGAGATGGCGACGGGCAGCAGTCGCACGCCGGTCTCGAAAGCGCTGTATCCCTTGATGAATTGGAAGTACTGGGTGATGACGAAGATGAAACCGAACAGCGTAAGAAAGCCCGCGGTCACCGCGAGGCTACCGCCGGAAAACCGCCGATTGGCGAAGACGGTCACGTCAAGCATCGGGTGCGACACCCGCCGCTCCCACAGCGCGAACCCGCCGAGAACGATCACGGCTGCGGAGAATCCGGCCGCGGTACGCGCGTTGGTCCACCCCCAATCGGGCGCTTCGATGACGGTGTAGACCAGGGCGGTGATCCCGACTGAGGACAGAACCAAGCCGCCCACATCCACGGGCGGAGTCGCCGGGTCCCGCGACGTGGGAATGAACAGCATGCCGCCCGCAATGGCCGCCGCCGCGATCGGCACGTTGACCACGAAGATTGAGCCCCATGAGAAGTGCTCGAGCAACCAGCCTCCTGTGATCGGCCCGACGGCCACGCCGACCCCCACCATGGCCGCCCACAGTCCGATCGCCTTCGCCCGCCGGACCGGGTCGGTGAAGATGTTTGTGATCAGCGCCAGCGTCGTCGGGAAGATCACCGCGGCACCGACACCCATCGCGGCGCGTGCCGCGATCAGCGCATCGGCCGAACCCACCCGCGCCGCCACGGCTGAGGTGAGGGCAAACAGGCCCAGGCCGGCACTGAGCCAGCCTCGTCTGCCGTAGCGGTCGCTCAAGCTGCCTGCCGACAACATCAGCCCGGCCATCACCAGGGTGTATGCGTCGACAATCCATTGAAGCTGCGCCGTGTCGGCATCGAGTTCCCGCGAGATCGTCGGCAGAGCGACGTTGACGATGGTGGCGTCGACGCTGATCACGAAGACGCTCAAGCAGATTACGGTAAGCGCTGCGATCGGACGATCGCGGAACACGGGCAAACGGAGCCGGGCGGTCATGGACAGAATCTAAACTCAGTAGACAGCTTTTTCAACTCTATAGTTGATATTTCTGTCCACGGGTTAGAGTGGTGGTGTGCCGGTACGGAGAAACTACAACCAGAACTGCCCGATTGCGCGCGGCCTCGACGTCCTTGGTGAGCGCTGGACGCTGCTGATCCTGCGTGAGTTGCTCGGTGGCCCGCGACGCTACGGCGATCTGCGCGCCAAGTTGCCTGGCATCGCCTCCAACCTGCTGGCCGATCGGCTGCGGGAGCTGGAAGAGCGCGGCCTGGTCGACCGCGGCGAACTTCCCCCACCCGCTGCCCGTACGGTGTACACGCTCAGCGAGACGGGCTGGCGGAAGGTGCCCCCGGTCCTTCGCGCCATCGCCGTGTTCGGGCTGGACTTGCTCGACCCCGCCGAGAGCACGACCACGCCGTTGAACGCATTCCTTGCCGGAATCCTGCTAGGCCTCGACCCGGCGCGCGCGACCGACCTGGCCGCCTCGTACCGCATCGAAATAGAGGGCCGCAGCTTCGAATTCGCGGTCGACGAGGCCGGTCTCGCCCCCACACAGGGACCACCGACGGTGACGGTCACGGCCAGCGCTGCTGATCTGATCACTGCACGTCTGAGCCCGGCTCCAGCAGAGCGTAAGTCCGCGCTGAAGCGGGTGCGATTCGAGGGTCACCACGACGACGTCGATGCGATGCGATGCGCTTTCCAGCTGACCGCGCATCCCGGCCTGACGCAACGGCGCTAGGCCGTCAATTCGATGCGGTGGGCACCGTCGATGCTGTCGTAGCGGGCGGGGCTGCACGTCAGCACGATCACCTGGCCGTCGCCGCCGACCGCGTCGAATACCGCACCCATCTTGGCGAGCCGGTCGGCGTCGCTGAACCCGAGCGCGTCGTCGATGATGACCGGCACCGTGTCTTCCTTCGCGACAAGCGCCGCACCCGCGAGCCGGGTGACGATTCCCAGCTGTTCCTTCGCACCGCCCGACAGCGATTCGTACGGCACGGTTCGCCCGGACAACGTGCGGCTGCTGATCCGGAGGTCGGTGTCGACCTGAACTTCGAAACTGTCCCCGAAGACCAGCCTGCCCAACCGCTCGACCTCGGCGCGAAACGGATCGACGTAACGCAGCCGCGTGTTGTCACGGTGTCGTGCCAACACGGACCGCAGCAACTGCGCGGCGCGGGCCCGCCGGCGGACGCCGGTGTACTCACTCTCGGCCTGCTCGCGTTCAGCCTCGGCAGCATCGAGCCGGCCTTTCCGGCCCTCGGTCCCGTAGACGCGAAGGCGCGTGGTGACATCGCGCAACTCGTCGGCCATCTCGCGATGGCGGCGAGTCAGCTGTTCGGAATTGCCTTCGGCGTCATCCAATTCGGCGGCGACGCGGGCGGGGGCCGCCAGCTCGACCCGGGCGCGGAGTTGGGCGACGCGCTCGGCGGCCTGACGCGCCGCCCGCGCATCCGCCTCGCCGCGCACCGAGATATCGTCGACTCCACCCGCCTCGCGTTGGCGTGCCAATGCGTCCGTCGCGGCGTCCAGCTCTGCCCGGGCTGCAATGACCTTTTCTCGCAAAAGCATCGCTCGCGTGGACTTTGCGGCCAACTTGGCTCTCGCGGCGGCCCCGACCTTGTGGTGGGTCT
This sequence comes from Mycobacterium sp., assembly GCA_025965895.1. Taxonomy (GTDB): domain Bacteria; phylum Actinomycetota; class Actinomycetes; order Mycobacteriales; family Mycobacteriaceae; genus Mycobacterium. The sequence goes on from JAOPWC010000086.1 coordinate 28,754, forward strand.
CACATTCCGCGGTAACCCGCCCGTGCGCAGCGACGGCGGCGTGAAGTTCGGATCGCGCGGTTTGGCTATCCATCTGCGGGTCCGGGTCGCAGTCGCTTCCCCGTCGGCGCAGCAGCGCCAGCCGCGACCGCATTGCATCGACCGGCTCGTCGCCGCACAACCCGGCCAGCGTGGCGGCCAGCCGGTCACGCGCGGCGGTCAGCTGATGGCGTTGCTCGTTGAGCGCGCGGGCATGGCCGACATCGTCGACCTGCGCGGCGGCCAATGCGACCGACAAATCCTCTTGCGCGGCAGCTACTTTCGCTTGGTTGTCTGACGCCGACGTTCCCGGGACGATCCGCACGGCGAGCACACCGGGCAGTTCGACGTCGATGGGTGCTGTCGCCCGAGAGGTATGCGACTCTCCCGCCGCTATCAGCACGGCCTGCCCGTCGATGCGCAACTCGATGTCCGTAGCCGCCGTGAGCTCGACGCGGGACGAGGCGAGGTCCAGTTGTCCGGCGGCACGCTGCAGTGCCGCCGCAGCCGCGTCGATTTGGGCGATCGACGCGGCGTCCAGCACGATGGAACCCAGCGCAGTCTCGACACGCTCGAAGTCATGCTGCGCGGCATCGATCTTGGCCAGCCGCAATGCGAGCCTGCCCGCCTCGTCGCGGTCGGACAACTGGTCTAGGGCGCGGCGTGCCGCATCGACGCGGCCTTGTGCAGTCTGCACCTCGAGCTGCATCTGCTCGGCCCGCGTCGCTGCGGCCTGGTCGACCTCGCGGGCCACGGCCTCCTCGTCGGCCGCGTCGCGCACGGCGGCGTCAAGTTCGGCGACAGCCTGGGCACGGCGGTCGACGTCGGCGCGCAGGCGCCGTCGCTCGACCAGCGTCGCGGCGGAGGCGGCGTGGGCGGCATCGGCGGCGGCAGCGACCAGTTCGGCCCGATTCAACTCGGCGGTCAGATCGGCGACCGCGGCCGAAGCCGCCCGCGCCTTGGTAAGCCGCGCTTTGGCGACGGCTCGCGACTCCTGCACCTCCGCCAGCCGCTCGGTCAGCTCGGCGTGTGCCCGAACGCAGTCGTCGACCTCGGCCACGGCGGCGGCGCAGCGGGCTACCTCGCCGTCCGCAGCGGAGAGCCGCGCGATAGCCGCTGCCCATTCGACCGTGGGGCGGCCAGTGGCGGTGAAATAGCGCGCGTATTCGGCGTCGATGCGCTCAATCAGCAGCGGCTCACTGCCCGACAACGCCGCGGCGTGGCCGGCGGCGACGTCGAGTGCGCGCGACAATGCATCACACCCTGACAGGTCCACCGCGTCGGTCGGATTGGCCTGCAGCACCCGCTGCGCGCGCCACAGCTCCGTGTCCACGGTCGCGGCAAGCATCGCGCAGACCCGTTGGTGCGCCTCGTCGCCGGTGAGTTGTTCGCGGCACGGGGCGAGCACAGTGAGCTCGGTCTCGCATTTGTTGTGGAATCGCTTGCGGTAGACGAACCGGTACGGTCCCGTGCTGATCTCGGCGGTGACCTCCGCGCCGACGTCGGCGTGTGTGGGCTTGACTTGCTTGACTTCCCTTTTCGTCGAGCGGTCCTTGGCTTCGAGCAGTAGGTCGAGCGCTTCGATCATCGATGACTTGCCGATTTCGTTGGCGCCGCTGACGACCACGACGCCACGGTCGGGGATGACGATCTCGCGGTGGGTGACGCCCCGGTAGTTGGTCAAGACCAGGCGGTGCAGTTTCATGCGGCGTTCCCCGGCCGTGTGGCGAGGCGCAGCAGTAGTGCCAACGCCGCCTGCGCGTCGTCAGCCTCTTCAGTTGCCGCCGAACGTGCGGTGGCGATCAGCTCGTCGACCGCCGCGGCAGCGAACCCGCCGATGCCCAGGTCATCGAACTCGCCGTCGGCGGGAATCACCACCAGGTCGGTGTTTCTGTCCCAGGGCTGCAGCGACGCGAACAGTCGCGTGTACTTGTCCAGGCACGCGTCCAGCGCCGCCCGGTCGGTCACCGTCACCGAGCCGGTCAGCCCGTGCCGCACGACCGTGCGGTCTTTGTCAGCCAACAGGTCGAGGTTGATGCCGAGATCGGTGATGTCGCGACTGTTGTCCACCGAGCGCCGCAGGGTCACGAATCGCCACCGGCCCACACGGCGGGCCTCGACGCGCACCGGGTGCGTCTCGTCGGCCTCGTCGATGTCGACCACCAGCACGTGACCGGGATCCGGCTCGATGTCTTCGAAGTTGGTGACCTCCGGCGAGCCTGAGTACCAGACCCGGCCGCCGCCACCGACCGCCATCCGGGAATGCTTGTCCCCCAACGCGACATAGTGCACCGCGCCCCGCGCCAATGCCTCCTGCACGGCAGAAAGCCGGATCAGCCACGGCTTGTCCCGGTCGGGCTCGAGGATGTCGACCCCGCCGTGAGCGACCATGATGCGCGTGACGCCGTCCGCCTGCAGGCCACCCAGCGCCGCCGCGGCCAGATCGGTGGTCGGGCGCTTGGACCGCCACGGCGCGGCCACGATCTGCAGGCCGGGCCGGACGTCGTGCACGCCGGCACAGTCGAGCACTACAACGTTGTCTGGGCGTTCGGCGAGGAACAGCGGGCTGGTGTACACCGACGACGCGTCGAGCGGGTCGTGGTTGCCCGGCAGCAGGTAGACGGGGACCGTGATGGCGCGCATCGCCTCCAGCGACTGGCTGATCACCCGCGGGTCGAGTTGGTTGTGCTCGAACACATCACCGGCGACGACCACGAACTCTGCGCCGGTTTCGGCCGCGACCGCGCCGATCGCGGTGACCGCATCACGGCGGGCGGCCGAATAACGCGGCTGCGCCTCGCCGTTGAGGTAATGGCGCGTCATGCCGAGTTGCCAGTCAGCGCTGTGGACGAACCGCATCTTGGCTCCCTCCGTCGACACGTCTGTTGTCAGGCACCGCGAGTGTAGGACTGGCCGCCGACAACTCCCGGGAGGCGAATCGGCATGCCTTAGCGTGGAGCGATGAGCGCTTGCGCGAAGAGCAGAAGACCTTGATGCCGAGGACCCTGCTGCTCATGAGGCACGCGAAGTCCGCCTATCCGCCGGGCGTCGCCGATCACGACCGCCCGCTCGCACCCCGCGGTATCCGCGAGGCGCGATTGGCCGGGCACTGGTTGCGCGGCCACGCGCCGCGCATCGACGCCGTGCTCTGCTCGACAGCGACCCGCGCGCGGGAAACCCTCTCAAACACCGGCGTGGAGGCACCGGCCACGTTCTCCGACCGCCTCTACGGCGCGGTTCCGGGCACGGTGATCGACGTGATCAATGGCGTCGACAATAGTGTCGACACGCTACTGGTGATCGGCCACGAGCCGGTGATGGGTCAGGTTTCACTCGGCCTGGCCGGCGCGGCGGACAGCAGCGAAACGGCGGCCCAGCAGATCTCGACGAAGTTCCCGACATCGGCCATCGCGGTGCTGCGAACCGATGAGCCGTGGTCACGACTCGAGCCTGGAGCCGGGGCGCTGGTCGGCTTCCACGTGCCGCGCTGACGGGTTCTCCTGGTTACGAGCTCGTCGCCAGCGTCAGCTCCATCAGCTTGATCGCCATCCCACACGCGTCGATCCCCGGCGCCTGCGGATTTACCCACCAGCCGACCACACCGCCGGCGTCGCTTGCCACCCCGCATGAGCCGTTTGGGTCGTTGGGCCGCATCACGATGGACTGCACGCCGGCGATGGAGCGACTCTCAATCTGGTACTTGAGCCCCTCGGCGACCTTGCGCTCGTTCGGCAGGCTGCCCTGCTCGAACCAGAAACGCGTGATGTCGATGAGGCCGGCCGGGTTGGCCGCCTGCCAGCGGCAGACCGCCCCGACGAACGTGCTCTGGATGTCCAGCGGATCTGCACCCACCGTCTTGGCCAGGATGTCAGAGGTCAGCACGTCGCATTCCTTGAGCAGGTTTGGATACTGCTGTTGGGAGTTGTTGTTGCGCGGCGTCTCCGAGCCGGCCTTGATCGCTTTGCCGCCTACCGATCGGGCACAGCCACCCACGATCGCGACGACGGTGAGTGCCGCGACCAGTACTGCAAACACTCTTCTGGTCATCACTTGGCCGCCGTAATCGATTGACGGGTGAGTTCCTTGGCCACATCGCAAGGATCCGGGAACGGCTGCTGATTGAAGCTGACCGACCACTCGATGAAATCGTCTTGGAACTGGATGCCGATCTCGCACAGGCTGTTGCCCAGTGTCGGGTCGGTGCCGACCGCGATGAAGCCGTTGTGTCCGTTGATGTTGATGTCGTCGACGCTCGCGCGTGACAGTTCCTCGGTCTTGCGTTCGCGCCCGATTGGGCTGCCGCGGTACCAGGTGAACGAGAAGTGCGGCCCCAGGATGCCTCCGCCCGCCAGCCACTGGCAGCCGACCGAGTTGCGCGCGGTGTTCACCAGCCCGTTCACGCGGGTCAGCTGGGTGACGGTCGGATCGCTGATCCCGCCGCATTCGGGAAAGAACGGGCCATGGGTGGCGTTCTGCGTCGACGGAGCCGCCGACGAAGACGGATTGCGCGACCCTGACGACCCGCCGGAGCAGCCGGCGACGAAGAAGATCATCAGCGCGGCCCCGAGGACCAGCGCGGGCAGCTTGCGTCTCACCGGATCCGTTTCCCGCCGCTCATCACAGCATGCAGGATAGCGGCAGCCCGGCGATTTCCCCCGGTGTGACGATTGACCAGCACTTTTACCCTCGACCTCGCCGCGATCCAACCGCACAACCGACAACGCGGTGTGCAAGAGTACGGAGATGCTGCTGGGACTGCTGCGACAGTACGTGCGGCCGTACCGACGGCTGATCGCGGTTGTCATGCTGCTGCAGGTGATCAGCACCCTGGCCTCGTTGTACCTGCCGACGGTCAACGCGGCGATCATCGACAACGGTGTCGCAAAGGGCGACACCCACACCATCGTCCAGCTCGGGGGGATGATGCTCGCCGTCAGCGGGCTGCAGGTGCTGTGCTCGGTCGGAGCCGTCTATTTCGGGTCGCGCACCGGCATGGGTTTCGGCCGTGATCTGCGGTCGGCGATCTTCCACCACGTGACCGGCTTCTCGGCGCCGGAGACCGCGCGGTTCGGCGCGCCGTCGCTGCTGACCCGGACCACCAACGACGTCCAGCAGATCCAGATCCTGGTGCAGATGACCTGCACGATGCTGATCACCGCGCCGATCATGGGCATCGGGGGCATCTTCATGGCGGTGCACCAGGACGCGGCGCTGTCGTGGCTGCTGTTGGTCAGCGTTCCGGCGCTGGCGCTCGCCAATTACTGGATCGTGTCGCACCTGCTGCCCATCTTCCGCGGCATGCAGAAGCTGATCGACGGCATCAACCGCGTGATGCGGGAACAGCTCGCGGGCATCAGGGTGATCCGCGCGTTCGCGCGGGAGTCGTTCGAACGGATGCGATTCGCTGAAGCCAACCACGCCCTGTCGGAAACCGCGCTGGCCGCCGGGCGCTGGCAGGCAGTGATGCTGCCGGTCACCACGCTGGTGATCAACCTGTCCAGCGTCGGACTGATCTGGTTCGGCGGCCTGCGCATCGACTCGGGGCAGATGCAGGTGGGCTCCCTGATCGCGTTTCTGTCTTATTTCATGCAGATCCTGATGGCGGTCCTGATGGCGACGTTCATCCTGATCATGCTCCCGCGCGCGTCGGTGTGTGCCGACCGGATCACCGAAATTCTTTCGACCGACTCGGCAATCACCAACCCGGAACACCCGGTGCGGCCGGACGCCGTCAACGGGGTGGTCCGCCTCCAGGCTGCGACGTTCTGCTACCCGGGCGCGGACCGGCCCGTGTTGCAGGAGGTCTCGCTCACCGCGCGGCCCGGCACCACCACCGCGATCGTCGGCTCCACCGGGTCGGGAAAATCCACGCTGGTGTCTGTGATCTGCCGGCTCTACGACGTCACCGACGGCTCGGTGACCGTCGACGGCATCGACGTCCGTCACTACGACCTCGAACAGCTGTGGTCGGCCATAGGCCTTGTTCCACAACGCGGATACCTGTTTTCAGGCACCGTCGCCGAGAACCTGCGCTACGGCAACGCCGACGCAACCGACGCCGAGATGTGGGAGGCGCTGCGCGTCGCCGCGGCCGACGGGTTCGTCGGCGCGCATCCTGACGGCCTTCAGATGCGGGTTTCGCAGGGCGGAATCAACTTCTCCGGCGGTCAGCGGCAGCGGCTGGCGATCGCCCGCGCCGTGATCCGCAGGCCCAAGGTGTACTTGTTCGACGATGCGTTCTCCGCGCTTGACGTGCACACCGACGCGCAGGTGCGGGCGGCGTTGGGCGAGATGTCGGAGGATGCAACGGTCCTCATTGTGTCCCAACGCATCTCGACCGTGGCCGAAGCAGACCAGGTGATCGTGGTCGACGACGGGCGCATCGTCGGCGCAGGCACGCACGAATCGCTGCTCGCCGACTGCCCGACCTACGCCGAGTTCGTCGACTCGCAGGCAGTAGTCGCCGCCGAGAGTTCACGATGACGGGTGCGCTGCGGCCGATGCGAGGCGTGATACAGGCCCCCACCGAGCGGTCACGCGATTTCCGCGGCACGGTGGTCCGGTTGGTCAAGCGGCTGACACCGCAGCGCCGGCTGACCGCGGCGGTGATCGTGCTGGGCGTCGGCGGCGTCGCGCTCAATGTGGTCGGGCCGCGAGTCCTCGGACACGCCACCGACCTGCTGTTCAACGGCGTGATCGGACGCCACCTGCCTGCCGGGATCACGAAGGAGCAGGCGATCGCGGCGGCGCGCGCCCGGGGAGACGACACGTTTGCCGACCTGCTGTCCGGCATGAACGTCAGACCTGGAGTCGGCGTCGACTTCGGCGCCGTCGGCTGCACGCTGCTGCTGGCGCTGGCCTTGTATCTGCTTGGTGCTCTGCTGATCTGGGGCCAGGCGCGGCTGCTGAACATCACGGTGCAACGCACCATCATGGCGCTGCGGTCCGACGTCGAGGACAAGGTGCACCGAATGCCCTTGTCGTATTTCGATTCCCGCCAGCGCGGTGAGCTGCTCAGCCGGGTCACCAACGACATCGACAATGTGCAGACATCGCTGTCGCTGACGATCAGCCAATTGCTCACCTCGCTGCTGACCGTGGTGGCGGTGCTGGTGATGATGCTGACGATGTCGCCGCTGTTGGCGGTGATCACGCTGACGACGGTGCCGCTGTCGCTGTGGGTAACCCGCGCGATCGCGCGGCGCTCGCAGCGGCTTTTCGTCGCGCAGTGGGCCAACACCGGGCGGCTCAACGCCCACATCGAGGAGACGTACAGCGGCTTCACACTGGTGAAGACATTCGGGCACCGGGCGAGCGCGGAAGAGCAGTTCCGCGACTTCAACGCCGACGTGTACCACGCGAGCTTCGGCGCGCAATTCTTGTCCGGCCTGGTATCACCCGCCACGATGTTCATCGGTAACCTCAGCTACGTGGCCGTCGCGGTGGTGGGCGGACTTCAGGTCGCCACCGGTCAGATCACACTGGGCAACATCCAGGCGTTCACCCAGTACGTCCGCCAGTTCAACCAGCCGCTCACCCAGGTCTCAGGGATGTACAACACGCTTCAATCCGGGATGGCGAGCGCTGAAAGGGTTTTCGACCTGCTCGATGCGCCGGAACAGACGCCCGACCCCCCGGTCCTCCTACCGTCCGCGAATGGGCAGGGCCGAAGCGGGCGGGTGGAGTTCGAGCACGTCAATTTCAGCTACCGTCCCGGCACGCCGGTCATTGAGGATTTGTCGCTGGTCGCCGAGCCGGGAAGCACGGTGGCGATTGTGGGACCGACAGGCGCGGGAAAGACCACGCTGGTGAATTTGTTGATGCGGTTCTACGAGGTCGACTCGGGACGGATTCTCGTCGACGGGGTGAACATTGCCACGGTGAGCCGGCATTCGCTGCGTTCCGGTATCGGAATGGTGTTGCAGGACACCTGGCTGTTCGGGGGGACGATCGCGGAGAACATCGGATACGGCCGACCAAGCGCCGGCCGCGACGAGATCGTCGAGGCGGCCAAGAGCGCCTACGTGGATCGGTTCGTGCACACCCTTCCCGACGGCTACGACAGCTGGGTCAGCGATGACGGCGGGAATATCAGTGCCGGCGAGAAGCAGCTGATCACTATTGCGCGGGCGTTCCTCGCCCGCCCGCAACTGCTGATACTTGATGAGGCCACCAGCTCGGTGGACACCCGCACCGAGGTGCTGATTCAGCACGCGATGGGCGAACTTCGTCGTGACCGGACGAGTTTTATCATCGCTCACCGGCTTTCGACGATTCGCGATGCTGATGTGATCCTGGTGATGGAGGCCGGCAGGATCGTCGAGCATGGCAGCCACGCCGAGCTGCTGGGCCGCCGGGGCGCGTACTACGAGATGACGCGCGTCTAGCTCATGATCCTGTCGTACAGGTCGGACACCCACTTGACGTCGCCGACCGCGGTGTGGCGCTCATACCGGCCGGGGTCGATGCCAAGTTCCCGACTGAGCTGCTCGCCGTTCAGTGGAACGCACACCCGTTGACCGGTGCCCGTCAGATAACCGGCGGCCAGCGCCTCAACGTCGAGCACAGTGTAGAGATGAGGCGCCAGAATCCCGTAGCGATGCAGCATCTTCGTCAGGTGCAGCGAATCAAACGTCGGCACCGCGCCGACCATCACAGCATCGCCGCCAAGGAACTCTGCAATCGCTATCGCGGCACGTTTGCGGGGCCAGCGATCTTCCGGTGACCCCCTTCGCGCTAGGTACTGCGACCTGAACGGGTCGGGAAGGCCTGTGGCAGCCCGCATTTCGTCGTGCTCGATAAGCATGTGCAGCCAGGACGACCAGCCGTCGGTGTATCGTCGCAGTCCGGCGAATTCCCAGATTTCGTCGTCGGGACGTAGTCCGGTGCATTCGGTGTCGACGAATACCAGGTCGGTATTGATCGCGCTTTCGGGGGTCACCCGACAGGCATAGCAGCTGCCCTAGAGTTCTGGGCCCTCAGCACGGAGGTTGTCGACCTCCGACATCGCTTCGCGCAGCTTCGCCAGCCATTCCTCGGTGTGCTCGCCGACGAGCTTCACCGACCAGGCAAGCGCGTCGGACCGCGACCGCGCGACGCCCGCGTCGACCAACGTGTCCAGGACTTGCCGCTCGGGCTGCCGAAGACGTGTCATCACGGGCACAGCAACGTTGGTGAACATGATCCGCTCACCGCCGACCTCGACTCCCCAGGACACGGTGCGGCCATACCGCGCCTGAGCTTCGTCTGCGATCCGCATCCGGTCGGCACGGGTCTCCTCACGGAAGCGGGAGGCCCGGCCGGCGCTGCGCGCGTCGGCCCCTTCTCCTTCGGCGCCCTCGGGTTCGGGAAGGCGCCCGATGACAGTGATTTCCTCACGGTCGATCACGACCTGCGGGTCTTCGGTGAACCAGCCGTCGGGCAGCCGCCCGGCGAACCAGTCGGGAGCGTCGCTGGCGTCCGGCTGCTGGGCCTGCTGCCATCCGCCTGGGCGGCCGAAACGGCGGCCATGTGCATGATGTGCTTTCATACTTACATGATTACACCGTTACACACCTGTTGAGACGGCTTTCTCCCAGGGCGAAACGCGGTTGGTTTGCGCCCGTTAACGCTTGCGCAGGATGAGCGCGGCGCCGCTGACCGCCGCGACGGCGAGCAACAGAACCGCCCAACCGGCACCTGCAGCCCACCACACCAGCGCCACCGCGATTAGGGCCGGTGAGGTCGCAAAAAGCACCATCAGCGGATGCTGCCTGATGACCGCCGCTGCGCTTCGCGCGCGAACCCGATCGATTTCTCTGCCTGACATGACACAAGGATGCCAGCCTGCCGGAACCTGCTCGCGCATACCAGGCGTCATCACATGCGTATAGAACGTTACCGACCGTATCGCTGACACCGTTTAGTTTAGGGGGCGTCTTCCTCGCCGTCTGGTTTCAGCAGCTGCTCGGGGTGGTGGAGGGTGTTGGTGCGGGGTTGGCCGGTGTCTTGGTGGGGTGGGGGGATCCATTCGGTGTGTCCGTCGGCGCGGTTGCGGGTTGTCCAGCCGCCGGGTTTGAGCAGGCGGTGATGCGGTGCGCAGGCGAAGGTGAGGTTGTCGATGTCGGTGCGCCCGTCATCGGCCCATTCCTCGACGTGATGCACTTTGCACAGGTAGCCCGGGACGTCGCAGCCCGGTGCGGTGCAGCCGCGGTCGGTGGCGTGACCGTTTAGGTTGTGCACCCTATTCCGGTTCGGACTACTCGACGTGCCTACCAACCTTGTGCGTCCATGCCGAAGTTGCTGCGGAGGGTTTCCCCATTTGGCTTCCCGCCGAGAGCGACGGAGATTTGGTCCCAGGACCACTCTGCGGCGCGGGCCTTCCGTAACGCCAGCGCAATTGCATTCTGATGGTGGTCCATGAGAACAAGCGCCTGGCGGTTCAGGGGGAGCCATTGGCGATTCGGAGGCCGACCCGTGTGGAAAACCTTGTCCCACCTCGGAAAAAGGAGATACTGAGGTGGTGCCCCAAGGACAGCCCGACCGCCCTGGTTGGTCGCTGCTCGGCACGCTGAGGCCCTCGAAGGTTACTTCGCTCGGCGCCGCCTTGACGCTGGCTGCCGTGTTCCTGGTCGTCGAGGCCGTTCTCGTGGTTTTGCTCAAGCAAGTCGATCCTCGGGATCCCGTCGGCATCGTCATCGCCCTGTTGATGGCCGCGGCGTTGTTTGCCAATTTCGTGGCGGGTGTCGCGGCGGCGCGAGCGGCCAACGCGGCCCGCCGCCAAGAGGCCGAGCTGGCGGCCGAGCTGGCTCGGCTGATGTTGCGCACCGGCGATCTGCAGTCGGCCCTGAATCGGGTGGCCCACCAACTGGCGCAAGACCTGAAATTACCCTTCGCCTCACTCGAGCTCGACGAGGTCGATGGGGATGAGCGGCGCTGGGCCATACCGTTGCGTAACGGGACCTCCGTGCTTGGCACGCTGTTGGTGCCGGCGGATATCCCCAAGGCGACGCAACAACGCTTGCAGCAGCGGATCGTGCCCTCATTGACGGCGCTGCTTGGCGCCGCACGCGATCGCGATGCGATTGACAGGGCACTGACAGCAAGCGGCGACATGCTCGCCGTGCTGGCCGAACAGCAGAAGGCGCTGCGGCGGGTTGCCACGCTCGTGGCGTGCGGGTTCAGCCCGGAGGAGGTTTTCTCGTCGGTGGCCGAGGAGATGGCGCTCTGTCTGCATGCCGAAGATGCCGAGGTGCTTCGCTACGAGCCCGACAGCACGGCCACTGTCGTCGGCTGCTGCGCCGAGCTTGGCGAACAGTACTTCTTCGTAGGCGAGCGGATCAGCCTCGATGGCGACGGCGTGGCGGCGAGGGTGTTACACACGCTGCGGACCTCTCGGATGGATGGCTATAAGAACGCCGCCCCCGGGTCGCTGGCCGGTCGTATTCGTGACCTCGGTCTGCGGTCACAGGTGGGCGCCCCGATCATCGTGGATGGTCGCGTATGGGGGGTCGCACTGGTCGGGTCCTCGCGGCCTGAGCCGCTACCCGCCGACACTGAGGAGCGCATAAGCGACTTCGCCGAGCTTGTCGCCACCGCGATCCTCAACGCGGCCACCCGCGCCGAATTGATCGCGTCCCGCGCTCGCATCGTCGCGGCGGCCGACAGTGCCCGGCGTCGTCTGGAACGCGACCTGCATGACGGAGCCCAACAGCGGCTCGTGTCGCTTGCCCTGGAGCTGCGCTCGGCCGAAGCGTCAGTGCCCCACGGACTCGACGACAGCTTCCGCCAACAGCTGTCCGGAATCACGTCGGGTTTGACGGATCTAACGAACGACGTACAGGAGATATCCCGCGGAATCCATCCCGCGATCCTGTCGCACGGCGGACTCGGCCCGGCGCTCAATGTGTTGGCCAAACGCTCGGCGGTTCCGGTCACCCTCGATGTCGCGATTGACCGGCGGATGGCCGAACCTGTCGAGCTCGCGGGTTACTACGTGGTGGCCGAGGCGTTGACCAATGCCGCCAAGCATGCGGACGCCTCGGAAGTGAGCGTGCGCGCCGAAACCAGGGATTGCAGCCTGCATATCTCGATCCGCGACGACGGAATCGGCGGAGCCAACTTCGGTAAAGGCTCCGGACTTATTGGCCTCAAAGACCGTGTCGAAGCGCTCAGTGGTCAGATGCAGCTCGCCAGTCACCCCGGAAGCGGCACCTCGATCGATATCAGGATCCCGCTCGGCCAGTGATCATCGCTGGCCATGTCAGCGGCGGCTCCGGCGCGGTGCGCCCGCTGACCTGGCGAGCGTCCTGGATCGCGGCCAACGGTGGCGTTCCACCGCGGCGAAAGGTCGATTCGAAACTGGCCGCCAGTGAACCCCCGGTCAAGACGACCTGGATCGATGGGCGGCTGGGGCTACATCAGCGACCATCCCGAGGAGAAGTGGTACCGGGACGACAGACCGTTTTACATGTCCAACGCATCTGAAAACCGAAAACCCTTCGCACAGCAGCAAACTTGGGCCAGGACTTAGGTGGCCGATGTGCTCGACGACATGACCCTCGGCATGGCCATGCTTGGGTGTTGTGCATCGGCTACGCCGGTTTCGTCCGGTGGAGGATCCACCTGAAGGGCGGCTAGGGATCCCCGTTGAGGTATCGATCGGGTGGAAATAGCCGTTGGTTCGCGGCTTGCCGAATTCCAGCTGCGGCGGCGGGATCCACTCGGTGGTGCCGTCGTGGCGTTTTCGGGTGATCCAGCCCTGTTCGGCGAGGCCGTTGTGGGTTTTGCAGGCGACGGGTCAGGTTAGTGACAAGTCGTTAATCTGCCCCCTCCAGAGCGAAGGCTGGTCCTAAGGACCGACCGATTCAATCCCAGTTCCGCGCACAAGTATTTGTGCAGCTCAGAGCAGGTATTTAGACTCGCTGCACAAATTGCCAAGACGACACCGGGACAACGGGGCAGGCTGGCAACCGACAGGAGCCACCCGATGACCCACCGCATGCCTACAGTCGACGAACTGGCAGAACTTTGCCTCCCGGGCGCGCGGATCGAGCGGCACCAACTCATGGGCGAGATCAACTCCCACGACTTGACAGGGGTCGAGATGATGGCCCTGCTGGCCGTGCTGCGGCCGGCGGTCGACAGGCTGCGGCCGGTGTCGCCACCCGCGCAGCTCGGCCTTGTCCGCGAGGGCCGTGAAGGCTCGCGTTAGGAGCCATCCAGCCCGAACAGTCGTCCCGCCATCCTGGTTGGGTGGCGGGCCGACTGCTGTGCTGGCCGTTCTCCTACGGCGTTACTGCGGCGCCGCTGCGGCCCGTCTGGATCGCGGTGACGTTGAAGCGGAATCCGCACCGGGCGGTGCGGCACTACACCCATACTGGTGGCGGCTGCCGCCGGCAGCCGAGGAGGCCCGGATGCCAGAACCTAAGTCGCCGAACGTCGTTTTCTTCCACGTCGACAATCTCGGTTTCGGCGAACTCGGTTGCTACGGAGGGGGGATACTGCGCGGCGCTCACACCCAGCGCATCGACGCATTCGCCGCGCAAGGCTTCCAACTGTTGAATTACGCGCCCGAGGCGCAGTGCACCCCGACCCGCTCGGCGCTGCTCACCGGACGCTACGCGATCCGGTCGGGCAACCACACCGCGTCCGGACACGGCATGCCGTTCGGTCTGGTCACGTGGGAGCGCACATTGGGCGACATCTTCTCCGACGCCGGGTACGCCACGTCGTGTCTGGGCAAATGGCATGTCGGCGACGAAGAGGGCCGCTGGCCCACCGACCACGGATTCGACGCCTGGTACGGACCGCCGCACTCCTATGACGAAGCATTGTGGGACACCGACCCGTGGTATGACCCCGAACGCGACCCGGTGTCCTACATGCTGGAAAGCATTAAAGGCCACCCGCCCGAAGAACGTGAGCACCTGACGTTCGAGGTGAAACGTGACGCCGATGTGGAATACCTGCGGCGGGCCTTCGACTTCATCGACGGCAGTGTCGAAAGGGACACGCCGTTCTTCCTCTACTTCAACCCCACCTTGATGCATCTGCCGTGCGTTCCGCGCGGTGAGTACAAAGGCACCAGCGGCAACGGCGATTTTGCGGATTGCCTGCTGCAACTCGACGGTGATTTCGGCGCCCTGCTCGACAAGCTCGACGAACTCGGGCTCACCGAGGACACGATCGTGGTGTTCGCCGGCGATAACGGCAACGAAGAGATGCTGCTGCATCGGGGAACGGCCGGGTTCTTCGAGGGCTCGTATTTCACCGGGATGGAGGGTTCGCTGCGGACCCCGTGCATCACGCGCTGGCCGGGCCACATCGCCGCCGGGGTCATCAGCAACGAGATCATGCATGTCACCGACTGGTTCACCACACTGCTCGCGATGGCCGGACTCGACGCACCCGATGACCGGGTCATCGACGGGAAGAATCAGGCCGCATTCCTTTCCGGCGAGGACGAAGCATCGAATCGCGACGGCTTTATCTACTGGAACGGCGAACAGATCTACGGCGTCAAATGGCGAAACTTCAAGTTCGTGATGGTCGAGCAAAAGTACTTCACCGACCCAGCTCTACCACTGGGCTTCCCCCACATCGTGAACCTCATCACCGACCCCAAGGAACGCGAACCCTACAACCCCGTCTACCTGCATACGTGGACCAGTGCCCACTTCGGACGGCTTCTCGCCGAGTTCAAACACAGCGTCGCGCAAGAGGCTTTGATACCCGCCGGGGCACCACTGGATTTTGTGCCCCAACACTGAAATTTTGTGCCCCAACACCGAATTGGTCGCCCTCGGGTTTTCGACCTAACGTGACTCGTGTGGGTGCTGGTGTCGGCGAGCTAGTGCGGTCGACGGCGGGCGGCTGGATGGTTCGCCCGGTGTCTACCTGCGTTCATCCTGCTGAACCCAACGATCATGGGCCGCTGCTGTGGAGCCCAGAAGCGGAGCGTCAGCACCAGTGGGCCGAAAGCGTGCCACTCTCCGCGCCGTGATTGCCCGGGCCATCATCGCCGCCCGGATCTCCGAATCGTCAACCGCGGTGCGTCCATCGGTCCCAGGAATCGCAGCGATGCTTGTCGCGTCTAGCCGCTCTACCCTGGCGTTATGCCCGCAGTCGGCGAGCTCGTCCGCTGCACCAACTGATGGTCCGGCGTAATAAGCAGGACGGTGTTGACAGTCCGGCGTAGTAGGGATGTTCGTTGTGGCGCAACATATTTCGTTGTTCGTTGTTCGTTGTAGTCGGGATCGGGATGCCCACGCCGATCCCGCAGCCAAGGTCGCCGCCGTTACCGACCGTCGAGCAACTGACGCAGGCGTTCCGGGTGTCACTCCCGGATGCGGCTGACCCGGAATAGCTTCACCTCACCGCTGATGCCCTTCAGATGTCGTGAACCGACGAATGCCCAGTCGAAACCTTCCGCGTCTCCGATCGCCTCGCGCGCACTTTCGGCGACCAGCACCGTGCCGGCACGCGCTGCGCCGGTGACACGGCTTGCGACATTGACGGGGCTGCCGAACCAGTCGCCGGCGCGGCTGACGGCATCTCCGGAGGCGACACCGCCCCGAAGTCGGGGCAGACCTTCTTTTGCTGCGACTGCGACCAGGTCAAGGACGGCGTTCAATAGCGGAACCGGGTCGGCGCACAGCAGCATCACGGCGTCGCCGATCGTCTTGACGAACCGCACCGGAGCGACCGCGACGTCGCGAGCGAGATCGGCAAGCCGGCTGGCGACGCGTTCCAGCTCCTCAGGCGGTGACGCCTCGCCAAGCCGGGTGAAGCCGGCGAGGTCGGCGAATGCCACGGCGACCTTCCGAGCGCCCGGGAGTGTGCCGGCGGCGCGCTCGGCGGCGTTAACGGCCTCGGTCTCGAACGTGTGCCGCAGCTCCAGGAGTAGTAGGGCTTGGACCATCGGGCCGACCTGTGGCACGGCCTGGTGCGCGAGCGCTTCGGCTGCCTCGGCCAACTCGATCTCGCTGGCTCCGGGACGCATGAGGGTTTTGAAAGCCGCCTGACGCATCATTGCCGCGGCGTGCTGCAGCCCCTCGATCAGCACCCGCATGACGGCGACCGTCTCGTCCGGGTCGACACCGATATCAAGAAATACCTTCGCGTACGCGACGGCCTCGCCGTCCACTCGGGGCAGGACCGCCGCGTCGGGATCCTCGATCCTCGGCAGGCCGACCGCGCCCTGCAGGCGCTGCAACAGCTCCAGGTCCAGCCCAGTCGCCTCGCAGACCTGTCGCGCCGACAAGCAAACCCCGTCCTCGCCCATCACCCGATTCGCGGGCAGCAGCAGCGGAGCGACCGAGGCCTGAATCTGGTCGATGCTGAAGCCGCGGTCGAGCAGCCACTCGATCAGCTCGGCACGCTCGGTGCGCGCCTCGCTCTCGAGGCCGTCGAGCAGCCCCAACGCCTCGATGTCGACTTCAGCTGCCACTGAGTCAACGTACAACCGGTACCGGTGCAATAGGTGCAAGAGCAGATGATTACCAACTCTCCGCGGGCGAAATTTCCTGGTATACCATGCCACAACGCTCACATTGCCGGTGACTTCCTCGACATGACGCAGGACCGCTAGGCGTCGGCGCACCTCACGGTCCACTACCGGCTCATTCACCGAAACTCCCTATGGCTTAGGAGGTCCGAGTGTCAAGCATCTCCGTCAGTTTTATATTTTCAGCGGAGCCCCCTGTCGGGATTGAACTGACGACCGCTCGCTTACAAGGCAGCTACACACCGTCCACGATGGTGCGTCCATGTACGTGATGGGGAAGTCATCAGCGAAAACACGTCCGCGCAGCAGACCCCATGGTCGTCCGCTGGAGTTGCTCTGACTTGTGACACCGTCGTGACACGCTCACCGGCGTTAGCGTTCGCGCCCGACAGCTAGTGGCCTCCCTCGGCTTGGCAGATCTGCTCGTCCGCGTCCGCCGTCGCGAGATTGGCGCCGAGGAACTCCGGCGTGCCCGGCAGGCTCAGGTGTAGATCCGAAAGTGTGCACACACTGACTGTGCCGTGGCTCAATTGGAAGTCCAAAGCGTGACCGCCCTGGTTGCGGTTCTCGTCCAGGAAGTGCAAGTGGTAGCCGGCCACTGATATGCCCTGGTCGTAGTAGGGCAGGCGGAACCCTGCCAGGGCGCCGGTCACGTCTGTGAAGCGCGTCTCAGCCTGCGATTCGGTGGCTTTGATCAGGGGTGGATACGGCGGGGATTGGGCCATCACGGTTCGGGTGCGCATCTCGCTGAACCCGCCATTGATTCTTATGGCATACATCAGGTTTTCGCTGCCGATCAGGCTGTCGATCTGCGCGACGGCGTCGACTCGGTTCGTTGATTCTGTGATCTCAAAGGTGAGGTCGGTCCTAAAGCGGGTGACTGCCGCAAAGGGTGTGCGTTCGCTGTCCGCGGCGACGGTGGTGCTGCCGTCGGCGTGCAAGTGATAACAGACACCGTCCAGGATGACCATCTCACCGTCGAGGTGGTTGAAGGTGCCGAGACCGAAGTCGCCGTGGCGCAAGATTTCCGCGATCGTGACGTCGCCGACGTAGACGCCGTCCAACAGCGCCCCCATGGTCGACGACTGGTAGAGCTCCCGGGTTCCCTGCGCGTGGTGGCCGGCGCGTCCGGCCGCGTAGTGCTGGGCGATGATGGTTGTGGCCCAGTGCCGGAATCGGTCGTGGGGCGGCGTTGCGGGTGCGGTGCTCATTCGAATGCGCCTTGGTGAAGGTGCGCTCCGAGCTCGGTCGTGTGGCTGTAGTCGACCGCGACGTCGATCAGCGAGGGGCCGTCTTCGGACAGCGCCTGTTTGAGGACTGTGGTGAAGTCGGTCAGCGTTTCGACGCGGTAGCCGTGGGCGCCGAAAGCCTGGGCGTAGGACACGATGTCGTAGTCGCCGAGTTGCACGCCTGATTTCCTTCCGTACTTGAGGACTTCTTGGAAGCCGACCATGTCGTAGGTGTTGTCGCGCATGATGACGTGGGTGAAACTCAGGCCCAGCCGCACGGCAGTTTCCAGTTCCTGTGCGGAGAACAGGAATCCGCCGTCACCGGAGATGGACACGACTTGGGTGCCCGGGCGCACCATGGCCGCCGCCATGGCCCACGGCAGGCCGACGCCGAGGGTCTGTTGTCCGTTGGAGAACAGCAGGTGGCGAGGCTGGTAAACGCGGAAATGCCGCGCCAGGTAGATGTACACCGACCCGATGTCGCAGGCGACCGTGGCGTCGTCGTCCAGACCCTCGCGCAGCGCAAACACCAGCGCTGCCGGATTGACGGTCTGATCCTGCGCACACGCCGTCCGAGCGCTGTGGTCGATGTCGGCGAGAAGTTGACGCTGGCGGGCCAGTTCGCAGGCATAGGCATCGGAGAGAACCAGGTCCGCTAACAGCGGGGTGAGTTCCTCAAGGGTCGCGGCCACCGCGCCCCGCAACTCCAATGCGGGCTGGTAATGGTTGTCCAGATTGGCGGGAACCGCGTCGATGTGCACGACCGTACGGTTGACGTCGGCGTTCCACAGCACAGGGTCGTATTCCACGGCGTCGTAGCCGATGGTGACCAGTACGTCGGCGTTGGCGACGACGACGTCGCCGGGCTGGTTGCGGAACAGTCCCACCCGCCCCAAGTAGTGATCCTCCAGCGCGCGTGAAATCACGCCGGCGGCCTGGAAGCTCTCCACCACCGGCAAGCCGGTGGAGGTGATGAGGTCGCGAAGAGCCGTGCAACACCTGGGGTCCAGCATGCGATCAACCCAATTCTCCTCGCCGATCCAGCGGGCGGCACCGGCGTGTTCGCGCCCGGGGCGGCCAAATCGCTGCCGCCCGGGGCCCCGGCCGCGATTGATGCATACCTACGATGAACCTCATGAACGAGGACCTCGTCGTCGCCGACGTTCCTTTCACCCACGACCCCTGGGTGGCCGCAATTGCCCGCTACGACGGGATGCCCTACCGCCGCGTGGGAACCTCCGGTCTGCTGCTGCCAGCGATCTCACTTGGCCTTTGGTACAACTTCGGTGAAAACCGGCCGTTCGATACCCAACGCGAAGTGCTCCGCTATGCCTTCGATCGCGGTATCACGCATTTCGATCTCGCGAACAATTACGGGCCGCCCTACGGCTCAGCCGAGGAGAACTTCGGCCGAATGCTTCGACGGGACTTCAAGCCGTACCGCAACGAGCTCATTATCTCCACGAAGGCGGGATGGGACATGTGGCCAGGCCCCTACGGTCAGCTCGGCGGCCGGACCTACCTGCTCGCGAGCCTCGACGAGTCGCTCGACCGGCTTGGACTCGACTATGTCGACATCTTCTACTCGCACCGCATCGACACGAAGACGCCGCCCGAAGAGACCATCGGCGCCCTCGACACCGCGGTGCGGGCGGGCAAAGCCCGTTATGTCGGCATCTCGTCGTACTCGGCCACCAAAACAGCTGAAGCAGCGGCGATCGCACAGCGGCTCGGCACCCCACTGGTGATCCATCAGCCGTCATACTCGATGCTGAACCGTTGGATCGAGGGCGATCTCATTACCGGGCTCACCAACGCCGGCATGGGTGCAATCGCCTTTACCGCGCTCGCCCAGGGTCTTCTCACGAACCGCTATCTGGACAAGCCCGCTGCCGACATCGCCCGCGCGACCGAGCGCCCGACCTTCGACGACGAGCTGGTGACCGACAAGGTGCACGAGCGGTTGAAAGGACTCGCCGGAATTGCCGAGCAGCGCGGCCAGTCGCTGGCGCAACTGGCACTCGCCTGGGTGCTCCGCGACCCGACCGTCGCGTCCACTCTGGTCGGCGCGTCCAGCGTCGCGCAGCTGGAGGAAAACCTCGGCGTACTCGACAACCTGGAATTCACCCCCCAGGAGCTGAGCGAGATCGACCGTTACGCTTCAGATTCCGGAATCGACCTATGGCGGGAGAGCTCCGACCTGTAGTCGGATACCGGCGAACTGTGTGCGCGCTCAACCGCCTTCGCTGGCGCACCCCAGGCGCAGGAATACGCGCGAGCCGCCCACGCCGCCCGCCTCCTCGATCACCGCGACCGATTTGGCCCTCCTGGTACAGCGGGCCGCCCGCGCCGTCACGCTAACTGTCACCGACCATCACGGCCCCGGCGGCGGTGAGGGTGTGGTGGTGCGGTTCGGCACCCAAACCGACACCTAACCCCTGCAGCCGAAACCAGGGCGACGGGCCCGGCGAGGTGACGCCACCCCGGTCGGGCCGGTCGGTGGCAGCCTATTTGGCGAAGTACGTGACGAAATCAGTGGCCGAATTCGGCGTCGGCACCCGACGCATGTCCCCGTTAGCCGTCGCGGAATTAGACCTCACTTCCCATGTGCGGGCCATCCTGACCACTCTCACCGGGCTGGCCGCCCACCGCGCCTATCACGGGATGGATCGGTGGCTGCACACCCTGGGGTTCCGCGGGCACATCACCACCAAATCCCGGCTGTTCTCCACCACCATGGGCGCCCTGCGCGCGCACCGAGCCGCCTGCACCACATCGAGCACGCCGCCACAACCAGGGGCGCGGAACATCATGGGGCGAGGGCGACCGGTGATCCGATCGCGTGGGAATTCAATCGGGTCGGGCTGTGCACTCTGGGCGAGCGTGCCCCGATCCTGTCCGCGGCCCAGCGGATGATCGAACACCGCCACACCGTGCGCGATAACCTGCCCGCCCACGATCCACCGGCTCACCCGGACCCGGCGACATGAGCACCCGCCGTCCGACGAAACACGATGCGGCGCAGGCCACACCGTCCTACACCCGCGCCGAGTTCACCGCCTGGCTGGCCGCGTCGTGCGAACGCCAGGGGGTGCCGCTGATCGTCACCGACCCCACCGTGATCGCCCACGTCGCCACCGTGCTCGGCTACATCGGGCCCGTTCCCCACCGTGCCCGGCGTCGCCGAGAAACCGAAACCCTAGATACGCCAGACCGGTTGGGGCGGTTGATGTCCAGGCGGTGGGCGCCGGGCACACCCGGGGCGATGACCGCATGATCGAGCACCGCCTTGACGATGGCGTGTCGCCGGTCCAGGGTCAAATCGGGCCACTGGCCGCGTAACACGCTGCCCTGTTCCGTCAAGCCCGCTACCGCCGAGGTTCCCGTCGCGGCCGCCAGTTCTTTCTCGGTGAGCTCTATCGGTGCTGGATCGGGTCACGGGCGCCGATCCACTCCCGCGCCGTCACCGCTCCGGCAGCATAGAGGCCGGCCAGTTCCTCCAACTGACGCTGATCAGCGGCCAGGGTTTCCGACAACGCGGCCAGCGCCGTATCTGACTGGGTGCGTCCGGCCATGTAATCGGCCAACATCGGCGAGTCCAGGCGAGACAGCACAGTGTCCACAATGACGTCTTCGACGGGTTCGGCGACCACGGTCAGCCGCCCGCAGCCCCCGTGATCGGGGCCCGACGAACACACATATCGGCGTCGCACCCCGGCCGGTTCGTGGCGGGCGGCGGAGCACGATGCGTTGGTCCTTGGAGGCCAGGCATTTGCGCTCGCCGAGCCAGAGGGGGCGGGCCTTGTTGTCGAAGATCAGCAGGTAGTGCTGGGCGTGGCGGGCCAGCCGGATCACGTCGCTGATCGGCAGCATGCTGCCCCCGCCGGTGAGCGCGATGCCGGCTTTGGCGTGCAGGTCCTCGAGGCGGGCGGTGACGATGATGCTGACCGGCAGGCCGTGGTGGCTGCCCAGC
>JAOPWC010000108.1 GCA_025965895.1 Mycobacterium sp.
CCCACACCCACCCGGCCCGCTCGACCGACAAGTTCGGGCCGGACCTCGTTGATAGGGCGGTTACCACGCTCACCTACGTCGTCGGCGACGAGACCAAGGCCATCGCCGCGATCTTCGCCCTCTAACACCCGCCGCCGTGCGCTACCAGCACTCTTAACCCACTTGCTGGTAAACCATCCTTCGGTGCTTGTGGGTGCGTTCGATCCGGACAGTCCTTGCCTCAGGCTGCGGCGGACCGGACAACCACCAGTACGACGAAGCCCATAACAGGAAAGCGCGGGCTGGTTCGCGATGAGGAGCCCATCGCGCGGGTACGGTCGGATGAGCAGTTCAGGTTAGCTCCACCGAGCCAGCCGAAAAGAGGCAGCGGGTGTGACCGATAAGGACCACGACCAGACGTCTGACGAGTTCACCGGGGAAACCACTTCTGCGTTCCCCAGCGCCGACTTCCTCAACGAACCGGACGCTCTACCGACGTGGGCGCCGACACCGGGGTCGCGCCGGTCGAGGGGCTACCCCCGGGTTCGGCGCTGATAGTCGTGAAAAGGGGGCCCCAACGCCGGATCCCGGTTCCTGCTGGATCAGCCGGTGACGTCGGTGGGCCGACATCCCGGCAGCGACATCTTCCTCGACGACGTCACCGTGAGCCGCCGGAACGCGGAGTTCCGGTGGGAGAACGACGAATTCCACGTCGTCGATGTCGGCAGCCTCAACAGCACCTGCGTCAACCGGGACGCGGTGGATTCGGCGGTACTGGTCAACGGCGACGAGGTGCAGATCGGCAAGTTCCGCCTGACGTTTTTGACCAAGCCCAAGAACCACGGTGGCGCCGGCGGAACCCACTCTGGCTCAACTGACAGATAAGTCGTAGCCATCTTCAGGTAGTTGGACATTCGCCGCATCCCCAGCGATTGTTCAACGAATTTGGCGGCTTATGAGGAGCACCCATCGAGGACGGCAGACCGCTCTGGGCGCGCCGCGAGAACTCAGTCGACTTGGCGCGTTTAGTGAGTGACGACCTGGTCGGGGCTGAAGTGTTGGGCACACTGCCGCTGCTGCTGATCAGCTTCTGCGGTGTGCTGAGTCCTAGGCTCGAAACGATGTTTCATGGATAACGAGGACTATCCATCAGAAATTGCCGACTTTTCATCTGATGAATCAACCCGGCGCGGGTTTGACCACCAGGGAGCTGCGGCCGGTCGCCCAACCCGAGATGATTTTGATGGCTTTGCCGCCGGATCTCTGCCAGGCGTTGAAGGCGGGATTGGGGCCCACGGAGGCGGAGTCGATGTGCCGGACCGCAGCGCGGTGGCTTCCTCGGTGCTCTGCCCGAAGGGCTGCACACCGAGTTTGGCTGCCGGGCCGATGTGGTCGGCGAACAGTTCCTTCTCGATTCCCACCAATGCTGACGCGTGGGTGATCCGGGTGAGATGGCCCAGCCGCAACGTGACGTTCGGGTGGGAGTCGGGGGCGTTGTTGCTGCAACCGGTCAGCGCCGAGGCCACGGCCAGCATGACGCCCAGCGCTACGGCCCGATAGGCCAGCATGCGACGTGGCATGGATTCTCCTGCAATCGTGTTCGGTGGTCTGCATGCGGTGGTGTCGACGCCCTGACGACGTCGTGGCGGCGGCTGCGGTCAGGTGCCGCTCAGCGCGCCAGCCTGCCCAGACACGCGGCACACATGACGCGCTGCAGGTCGATGTGCAGGCGCCGGGTCAGCACGACTCGGTTGCGTTCTTCCGCCGTTGATGAGAAGCCTCCAGCAAGAGTCGGCTTCCGCCACGTGCCACAACGAGGTACAGTTCTCCCAAGCAGACGGAACTCGAGTTCCGTCTGGGTTGGGAGGTCCAGGCGGTACGGGCTCGGCTCGTACTGCACGCGGACGTCGACATACGGCGACCCGATGGCCGACGGATGACTGAAACGACAGGAGACGCCCGGGTGTTCCGAGTACTGAAGAAGGGGTGGATCCCGCTGCTCCTCGTGGTCGTGGTGGCGCTCGGTGCGTACGCGGTGGTTCGCATCCGTGACACGTTGGGCGCCAATGGGACTGCGACGGCCGCTGCGGGAAACGCCGACGATACGAAGCCGTTCAACCCGAAGTACATCGCCTACGAGATCACCGGGTCGGGGGGCGACGTCAACCTCGACTACCTCGACGAGAACGGGCAGCCTCATCGGGTAGACGACGCCGCGTTGCCGTGGTCGTTCACGATCGTCACGACGTTGCCGTCGATGTCGGCCAACATCGTTGCCCAGGGTGATCCTGGGGTCAGCGGTCTTCAGTGTCGCGTCATCGTCGACGGGCAGGTGCGCGATGACCGCAGCGCCGAGGAATATCAACCGTTCATCTACTGCTTGGTGAAGTCCGTATGAGCAACGCGCACACCCTGCCTCGTCGCCCGCTGATCGCCCGGCTGATCCGCGTCCTGTCGATACCGATCATCCTGTTCTGGGTGCTCCTCGCGGTGGCCGTTGGCATGCTGACCCCGTCTCTGGACGCCGTCGCGGACAAGCACTCGGTGTCGCTGGCGCCGCACGACTCCCCGGGGTTCCAATCGATGATGAACATCGGGGCGGTGTTCAACCAGTTCGACTCCGACTCCACGGCCATGGTCCTGCTGGAAGGACAGGACAAGCTAGGGGATAGCGCCCACGCGTTCTACAGCCAGATCATCGCCAGGCTGACCGCCGACCACGCCCACGTGGAAAATGTTCAGGACTTCTGGAGCGACCCGCTGACCGCCGCGGGCTCACAGAGTCCCGACGGCAAGGCCGCCTACGTGCAGGTATTCCTTCGCGGCGATTCGGGCACCAGCCCCAGTTTCGAGTCGGTGGCATCGGTGCGCGACCTCGTGTCCTCAGTCCCCGCGCCGCCCGGAGTGAAAGCCTACGTCGCCGGCAACACCGTGGTGACCGCCGACACCGGCGTCGCCGGAAAGGCGAGCCTGGCAGTGATGGCGTTGGTGTCGATCGGCGTCATCGCGGTGATGCTGCTGATCGTCTACCGCTCCATTGTGACCGCGATCCTGGCGTTGCTGATCGTGGGCATCGAACTCTTTGCCGCAG
>JAOPWC010000132.1 GCA_025965895.1 Mycobacterium sp.
TCCACAAGGGCAAGCTACTCGAACGACCCATCGACATCACACCCGACACATCAGACATAGAGCCGTCAAACGCTGGATCGGAGGTCGCCTGAAACTCGCTGATCCACAGGTCTTGACAATATCTCTCGGCTTTCGGCCTCGACCGGCTGCATCAAACCGAGCGATCGCCCACCCGCAACATTGTCTCGCCTGGGGTGACGGTCCTGGGCTCGATTAACCACGGCGTCAACCTAAATTCTCACTGCGTTCAGCTAAATTCTCACTGCGTTCAGCTAAATTCTCATTGCGTTCAGCTGCTCAGATGTCACAGTGCGGCCGGCCCCGGTTCCGCCAGATGTCCTCCGCTAAGTGACGATCTGTGGGCCCGATTGCCCGCCTCTGTAGCGGCAAGCCGCTGACAGTTCGGCGCACAACCGTAGATGATGGCCGCTGTCCGTGAGCTGGCCAGGTGCATCGACGGGCGATGGATGGTCCGCGCACCGCAATTCTGCCCGAGCGGTCGCCGTCTGCAGCCCGGCCGGATGCTGGTCCGCTCCATCGCATGCTCCTGTACTCGGCTCATCAACGGGTGCCGCGGCGCGGGGCGGCCACCTACGGGCCGGCGCTGGGTGCAGCGTGACGGGTCAGCACACGCCCGCTGGTCGTCCCGCATGGCCGTGTGAGCGGTGAACTGGAAGAAGCTCGAAACTTAGCAAATGGTAGTCAAATACTCGAATCCTGGTAATTGCCCTTACGCCGCTGTGCCGATGGCTTAGCATTGGAACGCGGGGGGACGAATGGTCTGACTGACCCCGGAGCCGCACACTGCGACTCCACAGACCGGCCGAGCCCGCGGCGCAGCCGAAAACGTTCGGATGCGCACGAATCCAGCAGGTGTACCGATATCGTCGCCGCCTAGCAGGCGACGGGTTTGATTGGAAGGTGTACGAACATGGTGAAATCTTTGTCGACGAAACTGGCTGTCGCGTTTGGCGGTTTGGCGTTGTCGTTGACCGCTGGGGCTGGGGTCGCGTCCGCGACGCCCGACCCGGGCCCGTTCATCAACACAACGTGTAGTTATTCGCAGTTCGTGGCGGCGCTGAACGTAGCATCGCCCGATGTTGGCCAGCAGCTCTCCTCGACGCCGCCGGTGCAATCTATGCTGCAAGAATTCCTCGCCTCGCCCGCGGATCAGCGTCGGCAGATGGTCGACGAGTACCAAAGCACGCCATTAGGGCAGGAATACTCTGGACCGATCCTGCAGGCCTCCAACACCTGCAACCACTACTGAGCGGCCGGCCGGATGACCGCTGCGTCCTGAGGATGTGCTGCGGCACGGAGCCGGCCGCCGTCGGATGCTTCGGAGCACTCTCCGATGGTGTTCTGTCGCGGCGGTGGGCGCGGCGACGGTCCAGACGCGTATGTGGCGCTTCGCCAAACTGAGCCAGCCGCGGACTGACTTCCGGACATTCCTCCGCGAGCGCGTGTGGTCGGACGCCAGAGGCGTCGCCAGCGCTTCTTGGAGCACCGAGGTCGTTGGTGCTCAACGAGGTTGCGCTTGACACCGCACCGTAATCCCTGGCATGACAAGCGCCCCGGGCCGCTACCGCCACAATCACATGAGACCGTGGCAAGCCGTCGCCGAGCCGGGCGGCGATGCCGATGCGCGCGATGCCCTACGAACCGATTCCACGCGGTGATTCCGCACCGCCGCTGTGCCCGCCGCTGAGCGTAGTATTGAGTCCATCAGCGGTATTTCGAATCTGGCTGGTTAGAGGCCGGGTCATCGCTGATCGGAAGTGATTGACCGCTCTCCGGCGGTCCAGGCAGGGGCGTCGAAATGACGCTGCGGCGCGAAGAAGCGGACATTGCCGACCCCACGACCGAACCCGGCTCTCCCCGGCGAATCAAGCCGACGACTTTCGGCACCGCTCACGTGGACGGCGCCTGGCAGGCACCAACTGATGATCCGACTGTCTCGTTGACAGATCTGCTGGCTCTGCTCGGGCCCAGGGTCAGGCCGATGACGCGGGTGATTCACCACCCGCGTGCTTGGCGCAAAGGCGTGCCGACACGACGACCGACTCGACGGGCCCAGCGTCTCTCGAGGGCTCGCGCTCGCGGGCTGCCGACACAATCTGTCTGTTCGACGCCGACCGTACGCGACTGTCGCTAATTATGGTGCAGCGTTCCGTCAATGCCCGCCACGCGGAGTCGATGAGCGCTTCCGCCGGGGTGCACGACGAGCCCGCCACGGTGCGGCTGCTGTCGGCCAACGAATTGCGCGACCTCCTCGGTGCCGTCACAGCCTGGGAGTCCGAAGGCGGCCACCTTGCACGGTAGTGCCACCAACCTCTTCCTCCCCCGAACGCCGATTTCTTCTGATTCATGAAAGACATGTCATGAAAATTTTGATTATCCTGGTTGTGGCGCTTGCCGTTGTCGCACTAGTGGCGTTGTCCCTGTCGATCAGAGTGGTGACCCAGTACGAGAGGGGTGTGTTGTTCCGCCTCGGGCGGGTCGTTGGTGTTAAAGAACCCGGTCTGGCAGTGATCATCCCGGTGATCGATCGGCTGTTCAGGGTGTCGCTACGAATTGTGACGATGCCGATCCAGTCCCAGGGGATCATTACCCGCGACAACGTCAGCGTCGATATTTCCGCAGTCGCCTACTTCCGGGTCGTGGACCCGGTGAAATCGGTGATCGCCATCGAGAACGTCAACGCCGCGATCAATCAGATCGCGCAGACCACGCTGCGCAAGGTCGTCGGCCAACACACCCTCGACGAAGCGCTCTCCGACACCGACGCGATCAACGCCAACATCCGGCAAATCCTGGACGTAGCCACCTCCGAGTGGGGTGTGGAAGTTACTTTGGTTGAGCTGAAGGACATTCAGCTGCCCGAGAGCATGAAGCGTGCGATGGCTCGGCAGGCCGAGGCCGAGCGCGAGAAACGCGCCAAAATTATTGCGGCGGAAGGTGAATCGATGGCCGCCGCGGCCCTCGGGGAGGCATCGGACACAATGATGGCGCACCCCCTGGCTCTGCAACTACGCAATTTGCAGACCCTGGCCGAGCTCGGGGTGGAAAAGAACACGACCGTGGTGTTCCCGGCACCGATCATGAGCGCGATCGGTGAAGTCGGCAATTTCCTTGCCCGCGAAACCGCCGCCGCACAGGGGATCTCACCCTCACAGGGCATGGCGGCGGCAATCCCGCCCCGACCGACGTCGTCCCCCGCCCACGTGACAACCAACGCCGACCCGGCGAACGGTGGCGCATCCGACGCGGTTCCCACGGCCGTCTGAGGGCTGTCTCGGGCGGCCGTCTGACCACTGGCCACCCGATTGGACGCTAAAGACACATGAGGTTAACCGAGTAGAGCTGGCAATGAGCTACCAGGTGGACGTCACCGCGACAGCGTGGCACCCGACGAGGGGATACTGGGCCGATGCCTGATCGCAACGTGCTGGGCGGCCCGCTGGAACCGTGCGGCACCGACCCCCTCACCGGCTTCTACCGCGACGGCTGCTGCTCGACCGGGCCGGAGGACCTCAGCCTGCACACCATCTGCGCCGTCGTGACGGGCGAGTTCCTGGAGCACCAGCGCTCAATCGGCAACGACCTCTCGACGCCGGTACCCCATTACCGGTTCCCCGGCCTCGTGCCCGGCGACCGCTGGTGCATCACCGCGGTGAACTGGCTGCGGGCCCACCGCGACGGCTACGCCGCCCCGGTGGTGCTGGCCGCAACCCACGAGCGCACCCTCGACGTGGTGACCCTGGATGCGCTCCGCCAGTACGCCGTCGACGTGCCCGACGACCTGGGCGACCTGTAACGAGGACGACGCCACGGGGGTGCCAGGTGATGTCCCGCGACGGGATGTCTCCCCGGTTGTACCTTCTCAAGCCGCGTGTCATCTCGCGATCGCCTGACCTGCGACGATGCGAGTCGTCTCACGCGATGTCATCGAGCACTCGTCTCAAACTCGTGTCATTTCTTCAGAACGCCGCCACCCGTCCTTGGGAGACATACCCAATCGGTGCGGGACGCGGACAGACCCGTTCAGAATGTTCCGTCACGTGACGGCTATCCCTGCGGCAGCTCCCGCATAGTCCGTCTCGGTGAGAGATGAATGGTCCAGCAGCACAGTGCATCGGGTATCACCTACCGTGGATAGTCTCCCACTATCCATGAACCCGGTGCGCTGTACCAATGGCAGACCGCGCCGCGGCCGCCGGACATATCATCGCCTATCGTCAGTTTCCCAGCCCGGGGTGCATAGATGAAAATGCACGGTTGGGTGATTTGACCCCTCGCCCCCGTATCCCTATCAATACGTCACTGCGACGAATCACCTTGTAGTGCAGGGTTATTGATGCGCCACCGCCGACTGGGCCCGCTACCGTCCCTCGCGGTAGGCTGATTGGGTCGCCGCCGAAGTGCGCAGACGTGGTGGCGTGTTCTTCCGACTGCCGTGTGGCACGGTCACGCCGGCGTCAGGCTTAGAGCAGCCGCGAGCTTGCGGTACGTATCGAAGACTTCCTGTTCGTAGACCTGCAAGTACACGTTTGGGACACGAGGATGTGGTTCGTGCCGCGACCCGATTACCTGGATCTGTACGTGATCGGCACCGGCGTCGAGATGCCTGCGGAGGCCAGGTGCAACGGTCTCGGCATCGCCGTGGACGGCAAGCTGGTCGATAAGCCGGTCGCTACCATCACCGGCCAGATCGTCGTCGGTGAACCCGAGCCTGCGCAGGTTGTTTGTGTAGTTCACCAGTCCGAGATAGGGATGCTTGATCCGTGGGCGAGCGAGCGCCCGCGCGCGGTCGGCCTGACTGTCCACAACGACCTTCTGCTCGGGTGCAACCAGCAGACCCGGCCCCAAAACGCCCCTGGCGCGACGCGTGTGCTCGGGCGTCACGAGGTATGGGACCACTCCGCCGGCGCGTTGGTGTGCCAACTTGAGCGTTTTCGGGCCGAGCGCCGCCAGGACCCGAGCCGCGACGGGCACGCCGTGGAGGTCGAGCACATCCAGATAGCGGTTCAGTGCCGCCATGGGATTGGCGTAGGCCCCGTTCTGCTCGCGATGGCCGACACCGAGGCCCAGCAGGAACCGGCCTGGGAACCGTTCGGCTATCCGCAGGTACGCCTCGGCCGCCGTCGTCGGGTCGCCTCGCCAGATGTTGACGATGCTGGTGCCGATTATCAATTTGTCGGTGCCCGCCAGCAATTCGCTGGCGTGTTCCAGGTCGGGCAACTCTCCGCCGATCCACAGTGTTGGGAAGCCGATTTCCTCGATCTCGCGGGCCATGGCCATGGTCGTCAAGTGGGACGGCTGCCAGACGCCGAAGTTTCCTAGTTGCATACGTCCGAGGATGACGCGCTAAGATTGGACCCGCAAGTCCAGAATTCTTGCTTCCGGCGCCGCGATCAAGTATCCCGCCGCAAAGGACGCGGTACCGGGGCGATTCGCTGATTTGCATGACTAATCGGGGCGGCACCCCGGATTGAACGCGGGCCGTGGAACCGCTGCCCGGCAAGATTCGGGCGGAACATTGTCGTCATGCGGAGTCCCGGGCTTCGACCCGACGGTAATCACCTCGGTGAAGAACCTCGTCCAGTAGGCCGATGGACGCGATGTTGTTCGCGGATAGTGAAGCCGGCGTCTTCGAAGCATGGCTGCATCGTGGTCGGTGAGCGCAATGTGTTAGATCGCGTTGTCGGGGTTGGGTTCGTGCAGGTTCCAGGTCGGAAATGCCCGGCGCAGCCGCTGCGGACCACTGATTGTGATTTCGCCGGTGCGAAGCACATCGCGCCACGTTCGGGCGCCCAGGTGCCAGTCGACGAACGCCCGTGAGCTGGCCTCAACGGTGAGGTCAGCCTGCCCGCCGGGATCAGAGTGGCACATCTCGGCATCGCCGTGCTCGATCAACATCCAGAACCGTTATTGCTGGGACGCTCTTCAGGAAAGGTGAAAGCGTTCACTATTCGGCCGTCGGGCAGGTTAGATCGGTTGAGCTGTACCTGGCACCAGGCCCACAGCGCGTAGGCGGGATCGGATTGTTCTGAGGTGACGTCGGCCCACCGTTCGCCCCATGTCCCGAGAGCCCTGATCACCCCGGCGAGGTCGGCGCCAGCGTCGGTGAGTCGGTAGTTGTACCCACGGCCGTCGGGCTTGAGCTGGGTTTCGATAACTCCTGCACGTTGCAGTTCGTCGAGGCGCTTGATCAGCATTGAGCGAGACATCGACGGCACCCCGTTGGCGATCGCCGAGAAGGTGTCGGCGCCAAACATCAGGTTGCGCACGATCAACGGATTCC
>JAOPWC010000152.1 GCA_025965895.1 Mycobacterium sp.
GACGTCAGCGGGCCCGCAGCCTCAAGGGCGCCCGCTATGCGCTGTGGAAAAACCCCGAAGACCTCACCGAACGCCAGAACGCCAAACTGGCCTGGATCGCCAAGACCGACCCTCGGCTCTATCGCGCTTATCTCCTCAAAGAAGGCCTACGGCATGTGTTTTCGGTCAAAGGCGAAGAAGGAAAACAGGCCCTGGACCGATGGATATCGTGGGCACGCCGCTGCCGCATTCCCGTGTTCGTCGAACTGGCGGGTCGCATCGTGCGCCACCGCGAGGCCATCGACGCCGCCCTTGAGCACGGCCTATCCCAGGGACTCATCGAATCCACCAACACCAAGATCCGACTCTTGACCCGCATCGCCTTCGGATTCCGCTCCGCCGAAGCGCTCATCGCCCTGGCCATGCTCGCCCTCGGCGGCCACCGACCCGCACTACCCGGTCGAAACAAACACCCACGGATCAGTCAGTAGAGCCAAAAATCTTCGTGATTCCCGACGCCCCCCGCCGTCGCCTGGCTCATTCAGACAAGAACCGATCGGGCAAAAACATCATTCGGCTCTGAGGCTCGTTGAGCCTGTCATGAGAGAGGGAGGAGCCTATTGATTAAGCAGATGAAAACACAGTATTTGTTCTCCGTGTATTCGTCCGGATCCGGCGGTTGAGTAGTGGGGGAGCGGGAGGCTGCGAGGCCTATGAGACGCCCGGCGCCGGTCATCGGGCTGGTCCCGTGTCATCGGCATCCCCCATCCCGCTGACCGATCCTGGCCCTGATGGCATGAGCGATCGCTGTATCCATCTGGTACTCAAAACAGATCCCAAAAGGGCGAGGCGACTCAATGATCAATCCGGCATGATCAATCCGGCGTGGCCGAGTGTCATGCGGATTACGCCGCTGAATCTGCCTGAACCGCACCGCGACTAGACACTTGGCTAGTTGACGACCGAAGCGATCCACTCGCACCGTGGCAGCGATGATCCGTCGTAGCCTGCAGATTCGTGACTGTGATGTATTGACGCGGAATAACTTTGTCTAAGAGGAGTTTCGAAGTGGCGCGTGTCTTCGCTGCCAGTGGTATTCGCAAAGACGAGCTGTCCTTGTGGCTGAATGCCGCCGGCTTAATGCTCGAGCCGGTCATGCGGGGGTGCCACGTCGCCTGGAATCAACAGATCAGACGGCGGCTGGCTGGCTGTCGTGCAATTGTGCGTGGGCAGCGCGAATGGCCGGTCTCGAGTCGCCATGCAGAGCAGACAACCGCGGGCAGCTTGGGCGCGCCCGGGTAGAGGCCCCACGCGCGCAAGGTGATCGGCGAAGTTCACGGCTGCTGCGCGTACCGCAATGTGCACACGCCGGGGCGCGGGCGGCGGCGGGTCGGGCCGTTCCCGCACCAGCAAAACGGACGGATCGCCGTGCCTGGTGATCACCACCGCGCGCATTCATATCTCCCGGGTCTTGCTAGGCGCTGGCCAGCGCAAAGAGGGTCGGGTCGTGTGAGCAGACGATTAACAGGTCAGGATCTTGGCGGTGGTACAACTCGGTGAGCCGGGCGTGGTTGTCGTGAACTCTTTTCAGGTCGAATGCGACGAAGGCCTCCTGGGCCCTCAGTACCAGCGGCACGCGACAGTGGCCGCCGATCGTGCCGGGGTGGTAAAAGGCGTCGCCGCATTGCAGCACCCATCTGTCTCCGGCGTCCACCGCGACGCAGGTGTGGCCCCGGGTGTGGCCGGGCAGCGGCACCAGGACGATCCCATGGGAGATCTCATTCAGTTCCTTGGCGGCGTCGAATCCACGCCACCTCTCCCCGCGTGCATCGTGTTCGACGATATGGGGTTTGTGGGCCCATTGGACGCGGCGGTAGCGAATCCTCTCTCGCCACGACGGAGACTTGATGGCCCCCTGCGCTTCGCCGGCGGTGACATGGACTTGGGCGTCCGGAAAGTCGGAAAGGCCGCCGATATGGTCGAGGTCGAAATGCGTGATCACGATGTGGCGCACGTCGTCTCGGTGGAAGCCCAGTCGTGCGACTTGGCGGGCGGCGGTTTCTTGCGGGCTGAGAATCGGTTTGATGACGTGCCGCGTCGGTCCGAGTCGCCCGGGATCTGCGCAATCCTGCAGCCCGAAGCCGGTGTCGACAAGGACCAGACAGTTGTCTGTTTCGACCAGCAGCACGTGGCACACCAACGGGGCAGTGGGCACATTCATCGTCCCGCAGTTGAGGTGATGGACCTTCACCGGCGTCGTGTCCTTGGGTTCACTGCTTGGCCGCCGTGATCAGGGCGAGCAGCTCCACACGGCCGATCTGTGACAGCAGGCTGGCCGAATCGAAGTAGATCCGCTCGTTGACGATGCGGTCGTCGTCGAAGAAGAACACCGCGATGATCGGAACCCGGAATGCCTTGCCCGTCGGCGGCAGGCCGTAGAACTCGCCGAGATTGGTCCCCAACAACTCGAACTCGACGATGACCGCGTCATCGGCAACGTGGTAGCGGACGTTGTCGTGACGCTGGTCCGGGAACGCCGTCCGGGTCGTTCGGTAGTAGCCCATCACTTCGTCGTCGCCGTCGAAGATCTGGCCAGTGGCGATGATCTCGTAGTGCGGGTGCCCGTTGAACGTGGCGAGCGTCAGGTCAAACTCCTGAGTCACCTCGGTGTGCATGTGCTCCTCGATGACCTCAACGCGGCGCCGCCGCAGCTCGTCTGAAATCACTGATCCTCCGTTGGCTCATGGCCGGCAAGGCCATCTGCAGAATATCGGCCGCTACAGTCAACCTTTTGTCACTGAGGACATAACCCAGGACGGGTACCTTACCCACATGGTCCGGACTGCCCAGACGGCGCGCAGTGAGCGCACCCGTTCTCCGGACACGAACTGCATCCGTAGCGCCGCCACGCCGATTTGAATGCGTGCCTCAACTGGACGTAGTTGCGGAAACCGTCGGCCCACGGTTCCAGAACGGCGAACGACTCCACATCGGTTTGCTCCTGAGAGGCGTCCGTGCGGCCGGGCGCGAACGGCCCGGCGGAGGTCCGGATTGGTGCCCGGAAGAGTCGTCGGGACCGGGGTGCCCGACATTCGTGCGGTGCGAGTGGCGACGGGGACGGGGCCGGCTGCGTTTGTTGCGGACTGGACACCAGCGCCACGGCGTCCGTGGGCGACGGTGGGGGAGCCGGCGGCACGTTTGCCGGCTCGCCGGGCGGGCCGGCTGTCTGGCCGTCGATGCGCAGCGGTCCCTTGGCGCTGCACGCCAGTGTGGCCCAGCCACCGCCGGGTTCACGCTCGATGCCATCGAGCCGTGCGACTGGCAGATCAGGTTCATGCAGCGCGGCCCGGGCCACCGTCAGGGCGTCGATGGGATCAGATTTGCCGTAGGAGCGCGCCGAGTCAGGCACATGGGCCATTAGCTTGGGCGAGATCCGCACCACCGACTCACCGGCGGCGATCAGGTCACGTTCGAGCCGGCGAGTCATGTGTCGGCAGAGTCCTCAATCACCCACAAGCGCTCCTCGCCGTGCCCGGTGGCTCACTTCACCAGCTGCAAATGGTCTTGTGTCGTAGTCCCAACGGTTTTCGCGCGTGCAGGTCTGCCGTGCTCGTCAGCCGTGACCGCAGTGTGGGTACGGACTCAACGCTGCGTATGCGGCCCTGCTAGACGGCCTCTACGCCGAACTAGCCGACTCGCTGGCGGCTGGGCTCCAAAGATGACCGAGACGCACGCATCGAGAGCAGGGCCGAGCATTTCGGACGGCGCGATTGAAAGGTCAGGAGAAAGCTAATTCATGGATAACGAATTATCCATGAGATTCTGGCCTTGGCGGCGGACACCGCCGGGGGAGGAGCGCAAAAGCGCTTGGCTGCATGGTGGCTGAGCCGCCGAGAGCCGTTGCGGTCTGACGATTTCTCCGAGAGTGACCGGACTTTCGACCGATCTGCCTACTCAGATGGCTGGGCAACGGTCAAACCCGCGTCGCTGGCGGCGGAGGACATGCGATCGTCATAGGTGACGATGGCGTCTAGCTGTGGTCCGGCGGTCACGGCCGCGGCGAGGTGTATGGCGTCGAGTGTCCGCAGGCTGGCCGGTGCGAGCGCCGCGGCGGTATCTAGCAATCGGTCGGTCAACGCCACGATGTCCAGACTTGCTAAGAGTGTGCGAGCGTGCTCGACGGCGCTGTGGTTAGCGGTGCGGGATGCGGCTCTGATCAGTTCTGTGCGCGTCAACGCCGCCGTGAACCAGTTGTGCTCGGTGCGCAGGCCCAGGTAGGTGCGTAGTGCCGCCGATTCCGGTTCGTTGGCAACGAATTTCACCAATGCGGAGGTATCGAGGTAGATCACCGCTCGCCTTCGCGGAGGTCGTCGAGCTCCGCGGAAAGATCCACGCCGTAGTCACCACCAGGGACGGCCAGTGCGTCGGTGCGCGCAGACCGTGCCGGTGTGACTTCGCCACTGGCTATCAAGGCCGCCCATGGATCGTTAGTGGCCGGGATGATGCGCGCGATCAGCTGGCCCCGTTGGGTCACTTCGATGACCTCGCCGGCGGCGACTCGGTCGAGGTATCGGCTGGCGTTCTGCCTAAGTTCGCGGACCCCAATCCTCTCCATGTAGCACATGGTAGCACATTGCAAGGCGTCACGCACAAGCGCCGGTCTAGCGTAGGCGCATGCCGTCCCTGAACGGAGGTTCATCGAAGACGAGTTGGCTAGCGTGTCTGCCGCAACGATCTATGCAGCGTGTCATTCTATGACCGCTCCCGCAACAACGGTGCGGTGTGGCACGACTCCCGTGCATGCGGCAA
Organism: Mycobacterium sp.; assembly: GCA_025965895.1. Lineage (GTDB taxonomy): Bacteria > Actinomycetota > Actinomycetes > Mycobacteriales > Mycobacteriaceae > Mycobacterium. Next base: position 4,789 of record JAOPWC010000152.1, read on the forward strand.
CGCCACCTACCCGCGGGCGTCACGAGCGCGCAAACGTCAGGGCGAGCTCAGCGCCAAACAGCGCCCCCCCGCACGCCGAAAAGCCCTGACACTCAGGTTGTTAGCGGTGGTAACGCAGGTTCAGATCGGCTCGGGACTTTCCTATCTCATTGTTTCGAATAACTGTTACGAGCTCGCTCACGAGCGTCTGCTTGGCGCGTCAACGCAGTTGCAGTCCTTCGACCGGACCGGAGAGGGCCGCCTTGACATGGCGGGTGGTGTCGTCGGCGAGGACTTCGGCGTCGCCGCATTCGACGGCGTCGAGGATCTGCTTGGCCACCCGTGTGGATCGTTCTTGGGCGCGTCGATGTGTCCGACCATGTCGGCATCGGTAAAACTGAGGTGCACGCCGGTCACCAGTGTCTGCTGCTGCTCGAGTTCGATCCGCAGGGAGTTGGTTGCTGACCAGAACTCCCGGCGACCTCGTCACGGGTCAGCTGTGCTGGCAGCGACGAACTGCCGCTGAGCTCGCTACACGTGGGGCCGCTGCTCAAGTGCGTGTCGAATTCGCGACGGTCGGCGCTGGCCAGCGATCCCAGCATGTGAGCCGCGTCCGGCAGCGGGTACTCGTCGCTGTGGCCCACCGGCGACGCACGCGGTGACAGGAATGGAGTCATGGTGTCACCCCCATTTCTTGCAATGTGAGCCGTAGCGCTCGCACGGCGTCATGGAGCCCCGACTTCACGGTGTCTTCGGTAACGTGGAGGTCGTCGGCGATCTGCGCCGTCGTGCGCCCCTGGTAGTAGGAGCGGCGAATCACCGCGCGGTGCTCGTCGGACAGCTGTGCCAGCGCGTCGCCGATCAGCGGCTGGTCGAGCCCGGCATTCACCTCGTCGGGGTCGGCGCACTCAGATGTAGCGTGCCCAGTTTTGCCGCGTCGCATGGTATAGATCTCGCTTGTCGACTTGTCGCAGTGCTCGTTTCTTCGTCGACGTCGGCGAGCAGGCTGAGCAGTTTCCGTCGTCCGCGGTGGAGTCGGGAGTTCACCGTTCCTTCTGCGGTATCCATGATTTCGGCGATCTCGCGGTATTGGAGACCTTCGACGTCGGCGTAGTACACCACCATGCGGATGTGTTCGGGCAGGGCGTGCATCGCCGCTTTGATGCGGGTGTCCCGCAACGTGTCGAGCGCCTCGTCCTCCGCCGAGCAGCCCGGTAGACGAGTGTGCGGCGTTGGTCGCCAGCTGTTGATCGGTGATCTCCTCGGTCGGATACTGCGCCGGCCTCCGCTGCTTTTTGCGGTAGCCGTCGATGCAAATGTTGCTCAGGATCCGGTGTAGCCAGGCGTTGACGTTGGTGTTCTGCCGAAACAAGTGGAAGACGGCGTAAGCACTCGCCATGGTTTCCTGAACCAGATCCTCGGCGTCGGCGCGATTGTGAGTCATGCGCATGGCCCGGCGGTAGAGCGGCGCGCGCGCAGCGGGATGGCGTCGCGGACGAATCGTGCGGTCAGCTCAGCGTTGGGTGTGCGTGTTTGGGGACCGGCCGGATCACACCGCCCGACAAACGGTTCGCGCCGCGGCACGCCGACGGTGTAGTTGACGAGTTCCGCGGTGTCCGTGGGGTAACCGCCGGCGGGTCCTGCCGTATCGATAGCGCCCAGATCGCCTGTGCCGCCGGTGTATCCAGCGAATACAGCTCGACGATCAGGGCACTTACTCGGTGGGCGCTCACTGTGAATGGTCAGGTCGGGTCGCACCCGCATCCACGGCGGATCGACCAGCGAAATGCGGACGATGAACATCACCGTCCTCCCTTCACCGAGTGGTGGTGTCACCGGTCTGGAAAACAGGCCTGCAACAGGTGTTCCTGCTGAGACGGTCGCCTGGCTTAACCGGTGGTTGGTAGGTGTCAGTCGCGGATAAAGCCCTTGTTGCGCATCAGGAAATCGGCTAGGTAGCCGTCGTGGGGGATCTCGGGCGTCTGATAACAGGTGGGGTAGTGGCCGTTGTAGACATTGGTCACGGTGGGCTCGTTCACCAACTCATCCAACAGGTCCTCGTCGGCGGTGATGGCGTTGAGCACCAGAGAATGCCGCAGAGGCTGCAGCCCGTCGGCGCGTGACCACGGCGACACCCACACGCACGGAAAGGCCAGCTCGGTGTTGAGCTTGTCCACCTCGGGTTTGGCCAGCAGGTGCACGGCCGGCCGCAGTGCGGCATAGCCGTCGCCGAGGTCGGCGACCACCTGATCGGCGCCGAGCACGGGCGTGGCGCCGACGGCCTTGGCTTTCAGATGGGCGGCCAACGCCTTTGCCTTGTCGATCGGCTGGGTGGGCAGGATCGCTCGTTCATCGGAGCTCGGTAGGGCTGGGATCGTCGAGAGCCGCTCGGCGATGGCCCGCGCCAGCGGCGCCGGGTCGCCCTCGTAGAGCACGGCGGTGGTGTTCACGCAGCCCATCCCGCCCAGGTTGGTGATCGAGTCGACGATGATGTCGAGGAACTCCCGCCAGTGCTGTTCGGCGGTAATTAGGATCTTCGCCCGACCGGGCCCGTTGGGGAAGACCGTGGGGTCGGCGGAGTATTTGTCCACCACGTCCTGGCCGCCGTAGACCATGGAAAGGTCGGCGGCGCGGATGATCTCGTCGGCACCTGCGTAGTCGGTGGGCAGATAGGCCACGTCCTCGTTGCGGAACCCGGCCTGTCGCAAGGCGAGGACGAGCCGGTGTCCGGTGAATGGCTCGCGGCGCGAGGGGCGGATCGCGACCCGATACCCCAAAGCGAGCGCCTGCAGCCATATCCCGTGCACCAACGGGCCGTTTCCGGATGCGTGCACCGCGAACACCTGCCCACGACGCGCCCAGACGGCGCTTCCCTGGCGGGTGCGCTCCTCGCGCCAGTCGTAGGCGGCGCCGGCGGGGTGGGCCGGCCGCACCGCATCGAACGCGGTCGTCGCGGCATCGGCGACCCCGCGAATCTCGGCGCGGGTGACTCTGATCGGCAACCCCGATACGCGGCTGGCCAGCTGCACGTACTGGTCGAAGTCGAGGCCGCCGATCACCGAGTTGGTAAATATATGAGTGGTTTTCACGAGTGCGGCCGCGAGCGTCCCGAGGGGCAGCGGACGCGCATTGCGCTGTGCGCTGATCGTGCGGGTCACATACAGCGGGGGCACGATGCTGCACTCGGCCACCGGCACACCGGCGGTATCGGTGATGATCTCGCGGTTGCGGGTGCGGTATTCACCGCTCGGCCCGAGCGCGTTGATAGCAACCAGACCCGTTGTGCCGCAGCCGGACTGTGGCAGCGGGGAGGTCATGGGCGGTACACCCCTTTGATGACGGCGTCGCCCTCGAACGTCTCGACCGGTCGGACCTCGCTGACCGAATCGCCGACCTGACCGTCCGGACCGGGAACCCGAATCGCGGTGTCTCGTTCGAGGTTGTTGGGCACGAACACGTTTTTGCTGATGTGGTTCACCACCACCTCGCCGCGTGCCCCATATGCCACTGGCCGGCCGGTCTGCGGATCGATCACCGAAAACGTGACGTAGGGACTGCGGGTGTCGTGGATGACGGGGTCGTCCTCGGATGACGCCTGACGGGTGATCGCGGAGGCCAGCACCATCGTGGCGCCATAGCCGAACGGGCGCACCGTGACATGCGGGAAGATCCTCCGCAAAATCCAAAGGGTGTCATCGTCCAAGTGAGTACTGCTGAGGTCAATGATGGCCACTTTCTCGTTGATGACCTCGACCAGATCGTCGTGACGCGCGATGGCCTGCAGCAGCAGCGGCGGCGTCGTGGTGATCAGCCTGACGTCCTCAGTGCGCAGGATGTCGCCGGCCTGCTCGAGGGCGTGGTCGGTGTAGGCGGCGGCCCCGTCCGGGTCGCCGCGGGCGGCCAGCGTCTTGACCCGCCGCGGGTCGAGATCGATGGTGAAATACACGCAGTCCAGTAACGCCGCTACCCGCCGCCATGTGTGCCCGAACATGTGCGGCCCGGTCGGGCTCACGACAGCAGCCCGCCATCACGCAGATGCGGTTCCTCTAGCAGGTCAGCGACATGCCATGCCACGAGCTGTTTCTCCCAGTCCGGCAACACGATCGCCCGCTTGGGTGCACCGGTGGTTCCGCTAGTTTCGAAGACCAGGGGTGTCGGCGGGTTAGGGCCATAGCCTTTCGGCACCAGGTCCCGAGCCACGTTGCGTAGCTCGCCGACGATATTGGGGAAGCGCGCTAGATCCTCGAAGATCTTGACCTCGGTCAGCGGATCGAAGTCCAGCGCCTTGACTCGCTCGAGCCAGTACGGTGAACCAGTTTCCAGGCTGAAGCGCCACTGCACCGCGGCCTGCAAATACGCCTGCGGATCCTTCACATGCTGCCTCCATGACAAATCAAGTAACGACAAATCGACAGACATCTCCAAACCCTTCCGCGGATTAATACATCGGGTGCCGATCTACTGAACAGTAGACCTAACAACCGGCCGTGCCAAGAGTTAGGACTCGATTGACTATCGGCACACTTCAATCTCGGCCTCTCGGCGTCTCCGCGATTGGAACAAACAGAGCGGTGACGACAGTCCGACGACGCTGCCTGTCGAAAAAGGTGGGCTCCGCCCCGCAGTCCAAGCCGAGCGGGGCGTCAGGCACCAGCGGGTTGCTACCTTCGACGAGCGCCATAGAAGACCCTGGCTCGACTACGCACCGAAAGCTGTTGTTGCGGTGCACATCGGCTTGCGCTCGGTGTGGGGTGATAATTCCGCCAGGGTCCGGCAACCCCGAGCCGGCGCACGCAGGATCGTGCAGCCCGTGCCGGGATCAAGAAATCACACGACATCCGGGCAGGCCAGTTCGTTTCAGCACGCTCATGTCGGCCGACGCGCCGAATAGGCCCATTCATCCTGCGCCAGTCATCAGGGCAGGCGCATGGACCCCTTAGAAGCAGTTCGACCGCAGTCTATCGGGTAGCGATGTAGATATGATATACCTGGCGTGTGGAACAGTCATACCGCGGTGTCAGCCGAGAAGACGTCGCCGAGGGGCTTGAGCAGGCGACGACCCTCATGGTGCGGTACATGTCGATCCCGCAGCGCTGAACCTGATCGCCTCCATGGCACTGAACACACTTCATCGGGACGGACCGGCCCGGGTCATCACGACGCTGGCCGCGGCGGCGCGCATCGGCCAGCCGTCGATGACCGAACTGGTTCAGCGGTTGGAACGGCAGGCCCTGGTGACCCGGATCAACGATCCCCAAGACGGACGGGCCGCTCTGGTAACCATCATCAACGCCGCGCGCGCTGCTCGACGACCAGCGGCGTGACCGCAGCGCTCAGCTGGCCGAGCTGCTCGGAGGCCTGGCCGACGAGGCCACGCTAGCCATGGCGGTGCGTGGGGCGTGTTCGGCGCCGATTTTCAGGCGGTCGTGTAGTGCGACCCGCTACACCGCTGATCTGCGCGTTCATCGACGCGCACCGCGACGGGTTCGGGGTCGTACCGATCTGCCGGGCACTGGCCGTGCACGGCGTGCAGATCGCCCCGCGGACCTTCTGGGCGCACCGCTCCGCGGCGCCGTCGAAACGGGCCCCGTGGGACACCACGATCACCGAAATCCTCGCCAGCTACTAAGAACCAGACGCGGCGGGGAAACGCCCACCCGAGAGCCTGTACGGCAGTCTAAAGATGTGGGCGCACCTGCAACGCCAGGGCGTCCCAGTGGCTCGGCGCACCGTGGAACGGATCATGCGACGCAACGGCTGGCCCGGCGCCACCCGGGCTCGCCGCACGCCGCGCACCACCCGGCCGCAACCCGGGCACCGGACCTGGTGGGCCGGCAGTGGCGAGTTCCGGCGCCGAACCTTCTGGTCGTGGCCGACTTCACCTACGTGCCGATGACCTGCGGGTTCGGCTACACCGCGTTCGTCGTTGACGCCTACGCCGGGCTGATCCCCGGCTGGGAGTGCTCGCTGACCAAGGAGCCGGGTTCGTCGAGCGTGCGCTGCGCCACGCCACGACCTTCCGCGCCCGCCAGGGCCACCCGCTCAACGACGCGATCCACCACAGCGATTATGCCGAGGTTTTCGTTAAGCCGAGGATGTGTGGAGATGGCCTGCCCCGGGGTCGTTGTTGCGTTGATTTCTCGGCTTAACGTTTCGCGTGGTGGTTAGCGTCCGTCGTATCTCTACGTCTGTGGAAGGAGACGGTAATGGATATGACGGTCGCTGGGATCGGTGCGGTTGTGGTGGCGGAGTTACGCGCGGCTGGCTACATGGAATCGACGGTTGGTCAGTACGTGAAGACGATCAAGGCGCTCACTGAGTTCGTCTCGGGGCGTGATTATTCCGCTGAGTTGGGCGCTCGGTTCGCCTCGATGACGACCAGTGTGCGCACTGGTCGGTTCAGCCCGCAGCGTCGGTTCGATTACCGGCGTCTTGTCGCGGTGTTCGACTCGTATGTGCAGACCGGCCGGCTGGACCTGTCGGTTCGTGGGCGCGGCGGCGGGGGTCCACGGCCTCGGGGCGGTGGCTTCGTCGAGCTGGACGCCGCTTGGGAGGCCGAGATGGGCCGGCGCGGTCTGGCGCCGGCTACCCGCGAGGCCTACGGGAGGGTGGCGCGTAGCTACTTGGTGTTCCTGGAAGGACGCGGGATCGTCGTGCTCGACGGGGCTGATGGCGGCACTGTACTGGCGTTCTTGGAGTCCATGCTGGGCCGGTGGGCCAAGTCGTCGCTGTTTTGGGTGGTGTCGAACTTGCGCCCGTTCCTGAAGTTCACCGGCCGCGCCGATCTGGTCAATGCGGTGAATCTGGCTGGCGTCAAACGCTTTCACGCGATACTGCCCGTCTTGGATGATGGGGACGAGGAGCTGGTTGTCCGGTCGTGCGCGTCGGGGGTGGTCAGTGCGCGGGATGCGGCGATCACGTTGCTTGCGCTGTCGACGGGATTGCGGGCCTGCGACATCGTCGGGCTGCGGATAGGCGATGTCGACTGGCGTGGGCGCACGATCGGCATCGTGCAGCAGAAGACGGGCAACCCACTGACGCTTCCATTACCGGCCTTGCTGCTGGGCAAGCTGGCCGCCTATGTGCTCGACGAACGGCCCCGCTCCGGCGATGATCACCTGTTCCTGCGTTCGGTGGCCCCGCACACCCGGCTCAACGATCACGCGACGGTGCACCGGGTGATCGTTGAGACGTTCCGGAAGGCGGGAGTGACCGACGTGAAGGCGGGGACCCGGTTGTTGCGCCACAACGCGGCTTCCCGGCTGCTGGCCGCGTCGGTCCCGCTGCCGACGATCTCGGCGGTGCTCGGCCACGCCAGTCCGGAATCGACGAACCTCTACATGAGTGTCGACCGGCCGCGTCTGCTCGACTGCGTCCTGCCGCTCCCCGAGAGCGTGCAGCGATGAGCGGCCACGGCTTCACCAGCGCGTTCGCCACCGGGTTGGACGCGTATCTGGCATTCAAGGCGAACATGGGGTTCTTCGGCGCCTCCCGGATCTGGTATCTGAAGACGTTCGACGCCTACTGCAGCGAGCACGACCTCAGCGTGTTCGACAAGGACACCGTCGAAGGATGGGTCAACGTCCAGCTGCAACGTTCGGGCCGCTACCGGTCGTGGATGTCCTATATCCGTGACGTCGGCCGCTGGATGACGTTGAACGGGATCCCCGACGCTTATGTGCTCTCCGACCGGTGGAAAGCCTCTATCGTCGCCGCTCGTCCCTATTTGTTGTCCCGGCGTGAGATCGAGTTGTTCTTCGCGGCCGCAGCCCAGATCAAGACGCAGGGCCCGTGGCGATGGCAGGCAGTCGTGTTCTTCACCCTGATGCACTCGTGCGGGCTGCGGACCGGCGAAACTCGTGCCCTGCAGACCGGACAGGTTGACCTCGATGCCGGGCATATCGACATCATCTGGTCCAAGGGCCATCGCAGCCGCAGGCTACCGTTGACCGGTCAGGTCATCGAGATCCTCGACACGTGCGACCGGACCTCGCGAACGCACTTCGCCGCGCGCCGGACGTTCTTCGTCTCCGCTACCGGCAACCAGGTCAGCGCGGCGACAGTCGGGGAGGTATTCGCCCGTATCTGGGACCAGGCCGCACTGCCCCGGCCCGTGGCCGGCCAGCAGCCCCGACCCTACGACTTCCGGCATCATTTCGCCTACGCCAACATCCATCGATGGATGACCGGCGGCGACGACGTCGCCGCGATGCTGCCCTACCTGTCTCGTTACATGGGTCACGCAACCTTTGACAGCACGTACTACTACGTGCATACCTCGCCCGACTTCATGGCCGCCTACGCCGACATCACCCGGCAACGCCAGTCCCTACTACCGGAGGCTGGATTTCGATGAGACGCGACCCACGCACCGGCGCACCGGACTTCTTCAGGTTCGCCCGCGACTTCCTGCACGCCTATATGCCCAAGACCAGAGGGCTGTCACCGAAAACGATTGAGGCATACCGGATCAGCCTGGAGTGCTTCCTGGACTACCTCGCCGAGAACGAGCACATCGGACGTGAGCGCGTCAGCTTCGATCACTTCGAACGCCAGCACCTGAAAGGATGGCTGACCTGGATGACCGAGCAGCGGCATTACACGCCGAAGACAGTCACATTGCGGCTCAGCGCCGTCAAAGCGTTCCTGACCTACGCATCCTACGAAGACCTCACGCTCGTCGCGCTCAGTCAATCAGCCAAAGCACTCAAAGCGCCGGCCCACCCCCGCAGGCCCATCGAGTACCTCACCGAAGCTCAAACGAGGGCGATCCTTGCCGCGTTCACCGGGCAGACAGCGAAATCTCGCAGGAACCGGATGCTGCTGATCCTGCTCTACGACACCGGCGCCCGCGTGGGCGAGATCACCGGCCTGACCCTGCAGGACCTCTGCCTAACCGACCCCGGGCACATCCTGCTCACCGGCAAGGGCAACAAGACCCGCGTCGTCCCGCTCACCGAGAAGACCGTCGAGCACCTGCACGTCTACCTCGACGAATTCCACCCCAACATCACTAAACTCCCCGCGACCAGGCCGTTGTTCTACAGTCCGCACCGCGGGCGACCCGCTGAACTGTCCGCCGACACGGTCGCCGCAGTGCTCAGGCAGGCCGCCGAATCCGCACGTGCTCAATGCCCTTCGATCCCGGCGAACATCCACTGCCACCTGCTGCGCAAGACCAAAGCCATGGACCTCTACCAGCAAGGGATTCCGCTGCCGATCATCATGCGCCTCCTCGGCCACGAAAACGCTTCCACCACAGCAACGTTCTACGCATTCGCAACCCTGGACATGATGCGCCAAGCGATCAACGCCGCCACACCCGCAATCAACGCCCCGGCCACCGAGCCGCTCACCGAAGACCAACTCCAAACGCTCTACAGTCTGCGATAGCCCCGAAACGTTAAGCCGAGAAATCAACGCAACAACGACCCCGGGGCAGGCCATCTCCACACATCCTCGGCTTAACGAAAACCTCGGCATAATCGGAATTAAGCCGGATCCGGCTTAATTCCGATGCCGGAAGTCAGTACACCGCTATACATTACAGCGAGACACTGATGCTGGAAGGACTGATTCCGTCGATCGGGACCGTCGGCGACGCCTTGGACAATGCGCTCTGCCGAGACGACGATCGGGCTGTACAAGACCGAGTGTGTGCGCGACGGTTCCCCGTTCCGCACCGGGCCGATCCGCACCCTCGCCGACCTGCAGAACATCACCTCCGCGTGGGTGGCCGGGTACAACGAGCGCAGGCTCATGCACCGGCTCGGGCGCCGTCCGCCCGCGGAAACCGAGGTCGAGTATTACGCTCGACTCCACGCCGGAAAGCACACCGGTCACACGTAACGAGGTGTGCATCAAACCGGGGATGCTTCACGTCCGCTAAACGCGAATCTTTAGCCGAACAACGCGGACCGGCTATCCCGACGGGTCCGAGCGGAGTAGCAACGAAGACGTGGGGGAATTATTAATTGGGACAGCGCTTATCGCCACGAAGAGTTGGTGTTCGAACGAACGCCGCCGCGGGATGCCGGCGAGCCCCGCCGGCAATCGCCGAACTGATTCGCGCAGCCAAGTTCCGCAGCTCGACGCGGGCCGTGATGCGCCGCTGCAGCTGACCAGTTCCTTCGGGAGAACTAGGCCCCGTAATCGCTACCCCTGTCGCCAACTTGGTGCACCGAGAGTGATCCACAGCAGGGTGGGGCTGCACGTCGTCGCGCACGGCAGCGGACATCCCGCTTCGACGCCGCGCGTCGGTGAACTCCAGAAGTCGCGGCGACAACGAGGAGACCATCACATGACCAAGCGCATCGCCATCGTCGGTGCTGGCACCGCCGGCCTGCACCTGGGCCTGTATCTGCAGCAGCAGGGCGGGCAGTCCACGATCTTCACCGACAAGAAGGTCGAGGACTATCCGAACACGCGGTTGCTAAACACCGTCGCTCACCACGCCGTCACGGTCGGGCGTGAGCACGACCTCGGCGTCAACCACTGGCCCGACGCCGGCTACTTCGGCCACTACTACTTCATCGGCACGCCGGGCTCCCCGATCGAGTTCTATGGCGATCTGACCAGCGGGCCCAGCCGCGCGGTGGACTACCGCATCTACCTGCCGACGCTGATGACCGACTTCCAAGACCGCGGCGGACGCATCGGGTACCGGGCGATCAGCG
>JAOPWC010000179.1 GCA_025965895.1 Mycobacterium sp.
ACGCCGACCAGGTAGCCCTTCGGCATGTCCTCGAGCGTGGTGCCGCCGCCCGCACGTGAACCGCCGGTTTCCGACGAAAACGTGTCCGCGTCCGCGGCGGCGTCGACGATGTCGGCGTACCTGCTGAGCACCCAGAACCCCTCACCATCGGGGGAATGACCCGTCGGCGGGTGGAACCAGACGGGTGATTTGCGGCGCAGGGCGTCGAAGACGTGGTAGGGGAATCCCTCCGCGAAGCGGTCGAGATCGGTGAGGTCGACGTCGTCGTGCATGGATTCTGCCTACTTGTCAGCGGTCTGTTTTACTATCGAATGTATGTTCGAGGTTGATGTGGCGCCGATGGATCCGCAGGCCGATGAGGCCGCCCTCATCGCTCGGATCGCGGCGCTGGAGCGGTTGAAATCCGCGGCCGCGGCCGGGCAGGCGCGGGCAACGGCGGCACTGGACGCGCGGCGCAGGTGTGCAGAGGCCGACGCAGGCGTGCCCGCCGGCAAGCGCGGCAGCGGCGTTGCCGGCGAGGTTGCGCTGGCGCGTCGCGACTCGCCGGCGCGGGGCAACCGGCACCTCGGGTTCGCCAAGGCGTTGGTGCACGAGATGCCGCACACACTGGCCGCTCTGGAGACGGGTGTGCTGTCGGAGTGGCGGGCCACGCTCATCGTGCGAGAATCGGCGTGCCTGGACGTCGATGATCGGCGAGCACTGGACGCCGAACTGTGTGCCGACTGGGCGTCGTTGGAGGGCGTGGGCGACGCGCGGCTGGCGGCGGCAGCGAAGACCATCGCATACCGGCTCGACCCGCAAGCGGTAGTGGACCGGGCGGCGAAAGCCGAGACCGAGCGCAGGGTGACGATCCGTCCGGCTCCAGACACCATGACCTGGCTGACCGCCTTATTGCCGGTTGCCCAGGGCGTTTCGGTATATGCGGCGCTGCGGCGGGCGGCGGACACCACGTTCGACGAGCGGTCCCGCGATCAAGTGATGGCGGACGCCCTCGTGGAGCGGATCACCGGACGGGCTGCGGCGGAGCCGACGCCGGTGGCGGTCAATGTCGTCATTTCTGATGAGGCGCTGTTCGGCGGAACCTCGACGCCCGCGACGCTCGGCGGCTACGGGCCGATCCCGGCTGCGGTTGCCCGCCGCCTCATCCGGGACGCCGTCGCCGACAAGCGGTCTCGGGCCACGTTGCGGCGGCTCTACGCGCATCCGAGGACGGCGGCGCTGGTCGCGATGGAGTCGCGGTCGCGGTATTTCCCCCGAGGATTGGCCGACTTCATCGGAATGCGCGACCAACGCTGCCGGACGCCGTACTGCGATGCCCCGATCCAGCACCGCGATCACGCCCGACCGCGCCGGCGCGGCGGCGCCACCAGCGCCGAGAACGGCCTGGGCTTGTGCGAGCACTGCAACTACGTCAAGGAATCCGCGGGCTGGCACGTGAACGTCGGAGAGCGAGAGGGCAGACACGGCGCCGAATTCACCACGCCGACAGGAGCGACGTACCCCTCGACGGCGCCCCCACTGCCGATGCCACCGCCGATCACTATCAGTGAGATCGAAGCCGGCATCTCCATTGCGATCGGGCGACTTTACGCCGCCTGACCCGGGTGGCAGGTTAGCCTTACCTAGAAGTACGGTTGACCTACCATTCGCCGGTCAGCCGGAGGGGAGTCGCCGTGTCGTCCGCCCAGATCGCCGTGCTTGGCGCCATCGCTGGAGCCACCATCTTCCTGGGACTGCCGCTTGGCAGGCTGCCCACACCGATGCCGCGTCTGAAGACAGGGTTGAACGCGGTCGCGACCGGCATCCTGATATTTCTGCTCTGGGATGTCTTGACCCACGCCTGGGAACCGATCGACACCAACCTTGCGCACCACGAGATCGGTTCCGCAGTGGCGCGCGGTGCGGTATTGGCCGTCACTTTCGCGGTGGGCCTGCTGGGACTCGTCTGGGTCGACGGAATCCTCGGTCGCCGCAGCAACGGGCCCGGGCCCGGGGCCGCGACTGTGAGCGAATTCAAAGGCTCCGTCTTGAGCGATTCCGCGCATCGCCTGGCACTGATGATTGCGACCGGCATCGGGCTGCACAATTTCGCCGAAGGCCTGGCCATCGGCAACTCCGCCGCCGCGGGCGAGCTTGCTCTGGCCGCGATGCTGGTCATCGGATTCGCCTTGCACAATGCGACCGAGGGCTTCGGCATCGTTGCCCCGCTGACCGGGCAGCGGCCCTCGTGGGGCTTCCTGGCTCTCGTCGGACTGATCGGTGGCGCGCCGACATTCCTCGGCACCGTGGTCGGGCAGCGGTTCACCAACGAGTTCGTCTCTATCGCGTTCCTGGGGCTGGCGGCCGGCTCCATCCTCTACGTCGTGATCGAACTGCTGGCCGTGGCGCGCAAGGCCGACCTCAAAGTCCTGACCACGTGGGGCATCTTCGCGGGCCTGGTGCTGGGCTTCGTCACCGACGCGGTCATCACCGCAGCCGGCGCTTAATCACCTGCGATCAGCGGTCAGCTCGATCCGCTGCGTGAGCCGCACGCTGTTGCCCGACGGATCACGGAACCCGGAGTCGATGCCATAGGGCATCTCATGCGGCGGTTCGTTGAACTCGACCCCGCGCGCCGACAGCTCCTCATACGTGGCCTGGCAGTCGTCAGTCGTGAGAAACACCGTGCCAGCGAAGCCCTTGGCCACGAGGTCGAGCACCTGCGCGCGCGTCGTGTCGTCCATGACCGGCGGACCCGGCACGGCCATCAGCACGATCGATATGTCGTCCTGTCCTGGCGGTCCGACGGTGAGCCAACGGAAGTCGCCCAACTCGGGTAGCGAAACGTCCTCTCGCACTTCCATTCCGACGTTCTCGGTCCAGAACTTCAAGGCTACTTCTTGGTCGTGTACCCAAAGCTGGGTAATCGAGATTTTCAACATGCCCCCGACGCTACGGCCGAGAGACGCCGCCCGTCTTCTTCCCGTGTGCTGACTTGGTGACCCGGCTGTCGGACCCGGGCCGGGTGTCGCGCTGGAGGATGCAGCTGGGCACCCGAGCGTGCACGGTCGCGGGCGGCATGCTGGCGCGATACGTGGCTGGGGACATGCCGAACACCCGGCTGAAGCTCGTGGTGAACGAGCCGACGCTCTGCAGGCCCACCATCACGCAGATGTCGGCGACCGATCGCTCGGTGTAGCGCAGCAGAGCCGCGGCGCGCTCCAGCCGGCGGGTCTGGAGGTAGGCGCGTGGCGATTCGCCGAACGTTCGGCTGAACATCCGGCTGAAATGCGCGCGAGACAGGCCCGCCGCGGCGGCAAGGTCGGCGACCGTGATCGGCTCGGCGTAGCGGGCGTCGACGAAGTCCTTCGCCCGCAGCAGATAACGCGCCGGGGGAACCTGTGCCATGGCCACCAGTATCGCCTGCTCGCGGAACAAACCGCCCACGCAGTAGCGTTGAACCTGCGGACGAGTTGGCCGGGCGGCCGCGGATCGCCATTCGGTGAGACGAGGAAAGTCCGGACTTCACTGAGCAGGGTGATTGCTAACCGCAATCCGAGGTGACTCGCGGGACAGTGCCACAGAAAACAGACCGCCACCCGCCAGGGTGGTAAGGGTGAAACGGTGCGGTAAGAGCGCACCAGCATTCCGGGTGACCGGCATGGCTAGGCAAACCCCACCCGAAGCAAGGCCAAGAAGGCCGCACATTGTGCGGCCGCGCAGGCGTTCGAGGGTTGCTCGCCCGAGCCTGCGGGTAGGCCGCTCGAGGCACCCGGCGACGGTGTGCCCAGATGGATGGTCGCCGCCGCGCCGCCGTACTTACCGCGACGGCGCGGAACAGAATCCGGCTTACAGGCCAACTCGCCCGCCTACATGGCCTTGCGCACGGCATTGTCCAGCGCCTTGAGCGCGGAACCAAGCTGCTCACGGCTGCCGCGCGCCAGTTCGTTCTCGCGCTCGTGCAGAAGACCGTACGTGAACGTGTCCTCGGCGGCGGCGTGCGCCGCGTCCGCCTGCTGGCTCAGGTGCGCGCGACTGACGACGCTGTCCTGGTGGTCGCCGAGCAACGACTGGATGGTCTTCGCCGCGTCGGAAACCTTCTTCTCGCCCGTCGCCGCGGCCGTGTAGCGCAACTTCTTCGCAGCCTTGCGGATGCGGTGCAGTGCCTCGTCCCGGTGTTCGGACTCAGCCTTGGCGGTGGCCTTGGCGCGCTTGCGCACCCGCTTGTAGGCGGCCTCGATCGTCGCCTCGGTCGACTGGTCCTCGCCTGGCTCCGGTGCCGGCGGCTCGGCCGCGACGAGTCCTTCCAGCGCGTCGAGCATCCGGAAGTACCGTTGAGACCGCATGGCAGTCAAAGATTTTCGCAAGCCGGATCGATAACGGCGGCGGGCGCCCTCGACCAGCCGCTCACGCACCGGTCCACGCACCAGCTCCCGCGGCAGCTCGTCGAGCGCTCTCCGGTAGCGCTCGGCCAGCACCTCGGCGTCCCGGGCCAGACCGAGCACGCCGGCCAATTGCCGCAGCTCGTCAAGGATCCAGGCGTCGTCGGAGAGCCCGAACGCGGACTCCGACGCCTGCAGCAGGCTGCGGATCTTGCGGGTCGTCACCCGCATCTGGTGCACGCTGTCGTCGACGTCTTCACGCACCGCGAGGTCCCACACCAAAAGGTTTTCGACCTCCTCGGCGACCGCCCTGTGCACCGGATCCTCCGACCGGCCGCCGGTCGTCGGCGCGGGAGCTGTACCGTCGAGCACCCGTGCGAGCTTCGATGCGTGGCCCGCGGATTGTCCCCCCGCGTCGCGCAGCCGGTTGGTCAACCGGTCCAAAAGCTCGTCGTCGGCCACGCCCTCGGCGATGCCGTCCTCAGAGAGCTCGAGTTCCCACTCCCGCCACTGCTGCTCAGATCCGTCGCGTTCCGCTCGGCCGGTCACCTGATCGTCGGCGAACTCGGCCAGCGTCGTGCCGTTCGCGCTGAACAACTCCTCGACGGTCCTGTTCGTCGTGATCCGCGCCACCGGTTCAAGAGGTCGGTCGCGAACGATCGCCAACACCAGGTCGCGCAGGTCGGCGGGTACGTCATCGCTGTCGGTCAACGGCGCACGCACCTCGGTGCGCGCCTCCGGACCTGCAGGCAGCTTGAGGTGCCACCCGGCGTCGGTGCCGCCCGTTCGGCGTCGCAGCGTGATCCGGTGAGCCGCCAGATCCCGGCCGGGCGTGTCGAAGTAAACGGCCTGGAGGGTTTGCGACGGTAACCGCTCTACGCGCGCCACCGCGGCGAGACCGTCGAATGACGGCGAGACCGTCGACTCGTCGACGTCAAACTTCCTCTCCACCTCCAGATGCCTGGAACTTGCGGAGCCACCGTCCTGACCTGCCGATTTCCCCATCTGGACGCATCTTCCCTTCAATGGCCGCAATGATGGTGAACAGTAAATGGACAGGGTGCCACATGAAGATGAACAGATCCGGCGAGGAGGTGGGCGCGCGGGCGCTAGGACGCGCGCGGCTCGGCGAACTCACCTGCCACGTCCCATGCGCGGCGCTCGGCGGTGAACGCGACCGCCTGCTGATCGCGGAAGGCGGCGATGCTCGTCGCGTTGGCGGTCAGGAAGCGCTGGTAATCCGGGAGCGAGAATTCGCCGTCGGCGATGTCGACGTGCCCGCGACCGGCCGCCATCTCGGCGCGCAACTCCACCAGCTCGGCCGAACTCACTGGGAAGAAGCTGATCCGGTCGAAATATCGCAGGAGCCAGGGCGTTCCGGGCTCGAAGGAGTCGGCCTGGCGCGGATGCCGGTGATTCCACACCTGCGTCGTGCGCCCGACGAACTGGTAGCCGCCGGGCCCCTCCATCCCGTAGACGCACAGGTAGGCCCCGCCGATGCCGACGGCGTTCTCCGGTGTCCAGGTCCGGGCCGGGTTGTACTTCGTCGTCACCAACCGGTGACGGGGGTCGAGGGGAGTGGCGACCGGCGCGCCGAGGTACACGTCGCCGAGTCCGAGTACCAGATACTGCGCGGCGAAGACCACGTCGTGCACCTGCGACACGTCGTCGAGACCGTTGATGCGCCGGATGAACTCGATGTTCCACGGGCACCACGGCGCGTCGGAGCGCACCCCGTTCATGTAGCGCTGGATCGCTACGTGCGTCGCCGGATCGTCCCACGACAACGGCAGTCTCACCGTCCGGCTGGACACCACGAGTTCACCGGAGGGGGGCAACTCGCCGTCGATACGGGCGAGCAGCTCGGTGACCTCGGTTGCTGTCATCGTTTCCGGAGCGAACTGCACCTGCAGGGATCGGACACCCGGCGTCAACTCCAGCACGCCGGGCACGGCACGAACGCGCAACTGCTCGTAGAGCACGTGAACACGCGCGCGCATCGCCAAATCCAGTGCCATTGGCCCGTACTCGACCAGCACACCGCCGTCGCCGGCGCGGCGCAACGTCACGTCGGTGCCGTCGTCGGCCGCGTAGCGGGTGAGCACTCCGTCGTCGCCGTCACTGGAGGTCGAGATGACCAACGGAAAGGACGCGCGTCGCCTCAAATCGAGTGCTCGCAGCGACGGGGCGCGGTCGGCTCGCACCGGCACGAACCGCACCGCGTCGCCCGGGGCCATCTGGCCCAGCTTCCAGCGGTCGCCCTCCACAACGGTGACCGGGCAGACGAACCCGCCGAGGCTGGGGCCGTCGGGGCCAAGCAGGATCGGAGTGTCACCGGTGAAGTCAACCGCCCCCACGCAATACGCGGTGTCGTGGATGTTCGACGGGTGCAGGCCGGCTTCACCGCCGTCGCTGCGCGCCCACTGCGGCTTCGGTCCGTTGAGACGAACACCGGTACGGTCTGAGTTGAAGTGCACGGTGTAGTCGGTGCCGACCAGGGTGTCGATGTCGGCGCGGGTGAAGAACTCCGGCGCGGCGTGCGGACCTTCGGTGACCGCGACCTCCCACCGCGTGCCGATGCTCGGCTGGTCCTCGATGGACGCGCGCGCGCAGCGTGAGCCGTGACCGTCGCTCAACGCGGCCACCGACATCGCGTCGCCGGCGCGCAGTGCGCGGCCGTCGTGACCGCCGAACGCGCCCAGCGTGAACGTGGCCGCACTGCCCAGATACTGCGGCTCAGCGATGCCACCGGCCACCAATACGTAGCTGCGCATACCGGGCCCGCTCAGCGTGCCGAGGTCGAGCACCCCGTCCACCGGGATGGGCAGCGACTGCCACTGCGGCACGGGCACACCGTCAACGCTCACCGGCACCGCAGCTCCCGTGACGCATGCCAGACCGCCGTCGGGAAAGCGCAGCGCCGGGCCGGATCTGGTGCATTCCAGGCCTGCCGCGCCCTCGGCATTGCCGAGCAGGCGGTTGCCGATCCGGAACGACAGGTCATCCATCGGTCCCGACGGCGGCACCCCGACGTGCCAGTATCCGACGCGGCCCGGCCAGTCCTGCACCGTGGTCAGCATGCCCGGCCGGATGACCTCGATGCGCGTCATTATCTCGACACGACCATCCGCACCGGTGTCGGGTTGAAGCCGTTGCACGGGTTGTTGATCTGCGGGCAGTTCGACAACAGCACCAGCGTGTCGAGCTGGGCGAGCAGGGTAGCGGTCTTGCCCGGACCCGAGAGCCCGTCGACGATCCCCAGCGTGCCGTCGGCCTCGACCGGAACGTTCATGAACCAGTTGATGTTCGACACGAGGTCACGCTTGCCCAGCCCCCATTTGGCGCCTTCGGCAAGGAAGTTCTCGGCGCACGCACGCTGGTGGCTGGTGTGGTGGCCGTAGCGCAGTGTGTTCGATTCTTGGGAGCAGGCACCGGCGATGGTGTCGTGATTGCCGACGTCGTCGGCGACGACGGTCATCAGGGGGGTGCCGTCGGCGGTCCTCAGCACCGAGCCGGTGGTGAGGAAGATGTTGCGCTGAGACGCGATCGTGGCCTGCGCGCTGTAGCGCTGGGTATGGTCTTCGGCAGCGTAGAGCAGGCAGTCGACGGCTTGGTTGCCATGCAGGTCGATGATCTGCAAGTGCTCGCCTGAGCGGACAACCTTGGACCACGGGGAGCATGCCGCCACGACCTCGTCGGCGATGACTTCCGTTGCCGCACTGGTCATCTTGCAACCTCGTGATCTTGTGCAGCCACCCACGCAGCCTCGGTGTTGAACAATGCCCGCAGGTATTCGGGGTCGTCGCTGACGGGAACGGTGAGCTCGTCGCCGGCCCGCCAGGCCAGCACGTCCAGATCGGTGACCTCCGGCGCCGGGTCCAGCGGATGGGCGGCGTTTACCAAAAGGACCACTACCGGCAGGTGGATCAGAAGCTCCAGAGCCGTGCCAGGGCCGGCGGTTCCGGTGAACACCAGCCCCCCGTCGGGGTCGACACGCACACCGGCGAAGAACGACACCGACGGCGCGACGTCGCGCACGTCGAGGCCGTGCTTCAGCGCGCCGAGATGCATCAGCGCGCGGCCTTTGGCGGTCGGCCCGCACAGGGCGTCGTGACGGCCCGAGGAGTCGGCAACCACGGTGGCCAGCACCCGCCCCTGATCGGAAAGCAGTGGGTGCCCGGCCCCGAGATAGGCCTGCCACGGCACCTTGATCGTGTCAGCGACGTTGAGCCGCTCCCAGGGCGCCTCGGCCCGGAACAGCAGCATATGCGCGCAAGCGCCGCCGTCCGGGTCGGCCAGCCGCAGCCGGCTGCCGCGGCCGAGCACCTTGGTGGTGTAACCGTCGGCCGGCACCGATTCGGCCCATCTGAGCCGAGCCGGGTCCACATGCGGCGGGGTGGCAGGTACTCGCATGGTCGCGTGTTTAGCCTGGTCGCGGGCGTGTGACCGGGCGCCCTCGGTTGATGCGGTGCTCACGTCGGGCCTCCTCAGTGCATGCCAGATTAACTGTCAACTGAAAGTTTTGCCAGTTGGGGTTCCGTCCCGGTGTCGGGGTTGTAACGAGTGCGTTGACACTGTTTCTATCAAATGACAGGAATTCCGGTACAGCTTGCGCGCGGTGCAAGAATGTGGCATGCGGACCGACGGGCGAGGGCGTCCCCGCCTGGAGCAGCACCGGCGGCCCGGGAAGACGGCCCGCGACGAGATCCTCGATGCGGCCGCGGAGCTGTTCACCGGCCTTGGCTACGCCAGCACGTCAACGCGGCGGATCGCCGACGCGGTCGGGATGCGGCAGGCATCGCTGTATCACCACTTCGCCACCAAGGACGACATCCTCGACGCGCTGTTGTCCGGCACCGTGGACGACGCGTTGCGGCTCGCCGCAGATCTGCTCGCCGAGTCGGGCCCGTACGCTCCCCGGTTGCATGCGCTGGTCGTCGGCGACGCCAGCCAGCTGTGCGGCAGCAGGTGGAACCTCGGCGCCCTATACCTGCTGCCAGAACTGCGCGTCGAGCGGTTCGAGACGTTCCGTGTCCGCCGCGAGGAACTGCGCCGAGATTACCGCCAGCTGTCAGGCGGCGTGATCGCCGAGTGCGGGGGGCCGCCGGAGGCCGACGACCTGCCGTTCCGGTTGGTCGAGTCCGTCATCAACCGACGCTCCGACGACGGCAGCTGCCCGCCGGATCATCCGTGGTGGATCGCCGACGGGGCGTTGCGGCTCCTGGGCTGCGACGGCGACTTCGCCGAGCTGCGCACGTCCACCGCCGAGCGGCTGGGATTCGCGCCGCAAAGTCCGGTGGCCGGCTAGAAGCTGTGCTCGTCGGCCGGGAATGCGCCGCTGGCCACCTCGTCGGCGTATTGCGTTGCGGCGCGGCGCAACTCGCCTGCGACATCGCCGAATCGCTTGACGAAGCGGGCAGTCTTGCCGCCGGTCAGCCCGGCCATGTCCTGCCACACCAGTACCTGCGCGTCACAGTTGGGTCCGGCGCCGATGCCGATCGTCGGGATTGTCAGCTTGCCGGTGATCTGGGTGGCCAGTTCGGCGGGCACCATCTCCATCACGACCGAGAACGCGCCGGCCTCGGCGACCGCGATCGCGTCGGCGATGGTTTGCTCGGCTGCGTCGCCGCGGCCCTGGACCCGGAACCCGCCGAGGGTGTTGACGCTCTGAGGGGTGAAACCGATGTGCGCCATGACAGGGATTCCGGCGGAGGTCAGCGCGGCGATCTGCGCGGCGACCCGCTCGCCGCCCTCGAGCTTGACCGCGTGCGCGCCGGTCTCCTTGAGGAACCGCGTGGCGGTGGCCAGCGCCTGGGCGGGTCCGGACTCATAGCTGCCGAATGGCAGGTCGGCGACCACCAGCGCGTGCGGTGCGCCCCGCACGACACCGCGCACCAGCGGAATCAGCTCGTCGACCGAGATCGGCACCGTCGTGTCGTAACCGTAGACCACGTTGGCGGCCGAATCACCGACGAGCAGGACCGGGATGCCGGCGTCGTCGAACACCTTCGCGGTCGAGTAGTCGTAGACCGTCAGCATCGCCCACTTGTGGCCCTCGGCCTTCATCTTCTGCAAGTGATGCGTGCGGATCTTGGTGGGTGGTCTCTGCGCGTCTTCCACGCCGGATGCAGCGCCGTATACCGTCTGCTCAGACATCGTTGTCCCTCGTCGGTGGTCGGGTCGATCCTCGTGGCCCTGCGGGTCCCCGGGTTCGTCTGACGGGTTTCAGTCTGCCATCCGCCAGTCGAAGAATGAACGCGCGGTTCAGTGGACTTTCTCACAATCGAGCCACAGTCGCGGCGATCGGGCGGTCTTACAGATTCGCGGCCGGTGTTCCGTGAGCGGACTTACCATCGGCGACATGCAACGGCTCAGTGGACTCGACGCCAGCTTCCTTTACCTCGAAACGGCCAAGCAGCCGCTGCACGTGTGCTCGATCCTGGAACTTGATACATCGACGATGCCGGGCGGCTACACCTTCGACCGATTCAAAGACGAACTATCGTTACGCGTCAAGGGAATTCCGACCTTCCGCGAGAAGCTCGCCGACAGCCCCCTGAACCTGGACCATCCGGTGTGGGTCGAAGACAACGACTTCGACGTCGACCGGCACCTGCACCGGATCGGCCTGCCGGCGCCGGGCGGCCGCACCGAGTTGGGCGAGATCTGCGGACACATCGCGTCGCTTCAGCTCGACCGCAGCCGCCCGCTCTGGGAGACGTGGGTGATCGAAGGTGTCGCGGGAACCGAGGCCAGCGAGGGCGGCCGGGTGGCGGTGATGACGAAGGTGCACCACGCCGGCGTCGACGGCGTCAGCGGCGCCAACCTGATGTCGGTGCTGTGCAGCACCGAGCCCGATGCGCCGCCCCCGGATCCAGTCGAGGGCGTCGGCGGCGTCAATCCGGTCGAGCTCGCGGCCACTGGGCTGTTCAAGTTCGCAACCCGGCCGTTGCACCTGGCGAACGTGTTGCCGAGCACGATCGCCAGCGTGGTGGAGACGTTGCGGCGCGCCCGCAGTGGCCAGGCGATGACCCGTCCGTTCAAGGCGCCGCAGACGGCGTTCAACGATGCGCTCACCGGCCACCGCAACATCGCGTACGCGCAGCTGGATCTCGAAGACATCAAGACGGTCAAGAACCGGTTCGATATCAAGGTCAACGACGTGGTGATGGCGCTGTGCGCAGGGGTATTGCGCAAGTTCCTGCTCGATCGCGGCGAGCTGCCCGATGAACCGTTGGTGGCGATGGTCCCCGTGTCGGTACGCGACAAGTCCGACCGGGCCGGCCGCAACCAGGTGTCCGGCATGTTTTCCCGACTGGAAACCCACATCGCCGACCCCGCGGAACGGCTGAAGGCGATCTCCGAAGCGAATTCGGTTGCCAAACAGCACAGTTCGGCGATCGCGGCGACGCTGCTGCAGGACTGGTCGCAATTCGCGGCACCCGCCGTGTTCGGTCTCGCGATGCGGGTCTATTCCAACTCCCGGCTGACGGGCAGCAGGCCCGTGCACAACCTGGTGATCTCGAACGTGCCGGGGCCACGCACGCCGCTGTATTTCCTGGGTTCCGAGGTCAAAGCCATGTATCCGCTCGGCCCGATCTTCCATGGCTGTGGGCTGAACATCACCGTGATGTCGCTGACCGGCAAGCTCGACGTCGGGCTGATCTCATGCCCGGAGTTGCTGCCCGATTTGTGGGACCTGGCCGACGACTTCGAGGTCGGCCTGGACGAATTGCTGTCCGCGAAGCCGTAGTCGCTGCGGCACCGGGCACGCGGCGAAGGCTGCGACGGCCCCTGGAAACGAGGCCATGGCACCATGTGGTGCCATGAACCTCATTCGCCGCCTGCCCGTCGTCGCCCGCAAGGCGATGACATGGACGGTCGTGGTGGCCACGGTCTTCGTTGCGAGCTCAGCCGCGACGAGCTGCAGCAGACTGGCCGGCGGGCGCGCACTGATGGCCCAGCCGAAGGTGGGCGCGCCGATACAGTGGGGCCCGTGCAAGGTGACGGGGTCCGAGGACTCCGTTCGGCTGCCGACCAGTGCGCAGTGCGGCAAGCTGGCCGTGCCGCTGGACTACTCCAAGCCTGACGGCAACAGCGCCACGATGGCTCTGATCAGGTTCCCGGCGACCGGCGCCAAGATCGGGTCACTGCTCATCAACCCCGGCGGCCCGGGCGAATCGGGCGTGCAGGCCGCCGTGTCGATGGTCGACACGCTGCCGCCACAAGTTCGCGACAGGTTCGATCTCGTCGGCTTCGACCCGCGCGGTGTGGCCAACTCGTCGCCGGCGGCGTGGTGCAACTCCGACGCCGACAACGACAGGCTGCGCGCCGACCCCGAGGTCGACTACTCGCCCGCGGGCGTGGCACACATCGAACAGCTGACCAAGGAATTCGTGCAGCGCTGCGTCGCCAAGATGGGCGACGATTTTCTCCACAACGTCGGCACCGCCAACGTCGTCAAGGACCTCGACGCGCTGCGTGCTGCGCTCGGCGACCCCAAGCTGACGTACCTGGGCTACTCGTACGGCACCCGTATCGGCTCCGCCTACGCCGAGGCCTACCCTCAGAACGTAAGGGCGATGGTGCTCGACGGTGCCGTTGACCCGAACGCCGACCCGGTCGAGGCCAACATCCAGCAGGCCGGGGCGTTCCAGAAGGCGTTCAACGACTACGCGGCCGACTGCGCGAAGTCGCCGGACTGCCCGCTCGGCACGGACCCCACCAAGGCGGTCGACGTCTACAAGTCCATGGTCGACCCGCTGGTGGACAAGCCGGCGAAAACCGCGGACCCGCGGGGGCTGTCCTATAGCGATGCGATCGTCGGGACGATTCTGCCGCTGTACTCGCCGGGGCTGTGGCGGCATTTAACGGACGGCCTGACCGAACTGAAGTCCGGGCGCGGCGACACGATGTTGGCACTTGCCGACCTCTACATGGGCCGCGACGCCAAGGGTCACTACACCAACTCCACCGACGTGCGGGTCGCGGTGAACTGCGTGGACCAGCCGCCGGTCACCGACCGCGCCAAAGCTATCGAGCAGGACCACCGCACCCGCGAGGTTGCGCCGTTCATGAGTTACGGCGACTTCACCGGGGACGCCCCGCTGGACACCTGTGCGTTCTGGCCGGTGCCGCCCACCAGCAAGCCGCATCCAATCTCTGCGCACGGCCTGCCGCCGATCCTGGTGATCTCCACGACCCATGACCCCGCGACGCCCTACCAGGCCGGTGTGGACCTGGCCAAGCAACTCGGCGGTGCACTTCTGACTTTCGACGGGACTCAGCACACCGTCGCGTTCCAAGGCAACGCCTGCGTCGACGCGATCGCCACCCGGTATCTGGTCGACCTGGCGGTACCGCCACCAGACGCGAAATGCTGACCGGGTCGACCGGTGACCCCGCCCGACAACGCCCCCGCGCTCCACAGCTCGAAACGGTATCGGCGCCCGGTCCTCGACAGGGCTGAGCTGCGAGATTGATGCCGGCTAGATAACGGTTCACAACCAAACCGTGGACGCCGATCACCGCAACGCGGCGGCTCATGCGAACATGTTCGGCATGTGGCCGACGAGACCCCTGTTCTCGGCGCTGCTCATTTCTGGGGTCGCGTTCTGCGTAGTCCTGCCAGTGGCCGCGGCGGCACCCGGCGCCGATATCACGCAATCGACTGTGCCGCAGCCTAATTGGGGCGGCTGCCAGAGCTGGTTGGGCGACACAAGCGGCTTCCCTGCCGCGCGCTGCGCGACGGTGTCGGTACCGGTCGACTACAACCGGCCCGGTGGCGAGGCGATTCAGCTCGCGGTGATCCGGGTGCCCGCAAGCGGCCAGCGCATCGGTGCGCTGCTGTTCAACCCTGGCGGTCCCGGTGCCTCCGCCGTCGACAGTGTGGCGGGGATGGCCGCCGCGCTTGGCGACAGCGACGTCGGCCGCCACTTTGACCTGGTGGGCTTCGATCCGCGCGGTGTCGGGCATTCGACGCCGTCGGTGCATTGCCGCACCGACGGCGAGTACGACGCCTACCGGCGGGAGCCGTTGGCGGACTACAGCCAGGCCGGGGTCGCGCATATCGAAGACGTCTATAAGCAACTCGCCCGACGGTGCCTCGACCGCAACGGGGCTGCGGCCTTGGCGAACATCGGCACGGCCAACGCGGCCCGCGACATGGACGTCGTGCGGCAGGCGGTGGGGGAGAACCAGATCAACTATCTCGGCTTCTCGTACGGCACTCAGCTGGGCGCCGCGTACGCGCAGGCGTTCCCGCAGAACGTGCGCGCGATGGTTCTCGACGGCGCGGTCGACCCGTCGCTGGATCCGATCGAGGAGAACGTCCGCCAGATGGCCGCATTCCAGGGCGCGTTCGACGCCTATGCCCGCGACTGCGTGCAGACGCCGGGCTGTCCTTTGGGCGACGATCCGGCCAAGGCCGTCGAGCGGTACCACCAACTGGTGGACCCGCTGGTGGCCAAGCCGGGACCGACGTCCGACCCGCGGGGGCTGTCGTATCAGGACGCGATCACGGGCACCGTCAACGCGCTGTACACGCCGCAGTACTGGAAGCTGCTGACCAGCGGCCTGCTCGGACTTCAGCGCAACACCGATGCGGGCGACCTGCTTCTGCTTGCCGACGACTATTGGGGCAGAAACAAGAAGGGCCACTACAGCAACCTGCAGGACGCCTTCACGGCCATCCGCTGCGTGGACACGGTGACGCCGACCGACCCGGCGCCGTGGGTGGACGCCGACCGCCGGACCCGCGAGCTGGCGCCGTTCTTGTCCTACGGGCAGTTCACCGGGTTCGCGCCGCGGGACATATGCGCGTTCTGGCCGGTGCCGCCGACGACCACGCCGCACGAGGCGACGTCACCCGGGCCGGGCAAGGTCGTCGTCGTGTCGACGACCCACGACCCGGCGACCCCCTATCAGGCCGGCGTGGACCTGGCCCGCCAGCTCGGCGCACCGCTGATAACGTTCGAGGGAATCCAGCACACCGTGGTGTTCAACGGCGTCCAGTGCGTCGACTCCGCGGTGGTCGATTACCTGATAAATCTGACGGCGCCGGACAATCTGCGGTGTTAACCGCATCGACGCCGTAACACAGAATTAACAGCCGGTGCCTACGCTCGCGTCATGGACCGACAGAAGGAATTTGTGCTGCGCACGCTGGAGGAACGGGACATCCGCTTCGTCCGCTTGTGGTTCACTGACGTGCTCGGCTTCCTGAAGTCGGTGGCGATCGCGCCTGCGGAGTTGGAGGGCGCGTTCGAAGAAGGCATCGGCTTCGACGGGTCTTCGATCGAGGGGTTCGCCCGCGTCTCGGAATCCGACACCGTCGCACGGCCGGATCCGTCGACCTTCCAGGTGCTGCCGTGGACCACCCGCAGCGGCAAACATCATTCGGCACGCATGTTCTGCGACATCACGATGCCGGACGGCTCGCCGTCGTGGGCGGACTCGCGGCATGTGCTGCGCCGCCAGTTGGCCAGGGCCAGCGACCTCGGCTTCTCCTGCTACGTGCATCCCGAGATCGAGTTCTTCCTGCTGCAACCCGGGCCCGACGACGGCTCGGAGCCGACTCCGGCCGACAACGGTGGCTACTTCGACCAGGCCGTGCACGACTCGGCGCCGAACTTCCGCAGACACGCGATCGACGCGCTGGAATCCATGGGTATCTCGGTGGAGTTCAGCCACCACGAGGGCGCGCCGGGTCAGCAGGAGATCGACCTGCGCTATGCCGATGCGCTGTCGATGGCCGACAACGTGATGACGTTCCGGTATGTCGTCAAGGAGGTCGCGCTCGGCGAAGGCGTGCGGGCGTCGTTCATGCCGAAGCCGTTCAGTGAGTATCCCGGCTCGGCGATGCACACCCACATGAGCCTCTTCGAGGGCGAGGTCAACGCGTTCCACAGCCCCGACGATCCGCTGCAGTTGTCTGACGTGGCGAAGTCGTTCATCGCAGGCATCCTCGAGCATGCTTCGGAGATCAGCGCGATCACCAATCAGTGGGTGAACTCCTACAAGCGGCTGGTGCAGGGCGGCGAAGCGCCCACGGCGGCCTCGTGGGGCGCCGCCAACCGGTCGGCGCTGGTGCGTGTGCCGATGTACACCCCGCGCAAGACATCGTCGCGCCGCATCGAGGTGCGCAGCCCCGACTCGGCGTGCAACCCGTACCTGACGTTCGCGGTGTTACTGGCCGCCGGGCTGCGCGGCGTGGACAAGGGGTACGCCCTGGGTCCGCAGGCCGAGGACAATGTGTGGGGCCTCACTCTGGAGGAGCGCAGCGCGATGGGATACCGCGAGCTGCCGTCCAGCCTGGGCATCGCGCTGCAGCAGATGGAAAACTCCGAGCTCGTCGCGGAAGCGTTGGGCGAGCACGTGTTTGACTTCTTCCTGCGCAACAAGCGCGCCGAGTGGGAGAACTACCGCCGCCACGTCACCCCGTTCGAGCTGCAGACGTACCTTTCGCTGTAGCGGCTCCGTCGCACGCGTGGGGGGTGCGTTACCGTCGTGAGCGTGCCCAGACCCGCGACGCAACGCCCACGGTTACCCAGCCCCGGCCGGCTCGGGCTGATCGAGGCGCCCGCGCGCGCTGACTTGGAACGGCTGGGCTGGACCACCGACGATTACGTCGAGTTGCTGTGGTCGCTGTCGCGGGCACCGGACGCCGACGCGGCCCTGCGCACGATGGTCCGGCTGGCCGACGCCGTCGGAGGCGGTTGGGACGAACTGAACTCGGCTCTGCTCAAGGACCGGTCGCTGCGGGGCCGGCTCTTCGCGGTGCTCGGGTCGTCGCTGGCCCTTGGCGACCACCTGGTCGCCAACCCGCCGTCCTGGCATCTGCTGCAAGGCAGGGTAACGCCTGCGACGGCCGACGAGCTGCGCCGCGAATTCCTTGCCGTGGTTGACCAAACACCAAGCGCGGCAATGGTTGCAGCTCTGCGCAAGTTCTATCGCGATCACCTGCTTGTCCTGGCCGCGCTCGATCTGGCCCCGACCGTTGAGAACGAACCGGTGCTGCCGTTCGCGACGATCGGCGCGCATCTGTCCGACATGGCCGACGCGGGGCTTGCCGCGGCGCTGGAGGTGGCCATGCGGTCGGTGTGCCAAGACGGCCCCCGGCCGCGGCTTGCCGTCATCGCGATGGGCAAATCCGGTGCGCGGGAACTGAACTATGTCAGCGACGTCGACGTAATTTTCGTCGCAGGGGACGACCCGGACACCAACATGGCGATCGCAACGCGGGTGGCGGGGGAGACGATGCGGTTTGCCTCGGAAGCGTTCTTCGAGGTGGACGCCGCACTGCGACCAGAGGGCCGGCACGGCGCGCTGGTGCGCACGCTGGAATCGCACCTCACGTATTACCGTCGGTGGGCCAAGACGTGGGAATTCCATGCGTTGCTGAAAGCGCGCCCGGCGGTCGGCGACGCGCAGCTTGGGGAGCAGTACATGGCCGCGCTGATGCCGATGGTGTGGACGGCCAGCGAGCGTGAGGACTTCGTGCCCGAGGTGCAGGCAATGCGTCGCCGTGTCGAGGAACTCGTGCCCGCCGACGTTCGAGATCGTGAAATCAAACTCGGCACAGGCGGTTTGCGCGATGTGGAGTTCGCGGTGCAGCTGCTGCAGCTGGTGCACGGGCGCAACGACGAGACGTTGCATGTGTCGTCGACGGTCGATGCGCTCGCCGCGCTGGGGGCAGGCGGCTACGTGGGCCGCGACGACGCGGCGAACCTGACCGCGTCCTACGAATTCCTGCGGTTGCTGGAGCACCGCCTGCAGTTGCAGCGGCTCAAGCGGACACACATGCTGCCCAAGGCCGACGACGACGAGGCGCTGCGGTGGCTGGCGCGCGCCGCGCACGTGCGGCCCGATGGACAGCACGACGCACTCGGCATGCTCCGCGAAGAGCTGAAACGGCAGAACATGCGGGTGCTGCGGCTGCACGCCAAGCTCTTCTACCAGCCGCTGCTGGAGTCGCAGGGCATCGGTCTGTCGCGCGGAATGAGCGCCGGGGCCGCCGAGAGGCAGATCGCGGCACTGGGTTATCAGGCCCCGCAGAACGCGCTCACCCACCTGGGGGCATTGACGAGTCAGCGCGGGCGCCGCGGGCAGGTCCAGCAGGTGCTGTTGCCGACGCTGCTGGACTGGTTGTCGGACACGCCCGACCCGGACGGCGGGTTGCTCGCCTACCGACGACTGTCCGAAGCCCTGTCCGAGCAGCGCTGGTTTCTTTCGACGTTGCGCGACGAGGGCGCGGTGGCGAAAAGGCTGATGCATGTGCTCGGCACCTCGGCGTACGTGCCCGATTTGCTGATGCGGGCTCCGGAAGTGATCCAGGCCTACGCCGACGGGCCCAACGGGCCCAAGCTGCTTGACGTCGAGCCCGACGCGGTGGCGCGGTCACTGCTCAGCGCGGCTGCGCGACATGATGACCCGGTGCGCGCGATCGCGGCCGCCCGCAGTCTGCGGCGCCGCGAGCTGGCCCGCATCGCGTCGGCCGACCTGCTCGGCCTGCTCGACGTGACTGAGGTGTGCACCGCGCTGACGTCAATCTGGGTGGCGGTGCTGCAGGCGGCACTGGATGCGGTGGTCCGGTTCAACACGCCCTCGGATGGCGCGGCGCCGGCCCGGATCGCGGTGATCGGGATGGGACGCCTTGGGGGTAGCGAGCTGGGCTACGGCTCCGACGCGGACGTGATGTTCGTGTGCGAACCCACTGAGGGCGTCGACGACTCGAAGGCCCTCCGGTGGTCCACCACCATCGCCGAGCAGGTGCGTGCGCTGCTCGGGACACCGAGTGCCGACCCGGCCCTGGAGGTGGATACCAACCTGCGGCCGGAGGGACGCAGTGGGCCGCTGGTGCGCACATTGGCGTCATACGCGGCGTACTACGGGCAGTGGGCGCACCCGTGGGAGATCCAGGCGCTGCTGCGGGCCCATCGCGTGGCCGGCGACGAGGACCTCGGCAGGCGCTTCCTGTTGATGGCGGATACGACCCGGTATCCGCCCGGCGGGGTGTCGCCCGAAGCGGTGCAGGAGATCCGCCGGATCAAGGCGCGGGTGGACGCCGAGCGGCTGCCTCGCGGCGCCGACCCCAACACGCACACCAAGTTGGGCCGTGGCGGGCTGGCGGATGTGGAGTGGACGGTTCAGCTCTTGCAGTTGCGCCACGCACACAAGGTGCCCGCCCTGCACAACACCTCCACGCTGCAGACGCTCGATGCGATCGGCACCGCCGAGTTGATGGCCGAGGACGACGTGGACCTGTTGCGGCAGGCGTGGCTGACCGCGACGCGAGCGCGCAACGGTTTGGTGCTGGTGCGGGGCAAGCCGACGGATCAGCTGCCCGGACCGGGGCGTCAGCTCAACGCCGTCGCAGTTGCCGCCGGCTGGCCCGACAACGACGGCGGGGCGTTCCTCGACAACTACCTGCGGGTGACCCGGCGGGCAAAAGCCGTGGTACGCAAGGTCTTTGGTAGCTGAGCCGCTAGCCGCTGGGTGTGCCCCGCGTTGGAGTGGTTTCCTGCACCGGCATCGACTGCGGATAGGGGACCGGACTCGACAGTCCGAGGTTGAAGGAACCCAACACCGCGTTGGGGGCGCACAGCGGAAGGCCCGGCAGCGCCTGCAGCACCGGGTAGCCCCAATCAGGCCGCGATGGATCCGGATTGGCGGCGAAGTTGAACGCCGAGGTCATGTCGCCGGTGACGCCGGCCCGCCACGCCGTGAGATTGGGCACAGGAACATTGAATCGCTTTCCGATGAGCCGCAGCTGCGATGTGTGGTCGAACGTCTCGTGCGCCACCAGGCCGCCCCTGCTGTAGGGGGAGATCACGAAACACGGAACGCGGTACCCCAGCCCGATCGGGCCCCGCACGCCGCCCGAGCCCGTCACCGAGTTGATGTTGACCGAGTCGGGAATGTATTCACCGGCCGTGCCCGGCGGCGCGGTCGGTGGGCTGACATGGTCGAAGAACCCGCCGTTTTCGTCGTAACTGACGATCACCGCCGTCTTCTCCCACACCTGCGGATTGGACGTCAGGATTCGAAGCAGGTTCACGATCCCGACGGCCCCGACGGCAGCCGGCAGCGCCGGGTGCTCGGACTCGATGACAGGCGGAACGACCCACGACACCTGCGGCAGATTGTTGGTCGCGACGTCAGCGGCGAACGTCACCGGATAGGTGGGCGCGATGCCCCGAAGGAACAGCTGCGACCCGATGTTGGCCGCCTGCTTGAACGACCCGACCAGGCCGTCGAAGATCACCTGATTGACCGGCCCAATGGCCTTGTTGTTGTAGACCTTCCACGTGACCCCGGCATCCTGGAGATTCTCCGGCATGATGCGCCAGCTGTATTTGAGCTTGGGCAACACCATGGGCTGCACCAGCATCGGGCCGCCTTTGTCGCCCTCGGGGTTGATCGTTGCGCTGAGCCAGTACAGCCTGTTCGGCATGGTCGGACCCAGCAGAGAGCAGTGATAGTGATCGCAGATTGTGAACGCATCGGCGAGTAGATGGTGGATCGGGATGTCTTCGCGTGTGTAGTAACCCATCAGCGCCGGAACGTTGCCCGCCGACCGGCTCTGCGCCGACATCGGCAGCCACTGGTCATTGGCCCCGCCGTTCCATGCCTGGTGGAGACCGATCCACGTGTGGTCCGGATCGTTGATGCAGTCGCCGGTCAGGCTGGGACCACGATTGGTATCGAGGCGGAACGGCAGCGTGACGCCGTTCTGGTCGACCTTCTTGGTCTGCGGGTTCCAGCCCTTCTGACGGAATACCGGATTGGGATTGTTGGCGTCGTGGCCGTATCCCTCGACGTCGGAAAGCGTTCCGAAGTAGTGGTCGAACGAGCGGTTCTCCTGCATGAACAACACGATGTGCTCGATGTCGTTCAGCGATCCCGCTCCGGGCCCGAGAGCGTAGGCCTTCTCGATGACCGGCTCAGCCCAAGAGGCGAGAAACGCCGTCCCACCCACCGCTGCGACTTTGGCAAGGAACTCCCGGCGTGACATTCCTGCAAACGGGCTGCCGCCCATGATCTTCGGTTCCCGCGCGCCCATCGGCCCACGGTAGGGTGACGACGTGCCCTGACATCGACACCACCGGCAGCGTGTCGCGAAGTTGAGTCCGTAGCGTTATCGTCGCGCAAACCCTCTGTTGCCGAGGCCGCGCCGGCGGCCGAAAAGGCCGCGTGTCCCGGTAGCGGCGAGCGGACGCCGCCGGGTATCGATCGCATACGCGCCCGGGCCCAGGAATACCAGCAGCAGGAACGAGAAGCAGAACAGCACCGCCAGCTCTCCGCCGTTCGCCGGGTCGATCGGCCAGAGCGCCTTGGGCTGGTGCTGCCAGAAGTAGGCGACGGCCATGGTGCCTGAGGCGAGGAAAGCCGCTGGCCGGGTAAATAATCCGATCAGTACCAGGAGGCCGGTGACGAACTCGATGAGCCCGGCCCACCAGCCTGGCCAGCTGCCTACCGGCATCTGCAGGCTGACGGGCCAGCCGAACAGAATCGACGACCCGTGGACTGTGAAGAGAAATCCGATGACAATCCGAAAGATGCTCAGCACGGTGGGCGAGTAGGTATTCAAGCTCGCCTCGAGGTTTCGCGTCGTCATGGGCCGACCATACGCGCTATCAGTGTCGCCGAAATCGAATCCGCGCCATCACAGTTCCAGTAGCACGGTCACGGGACCGTCGTTGACCAACTCGACCCGCATGTGGGCGCCGAACACCCCGCTTTCCACGTGCGCGCCCAGCCGGCGCAGCGCCTCGGCGAATGCCGTCACCAGCGGCTCGGCGAGCGGTCCCGGCGCCGCTGCGTTCCACGACGGCCGTCGGCCCTTCTCGGTGTTCGCATACAGTGTGAACTGACTGACCACCAAGATCGGCGCCGCGACGTCGGCCGCCGACCTCTCGTGGTCAAGAATCCGCAGCCGCCAGAGCTTTTCGGCGAGCCGCTGCACGGTTTCGGCGGTGTCGGTGTGGGTGACTCCGACGAATGCCAGCAGTCCCTGTCCGTTGGGGCGCACCCGGCCGACCACTTCACCGTCGACCCACACCCGTGCCGACGAGACCCGCTGCACAAGGACGCGCACCGCAGTCGATCATCCCCAGCCGCGAAACAGAATTCCCGGTTGTGAACGCGCTCGGATCACGTCCGGGAATTCCGTTTCGGCTGGTTATACGTCGTAGTAGAGCGCGAACTCGTAGGGGTGCGGCCGGATCTGCACCGGCAGGATCTCGACCTCGCGCTTGTAGCTGATCCAGGTTTCGATCAGGTCGGGGGTGAACACGCCACCCTCGGTGAGGTATTCGTGGTCCTCTTCGAGCCGGTCGATCACGGCGGACAGCTGTACGGGGGCCTGGGGGATGCTGGCCGCCTCGTCCGGTGGCAGTTCGTAGAGGTCCTTGTCCACCGGGGCCTGCGGCTCGATCTTGTTCTTGATCCCGTCGAGACCGGCCATCAGCATTGCCGAGAAGGCCAAATACGGGTTGCCCGACGAGTCGGGGCAGCGGAACTCGAGCCGCTTGGCCTTGGGGTTGTTGCCGGTGATCGGGATCCGGACGCACGCCGACCGGTTGCGCTGGCTGTACACCAGGTTGATCGGCGCCTCGAATCCGGGCACCAACCTCTTGTAGGAGTTCACGGTCGGATTGGTGAACGCCAGCAGCGACGGCGCGTGGTGCAGAATGCCGCCGATGTAGTGGCGCGCCATGTCGGACAGGCCGGCGTAACCCGACTCGTCATAGAACAGCGGGCCGCCTTCCTTCCACAGCGACTGGTGCACGTGCATGCCCGACCCGTTGTCGCCGAAGAGCGGCTTAGGCATGAACGTGACCGTCCTGCCGTTCTGCCAGGCCGTGTTCTTGATGATGTACTTGAACAGCATCAAGTCGTCGGCGGCGTGCAGCAGCGTGTTGAACTTGTAGTTGATCTCGGCCTGGCCGCCGCTGCCCACCTCGTGGTGGCCCTTCTCCAGTGCGAAGCCGGCATTGATCAAGTTCGTCGCCATCTCGTCGCGCAGGTCGACGTACTGGTCGTTGGGTGCGACGGGGAAGTACCCGCCCTTGGTGCGGACTTTGTAGCCGCGGTTGGGGCTGCCGTCGGCCTCGGTCGACGCGCCGGTGTTCCACCAGCCGGAGACCGAGTCGACTTCGTAGAACGCCCCATTGGTTCGGGAATCGAACGCCACCGAATCGAAGATGTAGAACTCTGCTTCGGGACCGAAGAACGCGGTGTCGGCGATCCCAGTGCTCTTCAGGAAGTTCTCCGCCTTGCGGGCGACGTTTCGCGGGTCGCGCGAGTATGCCTCGCGGGTGAACGGGTCATGCACGAAGAAGTTGATGTTCAGGGTCTTGGCGGCTCGGAATGCGTCGATGTCGGCCGTGTCGAGGTCGGGCAGCAACGTCATGTCGGATTCGTGGATCGACTGGAAGCCGCGGATCGACGACCCGTCGAAGGCGAGCCCGTCTTCGAAGACGCTGTCGTCGAAGGTTGAGGCCGGGATCGTGAAGTGTTGCATGACACCCGGCAGATCGCAAAACCGGACATCGACGTACTCGACAGCCTCTTCTTTGATCAGCTTGAAGATGTCTTCCGGCGTCTTTTCGGTCACTGTCCGTATTCTCCTTCTCTTGGTAGCCCGCGGGATGACGCTATGGAGCCGATGTTGCACGCCCGTCAACCACGTGTTGCGCTGACGTTACGCAATAGCCGCTCCGGCGCCGCCGGGGAGCATGCCCCCGCACTACATATCCTTAGGTCATGGCGCGCTCCACCGCATCTTGGCTGTCCGGTCCCGAACCCGCGCGGTCCGGGCTGGCATCGACTTACCCAGGTGAGCGGCTGGGTTTGCCGCGGACAGGGCCTGGTTCGCTGGTCGGGTTCGGCCGGCGGATCGGCGCGCTGATGGTGGACTGGCTGATCGGCTACGGGTTCGCGGCGCTCGGTGTGTCGCTGGGGCTGTACTCCACGGCGACGCTGTCGACGGCCGTGTTGGCGGCCTGGCTGGTGCTCGGCGTGATCGCGGTGCGGCTCTTCGGGTTCACGCCGGGACAATTCGCCTTCGGCCTCATGGTCGGGTCGCTCAACAGCAAGCGGCACGTCGGACTGGGCCGTGCCGTTGCGCGCGGGCTGCTGATCGCGCTCGTGGTGCCGGCGCTGTTCACGGACTCCGACGGCCGCGGCTTGCACGACCGGTTCACCGGCACAGCCGTCGTCCGGCGGTAGCGCTGCTATCTACGCTGATCAGCGCCTGCGTACCGTGCGCTGGACGCCGCGCATCTTGGCCGCCGTCGGCATGGGTCCCTTCGGCATCGCGGCCTGCCCGGTCCGAGATCCGAGCGCCGCCAGCCGGGACTCCAGCGCATCCATCTGCTTGACCGTGATGTTGGCGGGCAGCCGCGTCAGGTGGCGCTCAAGCTTGGCCAGCGGCACCTCGCCCTCGCCGTTCCCGACGATCACGTCGTAAATCGGCACATCTCCGACGAGCCGCGCAGTCCGCTTCTTCTCCTGTGCCAGCAATGGCTTGACTCGGGTAGCCGACCCTTCCGCGACGAAGATGACCCCGGGCCGGCCGATGACCCGGTGTACGGCGTCGAAGTGACCGGTTGCGGCCACGCCAGGGGTGACGCGCCACTTTCCGCGAAGGTTATCCAGCGCCCAGGCCGCGGCGCCGGCCTGTCCCTCCGCCTTGCCGTAGACCGATCGTTGTGCCCGGCGGCCGAAGATGACGAACGCCACCAGGGCGCCAAGCACGACGCCCAGCGGAATCAGCATCACCATCGTGAAACCGCCGACCAGCACACCGGCGACCACCGCGACCGCCACGATCAGCACAAACGCGCCGATCATCAGCGGCAGTAGCCACCTGTCCTCTCTGCGCTGCATCTGAAACGCCTGCCACAGCTGACTGCGGCGCTGTTTGGACGCCGCCTTCCGGGCGGCCTTCGCCTCGGCCTTCGCGGCCTTCGCTGCCGCGGAATTGGTGGATTTCGCCATGTCAAAAGGATACGGCGGCCGGGTCAGCCCGCGGTCGGGGAGCGGCCTTCAATCGTTTGCGCGTAAAGACGGCCCGCCCGGTACGACGAGCGCACCAACGGCCCGGCCAGCACACCCGCGAATCCCAGTTCGGCGGCGAAGCGGGAATGCTCGACGAACTCTTCTGGCCGCACCCAGCGAGCCACCGGGTGATGGCGCACTGAGGGGCGCAGGTACTGAGTGATCGTGACGATGTCGCAGCCCGCCCGGTGCAGGTCGGTGAGCGCCTCGCGTACCTCTTCCGGCGTTTCACCCATGCCGAGGATCAGGTTGCTCTTGGTCACCAGCCCGTAGTCGCGCGCGGCGGTCAGCACATCGAGGCTGCGCTGATAGCGAAACGCCGGACGAATGCGACGAAAGATGCGCGGCACTGTTTCCACGTTGTGCGCCAACACTTCTGGGCGAGACTCGAAAACCTGCTCCAGGAGGTCGGGGCGCCCGTTGAAGTCGGGGATCAACAGCTCGACACCGGTGGACGGGTTGAGGTTTTTTATCTGGAGCACGGTTTCGGCGTACAGCCAGGCGCCACCGTCCGGCAGGTCGTCTCGTGCCACCCCGGTGACGGTCGAATACCGCAGGCCCATCGCCTGGACGCTTTCGGCCACCCGGCGCGGTTCGTCGCGGTCGAGTTCGGCGGGACGCCCGGTGTCGATCTGGCAGAAGTCGCAGCGCCGGGTGCACTGCTCGCCGCCGATCAGGAACGTGGCCTCCCGGTCCTCCCAGCATTCGTAGATGTTGGGGCAGCCGGCTTCCTCGCACACTGTGTGCAGGCCTTCGCGGCGCACCAGGCCCTTGAGCTCGGTGTACTCCGGTCCCATACGGGCCCGCGTCTTGATCCACGGGGGTTTGCGCTCGATCGGCGTCTGGGCGTTGCGAGCTTCCAGTCGCAGCAGCTTGCGCCCGTCAGGAACCACGCTCACAGTGTCGATGCTAGCGCCGGGCGGCCGTCGAGGACGCCGCACACGGCCTGGGCTACCCGCTCCCGGACGCCGTCGACCGTGACACGGCGTCGCAGCTCTGCAGTCAGTGACGTGACGCCGGCGTCGTTGATCCCGCACGGGATGATCGCGTCGAAGGCGCCCAGGTCGCAGTCGCAGTTCAGCGCGAAACCGTGCAGCGTGGTGGCGCGTTGGACTCGGATGCCCACCGCGGCGACTTTGCGCTGGGGCCGGACGTCGTCACCCGGGAGCCAGACACCGGACCGGCCCGGCACGCGCCCAGCCGCCAACCCAAGATCGGCGCAGACCGTGATCAGCGATTGCTCAAGTCGCCGAACGTAATTGACGACGTCAATCGGATCGACCAAGCCGACGATCGGATAGCCGACCAGCTGACCCGGCCCGTGCCACGTGATCTTGCCGCCGCGGTCGGTGTCTACCACGGGCGTGTCGTCGACCGGCCGCTCGTGCGGCTGGGTGCGCCGCCCGGCGGTGTAGACCGACGGGTGCTCGAGCAGCAAGAGCACGTCCGGGCCGCCCGCCACGCGCGCGTCCACCAGGCTGCGCTGCATCTCCCACGCCTGGCGGTAGTCGATGCTGCCGAGCTGCCTCACCTCAAGGGGGGTGGTCACCGAGCGAATGGAACGCATACACCGAACGTACTAGTGCCTGGTGGGCGCGGTGGCGTACGACAGCGCCTCGCCGATGGTGTTGTGGTGGAACTGGAAGCCGGCGCGTTCCAGCCCTGCCGGAATGGCCCGCTGCCCGGCCAGCAGACCTTCCTCGGCGAACTCGCCAAAGGCCGCGCGCGCGGCGAAACCCGGCATGAACAACGGGGTCGGCCGGTTCACCGCCCGCCCCAACGCGGTCGTGAACTCGGCGTTGGTCACCGGTGCCGGGCCGGTGAGATTCACCGATCCCGACAACGTGTGCGAGATCACGAACAGCAGCGCACGCACCTCGTCCTCGAGGCTGATCCACGGCATGTACTGGCGGCCGTTGCCGATCCGCGCGCCCAGCCCGAGCGAGAACAGCGGTCGCAGCCGGCTGAGCATGCCGCCCGACGGGGACAACACCAACCCGGTGCGGACCAGCACCACGCGCGCGCCCGCCTGCTGGGCTCCCAGCGTGGCAGCCTCCCAGTCCTGGCATAGCTGCGCGAGGAATCCGTTTCCGGCAGGCGCGGTTTCGTCGACCACCCGGTCCCGGGTGTTGCCGTAGTAGCCCACCGCGCTGGCGTTGACGAGCACCTTGACGCCCGCCTCGACGACGGCGGCCGACAGCACCTCAGTAGGGGTGATCCGGCTGTCGCGCAGCAGCTGCTTGTAGGCCCCGGACCACCGCTTGCCGCCGACATTGGCGCCGCACAGGTTGACCACGGCATCCACTTCGCGCAGCGTGTCCGGGTCGAATTCGCCGGTTTCCGGATTCCAGTGCACTTCGTCGGCGTTCGACGGGGCGCGGCGCACGATCCGCAGCACCCGATTGTCGGAGGCGCGCAGCGCTGACACCAGCGCCGAGCCGATCAGGCCGGATGACCCCGCGATCGCGATGAGTGCGTCGGGCACAGCAGTCAGAGCCCTTCCTAAAGACCCAAGTCGGCCTCGAAAGCCCCTTCTTCGAGCCGCCGTTTGACCGTGCTCAAAAACCGGCCGGCGTCGGCGCCGTCGATCAGCCGATGGTCGTAGGTCAGCGGTAGGTAGCAGATCGAGCGGATTCCGATCGACTCGTTGCCGACGTCGTCGACGATGACGCGCGGTCGCTTCACGATCGCCCCCGTGCCCAGCATGGCCGCCTGCGGCGGCACCAGGATCGGGGTGTCGAACAGTGCTCCCTGGCTGCCGATGTTGGTGATCGTGAACGTGCCGCCAGACAGCTCGTCGGGCTTCAGGTCGCCAGAGCGCGCCCGCGCGGCGATGTCGGCGATCGCGCGGGCAAGCCCGGCCAGCGACAAGTCGCCGGCGCTGTGGATCACAGGCGAGAGCAGCCCCTGATCGGTGTCGACCGCGATGCCGAGGTGCTCGGCGTCGTAGTAGGTGATCTCCTTGGTTTCCTCGTTGTAGCTGGCGTTGACGTTGGGGTGGATCTTCAACGCGTCGATCACCGCGCGGGCGATGAACGGCAGGAAGGTGAGATTGACGCCTTCCCGCTCGGCGAACTCGTTCTTGGCACGGTTGCGCAAAGCCACGATCCTGGTCATGTCGACTTCGTGGGTCTGCGTGAGCTGCGCTGTGGCCTGCAGTGATTCGCGTGTTCGCTGCGCGGTGATCTGACGAATGCGACTGGCCTTCTGCGTGCTGCCGCGCAGGTGTGCCAGCGCAGGTGCCGGTGTCGGTGTGGCGGCCTTGGCGGAAGCCGGCGCAGCCGGGGCCTGCCGGGACGGTTCGGGTTCGGCCGGAGCCTTGGCCTTCTCGGCCGCGGCAAGCACGTCCTGCTTGCGGATACGGCCGCCGACACCGGTGCCTTTCACGCTCCCCAGGTCGACGTTGTTCTCCGCGGCCAGCTTGCGCACCAGCGGGGTCACGTACGGGCCGGCCTCCGAATCGGTGGAGGCATCGGTGGAGGCATCGGTGGAGGCATCGGTGGAGGCGTCGGAATCGGTGGAAGCGGCAGCCGGCGCGCGCCGGGGCTGCGGCCTGGGCTCGGGCTTGGGTTGCGGCTCGTGCTGCGGCTCGGGTTCCGGTTGGGGCTCGGGCTCCTTGGCGGCCTCCTGGGCAGCGGGCTCGCCGATCTTGGCCAGCTCACCGCCGACGGCAACGGTGTCGTCTTCTTCGGCGGCGATGAAAAGCAGCACGCCGGCCACCGGCGACGGGATTTCGGTGTCCACCTTGTCGGTCGAGACCTCCAGCAGTGGTTCGTCGACGCCGACGGTGTCGCCGACCTTCTTCAGCCATCGCGTGACCGTGCCCTCGGTGACCGACTCGCCCAACTCCGGCATCAGGACGGGCGTGGACTTGCCTCCGGAGGACTGCGCGGCCGGCTGCGCCTGCGGTTTCGGCCGGCGCTCGGGCTCCGGCTCGGGTTCGGCCTCGGTCTCTTCTGATGTCGTCGACGGCTCGGCCGCCGGCTCCTCCTGTTGGGGTTCGTCGGCCTGCGATTCAGGCGCCGGCTGCGACCCGTGGCCGTCGTCGCTGATCACCGCCAACTCGCCGCCGACCTCGACGGTGTCGTCCTCTTGGGCGACGATCTTCGACAGCACGCCAGAAGCAGGTGACGGGATCTCGGTGTCGACCTTGTCGGTGGACACCTCGAGCAGTGGCTCGTCCTGTTCGACGCTGTCGCCTTCTTGCTTGAGCCAACGGGTCACGGTCCCCTCGGTCACGCTCTCACCGAGTGCGGGCATCTGCACGGAGAAGGCCATGTCTGCTGACTCCTCGAACACATCAGTCGTTTGGGTCGACCTCTGGCTTACCACAGCGCAGTGTCGCGAGTGGGTCAGCCGCGTCGAATGCCGCAATCATCGTGGCACTATCGATGACGGGGGTAATTGAGAGACTGCGAGGAGAGCGGTTCGTTGGGATTGTTCGACAAACTTCGGGCCGGGCGCCGTGGCGGCGCCGATGTGGGCCCGGCGGCCGACCAGCGCTACCTGCGCGAGTGGGCCCAGTCGCGCACCGGTGTCGAGGCATTCGTCGAACCCCAGACCAATGTCACCGATGTCACAGTGGTGCTCGTGGCCAGCGACGGCGAGTGGACTCGCCGCCGTGTCGGCGGTGCGTCCGGGGCCCGCAGGCTCGGCGAGCTGCTCAGTATCCCGGTCTACGACGTGCAGCGCGTCGGCTACCCACAGCGGATGCGCGACTATGACGCCCGCCGGCGCGCCGAACGCCATCGCCTCCCGGAAGAGGGCTGAGACCCGCGGTTGAGCGGCCGACGCCTACCCCTACCATGCCCACCTATGACAGTGCCCGCAGTGCGAAGCAGCCGGCGATACATCACCAGCGGCGACGAGGTTCAGATCGCCGTCCACGAGCAGGGCAATGCGAACGGCCCCACGGTGGTACTGGCCCACGGCTGGCCCGACTCGCATATGCTGTGGGACAACGTGGTGCCGCTGCTGACCGAGCGCTTCCGCGTCATCACTTATGACAACCGCGGCGCCGGGCAGTCGTCGGCACCGCATTCCTTCCACGCGTACTCGATGGCGCATTTCGCCGAGGACTTCTCAGCGGTGATCCAGGCGCTCAGCCCGAGTCAGCCCGTGCACGTGCTGGCCCACGACTGGGGTGCGGTCGCAATCTGGGAATACCTCAAGCGGCCGAATGCGAGCGACCGGATCTCGTCGTTCACCTCGGTGTCGATTCCGAGCGCCGACCATCTCGTCGCGTACATCCTCGACAACCTCAAGCGGCCGTATCGCCCAGCCGCCTTTTTGGCGGCGGTGCGACAGGTGCTGAAAATTGCTTACATGATCGCGTTCTCCGTGCCGGTGGTTGCGCCTGCGATCGCCAGGGCCGCGCTCAAGGGCAATCGTCTGCAGCGGATACTCGCGGTCGCCGAAGGCATTCCCGCCGATCAGATCCACCACGCGGAGTCCGTCAACCGCGATGCCGCGAACAGCCTGAAGATCTACCGCGCCAACTTTTTTCACTCGGTGTCGCAGGGCGCGCGCGACCATTATGTCGACGTGCCGGTGCAGATCGTCGGCCACAGCAATGATCCGGCCATCACACTGAAGGCGTTGGATGACGAGTCCCGCTGGGTGGCGCGGCTGTGGCGCCGCGACATCAGGTCCGGCCACTGGTCGCCGTTCTCACAACCTGGGCTGCTGGCCCGGGCGCTTTCCGAGATGGTCGACGTGGTCGAGGGCAGGCCCGCAAGCAGGGCGATGCGCCGGGCCCAGGTCGGCAGGCAACGCAAGCAGTTCGGCGACATGCTGGTCTCGGTGACGGGGGCCGGAAGCGGCATCGGGCGTGCCACGGCGGTGGAGTTCGCCCGCCACGGCGCCGAAGTGGTGGTCAGCGACATCGACGAAGCCACCGTACGGGAGACCGCGGCCCAGATCGCCTCGCAGGGCGGTGTCGCGCATGCCTACACGCTCGACGTCTCCGACGCCGACGCGGTCGAGGCGTTCGCCGACGAGGTCTGCCAGGAGCACGGTGTGCCCGACATCGTGGTGAACAACGCCGGGATCGGGCAGGCGGGCCGGTTCATCGATACGCCGGCCGATGAGTGGGACCGGGTCCTCGACATCAACCTCGGCGGGGTGGTCAACGGCTGCCGCGCGTTCGCCCGGCGGCTCGTCGAGCGTGGCACCGGTGGCCACATCGTCAACGTCGCGTCGATGGCGGCCTACACTCCGGTGCAGTCGCTCAACGCGTACTGCACCAGCAAAGCGGCGGTTTACATGTTCTCGGACTGCTTGCGCGCTGAACTCGACTCGGCCGGGATAGGGCTGACAACCGTGTGTCCTGGATTGGTGAACACCAACATCGTGCGCACCACCAGGTTCGACGCGCCGCCCGGCAAACGAGCTCAAGTCGACGGGCGTCGTCGACAAGCAGAGAAACTGTTCGCCGCCCGACGTTACGGTCCCGACAAGGTGGCCAACGCCATCGTGTCGGCGGTGCAGAAGAACAAGCCGATCCGCCCGGTGACCCCGGAGGCCTACCTGGTCTACGGCTTCGCGCGGGTGGCGCCGCAGGCGCTGCGCAGCACTGCGCGAGGAAAGCTAATGTAGCTCAGCCGTTTTCGGCGATATCCTCGAGCACGGCGAACATCGTGCGGGTCGGGACGCCGGTGCCGCCCTTGCCGGTGTAGCCCCAGGGTCCGCCCGTGTTGTACGCGGGACCTGCCACGTCGATGTGCGCCCACTGCACGCCGTCGGCGACGAACTCGCGCAAGAACGT
This sequence comes from Mycobacterium sp., assembly GCA_025965895.1. Lineage (GTDB taxonomy): Bacteria > Actinomycetota > Actinomycetes > Mycobacteriales > Mycobacteriaceae > Mycobacterium. The sequence goes on from JAOPWC010000179.1 coordinate 32,191, forward strand.
TCCGGCGACCAGCATTCCGGCATACCGGGAGCCGCTGACGTTGGCCAGGTCGGCGACCGTGGACTTCAGGTCGTCCTTGAGCTCGTCGGGAAGCGGCATCGGCCAAGCGTTTTCGCCGACGCTCCGCGAGAGTGCGGCCACCCGGTCGCGGAACTCGTCGCTGCCCATCACCCCCGGAGTGCGTGCACCGAGGGCGACGGTCTGGGCGCCCGTCAGCGTCGACGTCTCGATCAGGTAGTCCGGGTGGTCTTCGCCGGCGCGGGCGATGGCGTCGGCCAGGATCAGCCGGCCCTCTGCGTCGGTGTTGAGCACCTCCACCGTCGTGCCGCCGTACTGTGTCAGCACGTCGCCGGGCCGCTGCGCGGTGGCCGACGGCATGTTCTCGGCCATCGGCACGGTGGCGATCACGTCGATCGGCAATTCCTGTTGCGCCGCCAGCACCACCGTCGCGATCACCGCCGCGGCGCCGCCCATGTCAGAGGTCATGTGGTGCATGTTCTGGGCCGGCTTGATCGAGATTCCGCCGGTGTCGAAAGTGATGCCCTTGCCCACGAGGGCGACCGTCGGGGCCCGGTCCGGCTTTTTGGCCAGCCGCGAACCGCGGTGGATCAGACGGACCAGACGCGGCGGCCGCGACGAGCCCTGACCCACCCCGATCACCCCGCCGTACCCGCCGCGCGCCAACGCCTTTTCGTCGAGGACTTCGACCTGCAACCCGGCCGCCTCACCCAAACCCTTTGCCCGACTGGCAAATTCCGCGGGGAACAGGTGGCTCGGCGGTGTGTTGACCAGATCGCGGGCGGTCGCCACCGCGGTCGCCACCGCCGCCGCCCGTGCCGCACGCGCCTTGGTCTGCGCTTTGGTGTCCGCAGTCAGCAGGGTGATCTTGCGCAGCCCCGGTTCTTTCGGAGCCGTCTTGTCGCTTCGGAATTCGGTGAACCGGTAAGCGCCCAGAATCAAACCCTCGACGGTGGCGGCGAGGTCCAGCCCCGACAGCGTCGTCACAGCGGTCTCGATCCTGTCCAGCGATCGGGCGGCCACACCGGCGGCGCGGCGAATCACGTCGGCGGGCCATTCGTCACGCGGTGCCCCCAGCCCGACCGTCAGCACGCTGGCCACCGGCAGCGACGAGACGACCAGCCGGTTCAGCTGCTCGGCGGCCCCGCTCGCGCCGAGGGCGCCAAGTCCGGCCTCGATTTCGGCGACTGCGTCGCTGTCCAGGTAGGGTCCTGCGGCCAGCACCTTCGCACCGCCGTCGTCGCTCACCACCGGCACGATCAGGACCGCGTCCCCGATACCGCGCCGAGGCAGCGACGAACTCACCGAAACCGAGGGCGCTTGATAGCCACGCTTGAAGGGACTCACGAGCATCCACCCTAATCACCCGGACTGACCAGCGGGCTCGCGGCGCGGATTAGGGTGGACCGTCGTGAGCGAACTCCAGCACGGGCCCCTCGAGGACCGCCACCGCGACCTCGGGGCCAGCCTCGGCGAATTCGGGGGCTGGCTGATGCCGGTTTCCTACGCCGGCACGGTGACCGAACACAACGCCACCCGTAACGCGGTTGGCCTGTTCGACGTCAGCCACCTTGGCAAGGCACTGGTCCGCGGCCCCGGCGCGGCGGAGTTCGTCAACTCCGCGCTCACCAACGACCTTCGGCGCATTGGTCCAGGCAAGGCCCAGTACACGTTGTGCTGCACCGAAACCGGCGGCGTGACCGACGACCTGATCGCCTATTACCTTTCGGATGACGAGATTTTCCTGATACCCAATGCAGCCAACACCGAAGCGGTCGTTACGGCCCTGCAACAGGCTGCGCCGGAAGGTATTTCCGTGACAAACGAGCACCGCGCGTACGCTGTGCTGGCCGTGCAGGGGCCGCGGTCGGCCGACGTGCTGAGCGGGCTCGGCCTGCCCACCGAGATGGACTACATGGCCTACGCGGACGCGTCGTTCGGTGACGTCCCGGTGCGGGTCTGCCGGACCGGTTACACCGGCGAGCACGGGTACGAGCTGATTCCGCCTTGGGACACTGCACCGGTGGTGTTCGACGCGCTCGTGCAAGCGGTGTCCGCCGCCGGCGGCGAGCCCGCAGGTCTCGGGGCGCGCGACACCCTTCGTACCGAGATGGGCTATCCCCTGCACGGCCACGAGCTGTCGCCCGACGTCTCGCCGCTGCAGGCCCGCTGCGGCTGGGCGATCGGCTGGAAGAAAGACGCGTTCTGGGGTCGCGAGGCGTTGCTGGCCGAAAAACAGGCAGGCCCGCGACGGCTGCTGCGCGGATTGCGCGCCACAGGCCGCGGAGTGCTGCGTCCCGAGTTGGCCGTGCTCGACGGCGACACCCCGGTCGGGTTGACCACGTCGGGAACCTTCTCTCCGACACTGGAAGCCGGCATCGCGCTGGCGCTGATCGACACCGCCGCCGGAATCGAGAACGGGCAGCGGGTCACGGTGGACGTGAGGGGGCGGCCGGTGGAGTGTGAGGTGGTCAATCCGCCGTTTGTCGAGGCCAAAACTCGCTAGCGCGCGGGGATACAATCGCTCGCATGAGCACCGGTCCCCTCGAGTTCACCGTCCAGCGCAGCGCGCACCCGGCGACCGACGAGCAGCGGACCGTGATCATGACCAATCCGCCGTTCGGTGCCTACCACACCGATCACATGGTGTCGATCACGTACACCGGTGGGCAGGGCTGGCATGACGCGCGAGTGCTCCCGTACGGTCCGATCGAGCTCGACCCGTCGGCCATCGTGCTGCATTACGCGCAGGAGGTTTTCGAAGGGCTCAAGGCGTACCGCTGGGCCGACGGGTCGATCGTGTCGTTCCGGCCCGAGGCCAACGCCGCCCGGTTGCGGTCCTCTGCGCGCCGGCTTGCGATCCCGGAGCTGCCTGATGACGTCTTCATCGAGTCGTTGCGTCAGCTCATCGCGGTCGACGGCGCATGGGTCCCGCCGTTCGGCGGCGAGGAGTCGCTGTACCTGCGGCCGTTCATCTTCGCGACCGAGCCTGGTCTGGGTGTGCGGCCCGCCAAGGAGTACCGCTATCTGGTGATCGCCTCACCCGCGGGTGCGTACTTTCCCCAGGGCATCAAGCCGGTCAGCGTCTGGCTGTCGACCGAGTATGTGCGCGCCTCTCCCGGTGGCACGGGCGCGGCCAAGTTCGGCGGCAACTATGCCGCGTCGTTGCTCGCGCAGGCCGAGGCGGCCGCGAACGCCTGCGACCAGGTGGTCTGGCTGGACGCCGTCGAACGCCGCTATGTCGAAGAGATGGGAGGCATGAACCTGTTCTTCGTGTTCGGCAGCGGCGGTTCAGCGCGGCTCGTCACGCCTGAGCTGACCGGCACACTGTTGCCCGGTATCACCCGAGATTCGTTGCTGCAGTTGGCGACTGACGCCGGGTTCGCCGTCGAGGAACGCAAGATCGACATCGACGAGTGGCAGAAGAAGACCGCGGCGGGGGAGATCACCGAGGTGTTCGCATGCGGCACGGCCGCCGTCATCACACCGGTGTCGTCGGTCAAGCACTCCGACGGCGAGTTCGCGATCGCCGACGGCGAACCGGGCGAGGTGACAATGGCGCTGCGTGACACGCTGACCGGCATCCAGCGCGGCACGTTCGCCGACACCCACGGCTGGATGGCCCGGCTCAGCTAACGCACCGCCAGCCCCACCGCCGCGACCGTCGTCGCCACCTCGATCGCGGCGCCAATCACGTCGCCGGTGATCCCGCCGAACCGGCGTACGCAGTGCGCGACCAGCACGGCGGCGGTCACCAGCGCCACCAGCACCGCCAGCGGGCCCTGCCACGGCTTTGGAGCCGCCAGCGCCGACACCGCGGTGGCCACCACAACCCATCCGGCCACCACGGGCAGCGGCTGCGTGCCCGCGACCTGAGCGCCCAACACGCTGCCCTCGGCCGCGGGCACACCGCGGCGGCACGCCATCACCGCTGCGACCCGGCCCGTCGTGACGGCCGCCACCACGGCTACCAGAGCCCGGAGGCCGGCAGGCGCGGCCGCGAACGCCAGGCCCTGAACGACGACCGCCAGCACCACTGCGCCGGTCCCGAAAGGACCCGCCGAGCCGTCACGCATCACCTGTAACGCCCGCTGCGGAGGTCCGTAGCAGCCGAGCCCGTCGGCGGTGTCGGCCAGCCCGTCGACGTGCAGCCCACGGGTCGTGATCAGCAGCGCCGCGACCGCCAGCATCCCGGGTAGCGGGCTGCCGGCCACAAACGCCCACCGCCCGGCCAGCAGCACGGCGCCGGCCAACGCACCGAGCATGAACCCGACGACCGGAAGCGAGGTGAGCACGCCACGGCCGATCACGGTGGCGCGGATGCGGACCGGCAGCACCGATCCGAACGCGAAGGCGCTTGCAAGCGAACCAATCACGACGATTCGGGAGCGCGTTCGCTCACCGCCGCCTCGTCGAACGTCGCCATCGACGCCAGCGCCGCCACGGCGGCCCGCACGACCGGCAGGGCCACTACGGCGCCCGTCCCTTCGCCCAGCCGCATGTCGAGCTCGAGGATCGGTGTCAGGCCCAGCTGCGACAGCGCCATCGAATGTGCCGGCTCGGTGGAGCGGTGGCCGGCCTGCCACCACTGCCGCGCGCCGGGCGCCATCCGCTCGGCGATCAGTGCCGCGCTGGTGACGACCACGCCGTCGAGCAGCAGCGGCGTACGGCGCAGGGCCGCCTGCGCGCAGAACCCCGCCATCGCGGCGAGGTCGGCGCCACCGCACATGCGCAGCAGCGCAACCGGGTCGCCCAGGTCGCGGCGTGCCCGGTACAACGCATCGCGAACCGCCGCGGCCTTGCGCATCCAGCCGGGGTCATCGATGCCGGTGCCACGCCCGACCACGACAACCGGCTCCGCTCCCGTCAGCGCCGCCACCAGTGTCGTTGCCGGAGTGGTGTTTGCGATGCCGATGTCACCGGCGATCAGCAGATCGGCGCCCGCGTCGACCTCCTCGTCGGCGATCCGGCGGCCTGCCCGGATGGCCGCGACCGTCTCGTCCTGGCTCAACGCGTCCTCGACGGCCGAGTTACCGCTGCCGCGGCGCACCTTGTACGCCCCGATCTCCGGGGTCAGTGGTGCATCGGCGTCAACCGCGATGTCGACGACGCGCACGCCGGCCCCCGCGACGCCGGCCAGCACATTGACCGCAGCTCCGCCCGCGACGATGGTGCTGACCATCTGCGCGGTTACTTCGGACGGGTACGCCGAAACCCCTGCTGCCGCGACGCCGTGATCACCTGCGAACACCACCACGCGGGCCCTCTCGAACTGCCGCGGCGGGCACTGTCCCTGGCACGACGCCACCCACACCGACAGTTCCTCCAGCCGGCCCAGCGCGCCGGACGGCTTGGTCAGCCGGTCCTGACGATCACGCGCCGCCGCCGCTGCGTCGGCGTCGGGCGCGACAACCGGCGCAAACTCGAGCGCCGCGGTCACTCGTCATAATCCTTGATCGTCAGCGCCTGTCCGGCGACCACCAGCACCACGCGGTCGCACAGGCCGGCCATTCGCTGGTTGAGCTCACCGATCTCGTCAACGAACCGTCGGCCCGAGCCGGTGGCCGGCACCACCATCAGCCCCGCCTCGGGGCTGACCACGACCAGCGGCGACCCGAACGCGTACACGGCGTCGATGAGTTCGTCGACGTCGGCACGCACCGGGCTGTCCCAGCCGCGCCTGTCCAGTACCGCGGTGAGCCAGCCGCCGAGATCGTCGATCAGCGTCGGCGGCGCGGGAATCTGCCGCAACTGCGCTGTCAGTTCGATGGTTTCGTCGGTCGACCAGTATTGCGGGCGTCTGGCGCGATGGTCGGCCACTCGCTGCGACCACGACGGGTCGTCGTCGGGGCAGGAGCCGGTGGCCAGGTATCGCACCGGCTCCGGCGGGCCCACCTCCTCGGCGATCGCCAGCTCAGCCCATGCCGACTTTCCCGACCGGATGCCGCCGAGCACGAGCGTGCGCATGTGTCAGCCGACTCTCAAGTGACGCCGTCGCCGCGGTTGACCCGGGGACGCGGCGCCCGCATGCGGCGCAACTGCGATGCCCGGCTGGCCGCGTAAAAGCCGAGTTTCCAGCGGCCTTCGCCATTGCCGGGGAACTTGACGTCGACCAGGTTGGTGACTTTGCGGGCCAAGAAAAGGCCGTCGATCACCATGATCGCGACCAGCACCAGCATGGCGGGGGAGATGTAAAACTGCACCTGCGGTACCGAGAGCATCACGAAAATCAACGCCAGCGCCGCCGGCATGAACAGCCCGAGGACGTTGCGTCGGGCGTCGACGACGTCGCGGACGTACTGGCGGACCGGCCCACGGTCGCGCGGCAGCAGATAGCCCTCCTCGCCGGCCATCATGCGCTCGCGGCGATCGGCCACCTGCTGGCGCCGCTCGGCCTTTTCCACCTTGCGTTCCCCCCGGGTGAGCTTCGGGCGGCCCATCGCCTTGCGACGTCGGCGCGCTTCGGCGGCGGTCGTCGGGGCCGGCGCGATGGGGCCGCGCCGCTTGGTGCCGCCGCGCTTCGGCGTCGGCCTGCCCTTGGGCGCGGTGATTTTGCGAGACGACGTGACGTCGGTATCCACCGGCTCGGCCTCGGCCGCCGCGGTGGCCTCGTCGACGCCCTTCTTACGGCCCAGCAGACTCACGCCAGCCAGTTTAGGGTGCGTAAATGGCGGCTTGTTCGGACCCCGGAATCGGTGCGGGACGGCCATGCGGGTGCTGATCGCCCCCGACTCGTACGGGGAGAGCCTGAGCGCGGTCGACGCAGCCGAGGCGATCGCTGCCGGGTGGCTGGAGGGCCGGCCCTACGACGAACTCACCCTGGCGCCGCAGTCCGACGGCGGCCCGGGATTCGTCGGCGTGCTGGCGGGCAGGCTCGGCGAACTGCGCACGTTGCGGGTCGTTGGGCCGTTGGACACCGACGTGGACGCGGACTGGGTGCTCGACGGGCAGACCGCTTACCTGGAATGCGCGCAGGCGTGCGGGCTGGCTCTGCTCGACGGGGCGCCGACTGCACAGACCGCGCTGTCGGCCCACACCAGGGGAGTCGGTCAGCTCGTCGGTGCGGCCCTGGCCGCCGGTGCGCGCTGCATCGTCGTCGGGCTGGGCGGCAGTGCCACGACCGACGGCGGCCGCGGCATGGTCGACGTGCTCGGCGGCCTGCCGGCTGCCCGCGAGCGGCTGGTCGGGGTCGAACTGATCGCCGCGAGCGACGTCGAACATCCGATGCTGGGTTCGATGGGAGCGGCGCGGGTGTTCGGGCCGCAGAAAGGCGCCGACCCCGACACCGTGGAGCTACTGGAACGCCGGCTCACCGCGTGGGCAGCTGAACTGGACGCGGCGGCCGGCCGCAACGTCAGCGGCGAGGCGGGGGCGGGCGCCGCCGGTGGCCTGGGCGCGGCACTGCTGGCCCTGGGCGCTCGTCGCAGGTCAGGCGCCGCGATCATCGCCGAATACACCCACCTGGCCGACAACGTGGACGCCGCCGAACTGGTGGTCACCGGTGAAGGCCGGTTCGACGACCAGTCACTGCACGGCAAGGTGATCAGCGCGATCGCGGCCGGCGCTGCCGCGCGCCGGACCCCTGTGCTGGTGCTCGCCGGCCAGGTCACGCTGCCCGAAGCCGCGCAGCGGGCGGCCGGCATCGCGGCCGCGTATTCAATCGCCGACCACGCCGGATCGGTCCGGCTTGCCATCGACGACGCCGCCAACCAGCTGGCAAGCCTGGCCCGCGACACGGCCGCAGGCGACGCCTGGGGAGAACAACTTCGGGAATAGCGGCGAAAGAAGGTACCGTTGACCAAGTGGATTCTGCTCCACGCAAGACGTATGAGGAGACGTAATGAGTGTTCAGGACGAGTCGGCCACCAGCACCGCCACTCACGGCGTGAGCCTGACCGGCGACGCGGCCGCCAAGGCGAAGGCGCTGCTGGACCAGGAGGGCCGTGACGACCTGGCCTTGAGGATCGCGGTCCAGCCCGGAGGCTGCGCGGGCCTGCGTTACAACCTCTTCTTCGATGACCGGTCACTCGACGGTGATCTGACCGCTGAGTTCGGCGGTGTGACGCTGACCGTGGACCGGATGAGCGCGCCGTACGTGCAGGGCGCGACGATCGACTTCGTCGACACCATCGAGAAGCAGGGATTCACGATCGACAACCCGAACGCGACGGGTTCGTGCGCGTGCGGCGACTCCTTCAACTGACGGGGCCTGCTCAATACTGAGCTGCGGTCCGCAGGAGATAGGAGCACACCAGGACGTGGTCGTCCTGGCTGAGGAGCTGCGCGATGGCCTGTTCCTCGTGGCTGCTGCCTGAGCTTCTGCCTGCAGGCACCACACGCATCGTGAACAACGCCTGGGCCTGATTGGGTGACCAGAACACCATTTTGTCGATCGTGGTGACGTCCGCGTTCGAGAACTGCTTGCGGAACGCGTCGCTGGACAGCCGGGCCAACGCCTGGTCGGATTTGCGGTCCCGTACGGCGTCGTACATACCGCACAGCGTGTTACGCGCCACCGTGTCGTAGTCGCCTTTGCTCAACGCATCCAGGTAATTCTGTATCGCCGCCTTCGTCGAGGCGCTGGTCAACTGTCCGCCCGTGCTGGACGATTCACCGCGAACCGCATAGACGATCGCGACGGTCGCCGCCGCTGCGACGGCGATCACCAGCACCAGCGCCCCCACGAGCCACCATCGTCGGCGTTGCGGGTACTGCACCGGCGGCGGCAGCATCCCGGGATACACCGACGCCGCGGCTTGCTGGTAACCCTGTCCCGAGGGTGGATACGGCGGCATCGGTTCGCCGGCGAACGCGTGGCTCGGGTACGGCTCGCCGTAGCTCGGTTGGCTGGGCGTCGGGTCGGAGTACTGCTGGTACGGACCGGCCATGGTACGCAGGCTAGCGCAACCGGGCCGCACCCGAGCGGACCGTTACTTTGAGTAGTCTTAGATAGACGGGTTAACGAATTGAAGGGTGGCGTCTTGTGACGATTGCGGTGACCGGATCCATTGCAACGGACCATCTGATGCGGTTTCCGGGCCGGTTCTCCGAGCAGCTGCTGCCAGAACATCTGCAGAAGGTGTCGCTGAGTTTTCTGGTCGACGATCTCGTCGTGCACCGCGGCGGAGTCGCAGGCAACATGGCGTATGCGATCGGTGTTCTCGGCGGCGACGCCGCACTGGTGGGGGCCGCCGGCACGGACTTCACCGACTACCGAAAGTGGCTCGAGTCGCACGGCGTGAACTGCGACCACGTGCTGATCTCCGAGACCGCGCACACCGCGCGGTTCGTCTGCACCACCGACTCGGCGATGGCCCAGATCGCGTCCTTCTATCCGGGAGCGATGTCACAGGCCCGCGACATCTCGCTGGCCAACATCGTGTCGTCCATCGGCACACCGGAATTGGTGATCATCGGGGCCAACGACCCCGACACGATGTTTCTGCACACCGACGAATGCCGCAAGCTCGGGTTGGCGTTCGCCGCGGACCCGTCCCAGCAATTGGCGCGGCTGGCCGGGGAAGAGATCCGCCGCCTCATCGACGGCGCCACGTATCTGTTCACCAACGACTACGAGTGGGACCTGCTGCTGCAGAAAACGGGCTGGACCGACGCCGATGTGCTGGCCCAGGTGGGCCTGCGGGTGACCACCCTGGGGCCCGACGGGGTCGACATGGTCGCCGCCGACGGAACGTCGATCCATGTCGGCGTCGTGCCCGAAACCAGCAAGGTCGACCCCACCGGCGTGGGTGACGCGTTCCGGGCAGGCTTCCTCACGGGCCGCAGCGCGGGGCTGGGGCTGGCGCGTTCCGGCCAGCTCGGCTCGCTGGTGGCGGTGCTGGTGCTGGAGACGAACGGAACCCAGGAATGGTCATGGGACCGTGACGTGGCCATCAAGCGCCTCGCCGACGCGTACGGCAAGGACGCGGCCGACGAAGTCGACGCGGCGCTGGATTGAAACTCAGCTAGAGCTGCACCGGATACCGCGGTTCGCTGATCTTCGGCACGATGCTGCGCTCGACGAAGATGGCATGCCACAGCATGAAGATCAGCACCGTCCATAGTCGCCGACTGTGATCACTTGTGCCGGCGAGGTGTTCGTCAAGCATCCGCCGGACCGCGGCGATGTCGATCAGCTCGTCGGCCTGCGAAGAACCGATCATCTGATGCGCCCAGTCCAGCAGCTCGCCGGCGCGCAGCCAGTGCCGGATCGGCACCGGGAAGCCCAGTTTCGGTCGGTTGAGCACGTGCGGTGGCACGATGGGCTCCAGTGCGCGGCGTAGCGCGTATTTTGTGGTCCGCCGGGTGATCTTCGCCTCCAGCGGCAGCTGCGACGCCACTGCGAACACTTCGGAGTCCAAGAACGGCACCCTCAGCTCCAGCGAGTTGGCCATCGTCATCTTGTCGGCTTTGACCAGAATGTCGCCGCGCAGCCAGGTGAACAGGTCGATGTGCTGCATGCGGGCCACCGGGTCCCAGCCTTCGGACTGCACGTAGATCCCGGCGGTGACGTCGGTGTGCGTCCACTCCGGCCGGAAACCCCGCAGGACGGCCCGCAGCCCAGGGTCGGAAAAGCTGCGCGCGTTGCCGTAGTAGCGTTCCTCGAGCGTCTGCGAGCCGCGGTGCAACAGGCTCTTGCCCCGCATCCCTTCGGGCAACGGCGCCGACACCCGCTGCATGGATCGCCGCAGCCGTGGTGGCAGATACTCGAAAGGCTTGAGCGACAACGGTTCCCGGTAGATCGTGTAGCCGCCGAACAGCTCGTCGGCGCCCTCGCCGGACAGCACCACCTTGACGTGCTTGCGGGCCTCGCGGGCGATGAAGAACAATGGCACCAGGGCGGGGTCGGCCACGGGTTCGTCGAGATACCAGACGATTTCGGGCAGCGCTTCGACGAATTCCGCCGGGCTGACTACCTTGGCCACGTGCCGGGCGCCGATCGCCTCGGCCGAGGCAACGGCGACGTCGACCTCGGAGAACCCCTCACGTTCGAATCCGGTGGTGAACGTGATCAGCCGTGGGTTGTGCCGAATGGCCAGCGCGGCGATCGCGGTGGAGTCGATGCCGCCGGACAAGAACGCGCCGACGGTAACGTCGGCCCGCATGTGCTTGGCCACCGAGTCCTCGAGAACGCCGGTTATCTCGTCGTAGCGGGCCTGCTCGGTGCCGGGGGAGAACGGCTTGGCCGAAAAGCGGGGGACGAAGTAGCGGCTGACATGCGGGGGTGAGCCGGGACGTAGCCGCGCGTAGCTGCCCGATTCCAGGCGGCGAATCCCGCACTGCAGTGTCTCCGGCTCGGGCACGTACTGCAGCACCGTGTAGTGCTGCACCGCCCTGCGATCGATCACCGTCTCAATGCCGATGAGATCGGCCAAATCCAGCAGGCACTTCTTCTCGCTCGCCACCGCGGTGCCCCTGGCCCCGGTGGCGATGAACAGCGGCTTGATGCCGAACTGGTCACGGGCGCAGAATAATTCGTGCCGCTCGGTGTCCCACAGTGCGAACGCGAACATGCCCCGCAGCCGCGACAACGCGGTGACACCCCAGTGGTGATACGCCGCGATGATCGCCTCGCCGTCGCCGTCGGTGGCGAACACGGCGCCGTGCTCGGCGGCCAACTCGGCCCGCAGCTCGAGGTAGTTGTAGATCTCGCCGTTGAAGACCAGCACGTAGCGCCCCGGCGCCTCCGCCGGGCCCCATCGCAGGGGCTGGTGCGAATGTTCGATGTCGATGATCGACAACCTGTTGAAGCCGAGCACGATCTCGTCGTCGGACCACGTCCCGGGCTCGTCCGGGCCGCGGTGGCGCATCAGGTGCGACGCGCCCGCCACAGCCTCGACGGTCTCGGGCGTCACAGGGGCGGACGGATCACATACCAGGGCCAGGAGTCCGCACATCGGGCCAAGTATGCCGCACCCAGTGCATGGTCTACGCTGCGTAGTATTCGATCCGTCGGCCAGCGCGTGACTGGAGGAGGCGCCAACGTGAGACCCCGCGGGTTTCGCCGGTTCCGTCTGCTGGCCGTGGCCGCGACCCTCGTTGTCGTGGCAATCACCCTGAGCGGTTGCAGCTGGTCAGAGGTGATCGGGCTGGGCTGGCCGGAAGGTATCACCCCGGAGGCCCACATCAACCGGCAGCTCTGGATCGGTTCGCTGATCGCCGCGCTGGTCGTCGGCGTGATCGTGTGGGGGCTGACGTTCTGGACGTCGGCGTTTCACCGCCACAAGCCCACCGACACGGACCTGCCGCGTCAGTTCGGCTACAACATGCCCCTCGAAATCGTGCTCACGGTCACGCCCTTCCTGATCATCGCGGTGCTGTTCTACTTCACCGTCGTCGTCCAGGAACGCATGCTTCACAAGGACCCGAACCCCGAGGTCGTCGTCGACGTCACGGCGTTTCAGTGGAACTGGAAGTTCGGGTACCAGCGCATCGACTTCAAGGACGGCACCTTCACCTACGAGGGTGCGGACCCGGCCCGAAAGGCCGCGATGGTGTCCAAGCCCGAGGGCAGGGATTCACACGGCGAAGAACTGGTCGGACCGGTCCGCGGGCTGAACCCTGAGGACCGCACCTACCTGAACTTCGACAAGGTCGAGACGCTGGGCACCAGCAACGAGATCCCGATCCTGGTGCTCCCGACGGGCAAGCGGATCGAGTTCCAGCTCGCCGCGGCCGACGTCGTGCACTCTTTCTGGGTCCCCGAGTTCCTGTTTAAGCGCGACGTGCTGCCCAACCCGAAGGCCAACCACACCGACAACATCTTCCAGATCGCCACCATCGAGAAGACCGGCGCGTTCGTCGGTCGCTGCGCGGAGTTGTGCGGCACCTACCATTCGATGATGAACTTCGAGGTCCGGGTCGTCGAGCCCAATGACTTCAAGGCCTATATGCAGCAACGGATGGCAGGCAAGACGAACGGCGAGGCGTTGCAGGCCATCAACCAGCCGCCGACGGCCGTCACCACCCACCCGTTCGACTCCCGTCGCGGCGAGCAGGCCCAGGCAAGCAGGTAAGGGACACGCCATGCACATCGAAGCCCGGCTGTTCGAGATCCTGACCGCGTTCTTCGCGCTGGCAACCATCGTGTACGCGGTGCTGACCGCCTATTTCTCCCCCGGTGGCGTGGAATGGGCCGGAGTCACCGCGATGGTCATGACCACCGGGCTGACGATGATCATCGGTACCTTCTTCCGGTTCGTCGCACGCCGGCTCGACACCCGGCCCGAGGACTACGAGGATGCCGAGATCGCAGACGGGGCCGGCGAACTGGGCTTCTATGCCCCGCACAGCTGGTGGCCGATCCTGGTCGCGCTTGCCGCATCGGTCGCCGCAGTCGGGATCGCGCTGTGGCTGCCCTGGCTCATCGCCGCCGGCGTGGTCTTCGTGCTGAGCAGCGCCGCCGGCCTGGTGTTCGAGTACTACGTCGGCTCCGAAAAGCACTAGCCGGCAACCGGCGAAGGTAACAATCGGGCAGTCAGTTCACGGGCCGACGCTGCCGTCAGATTGCTCCGTTGGTTGAGTTGGGTAATGTTGCCGAGGCACCTTCTGTCGTCTGCGCGACGGGGAGCCTTCGGCCGATGGGCCGTCCACGGGCATCTGCCGAAAAGTAGTCAAGAAGGATAGGCGACATGAGCGGGCCGAATCCCCCAGAAGGGGGCTCTTTCGGGGAGGACCAGGGCGATCCGCCGACGCGGGATCAGCCCACTCAGGAAGTGACCGGCGAGACCGAGTCCTACTCGCAGGCATACTCGGCGCCGGAGTCCGAGCAGTTCACCAGCGGCCCCTACGTGCCGGCCGACCCGGCGCTCTACGACTACGACAGCTACGAGCAGCCTCCCGAACTCGTCGAGCCGCACCCACCTCCTCGCTGGCCGTGGGTGGTCGGCATAACGGCCATCTTGGCCGCGATCGCGCTGGTCGTGTCCGTGTCGCTGCTCGTGACCCGCACCGACACGTCGAACGTGGCCAGGCCTGTCACCACGACCCCGTCCAAGCCGCCGGTACAGGACCAGATCATCACCACCACCCCGCCACCACCTCCGCCCCCGACGACAGAAGCGCCGCCTCCGCCTCCTCCTACCCAGACCGTGACGGTCACCACCGAGCCGCCGCCACCGCCGCCGACCAGCGAGGCACCGCCTCCGCCTCCGCCCGCGCCGGCATCGACGAGCACGGCAGCCCCGCCGGTCACAACCGCCACCACGACGCCAGCCGGGCCCCGGCAGGTCACGTACTCGGTGACCGGAACCAAAGCGCCGGGCGACATCATCACGATCACGTACGTCGACGCCTCCGGGCGCAGGCGCACCCAGCGGAACGTCTACATTCCGTGGTCGCTGACGGTCACGCCGATCTCGCAGTCCGAGGTCGGCTCGGTGGAGGCGTCGAGCCTCTTTCTGGTGAGCAGACTGAACTGCTCGATCACCACCAGCGACGGATCGGTGTTGTCGTCCAACACCAGCAACTCGGCGCAGACCAGCTGCTGATGACGACATTGCGAGAGTTGGGGGGCTTACGGTCGCCTGACACCGTTGATCGCGTTCTGGTGATCGCCTGTGCGGTGATCTGGCTGGCGTTCATCGGGGTGGGCGTCGCGGCGGTCGTCGCGCTCGTCGATCTCGGCTCGGGCAGGCGTCCTGAAACCGCTTCAGGGTCGCAGACACCGTGGCTGCTGTATGCCGTGATCGCGATCTCCGCGCTGATCATCCTCGGCGCGATTCCGCTGCTGCTGCGCGCCCGCCGCAGCGCATTGGACGAGCCGCCGCGAACTCCCGCGAGGCCGTCGCCGAGGGCCGTGAACTACGGTCCATCCGGAGGTTCCTCCGGACTGGCCCGGTCTGCGCAGGAAGCTTCCACCGAGAAGCTACGCGTGTTCGGCCCGGCCGCCGAGCCCGCCGACCGCGCGCCCGGCAACCGGCCGCGCCGCTCTCCACGGCTTGGTGGGCTCTCGCCGGAGGTGGTCGACCGGATGTGGCTGCGGGTCACCGTCGCGATTGCCGGCGCGATGGGCGTCGCCATGCTGGCCGTCGCGACGGCGAGCTACCTGATGGCCGTCGACAAGAACAACTCAGCCTGGACCGCGCTGGGCATCGCCGCTATCCTCACGGTCGCCATGCCGGCGATCCCGTGGCTTGCACTGCGGCAGCTGCGCAATCAGATCGCGGCCGCCCGCTAGCGTCGCGATCTGGGTACCGGGGTCAGTGGTGCCCGTCGGGGGACGAGCCGTTGCCTGAGCCGTTCGTGTCCTCCTGGTGCTCGCGGAGCGCCGTGATCGCCCGCTGCTCCTGGGCGTGGGCGGTCTCGGTGAGCTCCTGCTGTTCGGACGCCGGGTCGGCCCGCAGTAGGCTGCCGGTGCCGGGCGCGCCGCCATAGCCGAGCTTGTTGATCCGCTTCGGAACCGGCGCGCCCTGGTACTCCAGCTCGATCGGGTGACCGTGCTCGTCGACCGGGCCGAGCGGCTGGTGCAGCTCGATGTAGGCACCGTGCGGCAACCGCTTGATGATGCCCGTCTCGATGCCGTGCTCGAGCACCTCACGGTCGCTGCGCTGCAATCCGATCGCCCAGCGGTAGGCGATGAAGTACACGATCGGCGGCAGCACCACCATGCCGATGCGGCCGATCCACGTGGTCGCGTTCAGCGAGATGTGGAACTTCAACGCGATGACGTCGTTCATCGCGCTGAAGGTCAGCACCATGTAGAAAGCGATCGCCATTGCCCCGATCGCGGTGCGGACCGGGTTGTCACGCGGACGCTGCAGCAGATTGTGATAGGCGGTGTCGCCGCTGAAGTTCTTTTCCAGATATGGGTAGGAGATCAGCAGGACGAACACCACGCCCATGATCATCGCGACCCAGAAGGCCGCCGGAATGGTGTAGTGGCTGATGTAGATCTCCCAGGCCGGCCAGACCCGGGCCAGGCCTTCGGTCCACATCATGTAGAAGTCGGGCTGGCTGCCCGCCGACACCTGCGACGGTTTGTACGGGCCCAACTGCCAGATCGGGTTGATCTGCAGCAGGCCGCCCATGATGCCCAAGATGCCGACGGTCATCGCAAAGAACGCGCCGGACTTCACGGCGAAGATCGGCAGGATGCGCACCCCGACCACGTTGTTCTCGGTGCGGCCCGGTCCGGGGAACTGGGTGTGTTTCTGATACCAGACCAGTGCGAGGTGCACGCCGATCAGGGCGAGGATGATCGCCGGGAAGATCAGCACGTGGATGACGTAGAGGCGCGGGATCAGAATGTCGCCGGGGAAGTCGCCGCCGAACAATGCCCAGTGCATCCATGTGCCGATGATGGGAATGCTCAACGTGATCGACGACAGCGCGGCCCGAAGCCCGATGCCGGACAGCAGGTCGTCGGGCAGCGAGTAACCGAAGTAGCCCTCGAACATCGCCAGGATCAGCAGCAACGAGCCGATCAACCAGTTGGCCTCGCGGGGCTTGCGGAACGCGCCGGTGAAGAAGATGCGGGCCAGATGCACCATGATCGCCGCGGCGAACATCAGCGCGGCCCAGTGATGGATCTGCCGCACGAAGAGTCCGCCGCGGATCTCGAAGCTGATGTCCAGCGCAGTCTCGTACGCCCGCGACATCTGGATGCCGCGCAGCGGCTGGTACACCCCGTTGTAAGTGACCTCGGTCATCGACGGGTCGAAGAACAGGGTCAGGTACACACCGGTGAGCAGCAGCACGATGAACGAATACAGCGCGATCTCACCGAGCAGGAACGACCAATGGCTGGGAAAGACCTTGTTGATCTGGCGCTTCATTCCCGACGCGAGGTGATAGCGCTCATCCATCGCCTCAGCTTGGTGAGCCGCGAGTTCGCTCAGTTTGGGACTCATGTCGTCTTCCGTTCCCAGAATGCCGGCCCGACGGGCTCGATGAAGTCGCCGTTGGCGACCAGATACCCGTCCCTATCGATGGTTATTGGCAACTGCGCCAATGCCCGTGCCGCCGGTCCGAAGATCGGCTTCGCGAAATGCAGCAAGTCGAACTGCGACTGGTGACACGGGCACAAGATGCGGTAGGTCTGCTGCTCGTAGAGCGACGCGGGACAGCCCAGGTGCGAGCAGACCTTGGTGAACGAAAACAACTCGCCGAAGTTGAAGCTCTCCTGCCCCTGTCGCTTGACGACCTTCGGCAGGTCGTTGGGCTTGACGCGGATCAGCAAGACGGGGTTGCGCACGCCCATGTAGATTTCCGAAATCTTCTCGTGCGACTCAATCGTGTCGCCGTTGCCGTCCGACTCGCGCCACGGGAAGACGGTCTCCATGCCGCCGGCGTCGATGTCTTCGGGACGAATCTTCTGAAGTGAGCCCGGCGACGGGACACCGCCCGACAGCGAGCGGCCCAAGTAGATGGTCTCGCCCTTGAAGCGCGGCGTCCAACCCGACGTCCACAAGACCGCTTTCTTGCCGTCGGCGCTGGGAACGACTGGCTTCCAAGGGTTTTTGATCAGTCCACCGATGAACGCGACGAGCGTGCCGACACCGAACGCGCCGAGGGCAACGCCCAGCGACAACTTGACCAGCCGACGCCGTGGCAGCGTCGAGGTGTCCAGTGCATCCTCCAGTTCGGCGACGATCGTCTTGCGGTCCACTTCTGAGGAGGGGCCGTCGTGGCGGTCCTGGATCGCGATTTCCTCGGGGATGAATCTCTTCTGGAACAGCACGGCGCCGATCCCGATCGCCAGGATCGACAACCCGAACGTCAGCCCGTACAGCGGGGTGGTCAGTGTGTAGAGGAAGTTCCCGGGGTCGCCCATAGGCTTGTACTCCCAGGGCCAAATCAAGAAGATCACCAGCAGCGCCAGCCCCGAGAATCCGCCCAGCATCAGCCAGAACGCCACTCCCCGTTCGGCCCGCTTCTCGGCTCTGGTGCCCGGGATCGGCCAGCGGGGTTCACGGTAGACCAGATCGACGCCGTCGAGGTTGGTGCCGAGCTCGACCAGCTCGTCGCGGGAGAGCCTGTTCAGGTCCTTCTCGTCAGGCACCTTCGGCGATTCAGGGGATTCAGTTGTCATGCTCGCGATCCGATCCACAGTGCGACACCGATGATGGCGACCATTCCGATGATCCACATCGCCATGCCCTCCGGCGCGGGGCCGAAGCCGCCGAGTCCGTAACCGCCGGGATTGTGCGTTTCGGTGGCGGTCTTGACGTAGGCCACGATGTCGCGCTTCTCGTCGGGGCTGAGCTCACGGTCCGAGAATCTGGGCATGTTCTGCGGACCGGTCAGCATCGCGGTGTACATCTGCGCCTCATTGGCCGGGGCGAGCTCGGGGGCGTACTTGCCCGAGGACAGCGCGCCGCCCTTGCCGGTGAAGTTGTGACACGATGCGCAGTTCAGGCGGAACAGGTCGCCGCCGCGTGCCACGTCGTTGCCTTGCAGCGAGTGCATCGCGACGCTGCCGTCGGGGTTGCGGGGCACGGTGGGCCCGCCGCCGTTGGCCTGCACGTAGGCGCCGAGCGCGTCGATCTGGCTGTCGTCGAATACTGGTGCCTTGCGCGCGGCCTGCGCTTCGCCGCGCACCGCGGGCATCCGGCCGGTGGACACCTGGAAATACACCGCCGCCTCGCCGACACCGATCAGGCTCGGGCCGCGGTCGGTGACCCCCTGCAGGTTGGCGCCGTGACACGACACGCAGGACGTGTCGAACAGCTGCTTTCCGCTGCGCAGCAGCGCCGACTGGGACTCGTCGGCGACCGCCAGCTGCGGCTGCGGGGTGAGCGTGGCGGCGAGGCCGCCGGCAATCGCGAGCGCGACCAGCAACAGCAGGCCGGCCGAAACTCGGCGGCGCAGCCGACGGCGGGAACGGCCGGTGATCACGAGCCCCGGTCTCTTCAACGCACCTCTCCCATCCCGGTATGCCTTAACCGTCTGCCGCTTGCATGTGAACCGGACCCGTTGCTCATCGGACGAAGTAGATCGTGGCGAACAGCGCTATCCACACGATGTCGACGAAGTGCCAGTAATAGGAGACGACGATCGCGGCGGTGGCCTGTGCGGGAGTGAATTTGCTCATCCGGGTACGCAGCAGCAGGTAGATGAACGCGATCAGCCCCCCCGTGACGTGCAGGCCGTGAAAGCCGGTGGCCATGTAGAACACCGAGCCGTACGCGCTGCTGGGGATGGTCGTGCCGTGCGTGCTCAGGTGGTAGTACTCGTAAGCCTGGCCGAGAACGAAGAACAGGCCCATGAAAAAGGTCGCCAGATACCAGCGCCGCAGCCCGAAGACGTCGCCGCGCTCGGCTGCGAAGACGCCCATCTGGCAGGTGAATGACGAGGCGATCAGCACCAGCGTGACGGGGACGGCCTGGTACAGGTTCAGCTCGGTCGGCGGCGGCGGCCAATTGCCGGCGGCCTGGGCCCGGGCGGTGAAGTACATCGCGAACAGGCCGGCAAAGAACATGAGTTCGCTGGACAGCCAAACGATGGTGCCGACACTGACCATGTTTGGCCGGTTCAGCGAATGTACTCGCGACGTGATCGCGGTTCCCGACGTCCCTACAGCGCTCGTCACCCCGCAAGTATGACGCTTTGTAGTTGTTGAACTCCACCCGGGGACCTAATTGGTCACAAGTTCGCCATCGCACCTTGGGTGAGCGCGACAACCGTGCGAACATCGGCGCGTGGCGCAGCTGCCCTCCTCGCGTTCGGTGCCTTCTACCTCGGCGTCTTGGCCGAAGGTTCTCAGCGTGCTGACCGCAGGGCGCAACCTCTCCGCCGGTCAGGCGGCGTGGGCCATGGAACAGGTGATGACCGGCGCCGCCACGCCCGCCCAGATCGCGGCGTTCGCCGTGTCGATGAGGATGAAGGGCCCGTCCGCGGAAGAGGTCCGCGAACTGGCCGACACGATGCTCAACCACGCTCGGCGGGTGCCGACCGACGCGATCGGCACCGACACCGTCGACGTCGTCGGCACAGGGGGAGACGGCGCCAACACGGTCAACCTGTCCACGATGGCGGCCATCGTGGTCGCCGCGAGCGGCGTACCGGTGGTCAAGCACGGCAACCGGGCCGCGTCGTCGCGCAGTGGCGGGGCCGACATGCTCGAGGCGCTCGGGGTGCGCATCGACCTGGGTCCCGAGGAGGTGGTCCGTAGCGTCTCCGAGGTGGGGATCGGCTTTTGCTTCGCGCCCCTTTTCCATCCGTCGTATCGGCACGCCTCGGCCGTGCGCCGCGAGATCGGCGTCCCGACGGTATTCAATCTGCTCGGGCCGCTGACGAATCCGGCCTCCCCGCGGGCAGGGCTGATCGGCTGCGCGTTCGCCGACCTCGCCGAGGTGATGGCCGGTGTCTTCGCTGCCCGCGGCTCCAGCGTCCTGGTGGTGCACGGCGACGACGGGCTCGACGAGCTGACGACCACGACGAAGAGCACGATCTGGCGGGTGCAGGCCGGAACGATCGAGCGGCTGACGTTCGATTCCGCCGCGTTCGGCTTCGCGCGCGCAGAGCTGGATGAGCTGGTGGGCGGCAGCGCCGAGGAAAACGCCGACGAGGCGCGGTCGGTGCTGGGTGGAGCAACCGGGCCGGTGCGCGACGCGGTGGTGCTGAACGCCGCGGGGGCGATGGTGGCCCACGCCGGGCTATCCAGCGACGCCACATGGTTGCCCGCCTGGGAGGCTGCCCTGGTGCGCGCCGGCCACGCGATCGACTCGGGTGCGGCCGAGAAGCTGCTCGCGCGTTGGGCGCGGTTCACACAGAAATTCTGAGGCCGCCTCGAAGTTCGCAACGTCCTGCTGGGCCGCCAGGCGTGCCGACCGGGCCGCCGCCGCCCACCGTGCCCACGCGCCCGCCGACGCCATCGGCATCGCGTAGCCGGGCTCGGCGCACACGATCCGCACGCCGGCTGCCGACAGCCACTTCGAGATCAAGGCGGTCTCCTCGACCAGGGCGCCGCCGAGCGGCGCGGTGCTCGGCAACGGCGTCTGAGCACCAGCCCGCAGGGCGTCGATCACCGGCATCGGCGGAACGCCGCGCACCGCGGTACCCGCGGCCGCCAATTGCCCACACCTGATCACCGCGATGTGCCAGCCGCCGCCACCGTCGGGCGCCGCTGCGATCAGCTCGGCCACCGCGGCAAGTGCCCGCAGGCGCTGCCCGCGCCATAGCACGTCGATCGCGGTGCCGGCGCGGTCACGCAGCCGGGCAGCGGTCTCGTAGCGATGCCGGGCCGCGAGATCGCAGACGCACGCGGCGATCTCGGCCACCGGCGCGTTGTCCCGGCCTTCGATCAGCGCCGCCGCGCGCCGCGGTGTGGCGGCGTATTCGTCCGCGCTGACGCCGCGCGCCGCCGGGCATGGCGACACCTCGCGCTGCGGGCAGGCCGGCCCATGGACAGCGGAGCGCGCCAGCCGGGTGGTACACGTGCGCACGCCGGTGAAGCGGGCCAGCAGGTCGGCCGTGTCCGCAGCGTCAGATCGGGATCGGAACGGCCCCAACGCGTTTGGGTGCCTGGGCATGCGGACCACCGACAGCCGGGGGAATGCCTCGTCGGAGAGCACCACCCACCACCACCGGTGCGGGAAGCGCGACCGTCGGTTGTATGGCGGGGCATGCGCGGCCAGCAGCCGCAGCTCGCGGACACCGGCCTCAAGCGCGTGCGCGCACTCGACGTGGTCCACCTGGCAGGCAAGGCCGACCATCTCCTTGATGCGGCCACGCGGGTCGGCGCCGTTGAAGTACTGGCCGACCCGGCGGCGCAGGTCGACTGCGGTGCCGACATACAGCACTTCCCGCCCGGGACCGCGGAACAGGTACACCCCCGGTCGGTGTGGAAGACCTTCGGCGAGAACGCGTTTGCGACGTTGCGCCGCGCTGACATTCGGCATGTACGCCCGCAGGTCGGCGTAGGTGTGCACGCCCTGGTTTCCGACGCGCTCGATAAGCGCGTGCAGCACGTCGACGGTGGCGCGTGCATCGTCGAGCGCGCGGTGGGTGGGCGTGCTGGCCGCTGAGAACAGCTTCGCGAGTGCGGCCAGCCGCACACTGGGCGCCTCCTCTCGGCTGAGCACGCGCCGCGCGAGGCGGACCGTGCACAGTACCGGTGGCCGCGGCCACACGATGTCGCAGCGCCGCGCCGCGGCTCGCAGAAATCCGATGTCGAAGCCGGCGTTGTGTGCGACCAGAACCGCCCCGCGCGCGAACTCGAGGAAGGTGGGCAGGACGACGTCGATGGTGGGTGCGTTACACACCATCGACGTGGTGATGCCGGTCAGCTGGACGATCTGCGGCGGAATGTCGCGGCCCGGGTCGACCAGCGTGGCCAGCTCACCCAGTACGGCGCCGCCGCGTACCTTGACCGCGCCGACTTCGGTGATCGCATCGCAGTTGCCGTCGGGCGCCGTGGCCCGGCCGCCGGTGGTCTCCAAGTCGACCACCACGAACGTCGTCTCTCGCAGCGACAGATCGGCCGACGGGTCGGCGTCAGCGAAGCTGAGCTGCTCCATGGCCTCAGACGGTAAGGAGCCCCACCGACATGTCGGCGGGTGTGGCTAGCGTTCAGGTGTAGTACCACCGAAAGGACACGATCGAAGTGATCATTGACTGCGACGAGTGCGCGGTGCGCGGTGCGGCGTGCAAGGACTGTGTTGTCAGTGTCTTGCTCGGCACGCCGCAGACGCTGCTCGACGACGAGCGCGCTGCGCTGGAAGCGCTCGCGGAAGTGGGTCTGGCGCCGCGGCTGAGGCTCGTTCCGATTCACCGCCGCGACGACACGGGCGTCGCCTGAATCGTTAGTTGCCGCAAAGACTAAGAATTCGCGTTAATTTGGCTCTCGTGTTGGACATGGCCGATGCCGTTTCGTAACCTATCTGAGACCTGAGAGCGTGACGGCCCAGTCCGAGGCAGTTTAAGGATTTTTAGTCTTGAAACTTGACCGGCTGAAGTGGATGAATCGTTCTCTTCGACGACCGCTCATCGGTGCGATAGCGGTCCTGGCGATCTCCGGTTTTTTGGTGGCGGCCACCGTGCAGGCCGACCCGGCGGACGACGCGGTAGCCAAACTCACCGAACTGTCCCGCCAGGCCGAGCAGACCACCGAGGCGATGCACTCCGCGCAGCTGGACCTGACGAAGAAACTCGCCGCCCAGAAAGCCGCCGAAGACACGCACGCTGCCGACGTGGCCGCGGCGGAGGCCGCCAAGGCACAGCTCGCCAACTACCAGATGTCGGTCGACAAGCTCGCCGCCACGATGTACATGGGCGGCCGCACGGACGGCCTGAGCGCGATAATGACCGCCGATTCCCCCCAGCACCTGATCGACGAGATGTCGGTGCAGCGGGTGGTGGCAGGCGAGATGGCCGCACAGATGAACGGGTACCGCACCGTCAACGTACAGGCGACCGCGGCCGAAAAGGCTTCGGCGAAGTCAGCGGCCGACGCACGCACCGCAGCAGAGCAGGCCGCCGCAGTCCGGGCCGACGTGCAGGCCAAGCAGAGCAAGTTGCAGGTCCAGATCGCGGTCGTCAAGTCGCAGTATCTGGCGCTGTCGCCGGGACAGCGCACCGCCCTGGCCGCCCCGAACCCGGTGCAGACCGCGCTGCCGCCCGGAGACCCCGCACCGGATGCGCTGCCGGCGGACAGCGCTCCAGTAGTGCAGGCGTTGCCCGACGCGATGGTGCCAAACGGCGACCTCTCGTCGCCGCCCGAAGGCGCCGTGCCCGCCCCGGCCCCCGGCAACGAGGGCGGGATCGCGGTGCAGGCGGCGCTCACCCGAGTGGGCTCGCCGTACGCCTGGGGCGCGGCCGGGCCGAACGCGTTCGACTGCTCGGGTCTGGTGATGTGGGCCTTCCAGCAGGCGGGCATCCCGCTGCCGCACTCCAGCCAGGCGCTGGCCGCCGGCGGCCAGCCCGTCTCGCTGTCCGACCTGCAGCCCGGCGACGTGGTGACCTATTATTCCGATGCCTCCCACACCGGGATCTACGTAGGTGACGGCATGGTGGTGCACTCCTCCACCTACGGTCAGCCGGTCCGGGTGGTTCCGCTCGGTGCAGCCGGCCCGGTCAACAACGCCCGTCGGTACTAGCCGCGGGCCCCAGCGGCGGCCGTCAGTCCCGCTGGGCCTGGCGCTGGTCGCCGAGCTCGTCGTCGCCGCAACGTTGCTCGGCCAGTCCCCGGTCGCGTCGCCGCTGCGTCCGACTCCGCCTGCTGCGCCGCTGCCCGCGCTCGCGGCGCCGACCGGGCCTGTGCTGCACCTGGCCGACGGCCGGACCGTGCGGCTGGTGGGCACCGCACCCCTCTTGACCCGCATCGCCGCCGAGATCGGTTCCGCTGTCGATGCGGTGGCCGGGTTCTGGGGCGACGACTGGTCCCGTGACATCGTGATTGTGGCGGCCGACAGCGACGCCCAGTTCGCCGCCGAAGCCGGGGATCCATACCGGCAATGGACCGGCGTCGCGGCGGTGACGGTTGCCGATGCATTCGATCCATCTCGGCGGACAGTGACCGGTCAGCGGATCGTGTTCGCCGAAGGGGCAAACGCGATGAGCGAGGCCTCGCTACGAACTGTGTTGCGCCATGAGCTTTTTCATTATGCGTCTCGCGCCGACACCACGGCCGACGCGCCGCAGTGGCTCACTGAGGGCGTCGCCGACTACGTCGGCCGACCGGCGACACCGGTGACACGCGCCGCGACACCGGCGGCGCTGCCGTCCGACGCCGATCTGGACGCGCAGGGGGCGCAGCGCTCGGCCGCCTACGACCGGGCGTGGCTGTTCGCGCGCTTCGTCGCAGACAGCTACAGCGCGCCCGCGCTGCGACGGCTGTATCTGCTGGCCTGCGGTCCCGGCCATCCGGATCCAACCACCGCGGTGTCGGTCGCGCTGGGGACGCCCCTGCCGGATCTGCTGTCGCGCTGGCAGCGCTGGCTCGGCGGATAGAGCACGTAGGGTGAAAAGCCGTGACGCGGGTCCTGTTGGTCACCAATGACTTCCCACCCCGTCCCGGCGGCATCCAGGCATACCTGCAGGAACTGGTGTCGCGGCTGGCCGGCAGCGGGTCGCACACGCTGACGGTGTATGCGCCCCAGTGGAAGGGCGCCGATCGCTTTGACCGCGGGCTGCCCTACGAGGTCGTGCGGCATCCCGGGACGCTGATGCTGCCGGTCCCGGCCGTCGCGTCCTCGATGGGGGGGCTCATCGAAGATCGCGGCATCGAGACGGTGTGGTTCGGGGCGGCCGCACCGCTGGCGTTGCTGGCCCGATCGGCCAGGCGGGCCGGCGCGGCCCGGGTGCTGGCGAGCACGCACGGCCACGAGGTGGGGTGGTCGATGCTGCCCCTAGCTCGCTCGGCGCTGCGTCGCATCGGGGAGGACACCGACGCGGTGACGTTCGTCAGCCGATACACCCGCAGGCGGTTCGCGTCGGCGTTCGGGCCGCGCGCGGCGCTCGAGTATCTGCCGCCCGGTGTCGACACGCAGCGATTCCGGCCCGATGCCGCCGCCCGCGCCGAGCTGCGTGCCCGCTACGGCCTCGGTCAGCGCCCGGTCGTCGTGTGCCTGTCGCGGCTGGTGCCGCGCAAGGGGCAGGACATGCTGATCCGCGCGCTGCCCGCCGTCCGGGGCAAGGTGGACGGCGCCGCGCTGGTGATCGTCGGCGGCGGTCCCCACGAGACGGCGCTGCGACGGCTGGCGCAGCGGACCGGCGTCGCCGCCCACGTGGTGTTCACCGGCGGTGTGCCGTGGTCGGAGTTGCCCGCGCACCATGCGATCGCGAACGTGTTCGCGATGCCGTGCCGCACCCGCGGCGCCGGCCTGGACGTCGAAGGGCTCGGCATCGTCCTTCTGGAGGCCTCCGCGACGGGCGTGCCGGTGGTTGCCGGCCGGTCCGGTGGCGCGCCGGAGACGGTGCTCGAAGGCGACACCGGCCATGTGGTCGACGGACGGTCGCTGGCCGAGATCGCCGAGGCCGTCACCCGGATCCTTCTCGACCCGGACGTGGCCGCGGCGATGGGCGCGGCCGGGCGGCGCTGGGTGACGGAAAACTGGTGCTGGCAGACTCACGCCGCGCGGTTGGCGACGCTTGCGACGCCTTAATCCTTGCGGTAGAGCGCCTCGATGTCGCTGGCGAACTTCTCGGCGACGACCTTGCGCTTGACCTTCATCGTCGGTGTCAGCTCACCGGTGTCCTCGGTGAAGTCCACGGGCAGCACCCGGAACTTGCGAATGGACTCGGCGTGCGAGACCGCCTGGTTGGCCTCCTTGACGGCGAGGTCGATCTCGGCGACCAGGTCCGGGTCGGTGGCCAGCTCGCCGACCGTCGCGTTCGGGTCCTTGCCGTTGCGCTGCTTCCAGCCGACGAACGCCTCGGGGTCGATCGTGATCAGTGCGGCGACGAACGGTTTCGCGTCGCCGACCGCCATGGCCTGGCTGATCAGCGGATGGGCCCGCAACTGGTCCTCCAGGATCGCGGGTGCGACGTTCTTGCCCCCGGCGGTGACGATGATCTCCTTTTTGCGGCCGATGATCGTCAGGAACCTGTCGTCGTCAATCGCGCCGAGGTCTCCCGTGTGGAACCAGCCGTCGACGATCGCGGCCTTCGTCTCTTCCTCGTTCTTCCAGTATCCCTTGAACACCACGCCGCCGCGAACCAACAGCTCGTTGTCGTCGTCGATGCGCATACTGTTGCCGGGCAACAATTTTCCGACCGTGCCGATCTTGATGTCGTCCACCCGGTTCACGGTGATGGCCGCGCTGGTCTCGGTCAGGCCGTAACCCTCGTAGATGGTCAGCCCGACGCCTCGGTAGAAGTGGCCCAGCCGCGCGCCCAATGGTGCCCCGCCGGAGATTGAGGCCCGGCAGTTGCCGCCCAGCGCCGCGCGCAGCTTGCCGTAAACCAGCCGGTCGAACAGTGCGTGCTTAGCCCGCAGCACCAGCCCCGGGCCGCCGGTGTCGAGCCCTTTGCTCCAGTCGATCGCGGTGTTCGCGGCGATCTCGAAGATCTTGCCCCTGCCGTCAGCGCGCGCGTTCTGTTCGGCGGTGTTGTAGACCTTCTCGAAGACCCGGGGCACCGACACCACCAGCGTCGGCTTGAACACCGACAACATCGGCACCAGGTTCTTGATGTCGCTGGTGAACCCGACGGTGACCTTGTTCTGGAAGGCCGCTATCGCGATGGCACGGGCCAGCACGTGGGCCAGAGGCAAGAACACCAGCAGTCGTTGACCGGTGTCCAGCAGGTTCGGGAACGCTGCCTTCGCGCCGCGGGTTTCGTACACCAGGTTGGAGTGGGTCAGCTGACAGCCCTTCGGCAGGCCGGTGGTGCCGGAGGTGTAGATCAGCGTGGCGACGTCGGCGGCCCGCACCTGCTCGAGCCGCCGCTGGACCTCACCGGGGTCGACAGACGACCCGGCATCGGCCAGCGCGTCCAGCGCCTTCGGGGCGCCGGCAGCGATCCGGTAGATTTTGCGCAGTGCGGGCAACTGGTCGGCCAATTGCTCGATCTTGTCGCCGTGCGCGTCGGTCTCGGCGAACGCGAGCACCGCCTCGGAATCCTGCAGCACGAACCGCACCTGCTCGGCCGACGACGTCTCGTAGATCGGGACGGTCACCGCGCCGATCGACAGGATCGCGTAGTCCAGGATCGCCCACTCGTAGCGGGTGGCCGACAGGATCGCCACCCGGTCACCGGGATTCACGCCGTCGGCGATCAAACCCTGTGCTGCGGAGCGGATCTGGGCGGCGGCTTGGGCATACGTCACATCCGTCCACGCCCCGTCGACGAGCCGCTGGAAGATCGGGTGGTCCGGGTGGTTACGTTCGTGGGCGAACACGGCGTTGGCGATGTTGTCGTATTCACCCACGGTGAAGGTTGCCGGAGCAGTTAACTCGCGCACAGATCTCGAGCCTCTCGACGCTGGTACGGGCCTTTTCTGCGGTCCAGCCTAGTCATGGCGGCGACGGGCATGGAAAGCTGATGAGCCGTGCACAGCATCCAGGTCGCCGACCAGACCTTCGTCGCCGCAGATCCCGCGGAGGTGGGCAGGGCCGTCGCCGACCCGGCGAGTTGGCGGCGCTGGTGGCCCGACCTGCGGCTCGACGTCATCGAGGACCGCGGCGACAAAGGCGTCCGGTGGACGGTCACCGGGGCGCTCACCGGGACGCTGGAGGTCTGGCTCGAACCTGTGCTGGACGGGGTGGTGCTGAACTACTTTCTGCATGCCGAGCCTACGGGCGCCGCGGCGTGGCAGCTCGCGAGGATGAACCTCGCCAGGATGAATTACCGCCAGCGGGTGGCGGGCAAGAAGATGGCGTTCGAGGTGAAGGCCAGGCTGGAGCGGTCGCGGCCGTTGGGGCTGTCGCGGCTGGCCTGAGTATCGGGTAGGCACTAAGTGGGAGAGGGTAACTTCTCTCCCGAGAGTCAAGCGACAAGGATTAGAACGTGGCGGACAACACGTCGCAGACGATATACATCGATGCGGACCCGGGAACGGTGATGGACGTCATCGCAGACATCGCCTCCTACCCGCAATGGGTGTCCGAGTACAAAGAGACCGAGGTGCTCGAGGCCGACGACGACGGCTACCCGAAGACGGCTCGGCTCGTGCTCGACGCCGCCGTGCTCAAGGACACGATGGTGCTGAAGTACGACTGGCCGCCCGACCGCAAATCGGTCCGCTGGAGTCTTGTCTCCAGTTCGCTGCTGCGGTCGCTGAACGGGGCATACCACCTGTCGCCCAAAGGATCCGGCACCGATGTCACCTATGAATTGTCGGTCGATCTGATGATACCGATGATCGGACTGCTCAAACGCAAGGCCGAACGCAGGTTGACCGACACAGCGCTGAAGGACCTCAAGAAACGAGTCGAGGCTGAGTGAGTCGGAGCCACCCGTCGGCGCCCGGATCAGCCTGTTCGTCGGCAAGGGCGGGGTAGGCAAGTCCACAATGGCCGCCGCCACCGCGGTCGCGGCCGCGGGCGGCGGCCACCGGGTGCTGGCCGTGTCCACCGACCAGGCGCACTCGCTGGGCGACGTCTTCGGACTGCCCGTCCCGCCGACCGGCCTACGCGAGTTCACCCGCGTGCTCGAGGACGACGCCGACGCCGGTGGCGGCTTCCTCGACGCGCTGGCGCTCGACACGCTGGCGCTGCTGGAGGCCCGGTGGCGTGAAGTGGCCGCCACCGTGGCAGAACGGTTTCCCGATTCAGACCTGGGAGACATTGCGCCAGAAGAGCTTTCCGCACTCCCGGGCGTACAGGAAGTGCTCGGCCTGCACGAGGTGGGACAGCTGGCGGCGTCCGGGCAGTGGGACCACGTCGTGGTGGACTGCGCATCGACAGCCGATGCGCTGCGGATGCTGACCCTGCCGGCGGCGTTCGGCCTGTACGTGGAGCGGGCCTGGCCGCGTCACCGGCGACTGGGCAGCACCGCCGAGGATGCCGGCACCGCTGCGGTGGTCGGGTTGGTGGAGCGGATCAGCGCCGGGATGGAGCAACTGAGCGCGCTGCTCACCGACGGCGCCCGGGTGAGCGCGCACTTGGTTCTCACTGCCGAAAGGGTGGTCGCCGCCGAGGCCGCGCGCACCCTCGGCTCGCTATCGCTGATGGGGGTGCGGGTCACCGAGTTGATCGTGAATCAGATCCTTATTCAGGATAATTCATACGAGTATCGCAATCTGCCCGCGCATCCGGCCTTCGACTGGTACGCCGAACGCATCTCGGAGCAACAGGCCGTGCTCGACGAGTTGGTGGCGACGATCGGCGATGTCGAGCTGGTGTTTGCGCCGCACCTGGCCATCGAGCCGATCGGGCCCAAGTCACTCACAGAGTTGCTCGAGACCGTTCGCCGGCGCGATGGATCACCGCCGCCCGGCCCGTTGCGCCCCATCGTCGACCGGGAGTCCGGGTCGGGGCTCGAGGCGGTGTACCGGTTGCGGCTAGAGTTACCGCAGGTTGATCCCGGCTCGTTGACGCTGGGTCGGGTCGATGACGACTTGATCATCGGCGCGGCCGGAATGCGGCGGCGGGTCCGGCTCGCGTCCGTGCTCCGGCGATGCGTCGTTGCGGACGCGCAGCTGAGAGGTAGTGAACTGACGGTACGTTTCCGACCGGATCCGGAGGTGTGGCCGGCGTGAGTGGCACTCACTCCGACATTGGTCCCGAGCTGCGGCAGATCGCGCAGCTCATCTTGGACCGGATCGATCCCGCCGTGCGCGCGGCCGCGACGCTCGCGGCGGACCGGGGCGAGGGGCCCGGCAAATGCCAGCAGACGTGGTGTCCGGTGTGTGCGCTGGCGGCGCTGGTGGCCGGTGAACAGCACCCGCTGCTGACGGTGATCGCGGAGCACAGCGTGGCGCTGCTGGCCGTGGTCCGGGCAATGGTCGACAACGCCGAAGGGCGGCCGCCACCGGACGGCGGTGACGGGCCCGGCAGGGGTGGCTCCGACGGGCCACCGCCCGGCAGGTATCAACACATCGCGGTCACCGTCGAAGAGTGAGGAAGCGACGGCGGCCTTCGAAATGTGGTCCCGGCCATCCCTCGTGGGTAAAGTTGGCGCAAAGCTTTTTCGATAGCGTTCCGAGCCGGGAGGGTCCATGTGGTACTGGCTTTTCAAGTTCATCTTCATGGGACCGTTGCTCTCGCTACTGGGCCGGCCGAAAGTCGAAGGGCTTGAACATATTCCGGACTCAGGTCCGGCGATCCTGGCGAGCAACCACCTGGCGGTTGCCGACAGTTTCTATCTGCCGCTGGTAGTGCGTCGGCGCATCACCTTCCTCGCCAAGGCCGAGTACTTCACCGGCAAAGGGCTCAAGGGCTGGTTGACCCGCTGGTTCTATACGGTCTGTGGGCAGGTCCCGATCGACCGCAGCAGCGCCGACGCGGCGCAGAGCGCACTGGACACCGCGAAGCGGCTCCTGGACGCCGGAAAGCTGTTGGGCATCTATCCCGAAGGCACCCGGTCGCCGGACGGGAGGTTGTACAAGGGAAAGACAGGCTTGGCCCGGTTGGCGCTGGAGACCGGGGTGCCGGTCATCCCGGTGGCAATGGTCGGCACCGACGTGGTCAACCCGCCCGGCAGCAAGATGTGGCGGTTCGGGCAGGTGACGGTGCGCATCGGCAAGCCGTTGGACTTCGCTCGTTTCGAGGGGCTCGCCGGAAACCGGTTCATCGAGCGCGCGGTCATCGACGAGGTCATGTACGAGCTCATGCAGCTCTCCGGTCAGGAGTACGTCGACCTGTATGGCGCCGATGTCAAGCAGGGCGGCAATCCCGACCGCCCCGGCCCCGGTCAGAGCGCGGCCGCCTAGCTCACCGCGGGGACGGCGGCCTCGCTCCGCCGCGGCTCGGGGCGCTGCGCGGCCCCGGCGGCGACGGTGCTGCCGGCGACGATGATCACCGCCAGTGCCCACCAGACGTACGAGGCGCCGATCAGTTGGCGCCACCACGACGCCGTCGCCTCCCGGTGCTGCGGCAGCAGATCGATCGGCGTCCACACCATCAGCGCGACGCCGACGGCCGTCACCGCCGCCAGCGCCGGGTTCCGCCGGCGGTATGCGACCACCCCGCTGGTCAGCACGGTCGGTAGCACCCACACCCAGTGGTGCGACCACGACACCGGCGACACCATCAGCCCGAACAACGCGATGCACATCAGCGCCAGCACCGGTTCGCCGACGCGCAGCGTCCCCCGGGCCGCCCACACCGTCATCGCCAGCACGGCCAGACACACCACCGTCCACACCGCAAACTGCTCTCCGCCGCTGAGAGGTAACCGGGCCAACGCGCCGGCGATGTTCTGATTGGTGTTGAGCGAGGCATTGCCGATCCGTTCGGTGTGCAGGACTGTCGCGGTCCAGTACTGCAGCGAGTCGCGCCAGGCCAGCACGAACCCCGCCAGCGAGGCGATCGCGAACGAGGCGATCGCGGTCAGCACGGCTCTTTCTTCGCGGCGCAGCGCGAAATAGAGCAGGAACACCGCGGGAGTGAGCTTCAGCGCGATCGCCAGGCCCAGCAGCACGCCGCGCGGCCACCGGGTGCGACGTGGCAAGCAGTCGGCGATCACCAACGTCATCAGGATCACGTTGATCTGGCCAAAGGCCAAGTTGGCCCGGATCGGCTCGAGGTGGATCACCGCGAGCCCGACGATTGCGGCGGCCAGCCACCAGCGCCCGGGTGCCGACCACACCCGAAGTCGCGTCAGCACGACCACGGTCGAGACGACGAGCAGCACCAGCGTGATCATTGTCATCGTCACACTGGCCACCGGAAACGACAGCCACGCAATCGGGCAGAACGCGATCGCCGCCAACGGGGGATAGGTGAACGGCAGGTTGAGCCCGACGGAGGTGGGGAAAAGCGTCCCGCCGCTGTAGAGCGGACGGCCGTTCAGCCAGGCATGGGCGCCCATCCGGTAGACCTCGACATCGATGCGGTACGGGAGGTGGCCGAGGACCCGCCAGGCAGCGAAGCCCAGCGTGCCGGCCGCGACGAGCTGGAATGACCGCCAGGCCGCGGAACGCGACATAGGGTTGTCCACCATTCGCACAGCCCCCCCGTGCCAACTGCGCCCGTCGGGCGATCGCCAACGTCTCATTACCGGGAGAGCCTATCGGGGGACCGCGGCGCGCCGGACCGGAAGGTCTGCACGCCCCGTCGCCGCTCGGCGTAAGTTTTGCCCGTGTTCGCTTCGTTCTGGCACGACGTCATCAACCGGGGACGGCTCCCGTTGCTGTGCTGCCTCGTCGGATTCATCCTCACGTTTTTCGTGACGCGGACCATCGTGCGGTACATCCGCCACCTGTCGGCCAGCGACGCGCCGCGAAAGTGGTGGCAGCCGCGCAACGTCGGGCATGGCTCACTGCACATCCACCACGTGGTGTTCGGCGTGATCCTGGTGATGGTCTCCGGCGTGACGATGGTGACACTGGCCGTCAACGGCGGCGTGCCGGAGTTCACGGCGGCCGCGGTGTTCTTCGGTGTCGGCGCGGCTCTGGTCCTTGACGAGTTCGCGCTGATCCTGCATCTGAGCGACGTGTACTGGTCGGAGGACGGCCGCACCTCGGTGGATGCGGTGTTCGCGGCGGTCGCCGTCGCGGGCTTGCTGATCCTGGGATTCAACCCACTGTCGTTCTTCGACCTCGGGATCTGGCGCAACGACCACACCATGGAGGCGCGCGCCAGCGTGGCCGCGACGGCCGTCGCGACCCTGGCGCTGGCCGTGATCGTGCTGCTCAAGGGCAAGGTGTGGACGGGCCTGGTGGGGATGTTCATCCCACCCCTGCTGTTCGTCGGCGCGATCCGGTTGTCGCGTCCGCATGCACCGTGGGCGCGATGGCGGTACACGGGCAAGCCGCGCAAAATGCACCGCTCGCTGGAGCGCGAGCGGTGGCTGCGGCGCCCTGTGGTTCAGGCCAAGCTGTGGGTGCAGGACGCGATCTCCGGGATGCCACGATTTCCCGACGACCGGATGGTCGACCAGCAACTCGACCGCGAGATCCACGCCGCGCCGCCCCCGCCGCAGCGGCAGCCGATAGCGCCCGGCACCGCGGCGTAGGCAGCATCCCGTGCGGTATTTCTACGACACCGAGTTCATCGACAACGGCCGGACGATCGACTTGATCTCGATCGGAGTGGCCGCCGAGGACGGTCGCGAATACTACGCCGTCTCAACAGAATTCAATCCGGAGCAGGCCGGCCGCTGGGTGCGTGCCCATGTGCTGCCCAAGCTGCCTCCGCCGTCGTCGCAACTCTGGCGCTCACGCGTGCAGATCCGTGCCGACCTCGAGGACTTCTTCGGTGTCGACGGTGACGAGCCCATCGAGCTGTGGGCTTGGGTCGGCGCGTACGACCACGTCGTGCTGTGTCAGCTGTGGGGTCCGATGACGGCGCTGCCGCCCCCGATACCCCGGTTCACCCGCGAGCTTCGGCAGTTCTGGGAGGACCACGGCTGCCCTCGAATGCCGCCCCGCCCCCGCGACGCGCACGACGCACTGGTCGACGCGCGGCACAACCTGCACCGATTCCGCGTGATCACCGGCGAGCAGGCGGGCGCACAGGCCTGAATCGACCGGTCACGGCGAGGTAGGCCCAGGTTCGCCTGGTTACCATGGATGAGTGAACTGGACCGTTGACGTACCGATCGACCAGCTGCCGCCGCTGCCTCCGCTGCCCGGGGATCTGCGCGAGCGGCTGGACGCCGCGTTGGCCAAACCCGCGGCCCAGCAGCCCAGCTGGTCGGAGGAGCAGGCCAAACCGATGCGCACGGTTCTCGAGAGCGTGCCGCCGGTCACGGTGCCGTCCGAGATTCAGCGCCTGCAGGGGCTGCTCGCCGACGTTGCCCGCGGCGAGGCGTTCCTGCTGCAGGGCGGCGACTGCGCGGAGACCTTCGTCGACAACACCGAACCCCACATCCGCGCCAACATCCGCACACTACTTCAGATGGCGGTGGTGCTGACCTACGGTGCCAGCACGCCGGTGATCAAGCTTGCGCGCATCGCGGGCCAGTACGCCAAGCCGCGGTCCTCGGACATCGACGCGCTGGGGCTGACGTCATATCGCGGCGACATGGTCAACGGGTTCGCACCCGACCCGGTCGTGCGCGAGCACGACCCGTCGCGGCTGGTGCGCGCCTACGCCAACGCCAGCGCGGCGATGAACCTCGTGCGTGCGCTGACGTCGTCGGGACTGGCGTCGCTGCATCTGGTGCACGACTGGAACCGCGAGTTCGTCCGGACCTCGCCTGCCGGTGCCCGCTACGAGGCACTGGCCAGCGAGATCGACCGCGGGCTGCGCTTCATGAGCGCCTGCGGGGTCAATGACCGCAACCTGCAGACGGCCGAGATCTACGCCAGCCACGAAGCGTTGGTGCTGGACTACGAGCGCGCGATGCTGCGGCTGGCTGATGACGAAAACGGCCAGCCGGCGCTGTATGACCTGTCGGCCCACTATGTATGGGTCGGCGAGCGCACCCGCCAGCTGGACGGCGCCCACGTCGCGCTGGCCGAGGTGCTCGCCAACCCGATCGGGGTAAAGATCGGCCCGACGATGACCCCGGAGCTGGCGGTCGAATACGTCGAGCGACTCGACCCCCACTACAAACCCGGCCGGCTGACGCTGGTGAGCCGGCTGGGCAACAACAAGGTCCGCGACCTGCTGCCGCCGATCATCGAGAAGGTGCAGGGCACCGGCCACCAGGTGATTTGGCAGTGCGACCCGATGCACGGCAACACCCACGAGTCGTCCACCGGCTACAAGACCCGTCACTTCGACCGTATCGTCGACGAGGTGCAGGGATTCTTCGAGGTGCACCGGGCGTTGGGTTCCCACCCCGGCGGCATCCACGTCGAGATCACCGGCGAGAACGTCACCGAATGCCTCGGCGGCGCCCAGGACATCTCGGATTCCGACCTGGCCGGCCGGTACGAAACCGCCTGCGACCCGCGGCTGAACACTCAGCAGTCACTGGAGCTGGCGTTCCTCGTTGCGGAGATGCTGCGCGACTGAGGGCGCAGCTCGGCTAGAGCAACCCGTTGATGTTGCTGCCCAGCGTGTACGCGGCAGCGGCGACCATGCCGGTGACGATCAGAACCGCCGTCAGCCAGAACAGCACCATGCGTCTGGCGCGCTGGCGCTCCCAGCTGAACTCGGCCAGGTCGATGCCTGCGAATTGCCCTGCTGCCCTCGGCTGTTCGTCCGGCTGAGACCAATCCTGCGGGCCGCGGGTGAGCTGCCGGGTGGGATGGCGCTGCTGCCCGGGTCGCGGTACGGGTGGGCTTGTGGGTTGGGGGGCCTGCAGGTGGCTTCGGTGCAGCGCAGCAGATGCGTGTTCTGCCGAATTGCACGGCGCGGGGACGCGGAAGTCGGGCAGGCCGAGTTCGTCTGCGACTGCATCGAGTTCGTGACCCATCTCCTGGGCATCGGCGTAACGGTCCGCGGGGTCGCGCTCAGTGGCGCGCAGCACGAAATTGTCGAATTGCGGTGGCACCCCTCCGATCACGGCGCTCGGGCGTGCGACGTCGTGGTCCAGCCGCTGGTAGGCCACCGAGAGCGTGGTGTCTCCGTGAAACGGCGTGATGCCGGTCAGCAGCTCATAGATCAGGATGCCTGCGGCGTAGACGTCGCTGCGTGGGCCGGCGTCTCCGGTGCTGACCTGCTCGGGGGACAGGTAAGCCGCCGTGCCCAGTATCACACTGTCTGAGGTGATCTTGGCCTCGGCGACGGCCCGAACCAAGCCGAAGTCGGCTATCTTGACGTCGCCGGCGTCGGAGATGAGCACGTTTTCCGGCTTGACATCGCGGTGCACGAGGCCGTTGCGGTGTGCGACGGCCAGCCCGGAAAGGACCGGACGCATCACTGCGGCCACCGCGTGCGGGGGCATCGGGCCACGCTCGCGCAGCAGTTCGCGCAGTGTGCCGCCCTCGACGAGTTCCATCACCAGAAACGGGTGCTGTCCGTCGAGGCCCTGGTCGTAAACCGCAACCAGGCCAGGATCGTTCAACCGTGCGACCGCACGGGCCTCCCGCTGGAACCGGGTCAGGAACTGCTGATCGCCGGCATAGCGGGACTCCATGACCTTGATGGCCACCGGGCGGTCCAGTCGCACGTCCACGCCGCGGTAGACCGCGGACATGCCGCCGGTCGCGACCATCGCCTCGACCCGGTAGCGGCCGTCGAGGACGATGCCGATCAGCGGGTCGGCGGTCACCTGATGGGCTTGCATCGGCTTCATGGTAGCCACGCAGTGTCTCGTCTTAGACTCGACGCGGTGAGCAACGTTCCGGCCGGTGACGACGTTCTCGAGCCCGGCGAACCGGTGTACGACCTGCCCCACGTCGCCGAGATGCTCGGCGTACCGGTCACCAAGGTCCATCAGCAGTTGCGCGACGGACACCTCGTCGCGGTCCGCCGCGGTGGTGCGGTGATGGTGCCGCAGATCTTCTTCACCGACGGCGGTCAAGTGGTCAAGAACCTGCCGGGGCTGCTGGCGGTGCTGCGCGACGGCGGCTACCGCGACACCGAGATGCTGCGGTGGTTGTTCACGGCCGACGAGTCACTGACGCTGAGCCGGGACGGAAGCCGGGAGTCGATGACTAACGCTCGGCCGGTCGACGCACTGCACTCTCATCAGGC
The DNA here is from genome assembly GCA_025965895.1 of Mycobacterium sp. Taxonomy (GTDB): domain Bacteria; phylum Actinomycetota; class Actinomycetes; order Mycobacteriales; family Mycobacteriaceae; genus Mycobacterium. Next base: position 69,285 of record JAOPWC010000179.1, read on the forward strand.
TCGTGAGGTGGTGCGCCGGGCGCAGGCGATGGCGTACTGACGCCGCGGTAGAGCACGTAGGCGGCCCCGAACGCGCACGCCGTCGCCAGGATGACGTGCAGCCACGAGTACATCCCATGTGAGCCATCGGGTTTGAAGATGACCATGATCCATGTCGAGAACCCGGCGATCGCGGCGATGGCACGCCGCGACTGGGCCAACGCCGACGTCACCGCCAGCGGCCAGGTGTAGTACCACGGCAGCGCCGCAGGCACGAACAACACGACGACGATCATCACCCAGGCGATGCCGATCAGCGCCTCACGGTCGTCGTGGCGGAAACGCCACCACAGAAGTGGCAGCGACACCGCGATGATCACGATGCCGATGATCCGCGTCACTTCCAGCACCGCATAGAAGTTCACCCCGAGGAACAGGCCGCCGAACACGTTGATCAGGTTGGCCGCGGCCGTCGGCACGGTGAGCCAGTTGATGATCTTGACCGAGCCGGCCAGCGCGGTGAGCCAGCCCAGCCCGACACCGGCCAGCGCGGACAACACCGCGAACACCGCGACGAAGATCAGCACCGATCCCGCAGCGGCTGTCGTGAAGGCCCGAACCGCCCGAACACAGTGCCGCTGCTGCAGTTGGCGCATCCAGACCCACACCAGAAACGGCAGCGCCAGCCCGGCGGTGGCCTTGACCGCGACGCCGACCGCGACCACCGCGATCCCGCCGACCGGGTGACGCTGCAGCGTGAGCGCGATGCCGGCCATCATCAGGCCGACCATCAGCATCTCGTTGTGCACCCCACCCATCAGGTGGATGATCACCAGCGGGTTGAGCACGCAGATCCACAGCGCCGCCGCCCCGCTGGCACCGACGTGCCGGGCCACCCGCGGGGCGGCCCAGATCAGCAAGGCCAGTCCCGGCAGCATGCAGAGCCGCAGCAGCATCGTGCCGGCCACCACGTCGTTTCCGACCAGCCTCGTGACGAACTTCGCCACCAGGATGAACGCCGGGCCGTACGGCGCCGTGGTGATGGTCCAGATAGGGCTGACGTTGTCCAGCAAACCATTCGGATTTTCCACCGGGCCCACCAGATACGGATCGAGACCGTCGCGCAGCAAGGCGCCCTGCGCCAGATACGAATAGGTGTCGCGGGAGAACACTGGCACCGACAAGAGCAGCGGCGCCAGCCAGAAGCCGGTTGTCGCGATCATCTGGAACTCGGTGCCTCGGCCGTCGATCACCCAGCGGCCCAGCCATATCCAGGCGAGCAACATCAGGGCCACCCCGACCCACAGCGTCACCGACGACAACACCAGCCCGTGGCCGAACCGCAGCCAGGACAGATGCAGCGATTCCAGCAGCGGGTCGTGAAGCAGGGTGCTCCCTGCGCCAAGCCCCCCACCCGTGATCAGCAGTGCGCCAACGCAACCCAGCAGTGCGGGGCGACCGTCGCGAGAAGCGACGAAGGCCCGAAGGCGCGACACCGGGGTGGGCTCCCGAGACATCAGCGTCATGCTGCCGAGATGCTCCTCAGGCCGACCGGTTGGACGCCAATCTGGCCAGTTCGGCCAGACCGACCTTGGCCGGCTCGGCGATCGGTGCGGCGTTGAGGATGTCGATCGCGCGCCGGGTCAGCGTGTCGATCCGGGCCTCCACCGCGGCGAGCGCGCCGACGCGCGCAATCACGTCGCACAGTTCGCGCACCTGGTCGACGGACAACTCGGTGCCGACCGAGGTGCGCAGCAGTTTCGCCGCGGCCGGGTCGGCCTGTGTCGCGCGCTCGATGGACTCTGCCAGCAGCACTGTGCGCTTGCCGGAGCGCAGATCATCACCGGACGGCTTCCCGGTGACGGCGGGGTCGCCGAACACGCCGAGCACGTCATCGCGCAGCTGGAACGCCACACCGAGGTTGGTGCCGAGTTCATGGAACGCCGCCAGCACATCGGGGCGGTCGGCCGCGGCAGCGACGCCGAACTGCAGCGGCCGCGACACCGTGTAGGACGCGGTTTTGAAGGTGTTGACGGTCATCGCTGAGCCGATCGATTCGGCCCCGCTGGCCTCGGCGACGATGTCGAGGTACTGGCCGCCGAGCACCTCGGTGCGGATGTCGGCCCACACCCGGTGCACACGCCGGTGCGCGTCGGGGGGCAGGTCGGCGGTCGCGACGATGTCGTCGGCCCAGACCAGCGCCAGATCGCCCAGCAGAATGGCGGCGGACATGCCGAACTGGCTGCCTGAGCCGCGCCAGCCGCTGCGGCGGTGGACACCTGCGAACTGCTCGTGCACGGTCGGCATCCCGCGGCGGGTCGCCGAGTTGTCGATCACGTCGTCGTGCACCAGCGCGCATGCGTGGAGCATCTCCAGGGCCGCAAACAACCGGAGCACCTCGGCATCTTCGGTATGTGTGGCGTCTGTGACGGCACGCCAGCCCCAGTAGGCGAACGCCGGGCGGAGCCGCTTGCCGCCTCGCAGCACGAAGTCTTCGAGGGCGGCGGTCAGCGCGGCGTATTCCGCGCCGATGTAGGCGGCGTCCCGCCGTCGCCCGGCCAGGTACTGGCGAAGCTGGCCGGTGACGGCGCCGGCCAGCTCCAGGGCTGACGGTGCGGCTGTTTCTGCTGTTTTTAGGCTCAGCGTGCGCTCCCTTCTTGTCTGTCATGCCTGTCTGTCATGCGTGTACGCGGCGCCCCCGAGTGCATTCAGGGTAAAGCGAAACGGCAAATCTGTGCAGTTGGGCTGCGGAAATTGGTTTGACAGGCTTACTTTCCCGGACCTTATGCTGGCATCGTGACGCTGCCGGACCGGCCTGAGAGCAATACCCCTTCGGTGGTGAGCCGACTCGCCGAGGTCGGCGAGGACCGGGTGCCGTTTTCGGTCGAGTTCTATCCTCCGCGCGACGATGCCGCCGAGGCGCGGCTGTGGCGGGCTGCGCGGGTGTTCGAGCCGCTGCGGCCGGTGTTCGTGTCCTGCACTTACGGTGCCGGCGGTTCCACCCGTGACCGGACGGTGCGGGTCGTTCGTGAACTGGCCAGCGACACCACGCTGTTGCCGGTCGCGCACATGACCGCGGTCGGGCACAGCGTGGGCGAGCTGCGGGCGCTGGTCGGTGCGTTCGCGGACTGCGGGATCACCAACATGCTGGTGCTGCGCGGGGATCCGCAGGGCGGCGTGCACAACGAGTGGATCAAGCATCCCGAAGGGTTGGAATATGCCGTCGAGCTGGTCCGGTTGATCCGCAGCCTGGGCAACTTCCACGTCGGGGTGGCGTCCTTTCCCGAGGGCCATCCGCGGGCGCTGGACCTCGAGCACGACACCGCGAACCTGATTGCCAAACTTCGGGCGGGCGCCGAGTACTCGATCACGCAGATGTTCTTCGACGTCGACGACTACCTGCGGCTGCGCGACCGGGTAGAAGCCGCCGACCCCGAGCTGGGCTCACGGCCGATCATCCCGGGCATCATGCCGATCACCTCATTGCGCACCGTGCGGCGCCAGGTCGAGCTGTCCGGCTCCCAGATCCCTGCCCCTCTGCTGGAGCGGCTCACCGAAGCGGCCGGCACAGGTCCGGACGAGAACCGCGACGAGGTCCGCCGAATCGGCATCGAGCTGGCCACCGAGATGAGCGTGCGACTGCTTGCCGAGGGCGTGCCGTGCCTGCATTTCTGCACACTGAACTTCGCAAAGGCGACGACCGAGGTGTTGTCGAACCTCGGGGCTACCGTTCCCGCGTGAGGCTTTGCTGGTCGTGCGGCTCGGCGAACCGGGGCGAGCGGTCGCGACTGAGCCAGGCCAGCACCCCGATCACCGCGGCCACCACGAACGACGCGAGGGCCAGCCAGGTCGCGGCGCCGGTGAACGAGCGCTGGCTGGGGTCGGTGTAGCGGGCCTGGGCGCTCATCGTGCTCACCACTCCGGGTTTCAGCTTCCACTCGACGACCTGGGTGTCGATCTGGCTGCCGTTGGTGGACGTGACTTCACCGGGAAACGAAACGGACAGCGACACGTCGGCGCTGGGATCGGTCAGCGACGTGAGATCGGCACGGCCCTCGAGGATCACCTGGTTTCCGGCACGGCGCAGCGACAGGTCGACGCCGGCCGCGTCGTGGTTCATGTTGGCCAGTTGCGGCAGCTCGGCGAACGTCAGGTCGGAGAACACCGCCGACGACCCGACATAACCGTCCTTCGAGTAGTCGGAGATCGCTACGTTCTGGCTGAACGGCAGATTGCCGCTGTTGAACTGCGGGCCTTTGTCATCGGGGTTGCGCGGCTTGGCCGCGGCGGTCACCTGGCCGGACACCAGGTCGTCGGGCGAGATGGTGATCGAGGCGCGGACCCGCACGCAGCCGGCAGCCAGCGGCGCGAGCAGGATTAGCAAGAGCAGCACTAGCGCTTTGCGTGACCGGGGCGTGCGCACGGGGTCATCGTGCCAGACGCGGCGCGCGACCGGGACCCGAGCTCAGTTACAGCGGTAGCGGGCGCCCCAGGATCGCGAATGCGCGCGGGTCGCCGGCGAAGTGGTGGCCTCGAATGATGTCAATGAAGCCCAACCGCCGGTACAGCCGCCACGCCCGGTTGTCCTCGTCGCGGATCTCCGGTGTCGACAGCAGGACATTGCGCTCGTCGCGGGCCGCCAGCAACCGCCGCACCAGTGCCTCGCCCAGGCCCCGGCCCTGAGCTCGCGGGTGGATGTGCACCTCGGTCAGCTCGAAGTAACTACCGATCAGCGCGGCGATCTCAATCTGCTTCAACCCAGCCCGGCGCATGCCCGCGACCACCTGCTGCTGCCACCACTGATCAGGGGCGCCGCAATAGCCATAAGCCACGCCGAGCAGCGGGGCACCGGTCGGGACCTCGACCGGTGGCCGGCCGTCTTCGGGGGCCCCAGCCTCGACGACAGCCACCGCCCGCCAGCCCTTGCGCCGGCTGTGCTCCATCCACATCGACGCGCGCTGGTCTTCGGTGCCGCGTGGATATCGCATCGCGTCGACGTAGATCGCCAACGCCTCACCGAGCCGATGATGCATGTCGCGGGGCGACAGATCGATCAGAAATGTCGCCAAATCGGCTGCCTCTCCTTGACGCGTGTTTCCGGTCAATGGCCATTATCGCGTCGTCGGGCCGCCGATAGCCGCGTGCGGACGGGGGATAGAATCTGCCGGTGAACTAGGTGGTACGGCGCGGATTGTGCTCGTATCATGACTGTCAGGCGCCCCGGAATTGGGGGGTGACCACACCCACGAGATTCGTCAGAATCTCACCCCGCGGCGGCAAGGAGGGACGCGATGCCACTCTCCGATCATGAGCAGCGCATGCTCGACCAGATCGAGAGCGCGCTGTATGCCGAGGATCCCAAGTTCGCCTCCAGTGTTCGCGGGGGCGGCCTGCGCGCGCCGACGACGCGCCGCCGGATCCAGGGTGCCGCACTGTTCGTGATCGGTCTGGCGATGTTGGTGTCCGGCGTGGCGTTCAAGGCCACGATGATCGGAAACTTTCCGATCCTCTCGGTCTTCGGCTTTCTGGTGATGTTCGGCGGCGTGGTTTTCGCCATCACAGGACCGCGACTGTCCAAGGGGGCGGAGCGGTCGATGCCGGGTTCGCGCCAGCGCCGTGGCAAGGGTTCCGGCGGCTCGTTCACCAGCCGTATGGAAGACCGTTTCCGTCGCCGCTTCGACGACTAGCGCATCGGCTGATCTGACGGGGTAGCCCACCGGGGCTGCCCCGTTTTTTGTGCCTGCCTGCCTCCCGACGGGGCGCGAGGTGGTGGACACGGCCTATCTGTTGGTACCCTTTGGAGGCAAGGTGGGGGATTGTGGGGTAAAGTGGCGGACATCGGGGCGCGGGGGGCTCTCCGAGGGTGTGGTAGGAGGTCGCGGGATGTTCCTCGGCACCTACATGCCCAGGCTCGACGACAAAGGGCGGCTCACGCTGCCCGCAAAGTTCCGGGACGCACTTGCAGGAGGGTTGATGGTCACCAAGAGCCAGGACCACAGCCTCGCCGTCTATCCGCGCACCGAGTTCGAGCAGCTGGCGCGGCGTGCCGCGAGCGCGTCGCGCAGCAACCCGGAGGCCCGCGCCTTCCTGCGCAATCTGGCGGCTGCCACCGACGAACAACACCCTGATGGCCAGGGCCGGATCACCCTGTCAGCCGATCACCGCCGCTACGCCAACCTGTCGAAGGAGTGCGTGGTGATCGGATCGGTTGACTACCTGGAGATCTGGGATGCGCAGGCCTGGCAGGAGTACCAGCAGGCCCACGAAGAGGACTTCTCCGCGGCCAGCGATGAAACACTGCGCGACATCATTTGACCGGCGTGCCCGTGCATCGCGGCCTCTGCCCGATCCGACCCTGGCGTACTTCCCCAACGCCAGGTGCGGGAAATCGGACAGGGACCCCGGTGTACGGGCGGCCCGCCGAATTCGCTCCGGAGGTGCGGCGGTGGCTGACGACGCGCGCGATTTCGGCCACGTCCCCGTTCTGCTTGACCGGTGCGTGGTTCTGCTGACCCCCGCGCTCACCCGGCGCAGCGGTGACGGCGCGGGCGCTGTCGTGGTGGACGCGACGCTCGGCGCGGGTGGGCACGCCGAGAGGCTCCTGGCCGAACTGCCCGGGTTGCGTGTGATCGGCATGGACCGTGACCGCGACGCGCTGCGGACCGCGGGGGAGCGGCTGTCGCCATTCGGGGACCGTGCAGTGGTGGTGAAGACGCGCTTCGACCGGATAGCGGAGGCCCTGGGGCAATGCGGATACGACGCGACCGGATCCGTCGATGGCGTGCTGTTCGACCTCGGAGTGTCATCGATGCAGCTGGATCGGCCCGAGCGCGGCTTCTCCTACGCAACCGATGCGCCGCTGGACATGAGGATGGACTCTGACGCGACGGTGACCGCGGCCGACATCGTGAACACCTACGACGAGGCGGCACTCACCGACATCCTGCGGCGGTTCGGTGAAGAGCGCTTCGCGCGTCGCATCGCCGCCCAGGTGGTGCGGCGTCGCGCGAGAAAGCCGTTCAGCCGCACTGGAGAACTCGTGGAGCTGCTGTACGAGACGATTCCGGCGCCGGCCCGGCGCAGTGGAGGCCACCCGGCCAAGCGGACGTTCCAGGCTCTGCGCATCGCCGTCAACAGCGAACTCGACTCGCTGCGGGCCGCGCTGCCGGCCGCGATGGCCGCGCTCGTACCGGGCGGCCGGATCGTCGTGATGGCCTACCAGTCACTGGAAGACCGGATCGTGAAGAACCAGTTCGCGTCCGCGGTGGCATCGCGGACGCCGCCCGGCCTCCCGGTCGAACTGCCAGGCCATGAACCGGAGTTCGTCGCGCTCACCCGCGGCGCTGAGCAGGCCGGTCCCGACGAGGTGCGGCACAACCCACGCAGTGCAGCGGTACGGCTGCGGGCGGTGGAAAAGGTTGCCAGGGAGGGTGATTGATGAAGACCAACCGCGATACGCGCCGCCACGCCGACCGGCGCCGTGATCCGGAAAGGCGACGGCCGGACCGGCACGATCGCGCCGGCCGCCCGGTTGCGCGTCGGACTGCGGAACCGCCGAGCCGCACACGGCGGGCACCGCGGGCCAAGGGCGCACAAGAGCGCGACACACGGCCCGTGCGCTCTGCCCCGCAGACCACTCCGGTCCGCCGCCCGGCCCGGCCCACCAGCACGAGTCAGGCCAAGGCTAGAGCAAAGGCACGAAAGGCCAAGGCGCCGAGGGCGATACGGGCTCCTTTGCGCGAGCGGATCATCGCGAAGTTGGCGACGATGGACCTGCGGCCGCAGACGTTGGCGGCGAAGGTGCCGTTCGTGGTTCTGGTGATCGGCTCGCTAGGTCTCGGGCTCGGCGCCACGCTGTGGCTGTCGACCGACTCCGCCGAACGTTCGTATCAGCTCAGCACCGCCCGGGGGACCACGCGCGCGCTGAGCCAGCAGAAGGAATCGCTTGAGCGCGACGTGCTGGAGGCGCAGTCGGCGCCCGCGCTCGCCGAAGCCGCCCGCAGCCTCGGCATGATCCCGTCCCGGGACACCGCACACCTCGTGCAGGACCCCGCCGGAAACTGGATTGTCGTCGGCCAGCCCAAGCCGGCGGCAGGCGCGCCACCGCCTCCGCTGAACAGCAAGCTGCCCGATCCGACGCCGGCTCCGAAGCCGGTGAATCGCACGGAGGTGCCCGTCCGGCTTCCCGCACCGGGGGCCACGCCGCCCGCCGCGCCGGGGGCCACGCCGCCAGCCGCACCGGCGGGGCCGGAGGTGATGGTCCGCACCCCCGCGCCCGACGCCGTCCAGGCGCCGGGCGCGGCGCCGGGTCCCGTCCCCGTGCAGGCGCCGGGCGCGGCGCCGGGTCCCGTCCCCGACCAGGCCCCGGCGCCTGTCCAAGCCCTGCCGCCACCCGACGCGCCGCAACCGACAAATCCGCCGACTCCGCCCGTCGGGGGAGAACAATTCACCGGCGTGGCACCCCAGACAGCCGGTCCGCCGACGTGAGCCGCGGCGATCGTTCCCGGGATGGCCGGGGACGACCCGCGCGGCGCGGTGGCCGGGGGGCGGCAGGCAAGCGCCCGGCAACGCAGGAGCATCAGGGCGGCCGCTCGGCGCGCGCCCGTCGCACGCGCCCGATCGTGGAAGCCACCGCACCAGGGGCGTCCTTCGCCGGTCGGCACCGCGCGGGCAACGCCGTCATCTTCGTGGTGCTGATCGTCGCGGCCGCGCAGTTGTTCAACCTGCAGGTGCCGAGGGCCGCAGGCCTGCGGGCAGAAGCCGCCGGCCAGCTGAAGGTCACCGACATCGAAAAGGCGGTGCGCGGCAGCATCATCGACCGTAATGGCCACAAACTCGCGTTCACGATCGAGGCCCGTGCGCTGACCTTCCAGCCGGTCAAGATCGGCAAGCAACTTGCCGACGCGAAGCAGAAGAACCCCGACGCGCCGGATCCGCAGCAGCGGCTGCACGACATCGCCGCCGAGGTGGCGTCGCGGCTGGGCAATCATCCCGACTTCCCTACGGCGCTCAAGAAGCTGCAGAGCAATGAGACGTTCGTCTACCTGGCGCGTGCCGTGGACCCCGCGATTGCGACGGCGATCACCACAAAGTTCCCGGAGGTCGGCGCCGAACGTCAGGATCTGCGCCAGTACCCGGGTGGTTCACTGGCCGCCAACATCGTCGGTGGCATCGACTGGGATGGCCACGGGTTGCTCGGGCTCGAGGATGCGCTCGACGGCGTTCTGGCCGGCACCGACGGCGCTGTCACCTATGACCGGGGCTCCGACGGCGTGGTGATTCCGGGCAGCTACCGCAACCGCCACGACGCGGTCAACGGCGCCACCGCCGAGCTGACCCTTGACGACGACATCCAGTTCTACGTGCAGCAGCAGGTACAGCAGGCCAAGGATCTGTCCGGGGCGCGAAACGTCTCCGCCGTGGTGCTTGACGCCGCGACGGCTGAGGTGCTGGCGATGGCCAACGACAACACCTTCGACCCCTCCCAGGACATCGGCCGACAAGGCGACAAGCAGCTGGGGAACCTGACGGTGTCGTCGCCTTTCGAGCCCGGATCGGTCAACAAGATCGTGACCGCATCTTCGATCATCGAATTCGGGCTGTCCAACCCCGACGAGGTGTTGTCCGTGCCCGGCTCGATCAACATGGGCGGCGTCAACGTCCACGACGCCTGGAACCACGGTGTGATGCCCTACACGACCACAGGAGTGTTCGGAAAGTCCTCCAACGTCGGCACATTGATGCTGGCACAGCGGGTGGGCCCGGAGCGCTACGCCGACATGCTGACCAAGTTCGGGCTCGGCCAGCGCACCGGCGTGGGACTGCCCGGCGAAAGCTCGGGACTGGTACCCCCGATCGACCAGTGGTCGGGCAGCACGTTCTCCAACCTGCCCATCGGCCAAGGGCTTTCGATGACCCTGCTCCAGATGACAGGGATGTACCAGACCATCGCCAACGACGGCCTGCGCATTCCGCCGCGCATCATCAAATCGATCACCACCGCCGACGGAAAACGCACCGAAGAGCGACGCCCCGAAGGGATCCGGGTGGTGTCCCCGCAGACGGCGCAGACGGTGCGGAACATGCTGCGCGCCGTCGTGCAGCGCGACCCGATGGGCTACCAGCAGGGGACCGGCCCACAGGCGGCGGTCGACGGCTACCAGATCTCGGGCAAGACGGGCACCGCACAGCAGATCAACCCCGGCTGCGGCTGCTATTTCGACAACGTCTACTGGATCACGTTCGCCGGCGTGGCCACTACAGACGATCCGCGCTACGTCGTCGGGATCATGATGGACAATCCGCAGCGCGCCGCCGACGGAAAGCCGGGCTCGTCGGCCGCACCGCTGTTCCACAACATCGCGTCCTGGCTGCTGCAGCGCGAGAACATCCCGCTCTCGCCGGATCCCGGACCGGCGCTGACGCTGCAAGCGACCTGATCAGCCGCTGATAAGCCAGGACCCGGCCGGTAGTGTGTCATCGCCAAGGAGCCGGACGGAGGTGATCAGGGGTGTCGGTGACCCTGCGGCCCGCGTCGCCCGCGGGCCTGCGGCTGGGGGTACTGGCCGCGGGCATCGGCGCCGCGCCCGCTGACAGGACCGAGCTGCCTGCGATCACCGTGACCGGTGTGACTTTGCGGGCGCAGGACGCGCTGCCCGGCGACCTGTTCGCCGCCCTGCCCGGAACCCGCACCCACGGCGCACGCTTCGCCGCGCAGGCGATCGCGGGCGGCGCGGTAGCGATCCTCACCGACGCGGCCGGGACCATGGCGCTTCCCCCCATCAGCGGGATTCCGGTGCTGCTGCATCCGGCGCCGCGCGACGTGCTCGGCGCGGCGGCTGCGGCAGTGTATGGGGACCCGTCGGCGAAGCTCAGCCTCGTGGGCGTCACCGGCACGTCGGGCAAGACCACGACCACTTACCTGGTGGAGGCCGGCCTTCGGGCAGCGGGACGGCGCGCAGGATTGATCGGCACGGTTGGCATCCGTATCGATGGAGTCGACCAGCCCAGCGCGCTGACCACGCCCGAAGCCCCCGAGCTGCAGGCGCTGCTGGCGGTAATGGTCGACCACGGCGTCGACACCGTGGTGATGGAGGTGTCCAGTCACGCGCTGGCGCTGGGCCGGGTCGACGGCACGCGGTACGCCGTCGCCGGCTTCACCAACCTGTCGCGCGACCACCTCGACTTCCATCCGACGATGGGCGACTACTTCGACGCCAAAGCGCGGTTGTTCGACCCAAACTCCGCACTGCGTGCCGGCACCGCGGTGATCTGCGTCGACGACGCGGCCGGAGCCGAAATGGCCTCTCTGGCAACCGAACCGGTCACGGTGAGCGCGGCGGGCCACGATGCCGCCTGGCGGGCGGTAGACCCGCACCCTGTCTCCGGCGGGGCACAAGATTTCGTCGCAATCGACCCCCGCGGCGGGCGGCACGACCTATCGATCGGCCTGCCAGGGGACTACAACATCGCCAACGCCCTTCTGGCCGTCGCGATTCTGGACGCGGTCGGCGTGACGCCCGAGCAGGGGGCCTCCGCCATGCGAGACGCGCAGGTGCCGGGCCGGCTCGAGGCCGTCGACCGTGGGCAGGGCTTCCTGGCGCTGGTCGACTACGCGCACAAGCCGGGCGCGCTGCAGGCCGTCCTGGAAACGCTGCGCGCACAAAGCAGTGGCCGGCTGGCGGTGGTGTTCGGCGCCGGCGGAAACCGCGACCCCGGCAAAAGGGCGACGATGGGCCGGATCGCCGCGGAGCTGGCCGACCTGGTGGTGATCACCGACGACAACCCGCGCGATGAGGACCCCGCCGCGATCCGCGCCGCGATCCTCACCGGGACCGCCGGTTCCGGCGGTCGGGCCGACGTCGTCGAGGTGGGAGACCGACGGGCTGCCATCGACCGTGCCGTCGGCTGGGCCCGTCCCGGCGACGTCGTGCTGATCGCGGGCAAGGGCCACGAGACCGGGCAGACCGCGGCCGGCGTCACTCGGCCGTTCGACGACCGCGCCGAGCTGGCCGCGGCACTGACCGCGATACGGTCCGGCGCGTGATCGACCTGACCGTCGCCCAGGTCGCCGAGATCGTCGGCGGAGGGCTGAGCGACATCTCGGCCGCCGACGCCGCGCGGCTGCACATCACCGGAACGGTCGAGTTCGACTCCCGCAAGATCACCCCCGGCGGGCTGTTCCTGGCGCTGCCCGGCGCGCGGGCCGACGGTCACGACCATGCGGCAGCGGCCGTCGAGGCGGGCGCCGTTGCGGTGCTGGCCGCCCGGCCGGTCGGGGTGCCAGCGATCGTCGTCGAGCCACTGGGAGACGTCGACACCGGCGCCGGCGTGCTCGAGCCCGACACGGACGGCTCCGGTGCCGCGGTGCTCGCCGCGCTGGCGAAGCTGGCGGCGGCCGTCGCCGCCGAACTAGTGGCCGGCGGGCTGACGATCATCGGGATCACCGGGTCATCGGGCAAGACGTCGACCAAGGACCTGATCGCCGCGGTGCTGGCGCCGCTGGGCGAGGTAGTGGCACCGCCCGGCTCGTTCAACAACGAGCTCGGCCACCCTTGGACCGTATTGCGGGCGACCCCTGACACCGACTTCCTGGTGCTCGAGATGTCGGCGCGCCGGCCCGGCAACATCGCGGCCCTGGCGGCCATCGCCCCGCCGTCGATAGCCGTCGTGCTCAACGTCGGCACCGCTCACCTCGGCGAGTTCGGCTCGCGGGAAGCGATCGCGACAACGAAAGCCGAACTCCCGCAGGCTGTGTCATCATCCGGAGCGGTGATTCTCAATGCCGACGATGCGGCCGTTGCCGCGATGGCCGACAAGACCGCCGCAAGAGTGGTGCGGGTGAGCCGCTCTCACCGAGAGGACATCTGGGCCGGCGGGGTGCGGCTCGATGAGCTGGCCCGACCCAGCTTCACGATGCATGCCGGCGACCTCGAGGTGTCCGTCAGCCTGGCCGTTCACGGCGACCACCAGGTCACGAATGCGCTGTGCGCGGCGGCGGTCGCGTTGGAATGCGGGGCCAGCGGAGAGCTGGTCGCGGGCGCACTCGCCGCAGCGGCACCGGTGTCGCGGCACCGCATGCAGGTGACCACCCGGCCCGACGGCGTCACCGTGATCAACGACGCGTACAACGCCAATCCCGACTCGATGCGGGCCGGGTTGAAGGCATTGGCCTGGATGGCTCAGCACGGCGGCCGCCGCCGCAGCTGGGCAGTGCTCGGCGAGATGGCCGAGCTCGGCGACGACGCGATTACCGAGCACGACCGCATCGGCCGCCTGGCCGTGCGATTAGATGTGTCACGACTCATCGTCGTGGGAACCGGGAGGTCAATGCGCGCCATGCAGCACGGAGCGGTCATGGAGGGGTCGTGGGGGGGCGAGGCGACCATGGTTGCCGATGCCGACGCCGCGCTGGCCCTGCTGGCTGCCGAATTGGGCGCCGACGACGTGGTTCTTGTCAAGGCGTCGAACTCTGCCGGCCTCGGCGAACTTGCCGAGGCGTTGACCGACGCTGAGCCGCGCGCGCGAAGAGCAGGAGGCGGAGCCCCCACCGCATGAGGCAAATACTCATCGCCGTCGGCATCGCGCTGATGGTGTCGATCCTGGTGACCCCGGCGCTGATCAGCCTGTTCACCCGGCAGGGCTTCGGCCACGAAATCCGCGCCGACGGGCCGCCCAGCCATAAGACCAAGCGCGGCACCCCGTCGATGGGCGGCGTCGCAATTGTCGCCGGCATCTGGGCGGGCTACCTCGGCACCCACCTCGTCGGCATCGCGTTTCACGCCGACGGCCCGTCAGCCTCCGGGCTGCTGGTACTCGGGCTCGCGACCGCGCTCGGCACCGTCGGGTTCGTCGACGACATGATCAAGATCCGCAAGGCGCGCAACCTCGGCCTGAACAAGACCGCCAAGGCGGTGGGCCAGATTCTCGCCGCGGTGGCGTTCGGCGTGCTTGTTCTGCGGTTCCGCAACTCCGACGGGCTGACCCCGGCCGGCGCGCAGCTGTCGTACGTGCGCGAAATCGCCACCGTCACGCTCGCGCCCGCGCTGTTCGTGATGTTCTGCGTGGTGCTGGTCAGCGCCTGGTCCAACGCGGTCAACTTCACCGACGGCCTGGACGGGCTGGCCGCAGGTTGTATGGCGATGGTGACCGCCGCGTACGTCATCATCACGTTCTGGCAGTACCGCAACGCCTGCTCGACCGCCCCCGGCCTGGGCTGCTACAACGTGCGCGATCCGCTGGATCTCGCGTTGATCGCCGCGGCCACCGCCGGCGCCTGCGTCGGCTTTCTGTGGTGGAACGCCGCGCCGGCCAAGATCTTCATGGGTGACACCGGCTCACTGGCCCTCGGCGGCATCATCGCCGGGCTGTCGGTCACCAGCCGCACCGAGATTTTGGCCGTAGTGCTCGGCGCCCTGTTCGTCGCCGAGATCACGTCGGTGGTCGTGCAGATCCTGGCTTTCCGCACCACGGGTCGGCGCGTGTTCCGCATGGCGCCGTTCCACCATCACTTCGAGCTTGTGGGCTGGGCGGAGACAACGGTGATCATCCGGTTCTGGCTGCTGACCGCCATCGCCTGCGGGCTGGGGGTGGCGCTGTTCTACGGTGAGTGGCTCGCCGTGATCGGTGACTGAGATGGCAGGCCACGGGAACCCGCCGCTGCTCCCAGGCAAGCACGTGCTGGTGGCCGGTGCCCGTGTCACCGGGCGGGCGGTGATCGCGGCGCTGGCGCCGCTGGGCGCAGTCGTCACGGTGTGCGACGACGATCCCACCGCGCTGCGGGAGTATCAGCACACGGCGGTGCTGACACCGACTGAGGCCGCGGCCCGAATCGCCGAGTTCGATCTCGTCGTCACCAGCCCCGGTTTCCCGCCGACCGCCCCAGTGCTGGTGGTGGCCGCGGCGGCCGAGGTTCCGGTGTGGGGCGACGTCGAGCTGGCGTGGCGGTTGGATGCCTCCGGACGGTACGGGCCACCGCGGCGCTGGCTTGTGATCACCGGCACCAACGGCAAGACCACGACGACGTCGATGCTGCACGCGATGCTGGTGGCGGGCGGCCGGCGCAGTGTGTTGTGCGGCAACATCGGTGCTCCGGTGCTCGGCGTGCTGGACCAGCCGGCCGAGCTGCTGGCCGTTGAGCTGTCCAGTTTCCAGCTGCATTGGGCGCCGTCGCTACGGCCCGAGGCCGGTGTGGTACTCAATGTCGCCGAAGACCACCTGGACTGGCACGGCTCGTTCGCCGCCTACGCCCAGGCCAAGGCACGGGCGCTCACCGGCCGGGTCGCGGTGGCCGGCGTCGACGACCCCGTCGCCGCGCGGCTGCTCCACGACGCCCTCGCGCCGGTGCAGGTGGGTTTCCGGCTCGGCGAGCCGGAGGCGGGGGAGTTGGGGGTGAAAGACGGGATGTTGGTCGACCGGGCGTTTGCCGACGACCTGGCGCTGGCGCCCGTGTCGGGGATCCCGGTTGCCGGCCCGGTCGGCGTGCTCGACGCACTTGCCGCCGCCGCCGTGGCCCGTGCCGTCGACGTGCCGCCCGACGCGATCGCCGAGGCGCTGGCGTCGTTTCACGTCGGGCGGCACCGCGCGGAACTTGTCGCCGTGGTGGACGGTGTTGCCTACGTCGACGACTCCAAGGCCACCAACCCGCACGCCGCACAGGCGTCGATCGCCGCATACCCCCGGGTGATCTGGGTCGCCGGCGGCTTGCTGAAGGGCGCATCGGTGGACGAGACGGTCGCCCGGATAGCGAATCACCTGGTCGCAGCCGTGCTGATCGGCCGGGACCGCGGTGCGGTCGCGAACGCGTTAGCGCGACACGCCCCAGATGTCCCCGTCGTCACGGTTGTGACGCGAGAGGATGCTGTGGTGCAAGAGACTGATGAGTCTTCTGTGGCTGGTGTGACTCGTATGGTCAATGTGGCCAGCGGGACGGTCGGCGACCGAGTGATGGCCGAGGTCATCGACGTCGCGCAGGGTCTGGCGCGCCCTGGTGACACCGTGCTGCTGGCCCCGGCCGGGGCGTCGTTCGACCAATTCACCGGTTACGCCGACCGGGGCGACGCGTTCGCTGCGGCGGTGCGTGCCAGCGCCAGGTAGTCGCCGATGCGCAATCCCCTGACCCGGCTGTTGCACCGGGCAGACGACACCGCAGGCCCCGGACTCCCGAAGGCCGAACCTGCCGAAGCGCCGGAGCAAACCGGCGCCATGGAACACACCGCCGCCGTCCAACACGCGGGCGCCGCAACTGCAGATGCGCCTCCGCCCGCCCCCCGCCGCGGGCCACGCACCCGGGTGCGGGCCTGGCTGGGCCGGCCGATGACATCGTTTCACCTCGTCATCGCCGTCGCCGCGCTGCTCACGTCTCTGGGGCTGATCATGGTGCTGTCAGCGTCGGGCGTGCACTCCTACGACCAGGACGGATCCCCGTGGGCGATCTTTGGGCGCCAGGTGCTCTGGACCGTGGTCGGGCTTATCGCGTTCTACCTCGCTCTGCGGGTCCCGGTGCGGGTGATGCGTCAGACGGCGTTCGCCGGGTTCGCGCTGACCATCGTGATGCTCGTCCTTGTGCTGATCCCCGGAATCGGCAAGGAAGCCAACGGGTCTCGTGGCTGGTTCGTGATCGCGGGTTTCTCGATGCAGCCGTCGGAGCTGGCGAAGATCGCGTTCGCGATCTGGGGGGCGCATCTGCTGGCCTCACGGCGCATGGAGCGGGCGTCGCTGCGCGAGATGCTGATCCCGCTGGTGCCCGCCGCGGTCATCGCGCTCGGCCTGATCGTCGCCCAGCCCGACCTCGGCCAGACCGTGTCGCTGGCGATCATCCTGCTGGGCCTGCTCTGGTACGGCGGCCTGCCGCTACGGGTGTTCTTGAGCTCACTGTTCGCCGCGGTCGTCGCCGCTGCCATCCTCGCGGTGTCCGAGGGCTACCGGTCCGACCGGGTGCGGTCGTGGCTCCACCCCGGCGCGGACCCGCAGGATTCCGGCTACCAGGCCCGACAGGCCAAGTTTGCGTTGGCAAACGGCGGGATCTTCGGCGACGGCCTCGGGCAGGGCACCGCGAAGTGGAATTACCTGCCCAATGCCCACAACGACTTCATCTTCGCGATCATCGGCGAGGAACTCGGCTTAGTCGGCGCGCTCGGGACGCTGTGCTTGTTCGGCCTGTTCGCCTACACCGGGATGCGGGTGGCCCGACGCTCCGCCGATCCGTTCCTGCGCCTGCTGACCGCGACGACCACGCTGTGGGTGCTCGGTCAGGCGTTCATCAATGTCGGCTATGTGATCGGGCTGCTGCCCATCACCGGCCTGCAGCTGCCGCTGATATCCGCGGGCGGAACAGCAACGGCCACAACGCTTTTGATGGTCGGCATGATCGCCAACGCGGCCCGTCACGAGCCTGAGGCGGTGGCCGCGCTGCGTGCCGGGCGCGACGACCGCGTCAACCGGCTGCTGCGGCTGCCACTGCCCGAGCAGTATTCGCCCACCCGAACTGAGGTGCTGCGGGACAGGCTGCGATCGCGGCCGGCGGCGTCCAAGCCGGTCGCCAAGCCGCAGCGCAAACCCCCGCGCGCACGGGCGAAGACCAAGGTGCCCGCCAAGGCCGCTCGGCGGTCAAGGCATCATGGAGTCGGCCAGCCTCCTGCCGGCCGGCGTCGCACCGCTTCCGGCGCGGGTGGACGTGCACGCGTTCTGGAAGGTCAACGTTACGGGTGAACAGCTCGATATCCGTGGTTCTCGCTGGTGGCGGCACAGCCGGCCATGTGGAACCCGCGATGGCGGTGGCTGACGCGCTGACCCAGTTGGACGCGGATGTCAAAATCACCGCGCTTGGCACTGCCCGTGGGCTCGAGACCCGGCTGGTTCCCGAACGCGGATATCACCTCGAGTTGATCACCCCGGTGCCGCTGCCTCGCAGACCCACCGGCGACCTGCTCCGGCTGCCGGTGCGGGTCGGGCGCGCGGTGAAACAAACCCGGGCGGTGCTGGACGCGGTGGAGGCCGACGTCGTCGTCGGGTTCGGCGGCTACGTCGCGCTGCCCGCCTACATCGCGGCGCGCGGCGGACCGCGGCGACGGCGGGTGCCGGTGGTGATTCACGAGGCCAACGCCAGCGCCGGAATCGCCAACCGCGTCGGCGCCTGGTCTGCGCTGCGCATCCTGTCGGCGGTGCCCGACCCCGGCCTGCCCCGCGCCGAGGTGGTCGGCGTGCCGGTGCGCTCGGCGATCACCACCCTGGACCGGATGGCACTGCGTGGCGCCGCCCGGGCGCACTTCGGATTCGCCGACGACGCGCTGGTGCTGCTGGTGTTCGGCGGGTCGCAGGGCGCCCAGTCGATCAACAAGACGGTCGCTGCGGCCGCGAAAGACCTTGCCGTTGCCGGTATTTCGGTGTTGCACGCGCACGGGCCGAAGAACACTCTCGACCTGCGCGAGCCGGCCAACGGCGACCCGCCCTATGTGGCGGTGCCGTACCTGAACCGGATGGACCTGGCTTACGCTGCCGCTGACCTGGCGATCTGCCGGTCCGGGGCGATGACGGTCGCCGAGGTGTCGGCGGTCGGCCTGCCTGCGGCCTACGTGCCGCTGCCGATCGGAAACGGTGAGCAGCGGCTCAACGCGCTGCCGGTGGTCAATGCCGGTGGTGGGCTGCTCGTCGATGACGAGGAGCTGACGCCGGCGTTCATCGCCAAAACCGTGATCGGCCTGCTGACCGATGCGCCCAGGATGGCGGCGATGACTGCCGCGGCGGCGCTGGCCGGCCATCGCGACGCCGCGCAACGGGTCGCCGAGGTCGCGCTGGAGGTCGCGCGCCGGGCACGGAGCTCGCGGTGATCCCGCAGCCGCTGCCCGCCACCCTGCAGCGGGTGCACATGGTCGGCGTCGGCGGGGCGGGCATGTCCGGGATCGCCCGCATCCTGCTTGACCGGGGCGCGCTGGTGTCCGGTTCGGACGCCAAGGAGTCTCGCGGCGTGCTGGCGCTGCGGGCCCGTGGCGCGGTCATCCGGATCGGCCACGACCCGTCGGCGCTGGACCTGCTGCCCGGCGGCCCGACAACGGTGATCACGACCCACGCCGCGATCCCGAAGACCAACCCTGAGCTGGTGGAGGCGCGTCGGCGCGGCGTTCCGGTCGCGCTGCGGCCCGCCGTGCTGGCCATGCTGATGGCGGGCTATCGCACGCTGATGGTCACCGGCACGCACGGCAAGACATCCACCACGTCGATGCTGATCGTCGCGCTGCAGCACTGCGGCCTTGACCCGTCGTTCGCCGTGGGCGGCGAGCTGGGGGAGGCCGGCACCAACGCGCACCACGGCAGCGGCCACTACTTCGTCGCCGAGGCCGACGAAAGCGACGGCTCGCTGCTCGAATACTCACCCAATGTCGCGGTCGTCACCAATATTGAGGCGGACCACCTGGACTTCTTCGGCAGCACGCAGGCCTACACCGCGGTGTTCGACGACTTCGCCGATCGATTGGCGCCCGACGGCACGCTGGTGGTGTGCGTCGACGACTCCGGTTCCGCGGGCCTGGCCGACCGCGCCGGCGCCCGCGGCGTTCGGGTGCTGCGTTACGGGAGCAGGAAGGACCACCGCGACGAGCCTCTCGGACGCGCAGCGGACGACCTCGCGGGTGCGCTGCTGAGTTGGGAGCAGCAGGGCACGGGCGCGGTGGCGCACCTCCAGCTGGCCGGTGAATCGCTGCCGCGGGTGATGCGGCTGGCGGTGCCCGGCCGCCACATGGCGCTCAACGCGCTCGGCGCGCTGCTGGCCGCGGTTGCGGCCGGAGCCGAGCCGGAGTGCGTGCTCGACGGGCTGGCCGGCTTCGAAGGGGTTCGGCGGCGTTTCGAACTGGTCGGTGTCGCCGACTCGGTGCGGGTGTACGACGACTACGCGCACCACCCCACTGAGCTGCGTGCCACGCTAGCCGCAGTACGCGCCGTGTTGGACCAGGCCGGCGGCGGCCGTGCGATCGCGGTGTTCCAGCCACATTTGTATTCGCGCACAGTGGCTTTCGCTGAGCAGTTCGGCCACGCCCTCAACGACGCCGACGAGGTCTTCGTGCTCGACGTTTACGGCGCACGCGAAGCGCCGCTCGCCGGGGTGAGCGGCGCGACCGTGGCCGAACACGTCAGTGCCCCGGCGCACTACGTGCCCGACTTCTCCGCGGTGGCCGACCGGGTGGCGGACGTGGCTGCCCCCGGTGACGTGGTCATCACGATGGGCGCCGGCGATGTCACGATGCTCGGCAAGGAGATCCTCGACTCGCTACAGATCAAGGCCAATCGCAGCGCCCCGGGCCGCTCAGGGGTGATGCGGCGATGACCGAACCCGTGGGAGACGTGGAGGCCCCTGACGCCGACCCGCAAGCCGAGCCCCAGGGGCTACCTCCCGCTGGGGAGGGACAGACCGACTCCGAGGGACCGCGGCGGCGTGCCCGTCGCGAACGGGCCGAACGGCGCGCCGCCCAGGAGCGCGCCCGCGGCATCGAAGAGGCGCGTCGCGAGGCCAAGCGCCGGCTGGTCGGCGCCTCGGGTGAGCCGAAACCTGTCGCACAGGGCGTGGTTCGGGGCCTGAAGCTGCTGACGTGGGCCGTGCTGTTGTCCGCCGCCGCCGTCGGTCTCGGCCTGGTGCTGTACTTCACACCGCTGATGTCGGCCCGCAACATCGTCATCGAGGGAATCCAAGCTGTCCCCCGTGACGACGTCGTGGCAGCCGTTGCGGTGCAGCCAGGCATGCCGCTGCTGCAGGTGAACACCGACAAGGTGGCCGACAGCGTCGCAACGATCCGCCGCGTGGCGAGCGTGCGGGTGCAGCGCGAGTATCCCTCGTCCCTGCGGGTGACGATCGTCGAGCGCATGCCGGTCGCCGTCAAGGACTACCCGGACGGCCCGCACCTGTTCGACCGCGACGGCGTCGACTTCGCGACTGCGCCGCCACCGCAAGGGCTGCCGTATATCGACGTCGACAACCCGGGCCCGAGCGACCCGCCGACGAAGGCGGCGCTTGCGGTGCTGACCGCGCTGCGTCCCGAGGTCGCCGGCCAGGTGGGCAGGGTCGCCGCGCCGTCGGTCGCCTCCATCACGCTTACCCTCACCGACGGGCGCGTCGTGGTGTGGGGAACAACGGACCGCACGGATGAGAAGGCCGAGAAGCTGGGGGCGCTGCTGACCCAGCCGGGCCACACCTACGACCTATCCAGCCCGGATTTGCCAACGGTCAAGTAGCGCGCGGACGCGAAAAACACCCAAATTCCTGACGCGCGCGTCGGCGCGCCTGCATGGTTAGCACGCGGGGCCGCCATACCGTTCTGGTTGCGCGGAACTACTTGACATAACTCTAAGCCTCTCGTTGAGGTTGAGACTTTGCCGAAGGGGCCCGCACCAGACGACAGCCACGGAGGAAGGCGACCGATGACCCCCCCGCACAACTATCTCGCCGTCATCAAAGTCGTCGGCATCGGCGGTGGCGGTGTGAACGCCGTGAACCGGATGATCGAGCAAGGGCTCAAGGGCGTGGAGTTCATCGCCATCAACACCGACGCGCAAGCGCTGCTGATGAGCGATGCCGACGTCAAACTCGACGTGGGCCGCGATTCCACCCGAGGGCTGGGTGCCGGCGCCGACCCCGAGGTCGGGCGCAAGGCCGCCGAGGACGCCAAGGACGAGATCGAGGAGCTGCTCCGCGGCGCCGACATGGTCTTCGTCACCGCAGGCGAGGGCGGCGGTACCGGCACCGGCGGCGCGCCCGTGGTGGCCAGCATCGCCCGCAAGCTCGGGGCGTTGACCGTCGGCGTGGTGACCCGGCCGTTCTCGTTCGAGGGTAAGCGCCGCAGCACCCAGGCCGAGACAGGGATCACCTCGCTGCGGGAAAGCTGCGACACCCTGATCGTGATCCCCAACGACCGGCTGCTGCAGATGGGCGACGCAGCCGTCTCGCTGATGGACGCGTTTCGCAGCGCCGACGAGGTCCTGCTCAACGGCGTGCAAGGAATCACCGACCTGATCACGACGCCCGGCCTGATCAACGTCGACTTCGCCGACGTCAAGGGCATCATGTCGGGTGCGGGCACCGCGCTGATGGGTATCGGCGCGGCACGCGGGGACGGCCGGTCGCTCAAGGCCGCCGAGATCGCGATCAACTCGCCCCTGCTGGAGGCGTCGATGGAGGGCGCGCAGGGCGTGCTGATGTCGATTGCGGGCGGCAGCGATCTGGGTCTGTTCGAGATCAACGAGGCGGCGTCGCTCGTGCAAGAGGCCGCCCATCCCGAGGCGAATATCATCTTCGGCACCGTGATCGACGACTCGCTGGGCGATGAGGTCCGTGTCACCGTGATCGCCGCAGGCTTCGACGCGGGCAGTCCTAGCCGCAAGCCGGTTGCCGCCGCGGGGGCGCGGGTGGCGTCCGGACGCGCGGGACAGGTGACGACGACGCTGTTCGAACCGGCTGACGCGGCGAGCGTGCCGGCTCACACCAACGGCGCGACGGTGCGCATCGGCGGTGATGACGACGACGACGTCGATGTGCCCCCGTTCATGCGTCACTAG
>JAOPWC010000048.1 GCA_025965895.1 Mycobacterium sp.
GGCTCTCGCCGAGCGAGGCGAGTGCGCGGGCGGCGGCCACGCCCGTCGCGGTCGCTCCCACACTGGAGGCCAGGTCCCAGGTGTCGTTCTCGGTACGAGGCATGGAATTCACGTCCTTAGCTGCAGAATCAATCATGTTAGTTAGTCAACATAATTAATTATCCCACAGCTGTCAACACGGGCAGACCTTCGACGTGGCCAAGGCATTCCCCCACCGATACGGACGAGGATTTCGACCACTGGCGGGCGACCCTGGCCGAGGTGCAGGGGCAGTGGGCGGCCGTGCAGGATCCGTGGGAGGTGAGCCAGGACGTGAGCCTCCGCGCCAACGGCCACATCGCCCCGGTCACCGACGCCGACGGCAGCCAGCGCGAGCTGGTCGCCAACCCGATGCAGTTCGACGAGCGGCCGGCCGCGCTGCGCCGGGCCCCCGAATCGGGGCCAACACCTCGCGGACGGCCTGGCGGCGGGGAGCCGGGGCCTCGGCGTGGGTTCCGTCAACACGGTCTCGAAATCGACCACATTTGAGACAACGCATTCACAGCCGGCTCGTCAGCGGTTCTCGCAGGTCATCGTGTCTCAAATATCCGTCTCGGAAAGCTGTCTCGGCGCCGGGTTTCACCGGCCGGACCGGGTGAGGTCGAGGCGCCACGGCCGGAAGGGGCAGCCTTCCTACGAGGCCCAGGCCAGTGTTGGCGGCGTCAGAGACAGCGACGACCGAGAACCGCCTGCTCCGAAAAATGACACGAATCTGAGACAAATCCCAGATGACATCCAGTGAGACAAACTTGCTTAGGCGCAGTTCAGAGCATCGCAACATGACACGAAGTTTGAGAAGCTACACGCCGCCTGTCGGGTCTCAAAACCCTTGTCCCAGTCCCACTTTCGTGTCATCGACCATATCATGTCAACAGAGAAGCGGCCTCTACCTGCGTCATCGATGGGCCACCATCCGCGGTCCCGGGAAGAAATGACACGAGTTTGAGACAAAACGCAGATGACACGACGTGAGACAACTTACATCGCCGCAGGTCAGAGAACCGCAATATGACATCGGAAATGAGAACCCACAAATCGGCTGGATGAGATCCGACAAGTGCCGCTCACTGTAGGAACTCGCGCAATGTGTCGCTTCCCGACTGGTCTTACTTCGGTGTTCTCATTGGCGTGTCGGACGGTGATTCTCGCTAAGGTGTCGGAATCCGCACATCACTCCGGCAGATCCGCAGCTGGGGTCACGTGGAAAGTCCGCGCCGCCCCGCCCGTTCCGCGAATGCGTCGAGCGCACCCAGAACCTCGGGGGCGCGCCAGGCACGGTTGCGGGTGCGGTCGGTGAACTCGGCGATGATGCCGGCATCGGTGAGTGGGTCCACGTAGCGGCGTGCGTTGCCGGTCGATATGCCCAGCTCGCCTTGGAGCAGCTGCGCGTTGATCACGGGGCGTTTTAGCAGCAGGTCCGCGACCAGGTGGACGGCGGAGTCGCGGCGGGCGGGACGATCCACATGGGTGAGGCGGCGGCGTCGCCGTTGCGCTTGAAAGTCGTTAGGGAAACGAACTTTTCATCGCCCAGCCGCGCCGCGGTGCTTTCGCTCATGCAGTGCCCTCTCTCCGATCGCCGGCGTCGGCCACCGACGCCACACTCAATAGTCAGGGAGCCCGATCAAGATCGTACTGACCAAAAGGACCCAGAATTTGGCCAGAGTATCTATGGCACCGCAAGTCAGACTGCCTCAGTGGAACTCATACATTGACCAAGCAGAGACCCCTTCGTGGGATGTCCGGCCGCCCAGGGATTCTCGCCGGACAACTTGTACGATCTCGCTTTGCGCCATCACAGCGGCGCCGGCTCAGAGTTCGAGCCGCGCAGCGCCTTTGTAAGCTCCCTGCGGGAACTGATGCCCAGCTTTGTGAAAACCTTGCCCAGATGCCATTCGACGGTGCGATGGCTGAGGAAGAGCTGCTCGCCGATCTGCGGGTTCGTGAGGCCATCGTGAGCCAGGCGAGCGATCTGCGCTTCTTGCGGCGTGAGCGCCTCGTGGGTATCGGCGGTGCGCTTGCGCACCGTCTCGCCAGTGGCCAGCAGTTCGCGCTGCGCGCGCTCGGCGAATGCATCCGCACCCATCGCGTCGAACGCGGCGTAGGCCGCTTTAAGCTGCTCGCGCGCATCGATGCGGCGATGCTCACGGCGAAGCCACTCGCCGTAGATCAGCTGCGCTCGGGCATGGTGGACGGCGACGCGCGAACGCCCAAGCTGCTCGATCGCCTCCCGGTAGAGGTCCTCGGCTTCCGGTCCATCGGTGAGCAGCGCATGCGAGCGGGCCTCGATGCCGCGCGCCCACTCGGTGCTGCTCAGCGAAGAACGTTCGACCAGTTCCTCGAATGCCGCCCTGGCAGTGGCGGGATCGCCGTTACGCGCAGCCGCCTCGATGAGCTCAGGAAGCACCCATGTGTTGAATCCCAGCCCATCCGGGTCGTACGCACGCTGCGCCGCGGTCGCCGCGTCGGCGTATTCGCCCGTACCGATGTGAAGCGTTGCCGCTGCCCACTCCGCGGCTTCGACCGCGAAACTTTCGCCGCGCGCTGTCGCGTCCGGGATGACGGCCGCGCGCAACTGGTAAGTCTTGTCGCGGTCGCCGCGCCAGGCCGCGAGCAGCACCGAGAAGTCCGCGATCGGGACGTTACCGGTCGCGGTGGTGATGTGGTCTGCTTCGTTGACGAGCTGCTCGGCTAGATCGAACTTGCCGGCGAAGATCTGGTGGGCGGCGGAGTAGTTGAGCGCGAATGGCAAAACGGTCAGCGCCCCGCGCTCACGAGCGACCACCCTCAGCCCGCTAGCGATGTTCGCGCAGGCCGCTTCATTCCACAGGTCCATCGCGAGATGGCAGGCAAGCCAGCACCAGTCGATGTTCTCGCGGCGGAAGCCCTCGTGCTGAAAAGCATCCAGCGCGCGCGCCACTAGCGGCAGCGCCGCGGCGTAGCCGCGCGCCAGGCGTGCGATCAGTCCGTCGAGCAGCAGGTCGATGGCGCGCGACGAGCGTCCCCGCACCGGCGCCATCGCCGCCTCGGCCGCTTCCACCACGCCCTGGGCTTTGGCGAAGCGGCCGCCACGCACCGCCGCCCACAGCGCCTCCAGATGCGTCTCCCGCGACAAGTCGGCATCGAGCGGTTCCAGGCGTTTGGCCGCAGCGCTCAGCAGCAAGGGTGTATCACCGCCACGGGTGCGCGCGAACGCGATATGGGCCTGCAGGCGATCGACTCGCGCGCGATCCAGCTCCTCGAGCGGGCAGATCGCCGCAATCGCCAGCAGCCCCTCCGCAGCTGCCGGCGCGCCGGCGTCGAACTTAGCCTGCGCGGCGGCCATTGCGCGTTCGCCGCGGAGCCGTGGGCCGGGTGTCAGCTCGGCAGCCCGCTGCAAAAACGCTGCGGCCGCCTCCGGGCCCGCGCGTGCCTGCGCGCGAGACGCGCAGCGCTCGAGCTCGACTGCCACGGCCTCATCAGGAGCGGGGGTTGCGCATGCACGGTGCCAGGCCCG
This sequence comes from Mycobacterium sp., assembly GCA_025965895.1. Classification (GTDB taxonomy): domain Bacteria; phylum Actinomycetota; class Actinomycetes; order Mycobacteriales; family Mycobacteriaceae; genus Mycobacterium. Next base: position 3,533 of record JAOPWC010000048.1, read on the forward strand.
CCGATCGGGGTCGGTCTGCGGATCGGTGGCGTCGGCGAGCGCGGCGTGACCGCGGCGGCGCGTCTCGGGCGCAGCGGCTCGGTAGGCCGCCGAGCGCACGAGCGGGTGCCGAAAGCGCACACGCGAACCGAGCTCGATCAGCCCCGCGTTCTCAGCCGGGACCACGGTGTCGGCAGCGATGCCGAGTTTGTCCAGCGCGCGCAGCAGCAAAGTCACGTCGCCCACGGGCTCCGCAGCCGCAACGAACAGCAGCTCCCGCGCCTCGTCGGGAAGCGATTCGACGCGCCGCAGGAAGCTCTGTTCGATGCGGCCCGACAGCGTCTGCGCATCGGGAAGCCCGAACCCGCCGGCCATCTGGGCCGGCGTCAAGCTACGCGGTAACTCCAACAAGGCCAAGGGATTACCTCGCGTCTCGGCCACGATCCGATCACGCACCTGCGGGTCCAGACGTCCGGGCGCAGCCCACGCCAGCAACCGCCGCGCGTCGTGATCGCCGACACCCTCGATGAGAAGCTCGGGCAATCCGTCGAGTTCCTGTGTGGCAGTCGGCTCGCGAACAGCGAACACCAGCGCGATCCGCTCTGCCGCCAGGCGCCGCGCAACAAACGACAGCACTTGGGTCGATGCCCGGTCCAGCCACTGCACATCGTCGATCAGGCAGACCAGCGGACGCTCCTCGGCGAGGTCGGACAGCAGGCCAAGGGTAGCCAGGCCCACCAGGAATCGGTCCGGCGCCGGCCCTTGCTGCAAGCCGAGCGCGACGCTGAGGGCATCTCGCTGTGGAGCGGGAAGATGCTCTGACCGCGCAAGCATCGACGCCCCGAGCAGCTGCTGCAGGCCGGCAAGCATCAACTCCGCCTCCCACTCCACGCCCGCAGCCCGGGCCAGCCGACACCCCGACGCTTGCTCCGCGATGTAGTCGAGAAGGACCGATTTCCCCACTCCGGGCTCGCCGCGCACCACCAGCACGCAACCGCGTCCCGCCCGCACGCCATCGAGCACCCGGTCAAGCACAGCACGGTCGGCGTTGCGGCCGAGCAGCGCCCGTGCGGTGGCGGGCATGTCTCGCGCCACCACAGAAGTATGACCCTCGTCGGTCCCCCGAGCACAGCCACTGGTAGGGCGCAACGGCGCGGTTCCGTTCACCCCGCCAGGTCGGTCTCGTACATCATGCTGAGGCTGCTTCCTACGCGGGTCCTGCCAGTCCACCCCGGTTCCGTCAAGCAACGCCGACCGGAAGAACTCCATCCGGGGACGCGACAGGAGCTTGTCTCGATCGGCGTTGCTGGTGATCGTCTCGTTGGTCAGCGTCTCAGACCTTCGCCTCCGCCGACGCGATCTGGGTCGCCAGCGGCGCGATGGCAGCGAGTATTTCGGTCACCGTCTCCGACGGGACCCCCGCGGCAGCGAGCGCGTCGGCCAAGTGCCCGGCTACCAAGCTGAAGTGGTGCATGGTGATGCCGCGGCCCTGATGCACGTGCCTCATCGGCGCGCCCGTGTAGGGCTCGGGCCCGCCGAGGGCGGCCGCGAAGAACTCGACCTGTTTGCCCTTGAGGCGGTTCATGTTCGTTCCGGTGAAGAAGCCCGACAGTTGATCATCGGCAAGCACACGAACGTAGAAGTCCTCGACGACGACTTCGATCGCCTCGTGCCCGCCGATCCGGTCGTAGATCGTGGCCGGCTCGGGTTTGCGGTCTTTTGCCTGCGTGCTTGTCATCAAACTGCCTTGGTCGAAGTTATTGGGTAATTGATCACGCCGCCGAGCGTGCCTCGCCCAGAGCCCACATCGCACCCGTGTATGCCCTGGTTTTCATGCCTAGGGGTCAGATAGCCCCCGGTGGCCGGGCCCCGCCCGGGTAGGGACCAGGGCGTCGCACCAGTGGGTCCACGGGCGCGATTAGGCCGCGTGCAGCGCAACCCTGTTAGTACCGCCGACGGGCTCTGGCTCCGCTCAGCGGGGCACTCCCAACGGATACAAAAAAGCACATCGCCAATTCAGACAACGGAGAACGGCCGCCGGTGTCGGGGTGAGCGAGGTTTTCACGACGTCGGGGGTGTGTTTCACCACGCCGGCACCGACGGCGGGGTCAGCGGTCGCGATCGTTAGGACGGTTTTGATGAATCTTGGGCGAGGCATGGCACCCTTTGAGCCGGTGCATTTCGGCGGCGCCGCAGTTTATGAGAGCGACGCGGAGCTGACGGCCCGATGAATGTTCAGCCCCCGGGGCTTGTTCGCGTTGTCGAGCGTGCCCGCCATTGCGTCGGCCGACTTAATCAAAGGTTGGCTCCGGTCGACAGTGTGATTGCGCATCGCTGTCCATTCGATACATCTGACCAGCCGAAATGGGCTTGACCGAATTCTTCGAACGTGAATCGGAGCTCGAGCAGCTCACGGCGCTGCTCCTCGAGGCGCGAAGTGGCCACGGCCAGACGGTCTTGATCAAGGGCCCCAGTGGAATCGGTAAATCGCTGTTGCTGGAGCACTGTGCCGAGCGGGCGGCCGGCCTGGGGCTACAGGTGTTGCGGACCCGCTGT